>JAAXKB010000078.1 GCA_012269545.1 Gammaproteobacteria bacterium | reverse complement strand
GTTCCGTTGTCGCCATTGATGCGAAAACCGGACTGACCCGCTGGCATTTTCAAACAACCCATCACGACATTTGGGATTACGACGTGCCCTCCCAGCCCACCTTGGTTGACCTGACAATCGGTGGCGAGCGGCGAAAGACCGTTATCGTACCCACCAAGCGTGGTGAGCTGTTTGTGCTTGACCGGCAGACCGGCGAACCCATTACAGAAGTTACCGAACGCCCCGTTCCCCAAACAGACTTACCTGACGAACGTTCCAGCCCGACGCAACCATTCTCTACCGGCATGCCGTCCTTTGCATATCCATTGATTCGAGATGAGGACACCATTGGCATTACACCCTTCGACCAGATGGCCTGCCGTCAAAAACTGCGCGAGCTGAGATATGAAGGACCCATGACGCCGCCATCGGTTCAGGGCACGCTGTTATATCCGGGACCGGCCGGTGGAATGAACTGGGGATCCGTCGCTGTTGATGAGCAGCGCCAGCTCATGGTGGTGAATAACCTGCACCTGCCTTGGCAAGTTCACATGATCGCTCGTGAAGACGATGCGCGCCGCAGCGAGGCCGACGGTTTCGGCAGAGGCTATGGCATTGGCGGGCCCCAGCGAGGTACGCCGTTCGCGGCTAAGGTCGAGATGTTCAGTTCACCGCTATCGATTCCGTGTCTGAAACCACCTTATGGGGAAATCGCCGTTGTCGATATGACAACTCAGGAAATCGTCTGGCGCAGGGGCCTTGGTGCGCTGGACATTGGGCTACCTTATTCCGCTGGCTCCTTCGTCACCGCTGGTGGGCTAATCTTTAACGCCGGTGTTATGGACGGCAAGCTCAGGGCGATCGATGTCGAAAACGGCGAGCTGCTGTGGTCTTCGGACCTTGAGAGAGGTTCAGACGGTACACCCATGAGTTACACCAGCCCTACTTCCGGTAGGCAGTACGTCTTGGTGCTGGAACCCGCTGGCGGTGGCAGACCCGATCGTGAGGAAAGCCATAGCACGGACGCAGCAGCGCCAAAAGCACCTGTAGCCGGCGGCAAAGTCATCGCGTACGCGCTCGGTAACTGAGGCTCTACAAACGGGCAGCAGTGGCATCGAATGCCACAAGCACACGCTCCGAATCCTTCTACCACTCCATCGACGACCGTTCGCCGGAACCCTTGTAAATGAGGAAGAGCAACGAACCTCTTTTGAGCCTGTTCGTGCGCCTCAGTGCACGTTGTGCTCAGACTCGAGGCGTGCCGCAAGAGCACGCAGGAACGTTGCGATCTGAGGCTTCGAGCCACTGTTTTGTGCAATTTTAACCAACTCAGCGATCAGCGCCTGCGCTATGAGTCCGGCTTCGATCCAACGCTCCTGCGACTCCTGCACGCCCTTCGCGATCGCTTCTTCAGCCACCCTTAAATCAGCCGACCGGACGTCGTTAATCGTTTGGTTGGTATTCTTTTTCGCCACCTGTGAGCCTTATACCCGTTGATTCGCTTTTACTTCCATCGTCATGCGCAGGCTCTCCCTGTCAATCGGGTATTTCGATACCGCACGAGGCGCCTGATCGAGTCGAACTGAATCTCTTCAGGTTCACCCTAATTACTGAAATCCAACGTCAGCAATAAGCGGCTCTCTCCCGGTGGTATCGTTGGCGAACGATGGACTAATCCTGCGTTTTGATTTCCTTGCCAGCCCTCACCTTTTAACAGGGCCACGTCTGCAGCTGCCATCTGACGGATATCCGACTCGTTGCCATACAGCCCAGATTCCTGATCAGACAGACCAGCGCTGCCAATCCCTAACTTTGCTCGGTTAACCGCTTGGTTGGGCAACCACTGAGTTCCTATACCGCCATACGTTGTCACCAACCGGCAAGGCACATGATCTACGTGGAACTTCGGGCACATTGCTTCCCGCAGCACGGTCAAGCGTAGACCAACTTGGTTGAGGTCAAATAGGTAGCAAAACATGTCGATTAACTCATTGACGTCATCGACTAACGCGCTGAAACGCGAGCTACCCAATTCCTTAAGCAACTGCGATCGAGCATCTGAGGGAGTGCAAATCAACGATGTGTAGGGCTGTTGCCGAGACGCAACAAACTCGTCAACGAGGCACTGAAGACTTTCAGACAGTGACCTCTGCCAAATCGTTATGTTGGTTTTCGGTTCGTAAATATCGGCTAAGACCGCGGGGTCACTGCCAGCCATTACATTCAGATTTTCGTTATGGCTGGGGATCTGAGGCGCCACGACAGCAGCTCTTGGCTGACTGGCAGCTTTCACGCTTGCTCCCACTGAGGAAACGGATCGGCCAGCGTCTCCCAATAGACCCTGCCTCGCAGCACGTCCTCTTCACTCAACAAGCACTCATCGAGTGCCCGGATCATGCGCTCTTGATCCAAATTTTGACCGATGAAGACCAACTCCTGTCGCATATCACCGAAAGGCTCAACCCATTGTTTTTCAATGGATGCAAGGTAATCCGCATCGTCGGGCCAGTTTTCCTTTGGCACCGCTTTCCAGAACATGCCGGCAAAGCCGTAACGGGCGATACCGCCAGCTTGGCTCCACTGGCCAGCAAACTCTGGTCTCGTGGCTAACCAAAAGTATCCTTTCGAGCGAATCAACTTGCCATATTGTTCGGTGTTGTGAAGGAAGTGATTGAATTTTTCTGGATGGAAGGGTCGACGTGCTTCGTAGGTGAAGCTTCCGATGCCGTATTCCTCAGTCTCTGGGACATGTTCGCCGCGCATTTCTTTTAGCCAGCCGGGTGCCTGTTGCGCCCGGGCAAAATCAAACAGACCCGTGTTAAGTACTTCATCGATCTGTACTTGGCCATGGGAAATTGGGACGATTTTCGCGTGAGTGTTGAGGGTTTTCAGGATAGCGGTTAATCGCTCAACATCCTTGGCACCCGCCAAATCGCATTTGCTGATGAGAATCAGGTCGGCGAATTCAACCTGATCGACCAATAGATCAGCAACACTGCGCTCATCATCTTCTCCCAACGACTCTCCCGTTTCATGCAAGGATTTGGCATCGTCATAGTCCTTGAGAAAATTGACCGCATCGACCACGGTGACCATGGTGTCCAACTCGGCCACATCGGAGAGCGAGACCCCATTCTCATCCGCAAACGTAAAGGTCTCTGCAACGGGCAAGGGCTCCGAGATACCTGTCGATTCTATGACGAGGTAATCAAACCGTCCTTGTTGAGCAAGATTGGTTACCTCCTCCAGCAGATCCTCTCTGAGGGTGCAACAGATACAGCCGTTGCTCATTTCCACTAGCTTCTCTTCGCTGTGATTGAGCGACACCTCGCTTTGGACGATGGCGGAGTCGATGTTGATCTCACTCATGTCGTTAACAATAACCGCAACTTTTTTGTTCTCGCGATTGTTCAGAATGTGGCTTAGCACTGTTGTTTTTCCTGCGCCTAAGAAACCGGAGAGGACGGTCACAGGTAGTTTGGTGGCAAGTGCAGATTGCATGATGAGCTCTCTTAAAAATGAATGTTATAACATAACATTAATTTCCAAGAATGTCCTGACGGTGTCGAACATCAGCCGCAATTGTGGGAAAAGTACACAGCAGCCGATGCTCAAGACCGCCCTTTAGGCCCTGTACTTTTCAGCCAGTTGGTCGGCTAGGTTCCCGCGTTCAGTCTGTCGCAGCCGATCAAGATAAGAATCAAGTTTGCCTCGCACGTGGTAGGGGCCACCTTCGGCCATCACATTGTCGTGAGGGTCTCGACCCCTGGCGGCATCAACGATCATGGCTGCACGCCAGCTATCGAGCTTGTCTCTGCCCTGCTGCAATGCCTGCGGCTGAACGTCAGCAAGGTTGGTTTGCTGATGCGGATCCGCCACAACATCAAAAAGCATCTCATCCGCCCAAAGATGGTAGGCGTCATGCCGAGTGCGCAGATACAGGTAATTATCGAAGCGCACGCCGCGCTGACACGACCAAGCCGCCTGAGACACCACCAACTCCTCTCGACCGACGTCCTCCCCTTGACGCAAGGATTCCGCAAAGCTTTGCCCGTCCCATGAGCTTGGCACCGCCTTATCCGCTAACTCCAACAAGGTAGCAAACACATCAATGTGATAATGCATGGCCGCGTACCGACCACCCTCTGCCACACCCGGCCACTTCATGATCATGGGAATGCGAGTGGTGATTTGGTCTGCGGTTTGGTGATCGCCATAAACGTTCATCTCGCCAAGATTTTCCCCGTGATCGGAACCAATGACGACGACTGTGTCTTGATCCACACTCAGATCCGCCAGCAGGTTAAGAAGGCGTC
This sequence comes from Gammaproteobacteria bacterium, assembly GCA_012269545.1. Classification (GTDB taxonomy): domain Bacteria; phylum Pseudomonadota; class Gammaproteobacteria; order Pseudomonadales; family Azotimanducaceae; genus UBA4421. Next base: position 216 of record JAAXKB010000078.1, on the reverse strand, counting down.
CCACATATTGATCAGCCATCAGTACGCCATTGTCGTACCCATCGAACATGCTGCGAGCCCCCGCAAGATCAGGCGCCTGCTGAGGCTGGCGGGGGAATAAGGCTGCCATCCCAGGATTCGGCGCAAACCCATAGCACTCACGGGCTGAATGCGGGCCACAACCGTGCCAATGCTGCTCACGAACCTCCTCGGTATACCAGCCCGGAAGCGGTTCAT
>JAAXKB010000007.1:9566-17718 GCA_012269545.1 Gammaproteobacteria bacterium | reverse complement strand
AAACTTCTGTACCAAGGTAGGCGTAATAAACACCAGAAGCTCCTGCTGGTCTTGGCGTTCAATCTTGCGTCGGAAAGCTTTTCCAAAAAAGGGAATGTCGCTCAGGATCGGCGTTTTGCGTTCCGAGCTGTTAGCGTCTTCCTGCAAAATCCCGCCCAACACCAAGGTTTCACCATTGCCCACCAATACACTGGTTTGAATTTCATTGGTGTTGATCGAAGGCACACCGTTAAAGATCTGGCCTACCGCGTCTTGCTTCACCCTCAGCTGCATCATGATGTTCTGATCCGGAGTGATTTGCGGCAACACATGTAAAGACAGTACCGCATTACGAAAAGAGGTTGAGGTTGCACCGCTGCGACTGGTTTCCTGATACGGAATCTGCACACCGGATTGGATGGATGCTGGCGACTGGTCCAAGGTGAGAATCTTTGGCTTGGCCAACACGCGCGCTTGGCCCTGTTCCGCCAACGATGACAGTTCGGCATCAACCGCTACCCCGGGGCGCAAAACCCCCAGGGTCAACGTCGAAGCTGGCGCACTTACAGCTAATGCTGTGGTTGCGATAAGCGAGGAGATATCCTCCGTTTCGGTGTCAGGACTGCCTTGATCCTCTGCTGAACTGAACTGCGCCCGCCACTGAACGCCAAGCTGATGGTTGAGATTATCGCTTGCCGTGACGATACGGGCTTCGATCGCCACTTGCGCTAAAGGAGCATCCAATCGCGCAATCAATTCACGGATGGCAGCAACACGCGCAGGCAGATCATTAACGACCAAGGCATTCAAGCGTTCGTCGACTAACGCCTCACCTCGGGAGGAAAGCATCGTGTGAGTCGACGTTAGATGTTTGAGCAACTGATTCGCTCGCGCATAGCGCACGCGCAACACCGCGGTTTCTAGGGGCATTAACTGCTCAACCGTTTGCGCGTTGCTCAACAAAGCTTCCTCGCGCTGAACGATGAACGTAGCGGGCGCCACATAGCGAACATCCTGATGTTGCCGCTCAGCCAAACCAGCGGCTTGAAGCACAAGGACCCATGCATCGGAGGCGGGGACGTCGACCAGACTCATCGACAACGTTCCCTCAACGTCATCGCTTATCAGCACACTCAAGCCAAGCTGGTCGGCAAGAAGCGCCAATAAGCCGCGTATGTCTGCCTCCTCGAGTCGTAAAGTCAATCGCGGCGCGTTTTCGTCCAATTGAGCTGATTCAACAGCACCCCAAAAACGGCCTTCGATCCCGAATTCTCAGCTTCCAGGGCCGAACGCGCTTCAAGACCACACGCACATAAAAGCAAAGTCATTAAGGCTTTGGACCAACAGGTCATTGTCTGCGCCGAGCGGCAACGTTCAGCAAAACGTTTTCTCCAGCGACCGACAGAGGTGGCCGCAAATTGAGCACGATGGACTCTTGGGCAATGGCCTGTTACGCCTTCAATCGAGGACGCTGCAGTACGGCCCGCTGCCGATCCAGTAGAACTAACCGATAATCTTGAGCTGACAGTCTGGTTTGCAGCGCAGCAATGGCAAACGTGCCATGGCCATTACGAAACACCGCGCGCAACTCAGGTCGGTCAGCGCCTGCCTGAGTGTCGATGACACCGACCAAGGTGATGTCCTGCACGTCGTCTTCGAGGAAAATCCCAAGCGATCCCGTCGCGATGAAGCCAAGGCTGCCTCGGGTCGATGACTGGCAGTTCACTGAGTGCTCGCCGGCATTTGATAGCAGTGCGCTGATTCGTTGCCATCGACCGGGCCGCGCGGATTGAGGGTCCAGGGGATTCGGCCACAAAGTCTCACCGACACGGTCTGTGGGTGCGCTGGGTTCACGCACATAGAGCCGAAATTTCAAATCTACCCGAACGTCTGGCAAATCACTGTGCTCCGCGTCAGTTGGGGCTGTTCTATCGCTCAGCCACTCGACGGCAAACTCGTCGATCTCAGTTGCAACAGACGTCAGCACACTCAGCACCATCAAGACGTCGATAAACTTACCTTCTACAGGCCAGATGAAACTTTGCCGCGTGAGTGACGACGCCCTCAAATCGGGAACAGATGCAGGTGTCCATTGCCGTTTCGCCGTTGTTTCGGACAATCCACGTCTGCTGTTAGATTTGAGTTTTACGGTCCGCAGTTGGTATTCAGTACCCAGGTCTACCAGTCCCGCGAGCCAACGGTGCTCGGCCTGCTGCGCGTGCCACAGCGGAAACTTCGCGACTACCAGTTGCCACGCTTCCTTGACTGCTTTTGGCTGAGCTGCGCGAAAAGGATGGAGCTGGTCAAGCGCACGTTCAAGCGCAACAGTACCCTGACGTACATCCAGTGACCGCTGACATTGGGGAATGACCCCGACCACAATGATCGATAGCGCCGGAAGGAGGGCAATTACCGACACAGGTAAAATACGTTGGTGAATGGGTAACACGCTCAATGACATGAGAATCTTGGAAACACCAGCGCCAAGAGTGGGTCCATTAGCAGCCATTCGAAACCGCTTTACCCAAATTCTCTTTGCTTAAAAGGGGGTGATGAAGATGGCCTTCGTTTGGGTTCTCTTTCTTTGGATCCTCTTTGTTTGGATCCTCTTTGTTTGGATCCTCTTTGTTTGGATCCTCTTTGTTTTGATTTTGCGCAGCCTCGCCCACGCGGGCCTTAAGTGTTTTATCGAAGGACACCTGAAGGACGAATCGATCACCTTGATTGCCTCGTCCAAAATGTACCTGCGCCGGCTTGTCCGCCAACAACACAGGCCAGGCGTTCAGGATATTTTTGCCATCCTCTGCGAAGGCGGCGAAGAGCTTTTCGGGCAATCAGCGCAACGCCGCCGGATCACTGGAGCTACCCGAAACGGAAATACTGGTGCCGTTCAGGACTATCTTGCTTACCGAAACGCACGCAGGAATCTGCTCTAGGACACGCTGCAGATTATCAAGCTGGCGCACACCAGTATCGGCTAAACCCACCAAATTATTTCGCGCGCGTTCCTCCTGACGCCAATTTTTGTGCTGTTGTTCGGCCTGACGAGCGCCCTGCTCTCTTCGCTCCAGCTGCGCCGCCACAATGGATTGGCGTTCTAAGTGGCCCGCAAGTAATCCGTTGAGCACGCCAGCCCATAGCAACGCCAAAGCGGCTAACAGGCTCGTGACGATCGCTGTGTGAGTAAGAAATCGATAGCGCAGCTGCTGCAGCCGCTGACCTCGCCAAGGCAACAGATTGATATTTGGGCAATCGCCGGAGCTATACCACTCACTCACCCTTGGCTGAGCTCCCTGCAGGGCGAGGCCCAAGGCGATCAAGCAAGGCAGCGGCTTGCTCGCTCGCGATGCCTGTGCATTTGTGGCATAGGGCTCAAGTAAGTGATTGAAAGCGGCTTCGGCTGCAAAAGGAAAATCCTCGTGTTTGCTCGAGCAACCCCAAATCACGACGGTATGTCCTTGGGTTATCTCCCGGTCGCGGAAAATGTCTGCGGTGTCGTATTGTTTATGAACTCGAAACCAGCAATCGCAAAAAAACCACGCGGAGGTTTGCGTGGAGACATCGACCAAAACCCACTTGCCTTGCAAAGGATCCAGTGCCACGCCCTTCTCCTGCCAGTAATCTTGAAGTCCTCGATAGAGTGCTATTCCGTCAGGAACCAACCCTTTCACTGGCGTGCCTGCTTGAACCATCGCTTCATTAAACGCAAGGTCAGACTCCCCGCCTGCCCACCACAGCCACGCTTCAACGACAGTGGTCTTGAGCTGCCCTGAGCGCAGCAGATAGTCGAAAACAGGCGGTTCTTTCGGGCGCGCGTTATCCAGCCAATTGCTCGCAGACACTGATTTGACCTCGTCAGGGCTCGCGCCTTGATCCATACGTCGCGTCGTATGCTTGGCCACATAGGCGCCCAGTTCATGCGCGACATCAAAATGCAGCAGAGCCTGTGAATTTGCAGGCGCCGTCACTGGAACGGTAAGACACTGCGCGCGCCCTGAGGCGATCCAACAGTCTAAAGCGAGGTTCGTATCGCCAATCTCAGGCGCACAAAGTGCCTTCACTTGCTGAACAAGGCGTTCCCCACCGCTTACCGCTGTTCTTTCAATATGGGTGAGGAGTCGGACTTTTGCGTTCTGGACCGAACCTGCAGCTTTATCCTTGGATGAACCTGCGGCGGGATCACGAACAATACAAACCGCGATCGTCAGCTCGTCAATATAGAGCCCTAAAGCACCCTTGGTTTTCGTAATGTCCTGATTTTTTGGACGCATGACTCGATCAAGATCAAGGAGGACCGCGTAGTGTGATCTTCAGAGGACTGAACCAATAGGTCCGAAAACGGTACGCGCTGTAAGCCTAAAACCATCTCCAATGTTGCTCCCAACGCCACCGGTGACGGTGCTCTACCACTCGGGTTTTGCTATGCTCGCCGCGCAACGTCCGTTTTATCTGGCAGCCGAATCCAGCGATATGAACAGTACTCAGCGGTCAACGCGCAAACATCCTGTGTTGAGCTTCCTTGCCATCTTTGGGTTGGCAACCGTGTGCACAATCGTGATTGGCATTGCCGGAAGCTACATCTACCTCAATCCGCAAATCCCCAATGCCAGCACCTTTCGCAACGTCACATTAGAAGCTCCATTACGCATCTACTCCAAGGACGGGGCACTGTTGGGCGAGTTTGGCGAGCGACGCTTGATCCCAATTTCCATCGAAGACGTGCCAGACGCCTTTATCAGCGCCGTTTTAGATACCGAGGACAAACGCTTTTACCAACACCACGGTATTGATTACATATCCTTGGCCAATGACATGGTGCAGCTCGGTGCAAGCTTGGCGGGCTTCAGCGACGATCGGTTAGGCGGTGCCAGCACAATCACCATGCAACTGGCGCGAAACGTGTCTTTTACTTTGGAGCGCAGCTTTTTACGCAAGTTCAAAGAAATGTTGCTATCGCTAAAAATCGAGCAGGAACTGAGCAAACAAGAGATCCTCGAGCTGTACATCAACCTTGTGCCATTCGGCAAACGGGCCTACGGCGCTCAGGCGGCTGCCGTTACCTACTATGGCAAACCATTAGGAGATTTGTCGCTGGCCCAACTGGCCATGTTAGCGGGAATTCCACAGCGTCCCGAAGCCGGCAACCCCATCAACGGTCCCGAATGGGCTCTGCGGCGACGCAATCAGGTACTTGGCCGCATGCTCGATCAACAGTCGATCAGCCGGACAGAATACGACGAGGCTGTTAGAGCGCCCATCACCGCTAAAGTTTATGCGCGGGAGTTGGACTTACCCAGTCCCTACGTATCCGAATGGGCACGCCAAGAAGTTATTGGCAAAGTGCCGGACCTATACACGGGTGGATACGAAATTTTTACCACGCTTGATGTATCTAAACAGCGCGAGGCCACCGCGGCACTCCGGCGCGGGCTGCTCAAATACGATCACGACCACGGCTATCGGGGCGCGGAGGCTCAGGTCTCAGAGTCACTGGTTTCGCTGATCGGCGAATTTTACGGCAAATCGGTTGCAGAACGCCCGGCGGATCTCACCACACAGTTCCCGACAGATCCAATGAATACCACGGCGGCGCCCATTACCAAGGACGATTTGCACAACCAACTGCTTGAGCGCATCAACGAGCTGACGATTTATACTGAACAAACTCCCGGGATCGTGCTGCGAGTCAAAGATGACCATGCCTTAGTCTTAGCAGCCGATGCTCGCATCGGCAAAATTCAGTTCGCGGACAGCCGCTGGGCAAGGACTTATATCTCGGTGGACGAACGAGGCCCGCGTCCGCAGCGCATGAGCGATATCGTCGCCGTCGGCGACATCATTCGCGTCAATACTGCGGACGTCGAAAACAACACGGGGACGGCACCCGGCAACCCGCCGATCTGGTTGCTTACTCAGTTGCCCGAGATTCAAGGCGCGTTAATCGCCATGGATCCGAGCAACGGTGCCGTGCGGGCCATAGTTGGCGGCTATGACTTTTATCGCAATCAATACAACTACGCGCTGCAGGCGCAACGTCAGCCGGGTTCCGGGTTCAAACCCTTTGTTTACAGCTCCGCGCTGAGCCGGGGCATTACCCCGGCAGACATCTTTCTTGACGCGCCGCTGGTTTTCGACGACGCCAACCTTGAGTCCCAGTATCGCCCAGAAAATGACAACAGCAGGTACAACGGACCCACGCGCTTAAGGCAGGCTTTGTATCGATCGATCAATCTCGTTTCCATGCGCGTGCTGCTAAAAATCGGCGCGGGCAATGTCCTTAAAGACGTAAGAAAATTTGGCTTTGACATGTCGTCGTTTCCGCGCAACACCCAGCTCGCATTGGGTGGTGGCACCATGACCGTAGCGCCCGTGGATATGGTGCGAGCCTACGGAGTGCTGGCGAATGGCGGCTATCTTGTAGAGCCACATATTGTTGATCGTTTGATCGATCAAAAAGGCAACGTTCTTTTTGCCGCCAACCCGGCATCGGTTTGCGAAGATTGCGAAGACAACGCACCGGCGGAAGAAAAAACCGCGTCAGGGGAATCAACCGAATACGCGACACAGATTGATCCGCGCCAGTGGCTGCGAGCCAATGTTCTAGAGGAGCTGATGCTAAAGAATGAGCAGGTCGGCTCTGCTACCGAAACCCAAGTCATCGCCGAACGCGTGCTCGAAGAACGCAACGCTTACATTATGCAGTCAATGCTCCGGGACGTTATTAAACTGGGCACCGGTCGACGAGCGCGAAGCCTCGGTAGAACCGATTTAGCGGGCAAAACGGGCACCACTAATGACGCATCCGACACGTGGTTTAATGGCTTTAACTCATCATTGGTTGCCAGTGTGTGGGTGGGCTTTAAAGATCAGCAACCACTCGGGCAAAACTCTTATGGCTCCAACATACCGCTGCCGATCTGGATTGATTTTATGGATGAAGCTCTGGCTGATGTGCCAGAAAAACTCATGCTGCAGCCTCCGGGCGTCGTTACGCTTCGCATCGACGCCACGACAGGCCTACCCGCGCTGGCGAGCAATCCGACATCCATAGAGGAGATATTCCTCGCCGAAAATGCGCCAGACGCATCGTCGACGTTAAATCAGCAGGAAAACACCACCGAAGACTTGAGGGCTGTAGACCTCTTCTAGTGGCTCGACGTTGGCGCAAGCCACAAAAAAAGGAGGCGAGCCTCCTTTTCTTTTACTTTTTGCCCTCGGGTTTCCAAATCGCTTCGGCAAACCAGACGTCTCATCCTCCTGCGTATTGAGATGAGATGCGAACCGTTAGCTGCCAGAACTCGTCCGCTTAGAAAAACGCTGACGGAATTTCTCGACGCGACCACCCGAATCAATGGTCTTCTGCTTGCCGGTATAAAATGGGTGGCAGCTTGAACACACATCCAAGTGCAGGTCTTCTGCCAGTGTTGAACCAATTTCCATCTTGTTGCCGCAGCTACACGTGGCGAAGATGGTATTGTACTCCGGGTGGATCTCAGGCTTCATATCGGCTACTTGCTTGTGCTAAAACGGGCGCGAAGTTTAACAGATGCATCCCCTGCCGCAACTACTGCGACCACCGGGCAAACGTTAAGAAATTGTCTCCGTCGCTATCAACACCGATCCCTGTCTCCGTACAATAGGGTATGCCCGATACGAAACGCATCATCCAAGTCGCCGTTCCCCGACCACTTCACTCGGTTTACGACTATCATCTAGAGCCAGACGTTCCAACACCCGCCGTTGGTGCGCGGCTTCGTGTGCCGTTTGGTCGCAGCGAGGTGATCGGCATCTGCGTTAATAGGTCAGTCGAGACGCCACACGCCAAGACCAAGGCTGTGCTGGAAGTGTTGGACGATGACGCCGCCATCGCGGAAGAGCTATTAGAGTTGGCGCAGTGGATGAGTGGCTATTACCACTACCCCCTGGGTGAAGTCCTCGCCACGGTGCTGCCTAGCGCAGCCCGCAAGGGTTCTGCATTTGAAATCAAACCGGAACCGCCACCGGATATCTGGCACCTAATCAATGCCGAGGGTGTCAGCCCACGAGCCAAAACACAGCAAGCCCTTGTCGAGCATCTGCAACATGCGGAACAGCCTCAGTCCGGGGAGGCACTGGCGTCCGCAGGCTTCAACCGGCCGATGTTACGCAAACTCGAAGATCTTGGCGTGATCGA
>JAAXKB010000007.1:0-9466 GCA_012269545.1 Gammaproteobacteria bacterium | reverse complement strand
CCGCAGGCTTCAACCGGCCGATGTTACGCAAACTCGAAGATCTTGGCGTGATCGAACGCAAAGCTCTGGAAACCGATACGGCGTTAGCACAGCCGCTATCGCCGACTGGAGAACAACAAGAGGCCATCGACCAAATCACCGGATCCACCAATTTCGACGTTTTCTTACTGGAAGGGGTAACGGGTTCAGGCAAGACAGAGGTATATCTTCAAAGCATGGCCCCGGTGCTAGCCGCCGGCAAACAAGTGTTAGTGCTTGTTCCCGAGATTGCGCTCACGCCACAAACCGTCGCACGTTTTGAAAACCGTTTTGGCAGCACGGGTATGATCCACTCGGCGCTAACCGATCAGCAACGACTGCAGACCTGGCTAAAGTGCCGCGCTGGGGAAATTCGCATCCTCATCGGCACGCGCTCGGCGGTGTTTACCCCGTTCGAGGAACTCGGCTTAATCATCGTCGATGAGGAGCATGACAGTTCCTATAAACAGCAGGAGGGCCTGCGCTATTCAGCGCGGGACCTAACGGTCAAGCGGGCGCAAAACCTCGACGTGCCCCTACTTCTCGGGTCAGCGACGCCGTCCCTGGAATCGTTCTACAACGTCCAGCGCAATCGATATCGGCATCTCAACTTGTCCGAGCGGGCTGGCGGCGCGCTGATGCCGACCTATCACACTATTGATTTACGCGGCCAGAGCTTACGCGGCGGTTTTTCCGATACGTTGATCCGAGTCATTCGAGCCCACCTCGCCAAGGAAGGGCAGGTCTTGGTCTACCTGAACCGTCGGGGTTTCGCACCAACGCTGCTATGCAAAAGCTGCGGATGGCAGAGCGTATGCTCAGACTGCGACGCCAAACTCACATTGCATCGCCAGCCCGAGCAGCTGATTTGTCATCACTGCAACCTGCGCTTCGCCATCCCCGACGTCTGCGAACATTGTGGACAAGGTGATTTACTGCCCCTTGGCATGGGCACACAGCGAGCAGAGGAGGCCTTGGCAGAACTCTTTCCCGGGGTGCCTCTTTACCGAATCGATCGCGATACTACCCGCACCAATAAACAGTTAAACGATCAATTGGAACGCATTCAACAGGGTAGGCCCTGCATCATGGTTGGCACACAGATGCTGGCCAAGGGACACCACTTCCCTGCTGTTACGCTGGTGGCGGTGGTAAACGCCGACGCCGGATTTCTTAGCCCGGACTTCCGAGCCCCGGAGCGGACCGCGCAACTGATTGTCCAGGTGGCCGGCAGGGCGGGCCGGGCCGAGCGATCTGGAGAGGTATGGATCCAATCCTATCAACCACAAAACCCACTCCTACGGAGGCTTATCGACCACGGTTACGCAGGATTCGCTCACGCCGAGCTGACCAGCCGAATTGATGCGGGCCTGCCACCTGTGCAGCCTATGGCCATGCTGCGTGCGGAGGCCTTCGAGCCGGCCATGGCGCGAGACTTCCTCGTGCAGTGCAAAACCCACTTGGACCGCCTAAGCCCAGAACTCAGCAACCGAGAGGCATCCATTCAGTTGCTGGGACCCATTCCGGCGCCAATGGCCCGTCTCGCCAAGCGCGCCCGCTTTCAGCTGATCATCATGGCGACTAACAGACCCCTTCTGCATCGGTTACTCGCCGGACTTGGGCAGCCCAAAACCCATGCCAACCTGCGTTGGTCCATAGACGTAGATCCCTACGACGCCATGTGAAACGTCAAACGCCAGTAGACCCCTCATCTTCCTGCCTTCGCCATCAACCGGCAGGCGCGCTATAGTTTGCGGACAGCCTTTTATACTTTCAAACGCCACCATTGGATGTGCATGACCAAGGACTTCGCCAATCGCGGGCAATCCGCAAAAAAAAGAGCTCGTCCCGGGGCGAAACCAAGATCGTCTCGAGCAACGCCTACCCGCAACAAAAAAAGCGCCAGTTTCCATGGCCCGAGCTTTTCATCCGGTGCGATCTTCGGAGCCATCATCGTGCTGCTCGCCGCATATCTGCCCGAATGGATCAACACTGAACCCAAGAGCACTGCCAAGACTGCAACGAGCGCGTCCGAGAATGCAAAGGTCACCTTCGAGTTCCCAGATTTACTGAAGGACAGTGAAATTCAGGTAGATACGAGTGCTTACGAAAGCAGGCCGCCGGATCCTGCCGCCAAGCCCACCAGTTTTCGCGTTCAAGCCGCGTCTTTTCGTGACGAGGACGACGCCAATGAATTTCGCGCGAAACTGATTTTGCTCAATTTGTCAGCCACCGTTGTGACCGGCACGGGCAGTACCGGCGAGTGGCATCGCGTCATCGTAGGACCATTTGAGCGTCGTGTTGATGCCAACCGCGCCCTGACAAAATTACGCGAACAAGGTATCTCGGGCGTCATTTTGCAGTAACTGCCTGCGCCCTTGTTTCGCACGACAATGGCCGCAATATTGTTTTTCCAGACTGGGAACACCACTATGGGGTCGCCTCGGTCTGCCCATTTACTCAATTCGCCAGGGAACGTTCTCTGGTGAGGACACATTACGGATTCGCCTATGCAAGCTTTTCACGGCACCACCATATTAAGTGTCAGAAACGACCAGCAAGTCGCGGTTGGCGGTGACGGACAGGTTTCCCTCGGAGATACGGTAATGAAGGGCAACGCCATCAAGGTTCGCAAGCTGTACCACGATCGCGTGATCGCGGGCTTCGCCGGCAGTACGGCAGACGCCTTCACCCTGTTCGAGAAATTTGAAGCCGCACTGGAAAAATATCACGGACAGCTAGCGCGTTCTGCTGTGGAGCTGGCCAAGGAGTGGCGCTCAGATCGTGCACTGCGCAAGCTCGAAGCGATGCTGATTGTTGCCGACGCGACAGCAACACTGCTTGTCAGCGGCAATGGTGATGTCATCGAGCCTGAAGCAGGAGTCCTAGCCATTGGCTCTGGCGGCAATTACGCCCGAGCCGCCGCCACAGCCTTGGCGGAAAACACCGACTTCAGTGCCGAGGACATCGTGCGCAAAGCCATGGCCATTGCCGGCGACATCTGTGTGTATACGAACCACTCATTGACTCTGGAAACGCTGTCCACTGATGCCAAATAACGAATCGCTCACACCAAAACAAATCGCCGCTGAACTGGACCGCCACATTGTCGGACAGAGTGACGCCAAACGTGCAGTAGCCATTGCGCTGCGTAACCGCTGGCGGCGCATGCAGCTGGATCCAGAGCTGCGCGATGAAGTCAGCCCAAAAAATATTTTAATGATCGGTCCTACCGGTGTTGGCAAAACCGAGATTGCGCGCCGGCTGGCAAAGCTCGCCAATGCGCCATTGATCAAAGTAGAGGCTACCAAATTCACCGAAGTGGGTTATGTAGGACGCGATGTGGAATCCATCGTTCGAGATTTGGCGGATACAGCAGTCAACCTGCTGCGTCAGGAGCAAATGCAGGAAGTCTCCAGTCAGGCAGCAGACCGGGCGGAAGAGCGCATCTTGGACGCCTTATTGCCGCCGCCGAGGAGCAATGACGGGACCGCAGAATCTGCTGAAAACTCGACCCGCCAAATGTTCCGCAAAAAGCTGCGCCAAGGCGAGTTAGACGACAAAGAAATTGAAATCGACCTTGACCAAGTCGCGGTTGGCGTCGAGATCATGGCGCCTCCGGGTATGGAGGAAATGACCAGCCAACTACAAAACATGTTTTCCAGTCTCGGTCAGGGGAAAAAACAAGAACAGCGCCTGAGTATCAAGGAGGCGCGCAAACGACTGCAAGATGAGGAAGCCGGTCGCCTGATCAATGAGGAGGAAATTCGCAGCAAAGCTGTAGACGCTGTTGAACAAACCGGCATCGTCTTTATCGACGAGCTCGACAAAGTCGCCAAGCGCTCTGAAACTGCCGGCACCGACGTGTCACGTGAAGGGGTTCAACGCGACCTGCTGCCGCTGATCGAAGGCTGTACGGTTAGTACAAAATATGGGGCCATCAGCACGGATCACATTTTGTTCATCGGCTCCGGCGCCTTCCATCTCGCCAAACCGTCAGACCTGATTCCGGAGCTGCAAGGTCGGCTGCCCATTCGAGTCGAGCTGCAAGCCCTGACACCTGAAGACTTCCGCCGCATTTTGACCGAGCCAAAGGCCAGCTTATGTGAGCAATACCGCGCGCTGATGGCCGCTGAGGACGTCTTACTGGAGTTCGACGACAGCGGCATTGAGCGCATTGCCGAGTTGGCCTGGCAGGTGAATGAGGGCACGGAAAACATCGGCGCACGACGTCTGCACACGGTTATGGAGCGCCTGCTGGAGCCATTGTCTTTCGCTGCCGATGAGAGCGCGGGAGAGCGTATTTTGATCGACGCGGACTATGTGAATACGCATTTGAGCGATTTGGTAAGTGACACCGATCTGTCGAGGTTTATTCTGTAATTTTATGCAACCGCCCAAGCACATCACTTACCACAAGATCGCGCATACCCTTGAGATACAGTGGGATACCGAGCAGTACCAGATTCCCGCGGAATTACTGCGGGTCTATTCGCCATCAGCAGAAGTACGGGGACATTCTGCAGATCAGCGTACTCTGCAGACTGGCAAAAAGAATGTGGGCATTCGGCAAATAGAACCTGTCGGCAACTACGCAATTCGCATCACCTTCGATGACGGTCACGACAGCGGCATTTACGCCTGGGCTTATCTGCAGGAATTGGGTTCCCAACAGGACCGCTTCTGGCAAGACTATTTGTTGGAACTCAAGCAAGCCAATGCGTCCAGACTGCCCAACATACCCGTCAGCCAGTGGAGGCCCAAGTAGCACCCGCGCGTCGCATGTGGAACTTAACAAGGCGAATGGGAACCGCAGCCGCATCCGCGCTATAGTTCGCATCCAATCAAGCACAAGACCCGAAGCGATGACCGAGTCCGTCGACACAGACCGTTCAAAACCAGAAGACGACAAGGTCAGCTTTGGCTTCGAGAACGTCTCACCCGATGAAAAAACCCGGAAAGTCGGGGACGTTTTTCAAGCGGTCGCTGGCCGTTACGACCTCATGAACGACCTGATGTCGCTGGGGACCCACCGCCTGTTCAAACGCATGGTGCTGCAAATGTCCGGCGTTCGCGAAGGTCACCGAGTACTCGATCTGGCCGGTGGCACCGGCGATATGGCTGCACTGTTTGCCCCAGCCGTAGGAGAACAGGGCCGGGTTATTTTGACCGACCTGAACCGGCCAATGATGCAGGTCGGCCGCAATCGCTTGCTGGATCAGGGCCTGGCTCAGGTGCAGTTTTGTCAGGCACCAGCGGAGACGCTGCCATTTGCCGATGCAACATTCGACTGTGCCTGCATCAGCTTCGGCATTCGCAACTTCACTAACAAAGATCAGGCCCTTGTCGAACTGCTACGGGTCCTGAAGCCAGGTGCACCGCTGTTAGTGCTGGAATTTTCCAAACCCACAGATCCCGTTCTGGAAACCGCCTACCGCGCCTTTCAGGCGTTGTGGCCGCCAGTTGGCAAATTGCTGGTCGGTGATGCACAGCCCTACCAGTACCTCGTTGAGTCCATTCGAATGCATCCGAATCAAAAAACGCTAAAACAGATGTTCGAAGATGCGGGCTTTGTAGACGCCAACTTTCACAACCTTGTAGGCGGCATCGCGGCGATTCATCGAGGGGTAAAACCCGAGACCGTGACAACCCGCTGACCTTGATGCGTGACGGCACGGACATTTTTTTTGTCGGGTTGAAACGCCTGCTCGCGCAGGTCAGTGAGCAGGCCCTCATCCTTGATCCTCAGACCGCACAAAAGTTCCAAGCATTCGCCGGACAGGTCATCGAAATTCACTGTCTAGAACCAGATCTGACATGGCATCTGGTGCTGGGTAAGGAATGCGTTGATTTGCGAGCCGGACCCAGCAGCAATCCAAACGTGACAATGTCGGGCAGTGCCAAAGGACTGCTGCAAACGCTGCTCACAGGCCACAGTAGAGACCCCATTGTGGTTGACGGCGACACCACGCTGCTAACGCAGCTCCAAGCTCTTGCCAGCACCTTTAACCCGGATTTAGTGAAACCCTTAGCGAACGCGATCGGCAACGATAAGGCGCAACGCGCGGCAGCGTTACTGGAACTCGGCGCCGCAACATTAAGCGAACTGTTCAGCGGCTCGGTTCAGCAAGCCCAGCAAAAGACGCGGTCTCACATGGCGGCTCGTTACGCCACAGAGCCGGATGCCGACCAATTGCACGACCGAATCGATCAGCTTCGCCTGCGAGTGGATCGGCTGCAAGCAAGAATCAATCTTTGCGAAGAGCAAGGCAACGAAGACTGATGCCGCTGACAACTCTCCGTTACGTGCTGGGACTTGCCGGCGTCTTTCTCCGCTTCCGGTTGCACCACCTGATATCAGCGCAGCATCTGCCCGGTCGACTAGCCAAAGGACTGCTTTTCGTGCTGCAACGAGTCTTGCCTGCGCCGGAGGATATGCCTGCTCAACTTGCGGCAGCCTTGTCCTCTAGAGGACCGGTGTACATCAAGCTCGGCCAGTTGCTGTCCACACGCCCAGATGTTTTCGGCGCCGCCATCTGTCAGGGTCTTGCGCAACTTCAAGATCGCGTAGCGCCCTTGGCAGAGCAAGATGCCTTGGCGCTCATTCGCCATGCCTTAGGGGAACAGTCGCTAGCGGCATTTAAGCACATCGAATCGCGGCCCATGGCCAGCGCTTCCATAGCACAGGTGCACAGCGCCCGGCTGGTCTCAGGTGAAGCCGTGGTGATTAAGGTGGTAAGGCCCAATATTGAAAGACAAATCCGCCGAGAGATGGGCGCTTTGATTGATCTGGCGGCATGGCTGGCCGAGCGTCTGCCGATGCTGCGACAACTGCACCTGCAACAAATCATGCGCGACCAACTGGCGGTACTGCTAGCGGAGCTGTCGATGTTTTTGGAGGCGCGCAATCAAATCCAGTTGCGACGCAACTTCGCGGATTCACCGCTGCTCTTTGTCCCCCGACTCTACCCACAGTTCACCCGGGAAAACCTGTTGGTGATGGAGCGCATTGAGGCGCCCTCTATTGGCGAGCTGGATCGGCTCCGGGATGCTGGGGTGGACTTTAAAGTCTTAGCTCACAAAGGCGTCGAAACCTTCTTTACCCAAGTCTTTGATCACAACTTCTTCCACGCGGACATGCACCCCGGCAACGTGTTCGTCGACATCACCAACCCCAAGGATCCAAAGTGGATCGCATTGGATTGCGCCATCATCGGTAGCCTGAGCGAACAAGACCAATCCTATCTCGCACAAAATTTGATCGCATTTTTTGCTCGAGACTACCGGCAAATCGTCAACCTGCATCTACGATCCGGCTGGATACCGGCCGACACCGACGCCGATGCCTTTGAGCAAGTGATCCGGTCGGTATGCGATCCCATTTTTGCGAAGCCGCTGAGCGAGATTTCCTTTGCTGCCTTCATGACCGAGCTACTAGAGACGGCACAAAAATTTGGTATGCAGGTCCAGCCTCAGCTCGTCCTGCTGCAAAAGACCCTTTTGTATGTCGAAGGTTTAGGGCGGCAGCTGTATCCCCAACTGGATCTGTGGGAGACCGCAGAACCCTTCATGCGGCACTGGGCGGTCCGCCACCTCGGAGCCGTCGCCGTGATCACGAAACTTCTGAGCCAAGGCCCAAGGCTGTGGAGCGAACTGCACCGGCTACCCAGCTTGCTCGATGACACCCAAACCATTGATCTGCGTAAACAGCTGGCGCATCAGCAGCATGAGTTGCAAGCGTTGAGCGGCCAGTTGCAGCAAATGCAGCGACGCAGCAGACGACGGCGTTGGTGGATCGGTATTCTGGCAGGAGCTGCTGGGGCGCTCTGGCTACTGGGGTAGAGCCGCCCCAAGGTGGTAGACTTTTCCAAGTCATCACCCGCGGTAATTCGGAGTCAACCACCCATGAGCGTACTGGACCAACTGACCGAAGTACTTGAGCAACGCAAACGCCAAGACCCCGAAACGTCCTACGTGGCGTCACTGCATAGCAAGGGGCTGAACAAAATTCTCGAGAAGGTCGGCGAAGAGGCCACCGAGGTGATTTTGGCGGCCAAGGACGCCCAGAACCACCCAGCGCAGACCATCGACGTTGTGAAGGAAACAGCCGACTTATGGTTTCACACCATGGTCATGCTCAGTGCGTTAGACTTATCCACCCAAGATGTGCTCGACGAACTTGCGGAACGATTTGGTGTAGGTGGCCTCCAGGAAAAAGCCAGCCGTTAATGCACCGCACTGTCACTGGTGCGACAAAGCATCCTATAATCGCCCCACTGATATCGGAGATTCCCAATGTTTGGATTTGGTATACAAGAACTGCTGGTCATTCTGGCCATCGTGCTGCTGATCTTCGGACCTAGACGTTTAAAAAATATTGGCTCTGACCTTGGCAATGCCATTAAGGGTTTTCGCACAGCGGTTGCGGATGAAGATAAGCCAGCGGAAACCGCAGAATCTGCAGCGGCTAAAGTGATTGATGGCGAGAATGTATCCAACGACGCTGGCACGCAGAAAGCCGCAGAGCAAGAGACCAAGTAAACAGTTCATTCCGCGTGCAGCCTAAGTAAGGCATCTCAAACCCTTCGACTCTGGAGAATTCAAATACCGCATGTTTAGCGATTTCGGCAGTATGGAATTGATGCTGATCGTACTGGTGACACTACTGGTCATCGGGCCCGAGCGCCTGCCTGAGACTCTGCGAACTCTGGGTCTATGGATGGGGCGCTTATCCCGTTCATTCACCGCGATGAAAGTAGAGCTAGAACAAGAAATAGGCATGGACGACGTACGACGCCAACTGCATAACGAATCGGTCATGGCGCAGATGAAGCAAATTGAAGACGATGTCAAAAACACGATTCAACCGCCCACGAGTAGTTCGCAGCCTCAAGGTGAAAACTCAGCAGACTCTGCCAAGAACACATCACCTCCTAACACGCCATGAGCCGCGAGCCAGGTAATGCTGAGGAATCTACTGACAAGGAAATGCCGTTCCTTGAGCACTTGATTGAGCTGCGCAGCCGTATCCTGCGCAGCCTCGCCTTGGTTGCCTTGCTCTTTATACCGATTTACTACTACGCGGAGCCACTGTTTACCTTCGTATCAGCGCCCTTAACACAGGCCCTTCCCGACGGGTCGTCCATGATCGCCACGCAAGTGACCACACCCTTTTTAACGCCGTTTAAGCTGGCCATTTACACCGCGATATTTGTAGGCGTGCCGTTTTTACTGCATCAGCTGTGGGGATTCGTATCTCCCGGACTGTACCGCAGTGAAAAGCGATTCGCCTTTCCACTGTTATTTTCCAGCGTCGTGCTGTTCTACGCCGGCATGGCCTTCAGTTACTTTTTAGTCTTTCCGCTGGTGTTTAGTTTTTTCGTGGCCGTCAGCCCGGAAGGCGTGCAGATGATGACGGATATCAATCAATATCTGGATTTCGTGCTGA
>JAAXKB010000027.1 GCA_012269545.1 Gammaproteobacteria bacterium | reverse complement strand
CTGGTGATTTGGCCGAAATGGATGCCGAGGGTTACGTGCAAATTGTTGGTCGAATCAAGGACATGATTATTCGCGGCGGTGAAAATGTTTATCCGCGGGAAATCGAAGAGTTTTTGTATACCCATCCGGATATCCTCGAGGCTCAGGTCTTTGGCATACCCGATGAAAAGTACGGTGAAATTGTCTGTGCCTGGGTGCAGCAACGCGACGGAGCCGACCTAAGTGCCGCGGACATTAAAGCCTATTGCGCAGATCAAATTACCCACTTCAAAGTGCCAAGTATTGTGCGTTTCGTCGGTGAGTTCCCGATGACCGTGACCGGGAAGATCCAAAAGTTCAAAATGCGCGATGCGACCGTCGCAGAGTTGGCGGGAAACGCAAGTTAGGTATTTGCCAGAGCACGGTGTAGTGCGTCGAAGAAGCCGCTGGTCGATGCGCTGCCTCCTTGATCCACCGTAAGGTTCGCGGTGTCCGCATAGACCGTAGAGATGGCCTGACGGAGTTGATCGGCAGGTGCGCTCAAATCCAAATAGTCCAGCAGCATGGCAGCGGATAGGACAGTTGCCGTTGGATTGATGATGTTTTGACCGGCAATGTCGGGCGCAGTGCCGTGGGCGGATTCAAAGTAGGCGTAATTGTCGCCATAGCAACCCGAAGGCGCCAAGCCCAAACCGCCGATCAGACCGGCTGCACCATCAGACATAATGTCGCCATATAGGTTGGGCATGACGACGACGTCCAGCGCATGAGGATTGGTGATCATCCGGCACAGGAAATCGTCGACGATGAAATGCTCGAACTCGATATCTGGATATTCTTGGGCAATGGTCTTGCCGATTTCTAAAAACAAACCGTCAGCCACGGCTAACATATTGTATTTGCAGGTGACGGTGACTTTGCGCTGCTTATCGCGCTTGCGCGCCAGTTCAAAGGCAAAACGAATGACTCTTTCGGATCCGGCTTCTGTGATGGCTTTGATGGCGTATTTGCCCGGCCCAAGATCGCCAAGGTTGGCCCGGGCGTGTCGGGAGTAGAGATTCAGTCCTGCCAGATCTTGGGTGTCACCCTCAAGGCCCAGATAGAGGTCCTCTAGATTCTCTCGAATAATGGCAAAGTCAATGCCGTCGGGACGTGCCATGGGCGAGTTGAAGCCGGGCACGTAGACACAGGGGCGCAGGTTGGCAAAGGTTTGCTTGCCCCAGCGCAGATAAAACAGCACCGGCGTAGAGTCGCCGCTGGTGGATCCAAAAAACGTCGCATCAGCAGCATCGATTTGCGCCTTGGCCTCATCCGGAAACAGAGTGCCGGACTTTTCTTTGGCGATCTGGCCTACCACCGGCTCGATGAAATCGATGCCCAAGTCCATGCCGCGCAGCAAATCGACGGTCGGCACCATAACCTCTGGAGACGCATCGTCCCCCATGAAAACTGCAACCTGTTTGTTGTCCACGGGCCACCTCTATTGCGAACAGTTGCACTATCCTACCCTAGGAAAACCTCGGTTATGGCGGTTTTGTTTACGCGATCTTAGTCATAGAATGAAGGAACATCAGCTCGAAGGAGAGGTTGAAATGGGCGCGTACAAGCACATCAAAGTAAACAGTTCGCTTGGACCTGTTGGTGCCGAAGTCAGTGGGGTGGACCTATCCCAACCGTTATCACCAAACGTCGTAGAGGAAATTCATACCGCGGGGTTGAAGCATCACGTTCTGTTCTTTCACGATCAGGACCTGTCTCCTGAGGCCCAAGTTCAGTTTTCTGCGAATTTCGGTGAGCTTGACCAGTACAAATTTATGCAGGCAGTGGACGAAAGCCCCTACGTTATCCCTATCATCAAAGAAGCCGATGCGAAAATGAATTTTGGCGGCGGCTGGCACACAGACAGTTCGTATCAGGCCATTCCACCAAAGGCCACTGTGCTCTACGCGGTAGAGGTGCCCGAGGAAGGAGGCGACACGCTGTTTGCCAACGCCACGGCCGCCTTTGAGACGCTCAGCGACGGAATGAAAGAAAATTTGCAGCGCTGGCAGTGCGTGTTCTCTCCCAAGCTAGTGCACGGTTCTTCGGGCTTTTATAAAGGCAAAGAAGCGGAGAAGAACCTTGGCTCATCCTACGGTGGTGACGACAGCTATGCTGAAACCGAAGTGCTGCACCCCTTGATCCGTACCCATGCGGAAACCGGCGCCAAGAGCATCTATTGCGGCATGGCGCATACGGTAAACATTGAGGGCTGGAGCCGTGAAGACAGCCTGCCGATTTTTCGTTATCTCACCGACCATCTGACCCAAGACCAATTTGTGACTCGGTTTAAGTGGCGGCAAGGAAGTTTGGCTATGTGGGATAATCGCTGCGTTTTTCACTACGCGTTAAACGATTATCACGGCCATCGCAGGCATATGCATCGGGTGACCATCAAGGGTGAAAAGCCGGTTTAACGCGGCCAATTAAATAAAAAAGGAAGTGACAGATGGCTCAGAATAACGAATCCCAACAGAAGGTCGCGGAGCTAAGGCAGGAAGTAGATACCTTTATCGCCGAGCACCTGACGCAGGAAATGATCGAAGGGGCTCGTCTGGGCTTTGGCATTAACAGAGAGTTGGGCACCCGGTGGCACCAAGCGGTTTATCAGCGCGGGTGGATCGCGCCGGATTGGCCGGTGGAGCATGGGGGTACCGGCTGGAGTATACGTGAGAAGCAGGTTTTTTCTGATGCCATGGCACTGGCCGGCGCACCAATGATTATGCCCTTTGGCATCGACATGGTCGGTCCCGTGATTTACACCTTCGGCACGCAGGCCCAAAAAGATCAGCATCTGCCCAGCATTCTAGATGGCAGCACCTGGTGGTGTCAGGGCTATTCGGAGCCCGGCAGCGGGTCAGACTTAGCATCGCTGAAGACCAGTGCGGTACGCGACGGCGATCACTACGTGGTGAACGGTCAGAAGATCTGGACGACCAATGCCCACAAAGCCGATTGGATCTTCGCCTTGGTGCGCACGGACCCCGATGCCAAAGCCCAGCGCGGCATCAGCTTCTTACTGATCGACATGAGCACCCCGGGTCTGGAAGTGAAGCCCATTGTGTCGATTGATGGCATGCACCACTTGAATCAAGTGTTTTTCGAGAACGTCAGAGTGCCGGTGGAGAATTTGGTGGGCGAAGAGAACATGGGCTGGACCTACGCCAAATTCTTGCTGGGTAACGAGCGTGCAGGGATCGCGAATGTGGCGGCATCCAAACGCTTGGTGGGACGCCTCAAAGACATTGCCCGTGCAGAAGCCGACGGTGATGGCGAAAGCCTGTCTGCGTCCTCAGACTTCATGATGCGTTTGGCGGAAGTTGAGGTGCAGTTGAGTGCTCTCGCGGCTCAGGAAGCCAGAGTCATTGCCGCTATGGAATCAACCGGCAGTCCCGGCGACGCCGCTTCCATGCTGAAAATTATTGGCTCCGAGGTCGAGCAGAATCTGCATGCCCTTCGAGTTGAGGCCATTGGCTACTACAGTCTGCCTTTTGAAGTACCACTGATTCGCGGTGAAAGTAACCTACCCGCGCCCGGGCCAGACTATGCGGTCAGCGCGGTGGCGGATATGAACTTCAGTCGGGCGGCATCGATTTATGGCGGTTCAAACGAAATTCAGCGCAATGTGATGGCGAAAGGGGTTTTGGGTCTCTAGATTGGATCCAGAAAAGCCTAGGCGGGGCTATTGCTCGCCCTGCTGATGCCCAAAAATTGACTTATAGCCGCTCTTCGACCAATCCGGCGGCATCAGCACCGGTCGGGTGTCAAACTCTGCCCACTTAGCGCGTTCGCCTCGGACAATGACCTCAGCGTACTTACCATTGGCGGTGAGGTTCGTGATGGGAATGGCGTGGGCGGCGGAGTAGGCGCACAGCAACAAGGGGCGGGGTTTGGCGGCTCGATTCGGCGCTGATCCGTGCACGCAGCGACAGTTGTGCGCAGTGATCGATCCGGCTAACCCTCCCAAGTACACGGCACTCTCCAGGTCGAGATTGTCTATGTCACTGTCGTTCAGGGCGCCAGTCCACTCGCCGTTGTCATCGTAGAGGTTATACAGTGGCCCGTTGTGACTGTTCGGAATGACGCCCATGGGTGACATGTCGTCGGTGACATCGTCCAGATACACGCCAAGGGTGAGTACCTCGTAATTGGTGTGCGGCCAGAACTGAATGTCTTGATGCCATTTCACTTCTTCGCCGCCGCCGCTCCATTTGAAATTCAGTTTGGAATGGTGAAATTTCACATTGGGTCCGAGCAGGTCCTCGGCCACATCCACAAAGGGCCCCTGGCTGGCAAACTCCCAGTAGGTGTCATGAAAGTCGGTGGGTGAATTCAGTCGTCGTATGCGTGGTTCTGTGGCGCTGTGGCTCGGCTCCAAATCGAAGCGTTTGTCCTTGCCTTGGATATGGCGACTTTGCTCAATAAAGTCCGCGGTCACTGCCTGTAGTTTGCTGAGCCAGTCTTGGCCGATCAATTGATCAACGCCGATGAAACCATCACGGAAATAGCGTTCACGCTGAGTCTGGCTCAGTATTTTAGGCGAGCGATGAAGAATTTTGTCCATGGGCGTTACGCGATCGCATGATTTATCATCTTACCCTACCGCCGAAGGCGTGCTCAGGCGGCAAAAGAGGTAGCCGCCCACGCCGCCAGCAAGGCCTTGGGCGAGCAATCCGACAT
>JAAXKB010000076.1 GCA_012269545.1 Gammaproteobacteria bacterium | reverse complement strand
CCCAACCGACCAAGCCCTCGTCGGTGGTTATTTTCAAAAAACACCATCGCGGCGCGACGATGAAGGTTTCCAGTCCGGTGATTTTCATAGATTTTGCTTTTGGTCGTGGGTTGAAATTAGAACTTTGCGCCACGAAGCCAGATGTCTGCCCGTGCCCAACTCTGCGTTAAATCTTCGTTTACGTCGGGGTCATTGATGCCGCGAGCAGCCAGTGACTGCTGCAGGCCATAAAGCGACCAGCCGTTGTGGGGATGATCTTTCAGCTCGTCGCGAAAAACCGCTTCGGCCTTGGCGGGCTGACCCGCGTCGAGCAGCATTTGACCAAGCCAATGGCGGGCAGCAAAGGGCAGGGGTTCGGGTTCGTCATAGTCTAGAGCGTCCTCAAGAAACACGGCCTGTCTAAATGCTTCCAACGCAGCTTCCGTATCGCCACGAATGGCTGACATTTCCCCTGCCAAGATATAGGTCAGCACGCCAACAACATTCTTCGCTGGATGAAAACGGATTTTGTCTTCGGTGGTAGCGACGTACTCCTGTAGGGTCCGCAATGAGGTTGCAGCGCCACTCAAGTCGCCGCTCTTTAGCATGGCGTAGCCCTTGGCGAAATCGTAGATTGCTGCAGAGGCTGAGTTGTCTGGCCGGTGATCCAAGGCCAGTACCTCGTCGAAGCGACCGAAGCGAATGAGAGTGGTGGCCTCAAACTGTGCGTCTGATGCGTATTTCCGGTAATCCTTGCCTGCCTGAGTTGCCACCGCTCCTTGACCGTCGTAGGAGGCGGCGAAGAGCAGCATATGTAGATTATGCGAGGGTCCGTAAGAAAAGCCCTTACCCTCAGCTGCCAGCAAGTCAGTGTTATTTGCTGCTATGTTGGCACGTACCGAACGCCCCCATAGCCCAACCTCGTTCCAGGTATGCGATGGCATGTGTTGAATGTGACTGGCCAGGGGTACCGTAGACGCCAAGTGGTCGGCGCAGGCCAACGCCAGTTCGGGTTGTTGGCTGGATTCTGTGGCGTGGATATACAGGTGACAGGCCCCGGGGTGTTTGATGTCTTGCGCCAGCACCCGAGTTAACACGCCGTGAAGGCGCTGCAGATCAGGATCGTCCAGATCGCGGTAGCCGCGTCGATCTTCGAGCAAAAACAACGCAACTGCATAAATCGTCGCGATGTTGTGATCGTCAGGATAGAGCGCATAAACACTCGCCATAGCATTGGCAAAAGCCTGGTCTACGGGCGTTCGGTTGGTGGGATCGTAGTTGGCTGGATAACGCACGAGCGTGGCTTCGATCAGCGCGCGCTCCATGTTTGTAACACTGTCCTTGAGAGCGTCGGCACGACGAATCGCAACGCGGGCAGCTGCGGCTTGTTCGGCGCTCATGCCGCCGTTGAGAAAGGAGCCCCGCGAAAACGCTTCGCCCCAAAAACACATAGCGCACGAGGGGTCGAGTTCTCGCGCTCTGACCATGGATGCAATGGATTCCGGCATGTTGTATGCCCAGCGCAGCTGCATGCCTTGATCAAAAAACGCTTGGGCTTCAGGGTTGGCCGTGGCTATCGGCCACCGATAGCTGCCAAGGGCCTCGGGAAGCAGTTCAACCGAGGCGCCAGGGCGCGCCATAGACAGGTGTTTGTTGTGAGGCTTTTGATCGAGTTTGGCCGACCAGCCATTTGTTGTTATCCCAGCAGAAATCACGAGGACGACAGCGAGCATCGGCAAACTCAACCGATGTTGTCCCGCTAAAAGCCGACGCACTGTGATGCTCGCCAGATTGGCGTAATGTGTAAATGAGGCCACTGCATGCTCCCTTTTCCCTCCAGCAGGAATAAGACTAGCAGCAAATGCGCGTGCGCTCAGTAGCGAACGCGGCAAGGGTCTCAGCGGATAGTGATCTCCTCAGATTCTGGGGGCAGCTCAAAGACTTGCAGGTCGTGAGCCAGCAGGGTTTTGTCACTCAGGCCCCTGAGAAACATGGGCTCAGTGAGAGAGTTCATTGGCGTGGGTACCAGATGATAAAGCACCAGTTGCTCGATACCTGCGGCATTGGCCGCCTCTTCGAGGACGCGAGTGTCGGCGTGGTAGTCGGTCACGTCTGCGATGATCTGGGCGATACCGGAGCGCCCGGATTCGGCCATTACGTTCTGCATGATGTCCAGTGAGTCCCGAGCCAAGGCATCGTGAAAGACAATATCGGCACCTGCTGCCGCGGCAAACAGGCTGTCCGATGCATTGGTATCGCCGCTGATGACCACGGATCGTCCCCGATAATCAAAGCGGTAACCGACAGCAGGGTCGATAGGACTATGGTCAACGAGGAAGCTGGTGACCGTCATATTATCGTCTTGCCAGACAAGCCCCGGCTGGAATGTATTCGCCTGCATGGGTCCTGCAGATCGAGGCAGCAGCTTCTCGCCATGATGGGCAACGCGATAGCCGCGGTCGAGACGGTAGGCCTGATTGAAGCCGGCAACAACGGTCTCCACACCTTCAGGGCCATAAACCTGCATGCTCGCCCGTCGACCTGCGACCCAAGAGGCCAAGTTAACGTCGGCTAGCCCTGCGATGTGGTCTGAGTGAAAGTGTGTAAGCATCACTGCGGTCAAGCGATTCATGGGCAGCTGAGCCTGAGCGATTCTCATGGGTGATCGTGCGCCAACGTCGACCAAAAAAAAGTGTTCTGGCGTAATTACCGCCAAGCATGCTTGGGCGCGGTCCGGGTTGTTGCCCAGAGGAGATGCGCTACCGCATACCACGACCTGCAGGCCATCAAAGGTCTCCGGCACGTTACTCAACGCCGCAGCAGCGCCGGCCCTCATCAGGGCGTCTTGGACTGGTGCGGAGCGGTAAAGGATGGCGCCCAAAATCGTCAGGCCAATCAAGACCGCGATACCAGCTTTTAATTTACGACTCATGATGATCGCTCCCCATGATTATTTGTTTAAGCTATTCGCTGAAGTGTTGGCTACGACGAGCCAACTCGTGTTCGACCCGCCAAATCCGGTCTTGGCCCCAACAGTAGAAGTCCGGCTCCCCCGGGCTGCTGATGCGAAAGCTCGGAACGCCCCAAAGACCCGCCCCGAGCATGGCGTTAACGTTTTCCTCTAGCAGCTGAGCCCACGAGCCGCGGTCGGGGTGCAAGTGGGTAGCCTCCCAGAGCAAACCGGCATTGGCGATCACCTCGCGTAGGCCCTCTTCCGAGTCGATGTCGATACCCTGTGCAAAGGCGGCGCTGAGAAATGCGCCGACGAAAGCCATGCCCTTACCCTGGGCCAAGGCACCGGGGAATAGAGCGAAACCGCGCTTAACGGGTTCACCAAAGGGATCAACAAAGTTACCGAAAGGGATGTCTCTGGCCCGAGCTTCGCGGGCGCAATCGGTAATAATGTAACGCTGTTTGTGCCGCGGCGCGGTAACGCCCCGCATGAGCATGGGCATGACCGGGCGCAGCACCAATTCTACCTGAGTGGTTGTAGTCAGGCGTTCTACTTCGGCGTGGGCAATGGCTGAATAGGGGCTGCGCAGCGACGGATAGTACTCTAGCTTGACCCCGGCAGAGACTGGTCCGGTCGCTTTGAGGCGTGCTGCGGTGCCAATGTGATAAGGATCGAATACAGGTAGATTCGCATCGCAGTAGCCCTCAGCGGCTAGGCGCTCCCAAAGACGTGGCAAACGGTCAGCGCCCCAAAACCATTCCCCGTCAAAATACAGTGTGCCGCCCTGATAGTGACCAAGGTCCTCGCGCAGCGTGTTGCCCTCATCCAAGGCTTGCGCGACGTTCGAAGCAGCTTCGGTAGACGTGTTAGGCACCAATTCTTGCGACCACAGCAAGCGGCCGGTTTGTTGCGCCAGCTGCCAAAAATGCTCCCCGCGCAATTCGGGAAGTAGTGATGCGTTGGCTGCTGAGCTTTGCTCCATAGCCGGATAGATCGGTTGCTCAAGGCCTGAAGGAAGCGGTAAGGACTCGCCCAGAAAGGGTGCGATGCTGGCGGCATCCCGCAGCGCCCAGTCATCAAATCGGGCGGCATCGCCTTTGAACGCATCGTTTGGCCCGCTGACAAGGTAGGGCTTGATGTCCAGCGAGATCATCGACGCAAAGCGTTCCAGCTGTTGCACCATAATGAAGCTGTATGGGTCGTCTACCTGATGGAAGTAATAGATTGTTGGTTTTTGCCCACGCAGCTTGCGGCGTGCGCGGGCCGCGTTGCGCGATAGATTGAGTAACGTTCGCGACGCCAGCAGGCGCATGCCATAGGATCTGAGACGCGTGCTAAGGCGCATGGCTCAGTTGCCGAGAAAGGCTTCGCAGCCGGTGCCGGCAAGCACGCTGTCGACGCCTTCCCGATCCGTAGGATTAAGGCTGAAGTAGCGTTGTCGTAGGGTTTGCAGACATTTGGCTTGGTAGGGGAATGTTGGCTGTGTCCACGGTTGGCCGTCGATGGTGGTATCCATCTGGTCTTTTCCTGCGTCAATGGCAGCGTTGTTGGCGAGCAGGGCTGGTATGTACACCCGACCAACCTCACTGAGCAGTGCGCCCAAATGTTCGGGCAGATGATCTTGCTCAATCCAGTCACCGTCCTCGGCGGGCTGACCGCTTAAGTCATCAACAATGTCCGTCCAGGCGTGCACACGAGGCGCGTGTTCTAAGCAAAGTTTCATCGGGGTAGGGTCGAATTTCGCTAGCTGCGTGAGCTGGGCATAGATGCCAAAGT
>JAAXKB010000030.1 GCA_012269545.1 Gammaproteobacteria bacterium | reverse complement strand
TTGGGCGACCGCCCAAGCAGTGCCGACTTTGGCATCTATGCCCAGCTCACCCAACTGGCGAAATTCGACCCTACCCCGATGAGACTTTGCTTAGAGCACGCACCTCGCGTGCACGCTTGGACGGACATCGTTGACGATTTAAGCGGTCAGCCCGCCGAGGATGAGGACTGGATTAAGCCGGATCACATTCGCGAACACTTGGGTGACCTGCTCAATGAGATCGGCCGGGTATATGTACCCGCCCTGCTCGCCAACGCTGCGGCCATTGACGCTGGAAAAGACCAGATGGATACCACTATTGACGGCCAGCCGTGGACACAGCCCACATTCCCTTACCAAGCCAAATGCCTGCAAACCCTGAGACAGCGCTACTTCAGCCTCAATCCCGCGGATCGGGAGGGTGTTGATAGCGTGCTTGCTGGCACCGGCTGCGAAGCCTTTATTGGAAACTGACCGATGCGCCTGAGTACGCGACTGAGATCCTACGGCATGCGCCTGCTGGGTTCTCAGGGTTTATTGAACCTGAACCGCAACGCGGCCCGCGCCCGCCGCAAACTGCGCGGAGAAAAGCCAACAATCCATTACTTTCATCAGGTGGACGACCCCTACAGTTTCATCATGGTGCAGCAGCTACAACGCTTCGCCTCGATGACCTCGCTGGACATCGAGCCTCATCTGGTCGGCGGGCCCAATGACGAATACAAAGGCGATGCGTCTCGTTTTGATGATTGGGCGCTGCGCGATGCCGCCAGCATCGCGCCCTTTCTGGGTGAGCCCATTCCCATCCCTGATGGCCATGAACAACCTGTCTATCCGGCTTCTGAGCAGAGCATAGCCGCCAACGCATCATTACTTGCGGCATTGAAAGGTCAACACTTTTGGCAACTAGCGGATCATACCGGCCGCTTACTGTGGCGACAGGAGTTGGCGCCCAACAGGTCTGCCGAAGCGGCTTCGACAGTCGCACGAGCCTTGGATCAGGGCGACGCTCTGCAAGAAAGCCTTGGTCATTATCAGGGTGGCACACTGTATTTTGAGGGCGAGTGGTTTTGGGGCGCTGACCGATTGCCACGACTGTGGGAACGCCTTGCTGCTGAGGGCTTTTGCGATGCGGCGCTACCCGTGTTCGACCCGTACAGCCATGGCACAACAACGCGACTCATTGCGACCGGCCCGGTCTCTGCAGAGATCAAGCTGGAGTACTTCCCCTCACTGCGCAGTCCCTATTCCGCCATCGCACACGCCGCAGTGGAGCACCTCGCCGCACGAACCCAAGTATCGCTGAGGCTACGACCGGTCATGCCCATGCTCATGCGGGGCGTTACCGCGCCGCGGCACAAACAGCGTTACATTCTGACCGACTGCGTCCGCGAAGCACGGGCCAGAGACATCCCTTTCGGTAATTTTGTGGATCCCTTTGGCGAACCGGTTAAACGCGGTTTTGCCCTGTTTCCCGGGGCCTTGGCTCAGGGTAAGGGCATGGCCTTTGTCGGCGCATTTCTCAGCGCTGCTTTTGCCGAGGGCATCGACATCGATTCGGAAGAGGGCCTGCACGACGTGATCGCCAATGCAGGCTTGGCTTGGGAGGCAACCCACTCGCACCCGGACAGCGCCTCTTGGGCACAACTGCTGGATGATAATGTTACCGCCATGCTTGAAGCAGGCCTCTGGGGCGTACCCAGTTTTCGTATCAGCAGCCCAGGGGAACCAGATTTTTGCTGCTGGGGCCAAGACCGGATTTGGCGGGTCGAACACGAACTGGCTCGTCGCAGCGAGCAAGCTACTGGCTAACGCCAACAAGTACCTCAAAGGGAGTCATCACTATGAGTCGTTACCTTAAGATCACTGGCGCAGTAGTCGTCGTCCTGACCATTCTGGGCGGCGTAGCGTACCGCGCTGCGCCCGTTCAGGACGCCTTGATGAGGACAGGTGTTGCGGCGATGTTGGGTAGTGCGCCGGAGACCTTCGATGGCCTGCAGATTGTGGTATGTGGTAGTGCATCGCCTCTGGGCAACAACCCAGATCGCGCCCAAGCATGCTTGGCGGTGGTTACCCCAGAGCACTTTTTCTTGGTCGATGTTGGTGCACGATCACCGATGCGAATCGCCCAGGCTCAGCTACCCATGAATCGTTTAACCGCAGTCATGCTCACACACTTTCACTCGGACCACATCGCAGGGCTGGCCGACGTTAATTTGGCATCTTGGGTCGCAGGTCGACAAGCCAGCATGCAGGTCTATGGCCCGCAAGGCGTTGAGACCGTCGTCGCCGGCTTCAATCAGGCCTACCGCCTCGACCGCGGATATCGCGTTGCCCATCATGGCGAGGGGTTACTACCACCATCTGCGGGACCGATGAAGGCAGTGACTTTCCAACCGGGTCTGGTCTGGCAAGACGACGATATGACCGTCACCAGCATCCTCGTTGACCATCACCCTATCGACCCTGCTGTCGGTTATCGCTTTGATTATCGGGGACGGTCGGTAGTCATCAGCGGTGACACGAATGCATCGGACAATTTGTTCGCCGCAGCCGCGGGCGCCGACATTGTCTTTCACGATGCCTTGGCCCGGGACTCTCTGGACATTATGCAGAACGCCTTGGCCAAAGCCGGGCGATCGAGTTTTGCCCAAATTGTCGCTGACGTAAGCGACTATCACGCCGACACACGTACCCTTGAGGAGGCGGCCACAGCAGCAGGTATCGAGCAACTGGTGCTCTATCATCTGGTGCCTACGCCAATGAACTCACTCACTGAGACCATGTTTCTCAGGGGCTTGAGTGACAAAACGCTGTTGGCCCATGACCTTCAGATTTTTGAACTGCCTCCTGAGTCCGAGGAGATCAGTATCCGCTGAGACAGTGACCGTCTTCGCTACTGAGCGCACACGCATTTGCTGCTAGTCTTGTTCCTGATAAAGGGGAAGAAGGGAGCAGGCCGTGACCTCATTTACACATTGCGCCAATCGGGTGCGCATGACAGTTAGTCAACTGTTCACCAAACCGCAGCGTCCAAGCTTGCCGGCAGTCATGGTACTCATCGCGATTGCCGCCGGCGTGACAACGAACGCTTGGTCGGCCAAACCCGATCAAAAACCGCATAACAAACACCTGACGATGGGGAATCCTAACGCTTCGATTCAGCTGATTCCCGCAGCCCTCGGCACCTATCGATGGCCGATTTCAACAGACAACCCTCAAGCACAAGCCTTTTTCGACCAAGGTATGCAGCTGCGCTGGGCGTACAACATGCCGGAATCCATAGCATCCATGGTGAAAGCCCGGGAGCTGGATCCTTCTTGTGCGATGTGTTTTTGGGGCGAAGCCTTCTCGCGGGGCTCCTTCCTCAACGGCGGCATGAGTAGCGAACAGGCTGCCGCCGCCCGAGTCGCCATTCGTCAGGCCGACGCGCTCAAGGATACTGTGCCAGCCATGGAGCGCGCGCTGATCGAAGCCACCCTCGTGCGCTATCCGGCTAACTACAAACCCACCAACCGTCGCGCCGTCGACCAGGCTTTTGCTGATGCCATGGCAAGTGTTTATGCGCTCTATCCGGACGATCACAATATTGCGTCGATTTATGCGGTTGCCCTGTTTTTACTCGAGGATCGGCGAGGTTATCGAGATCTGGGCGACCCCGATCTGCAGCGCCTGCACGGTGTGTTGACTCGGGTACTGGCACAGGACATCAAACACCCCGGGGCTTGTCATCTGTATATCCATGCCACCGAATCCAGTCAGCAGCCCGAGCTGGCGCTGGGCTGTGCCGACCACTTGGCGACGACAGTGCCTTTAGCCAGTCATATTCAACACATGCCATCGCATACTTGGAATGAGGTTGGTTTGTGGGGGCGTTCCGTGCGCGCCAATATCGCGGCGAATAACACCGACTTGCTGGCAGCTGAGGGCAAGGGCTTCTCCTACGGGCCTACTCACAATCTGCATATGCTGCTCTTTGCCGCCTCTTATGACGGTCAAGGCGCTGTGGCAACACAGGCAGGCAAGGATTATCGGAAATACGCAGGAGACGCACAATTCGAGGCAACCACCCTGATTCGCTTCGGTCGCTTTGACGAGGTCTTGGCATTGAATCACCGACCCAACAATGCAGCCTCTGCGGCGATCTACGATTTTGCGAAAGGCTATGCCATGCTCAAAAGCGGCAATTTAGCCGGCGCCGAAACCTCTTTGAAAACCCTGCAGGAATACACTGCTACTACCGACGATAAAATCCGTTTCCATCCTGCAAAGAATGTTGTCGGCGTGCTGGCGCATATTTTGGCCGGCGAAATATCGGTCACCCAGGGCGATATGGAAGCTGCGATAGAAGCGTTTAAACACGCCGTGTCATTGGAGGATGCGTTAGACTACGACGAACCGGAACCCCTGCCCTTTGCTGCTCGTCACTGGCTCGGCCAGACATTGCTTGATGCGGGCCAACCCGCCAAGGCAGAAGCGGTTTTTCGCGACGAGTTGCAGGACCATCCGCACAACGGCTGGTCGCTTTACGGTCTGCAGCAAGCGCTGGCCGCCCGCGGCATGAATGATCCCGAAGTAAACGAAGACTTAACGCAGAGCTGGGCACGGGCAGACATCTGGCTTCGCGGCGCAAAGTTTTAGTTTCAACGCACAACAAAAAGCAGCACCTATGAAAATCACTGGACTGGAAACCTTTATCGTTGCGCCGCGATGGTGTTTTTTGAAAATAACCACCGACGAGGGCTTGGTCGGTTGGG
>JAAXKB010000060.1 GCA_012269545.1 Gammaproteobacteria bacterium | reverse complement strand
TGGTAGTTATCCGGCGACACCAGCTAGCCGCTGCACAACTTCACCGGGCAATGCTGCTTGATCCGCCTCCGTTTTCAACAAAGCCACAAGTGATGCCTGCAATGCAACAGGGTCCTCCGTCAGGTCCTTCAAACCAAGACCGGCAAGAGCCGCTGCCCAGTCCAGCGTCTCTGCAATACCTGGTTTCTTCTCCAAATCTTCTTTGCGTATAGATTGCACAAAACCGACAATCTGGCCGGCCAGCCGGGGTGACAGTTCTGGTGCGCGCATTCTTAGTATTGCCAATTCGGTTGCACGATCAGGAAACGGCACATGACTGTATATGCAGCGGCGACGTAGCGCATCGGAGAGATCACGCGTTCCATTTGCAGTTAACACGACAATTGGTTTGCTGGTTGCAGCTATAGTTCCAAGTTCAGGGATAGTGATCTGAAAGTCAGAGAGGATTTCTAGAAGAAAAGCTTCAAACTCCTCATCTGCGCGATCGATCTCATCGATTAACAATACCGGTGGCCGCTCTTGCTGGATAGCGCGAAGCAATGGGCGCTCGAGAAGAAATTCGCGTGAAAAAATCCTATTTTCAATTTTGTCCGGGCTCACTCCACTATCTGCCGAAGCACGAATTGATAAAAGCTGGCGTTGATAGTTCCATTCATAGATTGCGGCAGCAGCATCTAGCCCCTCATAACATTGTAAGCGGATCAGTTCAGTATCTTCAATCTCAGCAATTGTCTTAGCAACCTGTGTCTTTCCCACGCCGGCATCGCCTTCAAGCAGAATGGGCCGTTCCAGCTGCAAGGCAATATATATGGCCATGGATAGTTCGTCAGAAGACACATACCCAGCGTGACCGAGGCGGTTTTTCAGATTTTTCCAGGTCATTCTCTGGTGGCAGGGCTAAATAGCCCTGCCTTTTCCTTTTCGGTTTCTTCAGTCGTGAAGACCAAGACTTT
The DNA here is from genome assembly GCA_012269545.1 of Gammaproteobacteria bacterium. Lineage (GTDB taxonomy): Bacteria > Pseudomonadota > Gammaproteobacteria > Pseudomonadales > Azotimanducaceae > UBA4421. The sequence continues at coordinate 3,839 of JAAXKB010000060.1, read as the reverse complement.
CGGCTGTCTTCCAAATCCGCCAATGGTCATGCGGCATATGTGTTTGGGTCAGACCAAAAGCACGGAAAGCATCATGAACTGCATTCGAGAAAGCTGGCACACCCCCAACGTTAGGGCTCTCGCCAACTCCCTTGGCGCCAATTGGATGATGGGGACTTGGTGTCACAGTATAGTCGGTCTGGTAGTTTGGCGTCTCGACAGCTGTGGGAATGAAGAAATCCATGAGCGTTCCAGTTGTTACGTTACCCTTCTCGTCGTAGGCAATTTCCTGTCCCATGGCAATCGCAAGCGCCTCTGTCAAACCGCCATGGACCTGCCCCTCAATGATCATAGGATTTATTCGAGTCCCGCAATCGTCAAGCGCAAAAACCTGGCGAATTTCAGTAGTACCTGTATCTACATCTATTTCCATTACACAGACGTAAGATCCAAATGGATAGGTCATATTTGGCGGGTCGTAATAGCTGACTGCTTCAAGGCCAGGTTCGACTCCCGGGATCGCTTGGTTGTAGGAGGCAAAAGCAATTTCCTTCATTGTCTTAAATCGCTCTGGTGAACCCTTCACCACAAACCGGTCAACGTCCCATTCAAGGTCGTTATCGTGGACTTCAAGAAGGTAAGCTGCAATCATCTGCGCCTTCGCACGAATTTTCCGACCTGCCATTGCCGTCGCTGCACCCGCAACAGGAGTAGAGCGCGAACCATAAGTTCCAAGACCGTAAGGAGCCGTATCGGTATCCCCTTCTTCTAATGTTATGTCTTCGGCAGGGATGCCAATTTCAGAGGCCAGAATTTGAGCAAAGGTAGTGGCATGGCCTTGCCCCTGCGATATCGTGCCAAGACGGGCAATAGCCGACCCGGTTGGGTGAATACGAATTTCACAGCTGTCAAACATTCCAAGACCCAGAATGTCGCAGTTCTTGACGGGGCCAGCGCCGACAATCTCGGTAAAATGGCTAAGCCCAATGCCCAGAAGCTTTCGCGTTTCACCACGCTTAAAGGCCTCAACGCGCTCAGCCTGTTCCTTACGAAGATCCTCATAACCTACCGCTTTAAGAGCCTTTTCCCATCCTGTGTGGTAATCTCCCGAGTCATATTCCCAGCCAAGTGCGGACTGATATGGAAACTGTTCCTTCTTTATGAAATTCTTCGAGCGCAATTCTGCAGCATCCATATTTAGTTTAATCGCCAATACTTCAATCATTCGCTCTATAAAATAGGCGGCTTCTGTAACCCGAAATGAGCAGCGATATGCAACACCGCCTGGGGCTTTGTTTGTATAAATACCGTCAACCGCCAGGTAGGCTGTTGGAATATCATAGGAGCCTGTGCATATATTCATGAAGCCGGCCGGAAACTTTGTCGGATCCGCGCAAGCGTCAAATGCGCCATGGTCAGCGGTGGTGTGGCAATGCAGAGCAGTAATCTTGCCATCTTTAGTTGCAGATATTCTGCCCTTCATCCAATAGTCGCGGGCAAAAGCGGTGGCCATAAGATTATCAGAACGGTCCTCAACCCATTTTACTGGCACGCCAGTGACTATTGAAGCAACAATGGAACAGACGTAACCAGGATAGACGCCAACCTTATTGCCAAAGCCACCGCCAATATCGGGCGAAATAATCCTTATATTGTGTTCAGCGATGCCAGAGATTAAAGACGCAACTGTCCTGACAGCGTGCGGGGCCTGGAATGTCCCCCAAACCGTAAGTTTGCCGTTTACTTTGTCCATCGACGCCACGCTGCCGCATGTTTCCAGCGGACATGGGTGGGTGCGGTGGTAGTAGATCATTTCTTCAGCAACAACATCTGCTTGTTCCAACACTGCTTGTGTTGCTTCACGGTCACCAGACTCCCAAGTGAAAATATGGTTGGGATGGCGACGCGGTCCATGTGCGCCCTCTTTCTGATCGGCGATATCTTCGCGCAAAATTGGGGCACCATCCACCTCTGCCTTAAAAGGATCTACAATCACCGGCAGTTCCTCATACTCGACCTCAACGGCAGCAACGCCATCAGCTGCAGCATAGCGGTCATCAGCGACAACAAACGCGACTTCTTGTGCCTGAAAAAGCACCTTCCCATCAGCAAGCACCATTTGCTTATCGCCAGCCAAAGTTGGCATCCAGTGCAGACTCAATGGTTCCAAATCAGCAGCCGTTAGAACGGCGTGCACGCCTGGGACTGCCATTGCCTTTTCGGTGTTGATTGACTTCACTCGCGCATGCGCATACGGCGAACGAACGAAATCTCCAAACAACATACCTGGCAGCTTGATATCGTCTACATAATTGCCCTTGCCCTGCGTAAAGCGCGCATCCTCCACACGCTTTCGTGATGTACCAAGACCGCTTAATGCAGCGGATCGTTCTTCCTTGGGTGGTGAAATTTCATTCATTACGCTGACTCCTTCATCTCATTCATTTTTGTAGCGGCCTCGAGAATCGCCTTAACAATATTTTGATAACCGGTGCATCGACAGAGATTACCCGCAATGCCAAACCTCACCTCCTCCTCTGTTGGAGTAGGATTTTCCTGCAATAGTCGATAAGCCCGCGTAATCATCCCCGGTGTACAGTAGCCACATTGTAGACCATGATGCTCTTTAAACATTTCCTGCAGTACATGCAGCGCATCAGGCGTTCCTAAACCTTCAATAGTTGTGATTTCTGCACCATCGGCCTGTGCGGCAAATACTGAACAGGACTTAACTGACATACCGTTCATATCTATGGTGCAGGCACCACAATGCGAGGAACTGCATCCAACATGCGGACCAGTGATACCTAGTTCCTCACGCAGCGCGTGAATTAACAGAGTTCTTGGTTCGGTTAGCAGGTCGACATTTTTGCCATTAACCGTCATTTTAATATGCATTTTTTCCATGACTAACCCCTAAACCCTTGTTTTAGCGCTTTGGATCGCGCGTTTTACAATTACACCGGCAACATATTTCTTAAAATCAACTGGACCGCGTGTATCGGCTACAGGGTCTGACGCCTCAACAGCCGCCTTTACCGCCTTTGTAATAGAATTATCATCAACTGAGCTCCCGACAAGGACTTCGACAGCCGCATCACAATAAACCGGTGTGTCTGATAGGTTTGTCAAAGCGATTGATGCTGAACTGCACACTCCATCATCCATGGACAGTAGAACACCTGCAGCGGCGGTAGCGTAATCACCGATTTTGCGTTTCTGTTTTTCATATGCGTAGCCGCCTTTCTTAGCTACGAATGAGATCGATGTTAGTATTTCATCTTCTTCGCGCGCGGTGAAGTATGCCGCCTCGTAAAAATCTCGCGCTGCGACAGTGCGTTCACCTTTCGGGCCCGCAAGATGATATTTTGCATCAATTGTTTGCATGAGCCCGGGCATGTCATTCGCCGGGTCACCATTGGCAACATTACCGCCTATAGTTCCAACATAACGAACCTGCGGGTCTGCAATCTGCAAAGACGCTTCTCTAATTATGGGCGCTACCTCATGCAGAGTGCCGCTTGTAATCAGTTCATGTTGTGTAGTCATGGCGCCAATGGTAACAGTGTCGCCGTCTATGCTGATACCTTTGAGGGCATCCACCCCTGCCAGATCAATTAACTGACTGATGTCCGTTAGCCTTTGCTTCATGACCGGAATAAGACTATGACCTCCTGCGATAACTCTGGCGTCATCACCCCACTCACCTAGCAAACTCACTACACCGTCGATTGTATCAGGCCTATGGTAACTAAACGCACCAGGAACCATTATCTATCCTCCCATTTTCTGCAGGCAAATCAATATTAACCATCACTTTACCTGAGCTATCATGTAGCCAACCTCACAGGAATATCACC
>JAAXKB010000065.1 GCA_012269545.1 Gammaproteobacteria bacterium | reverse complement strand
GTTAAACGAGCGTGAAGATCGCGGTGGATTTAATGGGCGGCGCGGGTGCGGGAAACCAAAATCTTCGAGCTTGTTTAAGTTATCCGGCGCCCAAAGAACTTGTTTTGGTGGGTGAAAAAGGCGGACTTGAGCCAGCACCCGTGAGAGAGCTGCGCGCGCGAGGAGCCAAGGTGCTTTTCTGCTCTAGATCCCTGACAGGAATGGAGCCGCCCCGGACACTGCTAAAACACTCGACTAACACCTCTTTGTCGGTTGCTATGAACTTGCTTACCGCAGGGAGGGTGAGTGCGGTCGTAAGCTCAGCAGATACGAAGGCGATCATGGTTTTGGGTCGCTATTGCATCGGCACCATGGCGGCAATTCGACGCCCAGCTATAGCCAAGGCGTTTCAAGGCCCTAACGGTCAATTCTATATGCTTGATTTGGGTGCGAATGTCCGCTGTTCTCCAGAGCTCCTTCAACAATTTGCACGCTTGGGTTGTGCGCTGCAGCGGGCGCACCAAAGCCAGTCAAAAGATATTGCTCCCCGAGTTGCCTTGCTTAATATCGGGACAGAAGTGGGCAAGGGTACTTCAGACGTAAACGCTGCAGCCAGGTTAATTGAGAACGACCATGCGCTCCATTCTGTGGGCTTTATTGAGCCGAGCGAAATGTTTGCGGGTCAAGCCGATGTCGTCGTCTGCGATGGATACGCTGGAAACCTCGTTCTCAAGACGATTGAGAGTATGGCTACCTATTTGCGGGCCCAGTTGGCCCAGCTGTCGAGTGTCGATTCAGAACTGCAAAATCTCACGACGCGCATTGATCCTGACCGTTATAATGGCGCCCTGCTAGCCGGTTTGAACGGTATTGTTGTGAAAAGCCATGGCAGTGCTTCAGAGCGAGGTTTTTTACACGCAGTGTTGCAGGCGCGGGACTACGTGAATTGGGATATGCAGCGGATGTGCGAAAAGTCCCTTTCGAGCTAGCCAGCCGATCGGCAAACTCGACCAAAAAAGCAAACCCAAAAACCAAGTACAGTCACGGATAAGCATCGAGAAGCGATTAATGAGGAAGATATGAGTACTGCAGAAACGATAGCCGCAATTTTTCCAGGCCAAGGAGCGCAATCGGTAGGAATGCTAAGCGATTTGGCTGCTGATCACGCCTCGATCAAGCTGCGGTTTGCCGAGGCATCGGATGTTCTGGGATTTGATCTTTGGGCCATGACTGAACAAGGACCGAGTGAGGTGTTGGGCCAAACTGAAAATACTCAGCCGGCGTTGTTGACCGCTAGTGTCGCCCTGTGGGACTTGTGGCCTAGCGCGCAGGAAAAGATTGGCATGATGGCGGGGCACAGCCTCGGCGAGTACTCGGCCTTGGTTTGCGCTGGCGCGATGAGCTTTGCTGATGGCGTAGCCCTCGTTCGAAAGCGCGGTGAATTGATGCAAGCCGCCGTGCCCAACGGGCAGGGGACCATGGCTGCTGTGCTTGGTTTGGACGACGCAGCGATTGCTCAATGTTGCGAACAAGTGGCGGGCGAGGTTAGTGCGGCGAACTATAATGCGCCGGGGCAGGTGGTCATCGCCGGTGAAACAGATGCCGTGCACGCAGCGATTGAGGCTTGCAAGGCGGCTGGTGCAAAGCGTGCGGTGCCGTTAGATGTCAGTGGCCCGTTTCATTCACGTCTAATGCAGCGGGCGGCAGCGGATTTTTCCGAGGCGCTACTGGCTGTTGAACTCAGCCTGCCTGCAATCCCTGTTTATCAGAATGTGCATGGTCAAGTTGCTGATTCCGTCGACGAAATGCGGCAGCTGCTGGTGGAGCAGCTGTATTCCCCAGTCCGATGGACCTCCTGTGTTGCCGCGCTGCTTGATGCCGGTGTCGGTCGATTTGTTGAGTGTGGGCCAGGCAGTGTTCTTGCCGGCCTAGGCAAGCGGATTGCCCGTGGGACGCCGACGGTGGGACTCTCCACTGCTCAGGGTATTGAGGCAGCACTCGCTCTTTAGACAGCCGGAGCTGGCGGTTGCACCACAGATGCCGCGAATTTTCCACTCGTACAACAAATAGCCTGAAAAAATAGGGGTTCAGATGTCGGATCAAAAGACAGCGTTGGTTACAGGGGCCAGTCGGGGAATCGGGGCAGCCATTGCTGCTAAGTTGGCTGCTGATGGATTCTTTGTCGTGGGAACTGCCACGTCAGATGCAGGTGCCGAATCCATTGCTGGGCAACTGGGGGATCAAGGCACGGGACTGGTGCTTGATATCTCTGACGCAGATAGCGTCGCGGACGTTATGTCGCGAGTTGGTGAAATCGCTACTGCGCCCTTAGTTCTGGTGAACAATGCTGGCATCACTAGGGACAATCTTCTGATGCGAATGTCCGAGGTCGAATGGTCTGAGGTCATCGACACCAATTTGTCCGGTGCTTTTCGCGTGACCAAACCTGCGCTGCGGGGCATGTTGAAGGCGCGTTGGGGCAGAATCGTCAACGTCGGCTCTGTCGTTGGCCGGTTAGGCAACCCGGGTCAAGGCAATTATGTTGCCAGTAAGGCCGGCCTCGAGGGGTTTACGCGCTCACTGGCAATGGAAGTAGCCTCCAGAGGCGTTACGGTGAATGCGGTAGCTCCCGGATTCATTGCTACGGATATGACTGAGACGCTGACGGAAGATCAAACCAAGGTCATGCTCGATCGTATCCCGTTGGGCCGAATGGGCGAAGCAAATGATGTTGCTGCGACGGTGAGTTTCTTATGTTCCGAGTCTGCGGGCTACATCACAGGACAGACCTTGCAGGTTAATGGTGGTTTGCTGTTCGGATAGCCAAGACCCCTGAAAATAATCGTCGCAAAATCAATGGGATAATGTCGGGTAACAACGTTGAAAAATGCCCTTGGTTACGAGGGATAGTTCGCTTGAATTGGGTATTGGGCCTCTATAGAATGCCGTTCGCTTCGCGCCCAACACTACTGAGGGAGTACACAGCCGCATGAGTAATATTGAAGAACGAGTTAGAAAGCTGATCTGCGAGCAGCTTGGTGTGAAAGAAGAGGAAGTCCAAAGCGATGCTTCTTTTGTCGAGGATCTTGGTGCTGATTCACTGGATACCGTCGAATTGGTTATGGCCCTTGAAGAGGAGTTCGAAACTGAAATTCCAGACGAGGAAGCCGAGAAGATTACGACTGTAAAAGAGGCGATCGACTACATCCTCGCGCACCAATAAGCAGGTTAAGGGGAGAGGGGCGCCCCGCAAAACTTTAAAATCAATGGTTCGACAGAAAAGTTTTGATAAAAAAGGGGCGCAAAGGCCCCTTTTTTTGTTGCCCCATATATTATATTGAGCCTTACTTGGTCAGATTGCACGCTGATGCTGCGCTGCGCACTTGAACCTGAACAAACTACAGTCTGGATGATTGAATATGACCCAAAGAAGAGTAGTCGTCACAGGAATGGGGATGATCAGCCCGATTGGCCACACCGTTGAGGATTCGTGGAAGGCCGCGCTTGCCGGTGAGAGCGGAATCAAACTGAACGAATCTTTCGATACCTCAGATTTTGCCGTGAAGATTGCAGGCAGTGTGCGGGATTTCGATATTTCGCCCTATATGAATCCCAAAGAAGCTCGACGAATCGATGATTTCATCCAGCTGGGGATCGCCGCGGCCTCTCAGGCGATCCAAGATGCCGGTCTGGAATCCCACCCTAGCGATGCCGACCGTATCGGCGTTGCTATCGGTTCGGGCATCGGCGGCATCAACACGATCGAAAGCACTCACAGCACACTGCAAAAAAGCGGGCCAAGACGGGTGTCTCCCTTCTTCGTGCCCGGCGTCGTCATCAACATGATTTCGGGCAATGTCTCTATTGAGTATGGTTTTAAAGGACCAAACGTCGCTGTAGTGACCGCCTGCACAACGGGTACTCACAATATTGGTTTTGGCGCTCGAATGATTCAATACGGCGACGCCGACGTGATGGTGGTGGGCGGCGCGGAAGCCGCGACTTCGCCGATTACTGTGGCAGGGTTTGCGTCGATGCGGGCGCTGTCCGGGCGCAATGACGAACCCGAAAAAGCCAGTAGGCCGTGGGACCAAGACCGGGACGGCTTTGTTTTGGGTGAAGGCGCTGGAGTGCTGGTGCTGGAAGAATACGAGCGCGCAAAAGCGCGAGGGGCGCAGATCTACGGCGAAGTACTGGGTTTTGGTATGAGCGCAGATGCATTCCATATTACCGGTCCTGCAGAAAACGGCGAAGGCGGCGCGGCTGCTATGCGAAATGCCCTAAACGATTCGGGTCTGAACCCAGAAGATGTGGGGTATCTAAATGCTCATGGCACATCGACCCCGCTGGGCGACGTGGCAGAGACCAAGGGCGTTAAATCAATTTTTGGTAACGACACCAAGCTTATGGTGAGTTCGACAAAGTCCATGATAGGGCATTTGCTTGGAGCTGCCGGTGCCGTAGAGGCCATCTTCACGATCAAGGCTCTGCAAGAACAGGTTATCGCGCCGACCATCAATCTCGATAACCCAGGCGAAGGGTGTGACCTTGATTACGTGCCGAATGAGGCTCGGGATGCAGATATAAAGGCTGCTGCGAGCAATTCATTCGGTTTCGGTGGCACCAATGGGACCTTGGTATTCGGCAAGATTTAGGGCGCGCACGCTCGCTCATGGCGCAACCTAGCGATAACGCTGCAAGCAGCAAGCTCCCCCCTTTGCGCTTCGCTTTGGTGGCTGCACTGATCGTTATCCTCTCTGCACCGGCCTACTATCTGTTGGAGTACTGGCCCCACCGTGCTGGTATGTATCCCCCGTCGCCTCTGGAAGTTCCCCAAGGCGCGTCGCTAAACCAAATTGCCAACGAGCTGGCGCAACTCGGCGTGATCGAAAACCGCGTTTTTTTTCGTGTCTACGCTCGTCTGTTTAACCTCGATCGAGGACTGCAGGCAGGAAGATACCAACTGCCAGCGAACCTCTCTGCGGCAGAAGTGCTTGCGTTTTTGTCCAGTGGCAAAGTCGAGCAACATGCAATTCGACTGCCCGAAGGCGCGAACATGCGAACAGTGATGGGGCTGCTGGAGAACGAAACCGTTTTGAACCATCAATCTGCCGGCCTAGAGGCTTTAGTGGACGAATTGGACCTGCAATTGCCGTTTGCCGAAGGTGTTTTCTTTCCTGAGACGTATTTTGTGCCGCAGGGAGCGTCGGATCTCAGCGTGTTGCAGCGCGCCCACGATGCCATGATGTCGCACCTCATGACTGCTTGGCAGAATCGTGGGCCAAACCTTGAGCTCGACAGCCCCGAGCAGGCCTTAGTGCTCGCATCGATCATTGAAAAAGAAAGCGATGGGCTGGCGGACCGTGCGCAGATCAGCCAAGTTTTTCACCTTAGGCTGAAAAAGAACATGAAGCTGCAAACCGATCCCACAGTCATTTACGCGCTTGGTGAAGACTTTGACGGCGACATCAGGCGACGGGACTTGAGGGTCGATTCGCCGTTCAATACCTACCGCTATCGCGGGTTGCCGCCAACTCCCATCGCGCTGCCCTCATTGGCTTCAATTGAAGCAGCTTTGCATCCCGCGGAAGGGGACTATCTGTACTTTGTCGCGCGGGGCGACGGGTCCAGCCAGTTTTCGCGTACTCTCAAAGAACACAATGCTGCCGTGAGGCGTTATCAACTGTCGAAGGGCGATTCATGAGCGGACGTTTTATTACCTTGGAAGGTTCCGAAGGTGCCGGCAAATCCACCAACGTGGATATCGTTTGCGAGACGCTGACTGAGGCTGGCATTGATTTCATCCGTACCCGAGAACCCGGAGGTACTCCAATGGCCGAAACGTTACGGGATGCCATGTTGCACAAGTGGGATGAAGACGTTGATGGGATTACGGAGTTGCTGTTGGTGTTTGCTGCGCGAGCCCAGCATCTCAGTCATGTGATCCGTCCTGCCTTGGCCGCGGGCCAATGGGTTGTTTGTGATCGGTTCACCGATGCGACTTTTGCCTATCAGGGCTACGGGCGCGAGCTCGACCTCAACAAATTGGCCGTATTGGAATCTTGGGTTCAGGGCCAGCTCCAGCCGGATATCACGCTGTATCTCGATGTTGACCCTGATATTGCCGAGCAACGCATTGCTGCACGGGAAAAAGATCGCATGGAAGTGGAGCAGCGAGATTTTTTTGTTCGCGTGCGCCAAGGCTATTTGGCTCGAGCGCGCGAGCATCAACGTTTCGAGGTCATCAATGCAGGGAATCCTTTGTTAGAAGTGCAAGCTGAGGTTCGCCAGAAAACGGTACAGTTCATTCGCCGAGCGCGCAGTGGTTGAGTCGTACCCATGGCACGAAGCGCTGCTTGCTGATCTTGCAGTGCGGCAAGAGCGTGGCCGCTTGCCAGCGGCCATCGGTATATCTTGTCCGGCGGGCTGGGGCGGTTACGCGCTGCTGGCCAGGGCATCCATGCAGTTGCTGGACATTGAGTCGGACAAAGAACCGGAGGAAATTGCGCATCCGGATTTCCGGTGGGTCGTGCCGGATGGCGCTATGATTAAGGTTGATCAGGTGCGTGCGCTCAACGCATTTGCGGTGCAAACGCCGCAAATTGCCAAACGTAAGGTGGCGGCTGTTTTCGATGCTCATCTGCTCAATGTCAACGCGGCGAATACGCTGCTGAAGACGTTAGAGGAACCACCCCAGAACACCCACATTTTGCTGTGTACCCCATACTGGAGCCGTCTCCTGCCGACCATACGTAGTCGTTGTCAGTATCTTCGAATGTCGGCGGATGCCCGCCAAGCTCGGGATTGGCTGCAAGCTCAGGGTGTCGTTTTTTCTGAGGAACGTTTCGCCCATGCCGGCTACGCACCGCTCAGCATGCTCGAGCAGTTCGCCGACTTGGATCTGGAAGCGCTGCTGGACGAGATTGCGCGGGCTCAGCATTTCGGGACCTATGTGGATCAATTCATCGATAGGGGCACCAGTCTGCTCCTTGGGGGTTGGCACCGTCTGTTAATTCAAACGCAACAACAGCAGGCGAATCGTGCCTCGCTGGCCTTTGCCGAGGAATTGAACGAAACCCGGCGTATGATAGAGGCGTCTAATTCCACTAACGTTCGTCTCGCTTTGGAGCGGCTGTTTCATCTCTGGCAACAGGTGATAGCGCACCAAGAGCGCCAATCCAATCGATAATCGCCGTTTCACCCTTCGGAGTAACACCATGCTGATTGACTCTCACTGTCACCTGAATTACCTGGACAACCCAGAAGAGGCGGTGGAACGAGCGAAAGAAGCTGGTGTGACGAGTTGTTTGTGTATCAGCGTGGATGAGGCCGGTTTTTCTGGCGTGAAAGCTCTGGCCACTCGTTATGCCAATATCTGGGCGACTGCCGGAGTCCACCCGGACGCGGCTGGCGGTAACCTTGAATGGATTGAGGCAGAGCTTGCTCACGAACGCGTTGTAGCGGTTGGGGAAACCGGATTGGATTACTTGCATGCTGACAACGCCAGCGCGCAGGCAAGACAGCGCGAGGCCTTCGCGCTGCAGCTTTGCCTCGGGGTTCGCCACAATATGCCTGTCGTGGTGCATACCCGGCAGGCGGAGAAAGATACCTTAGACCTGCTGCAGGCGCATATGGGTGTCGAGGGGGTACTGCACTGCTTTACCGAGTCTTGGTCCATGGCAAAACAAGCCCTTGACCAAGGGTTCTACATCTCCATTTCGGGCATTGTGACGTTCAAGAACGCTGAAAACGTTCGGGATGTGGCCGCCAAAGTGCCGGCGGACAGGTTGCTGATCGAAACGGATTCGCCTTGGCTTGCGCCGGTGCCGAAGCGCGGTAAAACCAACGAACCAGCGTATGTGGCTCATACGGCAGCGTTTCTCGCAGAACTACGTCAAACGCCATTAGAGACCCTATGTCAGGAAACTGCTGATAATTTCGTAAGGCTATTTGGTTGCGGCAGCTAAATTCGTGCTTTTATGATGAGTTGGTAGGGTTTTAGAGTTCGCGGTCAAAAAAGTCGAGCAGAGTGTTGAATCTGTGGATTGAAACATGTGTTTCTTGCATCGAATGCTTGGCACCGGGATAGGTCATCAGTTCAAATGACTTGCCTAACTTTTGAAGCTCTGACATCAGCATGGTGCTGTGAGTGAAAAGAACATTGTCATCCGCCATGCCGTGCATCAGCAGCAGCGGACGCTCAAGGTTGACTAAGTGCGGGATCACGCTGCTGTTTTCATACGCCTCTACATTGTCGTTGGGCAAACCCATAAATCGCTCGGTGTAGTGAGAGTCGTAGAGTCGCCAGTCAGCCACGGGTGCCACGGCTACTCCGGCCTTGAAGCAATCCCCTGCTTGGGCCAAACACATCAGGGTCATGTAGCCGCCGTAACTGTGACCAAATACACCGATCCGCTCTGGGTCTGCCCATGCCTCGTCCTGCAAAATTTGCGTGCCTAAGACCTGATCCTCTACCTCAATGCTGCCCATGTGTTTGTATAAGGCCGCTTCAAATTCCCTACCGCGATTGGCTGATCCTCGATTGTCCAGCTCCAGCACTCCGTATCCGCGATGCGCAAACAGCTGAAGCAGCAGGGAACTCCACTCGCGACGAACTTTTTGCGCGCCGGGTCCGCCATAAACGTACACAATGGTGGGATGCTGGCCGCTGATTTGGGCTGGTGGAGTCAGCCGGTAATGTAGCGTCTGGCCCGCGGCCTTGATGCTCCCAAAGCGCGGGGTGACGTGATGTTTTGCATAGGTCGCGTAAGGGTGCTCGTCGTCAATGATCTCTTCAAAAATGGTTTGGGAAGCTGTCGAGGCGCTCTCTTCAACGCTGACTCTGATCGGCAGGGTTTCGTCGGTGTAGCGGTCAATGAAGATGGATTGATCGCGATGCATGACGATGTCGTGAATCCCAGCGCGCTGGGTCAGTTGCCGATAGCCGGAGCCATCGAGGGAAAGCTCGAACAGATGATTCTCGATCGGCGTCGTGTCCCATCCGGTAACGGTAGCAACCTGCTGGTTCGAGCTTAGTATTTGGTTTATGTGAGTCGGACCTGCCAAGCGTCGGATTGTGCCGTCTGATTGAATAATGAGCGCCTGCCGCTGTCCCTGGTCTTCGCTTGAAAACAGCAGGTCGCCATTAGCCAACTGCTGTAAGTCATTGGTGAGATTAATCCAAGTCGCGCTGTGCTCTCGGTACAGCTCTTGCCAACGGTTTTCGGCTAGGTGGTAGCGTTTCAGGCTTAGCGTCTGTTGCAGACGATCCTGAGTTTGCAGGCATATGCCACCTCTGACGGCGTCCACTCGCGCCAGATAGCAATTGTTCTCGTCATTCTGCGACTGCCAAATTTGTCTTGACGTGCGGTTTTCCCGGTCGAAGACATGTAGCGTTACGCATGGATTGGTAGCGCCGGCATAGGGATAACGTTGGGCAACTGTGCGGCTGCCAGTGCCGTCTATCTCCAGGCGATGGCTGACAGCGACTGGCGATTCGTCATTGCGGCAATAGATCAAATATCGTTCGCAGGTAGACCACCAAGCGCCCGCGAAGCGATGCATTTCTTCAGCAGCCAAAAAATCGGGAAGGCCATTGCTGACGTATTCATCGCCGTCTTCGGTGACCATAACCTCGTCAGATGCCGTATCGAGGGATTGATAGAATAAGTTACCTTGTCGAACGTAGCTCATTAGCGCGCCGCTCGGGCTTGGGTTGAAACCGCTGTGCCGGAGATCTTCAGGCGTAATGCGATGCGGGCCACTTCCGCCTGCTGCCGTATCGAGCAGGTAAGCCTGTCCGTCGGCGTAGACCGCCAAAGAACCCGCGTTGCCTAGCCACTGGTAGTGTGAGATGCCGAAGGTAAATTGCCGTTTACGCTCGCGCTCGGCACGCTCAGCATCGCTGAGTTCGGTAACGCTCTCGTCCGCGACGGCGTTGAGGTCAGCGGCCAGAACCAGACGCTTGTGCTCATTTTTAACCCGATCGAAACGCCATAGGTCCAACGTCGTTGGCGCTCCTTGGGTTCCCTGCAGGTAGGTCACGTACCGTCCGTCCGGTGAAAACTTGAACTGGCTGGGCGGCGCGGGCCGCAGGCCGGGTTGGGCAAAGAGAACCTCTGGTGTGAGAAGTTCATCAGTGACGAGCGTAGATAAAGGGTTGCTCACTGTGTTTCCTGTTGTTTGATCCGATCAAGAATAGGCAGCTGACTTTTCGGCTTTTTGAAAGGCGTCTCGGGTTAAGTTTTCAACGCCTGCAGCCTCGGGTAAAAGTCTAATGTTGTCTTCAATTCGAATGCCGCCAAAGGGCGTTAGCAGATCGACAAGCGCCCAATTGATTGGCGCTTTCGCCGCACGCTGCTCATTCAGTAGCATGGGTATGAAATAAAGCCCCGGTTCTACGGTGAGCACCATGTTTTCAGATAACGGTCGAGTCAGTCGCAGCGACGCGTAGGGTGCTGGCGGAGGGGCCATATGTCCCTCAATATCAAGCTGTTGACCGCCCACATCGTGAACTTGTATACCCAGCAGATGACCGAGCCCATGAGGGCAAAAGGGTACCGTCAACTCACGAGTAACGGCCTCGTCGACGCTGCATTCCAAAAGTTTCGCATCAACCAAAATGTTAGCCAGAGAACGGTGCATGGCCGCCTGCAGTTCAACATAGTTTGCGCCCGGAGCGACTTGGCTGATTAGATTGTTTTGATGATCCTGCATGCGTGCAAGCAGGTCAGCAAAGAGGCTTGCGGCCTCTGCTGAATAGCAGTTTGGGCCAACATAGGTCCGTGTAATGTCGCTGGCATAACCGTCTACGTTCGCTCCCGCATCAATGAGCATACTGTTCATCTTTTCGGCCGGTTCGCGGTCTTGGAACTGGTAGTGTAAAAGACTGGCGTGCTGATTCTGCGCCACAATGTTGCCATAGGGCAGCTGCCACTCGTTCATGCCGCTGGCTTCGAGAAATGCCAAGTGCACGCCGAATTCGCTGGCCCCACCCGCAAAAGCCGCTTGCGCTGCCCTGTGGCCCCGAGCAGCCTGTATTGATGCCTGTCGCATTAACGAGAGTTCGTGCTCAGTCTTGCAGGCGCGCTGAAAGTGCAGGGCGTGGATGACGTTCGGGGGATTTAGCTCGCACCGATCAGTGACGGGGGCGTCGCGTTCACTGATCTGGGCGACCTTGCTTTGGCTCCCGAGGTGTTGAGTTAACAGTTGTTCTAGATTAGTTGTTAGAGCCTCTAAACCCGAGAATACCCGAATATCCATGTGTTGCTGTAAGTGCATTGGCGCTTGGGTAGGTGCATGCCAAAAATCGTCGGGTTGGTGAAAGAGCAGCGTTGGGATTGTTCCCTGGCGAAACAGCAGCCAGGCGTTTTCGCCAATGTGTTGTTTGGCTATCCACTGAACCATTAAAGGATTGGGTCTAAACGCCGGGCCCTGATCATCGTGAAAGTGAAATTGCTGGCTGCCCGCACTGAGGACAATGGCGCCGTACCCTGTCCGTTCTAGGACGTTTTCCCAAAAACCTTGCAGCGTCCCATAGTGAGCCTGCAGCAAAGTGTGCTGATCGGTGTTTGTCATACGAAGGTTCCACAAACCTGCTGGAAACGGTTCACAGTTTAGTGCCGCGGCTTACAGGTCGCTAGCCTATTCAGCAAGACGCAAAGCGAGACAAGTCATACACGCAAGTTTTCTATGGTGTCAGTGACGTGTTAACTTTTAGCAATGTAAAGAGCGAGGCCAACGAGGGAATTATGGAGAGTTACGCTTATGCTGCCCCAGGCAGTGTGTCTGAGACTGTCGCTTTGTTAGCGCAGAATGCCAGTGAGGGTCGGCAGACGCAGATCTTGGCCGGAGGAACTGACGTGCTGGTGCAAATGCGATCGTCAGGGCACACCCCTCGGGCTATTGTTGATATTAAAACCTTGGCTGAAACCAATCGGCTGGAGGTCAGCGCAGATGGTATTTATATAGGAGCAGCAGTGCCTAGCGCAGTGATTAACGAACACCCGCTTCTACAAACGGCGCTCCCCGGACTGTTGGAGGCTGCCGATCTCATCGGTTCGACGCAGATCCAAGGTAGGGCGACCATTTGCGGCAACCTGTGCAACGCGTCCCCAGCAGGGGACAGCATTCCAGCGATGATCGCGGCTGGCGCAGTCTGCGACATCGCAACGCCAACGGGTACTCGGGAAGTGGCAGTAGAAGACTTTGTCGTCGGGGTAGGCCGAAACGCCTTGGCCCCCGGGGAATTCTTGCTCGGCTTGAAATTGGCTATGCCGAATGCCGAAACTAAGGATGCCTACCTGCGTTTTACGCCGCGCACCGAAATGGACATCGCTGTGGCAGGCGTTGGCGTTTCACTTACTGTAATCGGTGGTCAGTGCACCAATGCCCGGGTTGCGATTGGCGCCGTTGCGCCAACGGCAATGCTGGTGCCCGAGGCCGCACAAGCCCTTGTGGGCACAGACTTAAACGGTGACGCGCTGCATCGGGCGGGGGAAGCGTGTAAGTCGGCGGCGTCGCCGATCAGTGATAAAAGAGGCACCGCTGAATACCGGAAAAAAGTGGTAGCGGTGTTGTGTCGTCGCGCCGTTGCATTGGCGCACCAACGAATTCAGGGAGCGTAAGGGTGGCAAGACTACAAGTAGAAACCGTAATCAATGGGGAGCCTCGAGAGTTTCTGTGCGATGCGAACCAGTCGATGTTGGACGTGCTGCGTGATGAATTAGGGTTGACCGGCACGAAAGAAGGCTGCGGTACTGGCGACTGCGGCGCATGTTCTGTGTTGGTCGATGACCGGCTCGTTTGCGCTTGCCTAATGTTGGGTGTCGAAGCGTCCGGTAAAAACATTGAGACCATTGAAGGCATCGCCGGTGATGAAGGGCTGCACCCGCTGCAACGGCAGTTCTTGGAAAATGCCGCGCTGCAATGCGGCATTTGCACTCCAGGCTTTATCGTCGCGTCGAAAGCATTGCTGGCGAAACATCCAAACCCGGATGAGGAGACGATACGCTACTGGCTGGCAGGAAACCTATGTCGCTGTACCGGGTACGATAAAATCGTGCGTGCAGTGCAGGATGCGGCTGCAGAGATGTCCCACCCCGCCTAGGATTAACTCGGTTCTAGCGTGAAAGAAGCGGAGGGAAGCCGTGCTTTCTTCTGCCTCTCTCGGATTTTTTTCAGTGGAGTTCGCTCTAGGGGAAGGCCAAGCCCGTAATGCTAGCTAGGTCGTTGATGGCCTGATCTTCAGTGACCACTTTAATGGTTTGCATCCCCAAGGCTTTCGCGGGTTTCAGATTAATGCCTAAATCATCGAGAAAGATAGCGTCAGAACAAGCAACGCCGAGTCGCTCGCAGGTCCGCGTGTAGATTTCTGGATTTGGTTTACGAACGCCTTCAACGCTGGATTCAACCACCAGATCAAAAAGCGCCATGACTTCCGCCACAGCGTCGGCTTTGTTTTTCTCGCGTGCCATGCCCGGGCCTTCCCCGGCTTTTACGTTGTTGGTGATGCAGGCGACCCGGTAGTGCTTTTTGCATTTTTTTAGCACCTCGATCATGCGTGGCCGCAGGGTACCCGATAGCATTGCGATAACGTCTTTTCCGGGTATCCGGTAGCCTCGTGCTTCACTTTCTTCAGCGAAAAGGTTGTCAAATTGGTCGAGGGAAACGCTGTTGGATTCAAATTGAGCCCACGCGTTGCTTTCCGGATTGATGGCATTAGTTTGACGAATGAAGTCTGCAGGGACGCCGAGGCGCGCTTCTAGTGCGTTGAAGGCTTCAAAAGGACTGCTGGTAAATACACCGCCGAAATCCCATAGGATAGCGGATGCTGGGTTTGCTGTGCCGTTGGACAAAATAATCTCCTTCACTGGTGGGGGGGTAAGATTCGCGGGCTGGGTCGAACTTCATGCAGCAGGAGTCTATTACGCACGGCGGCCAGAAAACATGCCGAGCGAGCAATTCGTTAACGCAGCTTTGTCTGCGGAGAACTGCGCAGGTAACGCGTCATTTGATCGGTGTAAAACGGTAGCCGACGCTGCGAACGGTCTGGACGGTTCCGTCCAAGCCAAAAGGTTTGAGCACTTTGCGTAGTCTCAGCACGTGTACGTCGACCGTTCGCGTTTCGATATAGCTGCTTCGGCCCCAGACGCGGTCCAGTAACTGATCGCGTTCGAATACACGGTTGGGATTACGCAGGAACAGTTCGAGCATCCGATACTCGGTGGGGCCTATGTTGACATCCACGCCCTGTATTGTGACTTGGTGGCTGCTCAAGTCGATGCAAATGCCGGACGCTTCCAGCAAATCGTCTTCTGGTGCGCCTGAACGACGCAACAGCGCCTTGATTCTCGCGATCAGTTCTTTCGGCGAGAACGGTTTGCTCATGTAGTCGTCAATACCGGACTCGAAACTTCGCAGAATATCTGATTCTTCGTTTCGCGCAGTCAGCATCAGTAACGGCAGGTTTTCGGTCAGTGCGTCTCGCCTGAGGCGTTTTGCCAACTCCACGCCGGTCATCCCAGGAAGCATCCAGTCAACAACAAGGATATCTGGCAGATTGGAGTCAAGGTGCTGCAGGGCCATTTCACTGGTTCGAGCTTCTTTGACCTCAAAACCGGCCCGCGTCAGCGAGAATTTCAGCATCTCACGAATTTCCGGTTCGTCTTCAACAATCAAGACGGTAGTAACCATCGTTAAAGTTTCCCCTTTGTGAATATGGCGGGTGCGTGATTTGCGAGTACACTACGCCAATATGACGATTTTGTGACCACATTCGTGGCGGGAATGATCACGAGTGGCCTTTGACCCTAGGCGAGCAGACTCAGGGCCGCAGTTACTGCTATGAGACCCCGGGCATCGTTAGGGTGAATTTTTCAAGGAGGAAAGCGATGGGACAGATGATTACAATTACCATGGCAGACGGCTTTGGCCTCGAAGCCTACAGCAGCAGCCCAACCGGTGGCGACAGTAAGGGAGCTATAGTCGTTATCCAAGAGATATTCGGCGTTAACGCGCATATACGCGAGGTGGTCGATGGCTACGCGGCAGAGGGCTATACGGCTGTTGCGCCCGCCCTGTTTGATCGCATCGCGCCAGACATTCAACTGGGCTATGGCGAGGCTGACATGGGCAAGGGTATCGATCTTGCATTTCAGAAGCTGCAAATGCCCCAGACCCTGGCAGATTTACAAAGCGTGGTGAATTACGCCGGTGAACGCGGTGCTGTGGGTCTCGTTGGATATTGCTTTGGCGGTTTGTTGACCTATTTGAGCGCGTGCAACGTCAAAGGCGTCACTGCCGCGTCAAGCTATTACGGGGGTGGCATTGCAGGGGTTTTAGATCAAACTCCAAAATGTCCGCTGATTATGCACTTTGGCGAATTGGACGCTCATATTCCAATGGCCGACGTTGAAAAAATCAAAGCGGCACATGCCGAAGTGCCTGTCTACGTGTACGCCGCTGACCACGGATTCAATTGCGATCACCGAGCCAGTTTTGATGAAGCCGCCGCCGCGTTGGCTCTGCGCCGAACTTTGGCGCATTTTGCTGATCATTTGTAGCCGAGGAATGCACGACAATCGTGTAATCGGCCGAGATCAGCGGTTCTGGTGAAATAAAAACGCGATCATGCGAACTAGTCCTCGTGGAGTATTGACAATAACTTGGCCATTGTTGATCCTTCGTGCCGGACTTAGCGGGGAGGCCGCTTTTGCCAAAGCCTTAGGGCAGGGATCGGTCGAAAACAGTGATCATCGAAGGGATATTGTTTTTGATAGGGTCCTCGTTAGGCAACATCTGAACTTTTGCTACGGCAGATAAAAGCTGGCTTTAGAACCAAAGTAGAAGGAGTCGCCCTTGGCGGCACCTAAATTCGTTTCGAGCCTTATAGAAACCAAGGATTTTCCAGTAGGAAGTACTAATGAAAAAACACATGCAAAAGCTGTCGCTAACGCTGCTGACCAGCGCGGCCGTATTTACCGGATCGTATGCGATGGGGGCTACACTGGCAGACGTCTTTCAAGTCGCCGAGCAAATGAACGTTCAGGCAAAACGCTCTCAGGCCAAAATCGACGACCTGACCGACGAGACGCGTCAGCTGCTGAATGAATACAAAACGGTGCTCAAAGAGGTAGAAGGTCTCAAGGTTTATAACCGACAGCTGGAAAAGCAAATCGCAAATCAAGAGCGTGAGATGGTGCAGTTGTCCGAGTCCATTGATGAAGTCACCGTGATTGAGCGCCAGATTACCCCGCTAATGCTGCGCATGATTGACGGTCTCGAACAGTTTGTTGAGCTTGACGCCCCATTTTTGCTGGATGAGCGCCGTGCCCGCGTGGAGCGGTTGCGTGAAATGATGGACCGAGCGGACGTTGCGGTTTCTGAGAAGTTTTCGCAGGTATTTCGTGCCTTCCAGATTGAAAACGAATACGGCCGAACCATGGAAACCTATCCTTCGACGATCGAGATCGCCGGCGTGGAACGTAAAGTGGATATTTTGAAAGTCGGTCGAATCGCCTTGGTCTATCAGACACCTGATGGCGCGGAGACTGGAATGTACAACCCTACGGCCCGTCAGTACGAAGCAGTTGATAATTCCTATCAAGCTTCCGTCAGACAGGGCATTCGTATGGCTCGTCAGCAGGCATCAATCGATATGCTGAGCTTGCCGGTAGTTGGAGCAGGAGTAGCACAATGATCAGCGGAATCACACTTGATTTGAATAAATTGAAACTCTTTGCAGCGGCATCGTTGACTCTTGGGGCAACGCTTCTTGCGTCTGTCAGCGTAGCTGAAGAAGCCGCAGCGCCTGCTTCCGACTTGGTGGTAAACGAAGCCAACTCTCTGGATGAATTGTTAAAAAACGTAGAAGAGCGACGTGTCGTGGAGTCTCGAGAGAACACTGCTCGCGAGCGTCGTTTTGCTAACGAAAAGGCACAACAAGCGAGTTTGTTGAAAGAAGCTGAAGCAGAGCGTCTGCGCGAGCAACGCCGCTCTGACCGATTGGAAACTCGATTTGAAGAGAACGAAATCCGAATTGGTGACCTGACAGAACAGTTAGATAAGCGTTTGGGTAGCTTACGCGAGCTATTCGGTGTGCTACAGCAAGTTGCCGGCGACACCCGCGGCGGTTTTGAAGGCTCGATCATCTCCAGTCAGTACGCTGACCGAGGGGATTGGCTGGGCGAACTGGCGAAGAAAATGGGAACGGCTAGCCAATTGGCGACCATTGATGAAATGGAAGGTCTATGGTTCGAGCTGCAGCGAGAGATGACCGAGTCTGGCAAGATCTCCAAGTACCCGGGTACGATTACGAAACTGTCCGGCGACAAAGTTGAGACGGAAATTGTTCGCGTAGGTTCCTTTGCCCTGATTGGTGAAGGTCAATATCTGCAGTGGGATGCGGACAGTCAGTCGATCTCAGAGCTGGCGCGACAGCCAACAGGACGTCACGTGTCTACTGCAGAAGATCTGCAGGCCGCTGCTCCCGGCGAAGTGATTGAGTTTTCCGTTGACCCAACTCGTGGTTCGTTACTGGCTCTCTTGATTCAGGCAGCGACGCTTGGTGAGCGCATTGGCTCGCCTTTCGCTGCTATCGGTGAGTGTGGTCTGCCGTTCTGCGATGGTCAGGGTGGTGAAGTGGGCTCGGTGATCATTTTGGGCGGTATCCTCGGTGTTTTGTTGGCACTGGAGCGTTTCATTACACTGTTTCTGATAGGCAACAAGGTGGCCGCTCAACGTAAAGATCCAGTAGCGCAAGATGACAACCCTCTGGGTCGCGTTCTCAAAGTTTACGAGGAGAACAAAGACGTCGATGTGGAAACGCTTGAACTCAAGTTGGGCGAAGCGATTCTGACGGAGACCCCGGCGCTGACGAAGTACATTAACTTGGTACAAGTGATCTCGGTTGTGGCACCGCTCACCGGTCTGCTAGGTACGGTGATTGGTATGATCGAAACGTTCCAGGCGATTACGCTGTTCGGTACCGGTGATCCTAAAACCATGGCGAGCGGTATTTCGAAGGCGCTGATGACGACGGTTTTAGGTTTGTGTGTAGCGATTCCAACAACGCTACTGCATGCGGTGGTGAGCGCTCGGTCGCGTGGACTGGTACACATCATTGAAGAGCAGAGCGCTGGTATCATCGCCGATCATGCTGAAAAGTCCGGCAAAACCTTAGGGTAAGCCAAAAGCCTGAGTCCAAGGAGACTGCCGCAAGATGTTTAACGACGCTTACTTGGCGATCATCAGATTTATGGAAATGGGAGGCGATG
>JAAXKB010000022.1 GCA_012269545.1 Gammaproteobacteria bacterium | reverse complement strand
CTTGCTGTGATGTCGTCAACCGCGGCGTGGCCGTGTACAAAGGCCGAGTCTATGTAGGCACGTTAGATGGCCGTTTGGTGGCTCTCGATGCGGCCACTGGCGCGGTGGTGTGGGAAGTTGACACGCTAATCGACCGCACACGCTTTTACACCATCACCGGCGCGCCTCGTGTGGCCAATGGCAAGGTGTTTATCGGAAATGGAGGCGCTGAATTCGGCGTGCGCGGTTATGTAACCGCCTATGATGCGGAGTCCGGCGAAGAAGTCTGGCGCTTCTTTACAGTGCCCGGCGACCCATCTCTGCCATTTGAGCACCCAGAAATGGAGCTCGCCGCAGAAACATGGAAAGGCGGCAGCTGGTGGGAATTCGGCGGTGGCGGTACCGTGTGGAACTCCATCGTCTACGACCCTGACTTCAACTCGGTCTACCTCGGCGTCGGAAACGGCTCACCTTGGACACGGGTGATTCGCTCCCCTGGTGGTGGCGACAACCTGTTCCTGTCCTCGATCGTCGCGCTGGATGCCGATACCGGATCGATGAAGTGGTACTACCAGACCACACCGGGCGATAACTGGGACTACACCGCGGTACAAGATATTGCGCTGGCGGATATGGAAGTCGACGGCGAGATGCGCAAGGTCTTGCTGCAGGCGCCAAAAAATGGATTCTTCTACGTGTTGGATCGTGCCGACGGCAAGCTGTTGCGGGCTAATCCTTATGCCACCGTCACCTGGGCCAGTCATGTGGACATGGAAACCGGCCGTCCGGTAGAGAACCCAGATCTCGATTACGAAAAACAAGAGCAGTGGGTGCTGCCCGGTCCGTTAGGGGCGCACAACTGGCAGGCCATGGCGGTTGATGAAGAGGCCGGTGTGGTCTACATACCGGCTCAGGATAATCCGCTGATTTACGGAATGAGTGAAGATTGGAAGCAATCGGGTATCTACAAGCGTAATCCTACCGGCTGGAATACCGGACTTGAGTTTGGACGCATCACCCAGTTGGTCGTGGATAACATTGCCGACCAGCCGACGCCCAAGGGTTACTTAAAAGCCTTCGACCCGCTCACCGGTAAGGATAAGTGGGTGGTTGAAATTCCTCACTACTGGAATGGCGGCGTATTGTCCTCTGCAGGTGGCTTGGTGTTCCAAGGCGATGCCTTGGGCATGTTGACGGCATATGACAAGGACAATGGTGAAGCGCTTTGGCAGTTCAATACCTATACATCGATGCTGGCACCACCGATCACGTTTGAGATCGATGGGGTTCAATATCTATCGATTTTGACGGGTACCGGTGGCGGTGACCTGTTTGGTGGTGAGCCCCTGCCTCCGGTTTCAGAGCATGCGTCGTTGACCTACAACAACTATGGTCGTCTGCTGGTCTTCAAGATTGGCGGTGCTGAAGAATTGCCCGTACCAACGGTTCGAGATCGTTCGATCCCGGTACAGGCCAATTTGACCGCGTCCAACGATCAGATTGCCGCAGGCGAACGTCATTACAATAACTACTGCGCGGTCTGCCACGGTTTGGCGGTGCGTTCTGGCGGATCGATTCCCGATCTGCGTCGCATGAGCGAGGGCACTCATACGGTGTTCAATCAAATCGTTCAGGATGGTTTGCTGGCGGCCAATGGTATGGCGGCGTTCGATGACGTCGTGTCAGACGAAGATACCAGCAACATCCACCACTATGTGCGCGCTAGAGCCGAACAAGATCGGCTCGCAGCCGCAGGTGAGGGCGGTGGTCAGCTGACCTGGCAATAATGTCAGTGGCCGAAGGAATACCGGGCAATCCGGTATTCCTTTCCATCGGTGCAGCACACTATTTCGGTGGCGTCAGCACTAAGCCTTCGGTGGTAGGGTAGGCGGCGCAACTTCTCTCAATTCAAACATCGGACGAAAGCCGTCATCGCCTCCAATGCGGTCGGTGCCTTCGTAGTCGCTGTCCCGTTGCGCTTCCGTGTCTTTCTCGCGCATCGCATTGTTCGAGAGTGTGCCGTTCATGACATCACCTTCTTCCATCTTACCCAGTGCGGCTTGCGCTTCTTCGGCAGCCTGTTCGGTAAAGGGCACGCGGTAAGCACGCGGCGCTCCCTGCGGTATGCCGGCCTCGTCCAGCTCGCGCACCCAAAAGAAGATGCCACCGTCTTCCTTGGTCGCCTTATCCGGCTCGTCAATGGTAATCCACAGCACCCGGAAGGCGTCGGGCATATCTTCTGATGTCGCCCAGCCCAACATGCTTTGATGGCCCAGCCATGTGACTGAGTAAAAGATGCTAACTAGGGCGATCAGTCCGATTTTTAGCAGGCGTCGTCCCTCAAGACCGATGCATAAGGCGAGCAGTAAGGCGGCGACCAATGCGTAGGCTATGCCAAGAATAAGCAGTGAGGACATCATGACTTGCTCGCAGCCAAGGTCAGCAGCTGTTTTGGTCGTTGATTGGTGTTGGTGACTGCGCCGTTCTCATCCAAGGTGAATCGCACGGCGGTTTTTTCATCACCGCTGCCCGTGAGTTCGACGGTGTCGTAGTACACCAGACTGACGTTGGGATTAAGTTTTTCGACTTTGACCGTGACCGGCAGCGGGACAGAATAATTGGATTTGTAATGCAGTAGATTCACCACGTATTCACCAGACTGCGTTGCCCGCACGGTGACCGTCTCCTGATTGATTGGGTTTTGTACCTTGACCCCATTCACGTTGATTTGGTCAGCAAAGACCCCTCGGTCGTCCCGATCCAGATGCATCAGGCCGCTGTCGCGGTTGTGGTACCACACCAACCCACCCCTCGGATCTTCCACCAAGGCATCCACATCGTCCGGATGTTCATCTGCCCAGCGAATGGTAATCAACACCTCGGCCTTACTCTCAATGTCACCGGTTTTCTCGGGCGTGCTGATCAGCATGAACGCAATGGCGAACATAAAGGCAAAACCCAACAGGGTGTTGAACAGCAGGTCGGTGAAAACGTCTTGCTCGCTGTTCTGCTGAAAAAAACGATGCTTCACAATCCGTCTACTCGTTGACGATTGCGGTGGCGCCCAACAGCGACAGTCGGTTGACCAGATTAGCCAGCGCGGAGTCGAGCAAGTAATACTGCAGCTTCAGTAAGGTGCTGGTGACCAGCCCAGCCAAGGTGGTGTAAAGGGCGACCGCCATGCCGCCGCTCATGGCGGCCAGCAGTTGTTGCATCAACGAGGGATCAAATTGGTCGATCTCGCCAATGGGCAGCAGCATCAAAATAAAGCCGATGACGGTGCCGGTGAGTCCCAGCTTCAATAATAGATCAGCGACGAAGTGGCCGGCGGCGTGGGTGTTGGTGAGTTCATCGCCAAGGGTGTCGAGCAAATGCTGGCGGTCAGCTACTGTGTCCGTCGGTGTATTGAGCGCCAGTGCTACATAGCTGTCGTTAAGGTTCGTTGCGATGGGTTGCGATGCCTCCACCGATCGACAAAGCGCAGTCTCACGATCCAGCGCTTTGGCCCGAAACAGCCAATGCATGGTAGCCAAACTGTACAGCGCGAGAATGACCCAACTGATCATGCTGCGGTCTGAGGTCAATGCAAGCTGTAGCAGGCCGGTATTGGCTAAGAGAAAGAAGCCGAAAAAAATCAGGCCCAATAGGATAAGAGCACTCAAAAACACATGTTCGTCTGACTTGCCTAGCACCTGATAAATCCTTTTGCTGCCAAAGTTGGATGAGATCTTGTTGACAACGCCTTAGTCGCCATCCAGCTATCTAGTCTTGATAGTTCGGGTCCAGCCGATCGGCCAAGCGGCGCATGGATGGCCATGCGGTCGCGCTCAATCCCTCCCACGATGCGGGATTGTTGAACGTGGTTTCCATCATGTCGATGGCGCCTTGGTTCGGCATGTTAAGGGTGCCATTCATGGCTCCAACCTGAATTTTGCAGGCACGTTCTATGTAGTAAAGTCGCATAAAGCAGGAACCCACACTGCCCCCGAGGGCCAGAGTGCCGTGATTGCGCAACATCATGAGGTGCTTGCTACCCAGATCAGCAACCACACGTTCGCGCTCGTCCAGGTCCAAGGCGACTCCTTCCCAGTCGTGATAGGCCGTGTCGTGATAAACGAAAAGGGCGTGCTGCGTAATGGGCAGCAGGCCTTCTTGCATGGCAGATACGGCCACACCGCTGTCGGTATGCAGGTGCATGACGGCCGCGGCATCGTGGCGCGCCATATGAACGGCACTGTGAATGGTAAAGCCCGCTGCATTGACCTCGTAGCCGTTGCTCAATACCACATTGCCGTCGAGGTCGACTTTCACCAGATTGGAGGCGGTCACCTCACTGAACTGAAAGCCGTAAGGGTTCAGCAAAAAGTGATCTTCTGGCCCGGGTACGCGAGCGGAGAGGTGGGTGAAGACCATGTCGTCCCAGCCGTAGTGTGCGACCAAGCGGTAGGCAGCAGCTAAATCCTGACGTATAGCCCACTCCTCAGCAGACACGGCTGAACGGATGTCCATATTTTGCACAATGGCTTCACTCATGATGATCTCCCCAGATAACACGCAAGATGAAAACAAAAACCGAGCGGTCTGACGGCTCGTTTCAAGGTCAGAACGTATACCGACAGTGGTGCTTGAGTCTAGCCCAAGATGCTGTGTCCTTTTCAGCGCAAAGGAATCTACAGGCGACGGATGCTGGGAAAAGGAAAGGGATAAAAAAAGCCACCCGCAGGTGGCCTTGCAGTGTTGGGTATGCAGAACTTAGAACGCACCCATTAAGTAGGTGAGCTCCAAGCCGGCCAAACGTGGTGAGGTGACTCCCGCCGTTTGACGGAAGTTCTCGCCTTCCCCATGACGGAGCACTTGCAGTACCGCGACATCGCCCAAGACGTTGTTGACGAACGCGGCGAGGATAACCTCCTCAATTTGTCTTGCTCTGTTTTCTTCAGCTTGCACGGCTGAAGCGACCAAGGCCGCTGTGATGCCT
>JAAXKB010000082.1 GCA_012269545.1 Gammaproteobacteria bacterium | reverse complement strand
GGCCACCCCGAAAAAAACAGGCCACGTTAAGGTAACTCGTTGGAGCATGAAGTTCCTTCGTTTCGCAAAAGGTCAGAATCGACGGCCCCAGTTCAGTGCGGTGGCGCCAATCGAAAAGCAAGCGATTGTCCACGGTCATCGGTGACGCCGTGGCGATTGTCGCCCAGCAACAGCCGAAGAGCAGTCTTGCAAGCATGAGCAGACATCAAGCATCAAATTGAGTTTGACCGACCAATAATGGGTGCCTCTTTGACGGGTGCCGACTTGCTCACGTCAGATCATCAAAAGTTGGTTCTCATGCTAAGTCAATGTAGTGTCAGTCTGCGACTAGCGTGTTTTGCACAAAGAAAAGGGGACGGGAGTATCGATATGCATGACCTAACGATTCGCAACGCGACAATCATAGATGGCTCGGGAGCGCCTCGTTTCAAGGGCGATATTGCTGTGGACGGCAGTCAAATTGTTAGCGTAGACCCTGCGGGCAGTCTTGCGCCGGGAAGAGAGGACATTGACGCCAGCGGCTTTCTGGTCACTCCCGGTTTTGTAGACATCCATACGCACTATGATGGGCAGGTTTGTTGGGATAAAGAAGTCACGCCAAGCTCATGGCACGGGGTGACAACCATCGTGATGGGTAATTGTGGCGTTGGTTTTGCGCCGGTGCGTCCCGGAAATGAGGATGAACTTGTTGCGCTGATGGAAAGCGTCGAAGACATCCCTGGCACAGCGCTGCATGAAGGTATTCCTTGGGGTTGGGAAACCTTTCCTGAATACCTCGATGCGATCGATACGCCATACGCGTTGGATATCGGTGCTCAGGTGCCCCATGTCGCAGTTCGGCACTACGTGATGGGCACTCGTTCTTATGATGAGGCAACCAAGCATGATATGGCCGCAATGCGGGACATTACCCGGGATGCGCTTGAGCAAGGGGCGTTGGGGTTCTCTACGTCACGCTTCTACGGGCATCTGGATAAGGCAGGAAATTTGGTTCCGGGGACTCACGCTTCTGCTGAAGAGATGTGCACAATCGGGCAAGCGTTCGAAAACCTCGATCATGGCACCATTGAAGTTATCTCGGATTGGCTGGAAAACGCAGATGAATTGAAATGGATAGAGCATATTGTTCGCACCACTGGCCGGCCGATCACGACACTCACCGGGGTTGGCTCGAAAGAAATATGGTCTCTGGCGAGCCGACTGGAACAGGATAATTTGACGTTGCGCCCGCAAGTGGGCGCGCGTCCCGCGTCAATTCTGATGACGCTGGAAGGCACCATCAACCCCATGCGACAACATCAGGCCTATCGGGAAATCGAGGATCTTCCGGTAGCAGAGCGCCGAGCGAAGCTCAAAGAGCCGGAGTTTAGGGCTCGGGTTCTGTCTGAGGAAAAGATGCTGCCCCGGAGTAAGGACGCAGTTCGTATGATGAACAATTATGAAACGATCTGGGTAATGGATGAGTCATTGAGCTATGAGCCCACAAACGAAGACAGCGTGGCGTTTCTGGCTCAGGCGCGAAATCAAGATCCGCTTGAAGTTGTAATGGACACACTGGCGGAGGGGGTGCCTTTGTTGGTCATGTTTGGGCGTTATCCTGGTCATCTCGAAGGCCAGCGTGAATTAATTGCGGATTCTCGCAGCGTATTTGGTCTGTCTGACGGCGGTGCTCACTGTGGCGTTTTGGTCGACGCCAGCGTGCCGACGTACATGCTGACCTATTTCACCAGAGATCGGCAGCGCGGGCCCAAAATGACACCTGAATTCATCGTTCATAAGATGACTCGGGACACTGCAGAGCTCTACGGCCTAGAAGACCGTGGTTTGGTGAAAGCCGGCTTCAAAGCAGACTTCAATGTGATCGACTACGAGAACTTAACACTGCTTAAGCCTGAAATGGTCTATGACCTGCCGGGTGGTGGTAAGCGCCTGGTGCAAAGTGCCAACGGCTACAAAGCAACTATTTGCAGCGGCGTTGTAACCTATCGAGACGGCGAACACACGGGTCAGTTGCCGGGCCGTTTGATCCGTGGCGGCAAGGGCTGAAGATGCGGGCCAGGGGCCTTTCGCGATCGTTGAATTGGAAAGTTCTGGAGAGAATGTTTGGTTAACTACACAGACGCCACCGTCCTTGTGACAGGTGCGGCTTCGGGTATTGGTGCCGCGCTTGCAATGCAGCTTGGTGAGCGCGGTGCGCGGGTAATTTGCGCTGACCGCGATAGCGAGGGTCTGGCCAATACGGTGGCGGGGATCGGTGGTGGCGCGACAGCGATTACCAGCGATTTGTCTGATCCCGGCGCTGCGGCAGCGTTAATCGAGCAGAGTTTCGCCCTGTCCAATCGTTTGGATTTGGTCTGCTCAAACGCTGGCCTTGGCCGGGCAGGCAGCGTCTTAGATGAAGACATGGACAATGCACCTGCTGTCACGCGGTTGTTCGAGGTGAACTTTTTTGCGGGACTGAAAATCGCTCAGGCCTACGGGCGTCGCCTGGCTGATAACGGTCAGCGCGGCCGCTTGATGGTTACGGCTTCTGAAAACTCGCTTAGTCTGCCCAGTGCAGTGAAGCAATCAAAAATGGCCCTCTACGGCGCGACGAAACACGCGCTGCTGATAGCGATGGAGTGGATGCGGATCGATCCCAAGTTCGCAAACATGGATTTGCATGTGCTTATGCCAGGGGTAGTTTATACCGCGCTCACCTCGCCGGTTTTACCGAACCCGGCTGATGTGCCACCGGAAATGGGGCTTATCATGCCGGAGCAATGCGCCGAGATCGCGCTTCGGGGAATGGACCACGACTTATTTTATATCCCCACGCACCCTCATTTCATTGACGATATGCAGCCTCGGTTAAGCGAGATAGAGGTTGCGATGACGACTTTAAATATAACTAACAAAGCCTAGAGAGGAGGCATGATGACTTTGCTGAAGAGGGCAGGGGTTATTTGCCTTTGGACGTTGCTGGTGTTCGTGACCGCGGTGGGCACCGCAGCGATCAAACAGCGCTTTGCAGACGGGCCGAATCGTGTTTTTTCCGGTGGTGCCTTGGTGTCAGGTGAACTGCATCGCGGTGCAGAGCCCGACTGGGCGTTTGTGAATGAAACGCCGACGATTGAGTTGCAATTGCTGGATCCAGTGCAGTCGCGACGCCTCTGGACGGCGTCGGTAGATGGCAAGCTCTTCGTGTGGTCTGGTTATATGAACAGTCCGGTCGGCAAACTATGGAAAAGTTGGCCCGCTCAGGCTGAACGAGATGGCCGTGCGGTAATGCGTATTGACGGTGTGCGTTACGAGCGCCAACTGGTGCGCGTTCAAAGCGGCGAGGGGTTGCAAGCGTTGACCGCGTTGATCAACGAGAAATATTCGTCACGCACATCGCCCGAGGCGATCGATTCCGGTGACGTGTGGATGTTTGAAGCTGCACCTAGAACAGCTTCAGGAGCGAAATGATGCAAAACTTATACGTACGCGTTGGAACCGTTGTCGCGACCACCGCATTTGCGGTTTTGGTGATTCCCGGTGTGGATGATGCTGTGGAACTGGTGTTTCAAGTGATTGTGCTTATCGCGTCAGGCTAAAACGTTTTTCGATTCCAAGATTGGTACGGCCCTGCAGATGAAATGACGGGTAATCCAGCCATTTACGAGGACCCTCTAATGGGGTTCAATAATCTGCAGGTGCTGTTAAGGCGCGGAGTTGAATGAAAGGTGTCTGACAGACGGTATAACAGATATCTGTGAAAGAAGAAAAAAGCTTTTGGCGAAGAGAACGATGAAAAAACTAAAAAAATCGATTAACGCGCTCAGTACTAAGATCATGGACAACAAAGCCATGCTGTTTCAGGCAAGGGCAAACATCGAAGAGAATCGCCTGATGGTTTTGAGCAACTACGCTGCGGCTTCATCGGGCAATCAGCAACTTGCTATTCACAACACGGATGACATCTTCAACAGTCGAAAAACGATCCTAGATTCCTACGATTGCGAGACCGAAGAACAAGCCCGTTATGTTGAAGAGGCCAAAGATCGTTCCGAGTTGGACCTGCTGCTGCACAGCGCAGAACTCAACAGGCGCAGTATGTTGCTGAACCAGAAAATGGTCGCAATCAACGCCCAATTAATCGAAGCTAATCGTGAAGTGATGCAGTTAAACCAAGAGATGCTGGAGTTTAATGAAGAAAACCTAGAGACCAATCTGGAATTGATTTCGGGTGTTCTGAACCCCTTGTTGGCGGACGCGGAGACCACCGAAGAGTTGTCGAAAGAGAATGATAAGTCAGTCGTCGAGCTGGAATCCTTGGTCGATAGCAACCGAAAAAACATATTGGATCTGCTGAATCAGTCGAAGGAGAATCGAAAGATTACGATTAACGACAAGCAAGCAATTGGTCAAAGAAAAGAAAGTCTGTATGCCAATCGAGAGCAGATCAACGTGATGCGGGACAGTATCGGTAAGGAAGTGGATTACGCCGAATTGTTCCTTGATCAAGCCGAGGAGTGAAGGCCCCGCCAGCCCTGATTGAATGCCGGCGCCCCGCTGTGCCGGCTACCCGATGCCAACCCGATTAGCGTTACGTTTTCCGAAGCCAAGTAGTAAGTTAGAGCCCAAGGCGCCCAGTTTGCTGGACGTTTTTAAAAAAATGCCTTGTTGCCTCCCGCCGCATCTGGGTCGTGAATCATCCAGCCGATTGCATCCTCGTCCTCGTAGATTGCCCGATTCACTTCGCCATCATCCAGTAAGCGCCCCCAAGTCATGCGCTTCACGTTTGAAACGGCGGTCGGTTAAGGCCCTCTGTACTCCGCGATAACGCCCCTTTAGGGTGGTCCTTGGCGCAACACTTAGCTTTATCAAGGAGAGATAATGTCGAATCACAAATACGCCGTGTCCCCTGCGGATGGCCCAATTGTGGTCACGGGAGCCAGCGGCTACATCGGAGCATGGATCGTGCGCGACTGTGTGGAACAGGGTTATACAGTGCGCGCCTGCGTGCGTGATGCCGCTAACCCGGCGAAAGTCGACCATTTGCTCAAGCTCAACAGTGCTGGTTTTCGGGGGCGCGTTTCGCTTTACGAAGCTGACCTGTTTAAGCCAGGTAGCTATGACCAAGCCTTTGATGGCGCGGCTGCGGTGATACATTCTGGAGCGACCGTGGGTTTCAATCGAGAAACGCCACAAGAAGTCTATGACGGCTGCTTCAAAGAAAATGCCCACGTGATTGAATCAGTAAAGCGCTCTGGTTCAGTAAAACGTTTCGTTTTCACCTCGTCATTTGCCGCCGTGGGACACCCTCGGGATCAGGGCTATGTGTTTACTGAAAGAGATTGGTGCGGTGACAATGTCGACGCATATAAAGGGCGATGGAGTGAGGAACAGATTCCCTTAGACCGGGATATCGCCTACGCCATGGCGAAGGCGAATACCGAAAAACTGGTTTATGCCGAAGCCGCAGAGCACGGTGGTTTTGAAGCCCTTGCTATTTTACCTCTGCACGTCATTGGTCCATTGATGACGAGTAATCATGATCAGTCATGGAGTTGGCAGAACCACATCAAGCGCATGATGCATGGCAAACCCTACAGGGGTGGTCGTGATGGTCGCATGCTGTGGAACTGTGTCGACGTTCGGGACGTCGCCAGAGCGCATCGGCTTTGCATCGAAACTGCCAAGGGTCGAAACGGCAGCCGATACATTTTGGCCGCGTCGGATAGGAGCGGCGAGCTTTTTACCTGGGAGTTACAGGCTTTGTTGTCTTCAATGTTTCCTCAAGTTGCGCGGATAGGAGGGGAAGAGATGGAAAACGAAAAGCCTGTCAAACCCACCTACGACGCTCCCAGAGCCTATTGTCTTTTGGCGCGGCAGGAACTGGGTATTGAGACCACGGATATCAAGACAACGGTGCGTGACACCGTCGATTCCTACTACCGACTCGGTCTAATTGATCCGCCAGGCACCAGCGACGCAGGCTAGTTAGGCCATCGCTGTAGTGGTTTGCACGAAATACGGCGTGAGGGCTTGCATATGTAAATGATAATAATTATCATTTACATACACATATTGATTAATGGAGTTCCCGTGAGCCCAAGACTATCGATTCCGCTGGTTCTACTCGGTGTGGCCACTTCCCTGAGCACCGCGGTTCTGGCGGATGACGGCCTCATCGAAGAAGTTGTTGTAACGGGACAGGTGCTGTACCGAGATCAAGTCAATGCGCTCAAGACGCCAACCCCGATCCTTGATGTTCCCCAGAGCGTTGTGGTGATTTCCACTGAACAGATCGAAAGCAGAGGCTACGCGAGCATTACGGATATCGTGAATTATGTGCCGGGCCTCAACTCCTCTCAGGGAGAAGGACATAGAGATTCCGTGGTATTTCGGGGTGTTCGATCTACGGCTGATTTTTTTGTCGATGGGGTGCGCGATGATGTGCAGTACTACCGTCCGCTTTATAACGTAGAACAAGTGGAAGTTCTGAAGGGGCCCAATGCATTGCTCTTTGGTCGGGGTGGCACCGGGGGCGTACTGAACCGAGTGATGAAGAAGGGGGCTCTAGGGGAATCCTTCACCCAAGTAAGCGCGTCAGTCGATACCTTCGGGGGCGCTGCCCTTCAGGTGGATCGCAACGTTGACGTCAGCGAAAATACAGCACTTCGTGTGAACGCTGCCTATGAGAGTCTTGAGAATCATCGAGATTTCTTCGACGGCGATCGGTTGGGTGTGAACCCCACTCTCAAACTCCAGCTGTCTCAGGCCACGACAATTGACCTGTCCTATGAGTATCTTGATCACGAGAGATTTATTGATCGCGGCATCCCAACCGGTGCGAATGGGCGTCCGGTGGAAGCCTTTGAAGACACGGTGTTTGGCGATCCGCAACTCAATACTAATGAGCTGGAGGCCCACCTGCTCAAGGCGACAATGCAGCATCGTTTTTCTCAAGACATCAAGGGCAACTTGAGTGCTTTTTACGGTGATTACGACAAGCTCTATCAGAATTTTTATGTCTCTGGCTACGATCAAGTTGCCGCTGCGGACCAAGTGACGCTGGACGGCTATCTGGACACGACGCAGCGCGAAAATCTGATTCTATCCGGCAATGTTGTTGCGAATTTGGCCGTCGGCTCTCTGACTCATACGGTGTTGTTTGGAGCGGAGTACATTGATACGTCTTCCAATCAAGATCGATACAACGCCTTCTGGGATACGACCTCGGACGACAACGAAGTCTTTGCGGTAAATCGCCCGCTCGCGCTGTCTCGCGGTGCTGGCGTGAATGCCGGCGGCGCGGCTACCCGTAACGATTTCACCAGCGACCTAAATGACGATACTCATGTCGATGTGGAGGTGACATCAGTCTATGTGCAGGATGAGGTAACTGTGTCGGAAAGCATTAAGATGGTACTAGGCGCGCGCTACGACGAATTCGATATATCCGTCGTTGATGTCGCGAATGCCGGAGAAGTGCGCAGCCGTACAGACAGTGAGATATCGCCACGAGTGGGTCTGATCTACAAGCCGCAAGAAAACGTTTCGATTTATGCCAGCTACAGCGAGTCCTTTCTGCCTCGTAGCGGAGAGCAATTTGCGAACATTAATGGTGACAAAAACCAACTGGATCCGGATACCTATTCAAATACTGAACTGGGTCTCAAATGGGACATCTCAGGGCGATTGAACGTATCGGCGGCGATCTTTGAAATCGAGAGCAGTTCTCCTCAAGTTGCGGACAGTGATCCGTCGACCCTTGACGTAATCGACTCGACCATCGAGGGATTTGAGGCTCAGGTCAATGGACAGCTAACAGATGCTTGGGGCGTCGCCGTTGGCTACAGTTACTTAGACGGAGAGCAGGTAGATAGATCCGGCGCGACAGGCCTGCGGCTTCGCGAGCTGCCCGAAAACATGTTTTCAGTTTGGAGCACGTATCAGGTAACGCCACGAATCGGTCTGGGTCTCGGGTTGACGTACCAAGACGACAGCTTTATCAATCAATCGAATACTGCGAAGCTGCCAAGCTACACCCGTATCGACGCCGCCGTTTATTTCGATGTGTCGGAAACCCTCAGCGTGCAGCTGAATATCGACAACGTTGCCGACGAGCTCTATTTCCCCAACGCGCACAGTACGCACCAAGCAACGGTGGGTGAGTCCATCAATGCCCGATTGAGCATGCAGTGGCGTCCCTAGTTGATTGAGACCTGATGTGATCATCGAAGACGCGGTGTCTGCTACGGTGGCGCGATTGCCTCAAGTGATGATCGCGCGGCAGATTCTCGTCGGCTTTGCTGTTCACGCATCGCATCATACCGCGCCTTTCTCAGCACGTTTCTTGCGTAAGAACCCTCGTTCGCAAATGCCATCTCCTTTGCGCTCGTCGGGTCGAAGATCGGCCAAAAGGGCAAATTCGCCTCGTTGGGGTTGCCGTTTAGTGCAAATCTCGTCCAGTAACGCTGCATTTCCTCTTCAAGTTCGTCATCACGCTGATTCCTCGGCCAAAAGGGTATCCAACTTTGAAAAAGCGGAAACAGTTCTTGTGCATGCCCGGCGCCAATAGTTTGTTTGGCAGACGGGGGAGTTCGCTCGTAAAAATACAGATACGAAGGCGTTCCCGCAGCCTGATGGCGCTCCGCCATATAATAGGCATGGCGGCCGAACCAAGTATCGCCCATCATCGCGATCGCGTTGCTAGCAACGTCTGTGTCGGTAGGCACAGGGTAGTGAGACGCCACGTTCTCCGCTTGCCCAAGAAAGTTCATTTGCAGTAATTGCTGCCAAGACGCCATATCCGACGGCTGTAAGTAAGGACCGCCGTCGATTGGGCTCAGCCCAAAGTCATAAAGCAAACTTCCCTCGTCGGCATTGCTTCCGACCAGCAGTGGCACCTTGGCCTGACTGCCTTGAGCAAAGATGAGTGCCGTGGGCTCGGGCAGCACGTAACCATCCACTTGGGGATGAAAGGTGGCGTTTAATTCGGGTGATACGGCGGCAATTCTCAAGGCTTCCGTATCCAATTTGCGTAAAGCCTCGATTTCGTGATCACCGCTGACCCCCATCGTTTCTGCGAGCCGCCGTCCCGCCTCAAAACCGCTTATGGTCTCCACTGATTGGTTTGTTGTTTGGAATTGCTGAAATCCGCTGCCGCTTTGAGCAATGGCTCGATGGAATAATCCCCGTGTCAGTGGCGACGCCATCAGTTGGCCAACGGAGTGCCCGCCCGCAGATTCCCCAAAGATGGTGACATTGTCTGGATCTCCGCCGAAGCGATCAATATTGTCTTGGACCCACTGCAAGGCAGCGATTTGATCCAGCGTTCCGTAGTTGCCAGTGCTGCTGTTAGGGTCTTCGCTTGCCAGTTCTGGGTGCGCTAGGAAACCGTACAGCCCCAGCCGGTAATTAATGCTGACCAAGATGACGCCGCGATTAGCCAAACTGGGAGACTCGTAGGGTCCGGCGCCCGAACCGTATTGATGGCCGCCGCCGTGAATCCAAAACATCACGGGTAGCGGTTGATGTGTGATGCCGATGCCGCTGGGAACCGTGACGTTCAAGGTCAGGCAGTCTTCAGACAAGTTGGTTTCTGCGAATCCACTGAGTTGGGTGATAAGCCACTGCCCGTAAAGTGGCATGCCGGAGCCGCTGAGCATGTTAGATAGGAAAACAGAATTACCCGCCGAGTTATCCTGCCAGCAGGCCGGCCCAAATTCTGTTGCGTCGAGTGTTTGTTCCCAAGCGGGCATGGGCAGTGGTGCGCGCCATCTCAAGTTGCCCGTGGGCGGAACTGCGTAAGGAATGCCGCGAAAAACCTTTGCGTTGCCAAGGTCCAAACCTTTAATGGCGCCGTCGTTCGTTTCAACGATGACGGTTGTATCGCAGCCGCCCAAAAGCACTGAGGCAATCAAAAGGGCCATCGGTGTCAAAACGTTTCGCTTTTTCCGCATGTTTGTTGTCTCTCTTGCCATCCATGTTGCTCGTTACCGAGTATCGGAATTTTGTGTTCGCGTGCAACCACCTGTCATGGGGCAATCTCGCAGTTTGTGAAAAAGCCGGATGGATTGACCCGTTGTTTACGGTATGGTTTTGGTCAAAGAAAAATAAGGAAGCACCATGAAAGCTATCAGTTACGCAGTGAGCGTAATCATTGCTGCGCTGTTGCTCGCCGGCTGCAATTCATCAGAGTCCGTGCAAGTCAGTGCTAAGCCAAGCCCAAATGCTCTCTCGTCAGATCTTGCATTAGTTGAAAAAGCGGGTGCGCCGTTGTTCGAGGGCATGGGCGAATATGAGATGCCGATTACCACTGAAGAACCGAATGCACAGCGCTATTTCAATCAGGGCATGGTGCTGGCATTCGCCTTTAACCACGCGGAATCCATTCGCAGTTTCCGGGCTGCGCAAACCTTGGACCCAACATGCGCCATGTGTTTTTGGGGCGAAGCCTTGGCGACAGGGCCAAATATTAATGTCACCAGTAAGGGTAAGGTGATCATGGCGCCCGCGGAACGTAAATCCGCCTATGCAGCTCTGCAGCGGGCGATCGCACTGCAAGATAACGCGTCGCCTAAAGAGCAGAGCTATATCAAGGCGCTGACCCGTCGATACGACGGTGACCCAAGCAGTGACCGGGCTCCGCTGGATTTCGCTTGGGCTGATGCCATGGGCGAGCTTGTCGCTCAGTATCCCGAGGACATGACCGCTGCATCGATTTATGCTGAAGCACTGATGAATACGATGCCGTGGAATTATTGGTCCGATGATGGCATTGCGAAACCCGAAACCTCCGCGGTCATTGCGTCCTTAGACCGCGTCCTGGATGTGGAGCCGGATCACCCGTTAGCCTTGCATTTGTACATTCATGCTCTTGAGGCATCCAATGATCCGGGTCGCGCTGAAGCGGCGGCAGACCGTTTGACCGATCTGGTTCCTGGGGCCGGTCATTTGGTGCATATGCCGTCGCACATTTTTTATCGGGTGGGTCGCTATAATGATGCAGCGAAGGCTAATCAGCGGGCGGCAGACGTCGATGAGGCCTATATCGCGGCCTGCAATGCTCAGGGCTTCTATCCGGCACTTTATTACCCTCACAACATCCACTTTCTTTGGGCAGCTTCGACCATGCAGGGGCAGAGCGCGTTGAGTATTGAGAGCGCGCGTCGCGTGGTCGCCAACGTGCGAGTGGAGCAGGTGCAAGCATTTCCGACGGTTGAGTTTTTCCGCACGATACCGCTTCTGTCTCTTGTCCGATTTGGTAAGTGGGATGAAATCCTCGCGGAACCTCATCCGCATGAGGGCTTTATGTTCGCTAAATCGATTTGGCACTATGCTCGAGGCGTAGCCTATGCCGCCCGGGGTGAGGCTACACTTGCAGCAGAGGAATTGGCTCTGTTAGAGCCTCTGCAAGACGATGTCTCCGTGCGTTTTCTGGACAGTCGCGATTATCCCGGTTCAACCTTGGTGAGCATTGCCATTGATCTGTTACGCGGCGAAATCGCCTACCGAGCAGGGGACTACGGCAGCGCCGTGGTCAGCTTTGAGAAAGCGGTAGCAAAGCAGGATTCTCTGCCCTATACAGAACCACCTTTTTGGTATTACCCGTCACGGCAATCCTTAGGGGCGGCACTCTTGGCAGGTGGTGACGTGAAACAAGCTGAGTCGGTTTTTCGGCAAGATTTGCAGCAGTATCCGCATAACGGCTGGTCAATGTTCGGCTTGATCCAGAGTTTGGAGAGTCAGGGCAAGAGTGATGAAGCTGACATAGTGCGGCAACATTTTGACAAGGCATGGCAGTTTGCGGATATCAAAC
Organism: Gammaproteobacteria bacterium; assembly: GCA_012269545.1. Classification (GTDB taxonomy): domain Bacteria; phylum Pseudomonadota; class Gammaproteobacteria; order Pseudomonadales; family Azotimanducaceae; genus UBA4421. The sequence goes on along the minus strand of JAAXKB010000082.1, from coordinate 7,149 downwards.
TCACCGCTGCGGTCTTTTAGCCGAAATTCCTTTGCCGACGCCGCGGCGCTCGCTGCGGCAGGGGGCGATTGGTAAGGATCGAGCGGGATCGGATGTCGCAAAGACTCGCCAGAACAGCGTAATTGCCACCATTTTCACAACAAATAAGGCATAATTACGGACCTCGAACCGCGCAGCACCTGCAGCTTGCTGATTTTGAAATTCCGTTTGAGCAAACGACGAAAAAAGTCTGTCTTTTTGCATTTGGGGCGCGCAACTGTTTTACCTTTAGCTGAATACCAAAAGTATGAATGTATCTATTGAAACTCTGACGGGTTTGGAACGCCGCTTAACCATAGCGATCGATAGCGACGCGTTTGAAGAACAAATCACAGCCCGACTGCAATCCGCTCGTGGTCAGGTGAAAATCCCGGGTTTTCGGGCTGGCAAGGTGCCAATAAAAGAAGTCAGGCGCCGTTATGGCGATGCAGTACGAGCAGAAGTGGCCGGCGAAATGATGCAAAGCAGTTTTATGACCGCAGTTCAGCAGGAAGATATGAATCCGGCCAGCTCGCCAAAACTTGACGTTGTGAAAATGGATCCAGGTCTAGACTTTGAATTTACGGCCACTTTCGACGTATTTCCTACGGTCGAGTTGGCCAGTTTTGATCGTATCAGCGTAAAGCGACCTGCCGCCGAAATTGAAGATAAGGATCTTGAGACCATGATCGAGCGTCTGCGCGAGCAGCATGCGACCCAAGAGCCGGCGGTTCGGCCTGCTGAAGAAGGCGATCAGGTGAAGGTCGATTTTACCGGCGAGCTGGATGGGGAGCGCGTCGAGGAAGCGTGTGGCGAGGGTATGACGTTTACGATTGGTTCCGGTCAAATGATCGAGGATTTTGATAAAGGCGTCGTCGGGCTGGGTGCCGGAGAGGAGTCTACGTTTGACGCTGTTTTTCCCGATGATTACCGGGCGGAGGAACTGCAGGGTAAAACGGTGCAATTTTCGGTCAAGGTGGCGGAAGTGAACGAACGACAGCTGCCCGAGCTGAACGAAGAGTTTTTCCAAAAATTTGGAATTGAAGAAGGCGGTGATGAGGCGTTTCGTGCGGAAGTTCGTAACAACATGCAACGGGAGCTCGACTCTGCGGTAAAAAATCAGATAAAACAGCAGGTTATGGACGGTTTGTCGGAAATACATGAATTCCCAATTCCCGCCGATATCGTACAGAGGGAGATTCAGGTGCTCAAAGAGCAAATGATGAGCCAATTCCAAATGCCGCCAGGACAAGCTCAAAGTTTGGAGCTACCGGACGCCTTGTTCCAAGACCAGGCGGAAAAGCGCGTGAAGGTTGGACTCATAGTTAACGAAGTGATCAGTTCTGGCGAATTGGTAGCTGACGAGACTAAGGTCGATGCAAAGCTCAAGGAGATGGCCGAGCCGTATGGCGAGCCAGAGCAAGTGATTGAATGGTATCGAAGCAACCCGGAGCAGATGGGAAACATTGAGATGGCGGTGCTTGAAGATCAGGTGGTTGACCACATAATGGCTTCGGCAGAAATTGAAGAAGTCGTCGCTAGCTATGCCGATGTAATAAGCGGGGCTGCCATTGCGCCGCCTGCGGAAGCGGTGGAAGCTGAAGATGCTGACGCTATCTCGGAGACGGATAGCGGGTCTGGCGAAGACAAGTAGTGCGACCTAAACGGTTCTGCGGCCAAAGCTGCGGCCAAAATTTCAGTTCAAATTTGCGGTGACGCGAGGCGAAGAAGTAGAGGTGATATGAGTACAACAGGAGAATCAAACATGACGCCGATGACAGGTCTGGGCATGGTGCCCATGGTGGTAGAGCAGACGGCCCGTGGTGAGCGCTCCTACGATATTTACTCGCGTCTTTTGAAAGAGCGAATAATTTTCATGGTCGGTCCCGTAGAAGACCACATGGCGAATTTGATCGTGGCGCAAATGTTGTTTTTGGAATCAGAAAATCCCGATAAAGACATTAATCTTTACATTAACTCGCCCGGTGGTTCTGTTACGGCGGGACTGGCAATTTACGACACCATGCAATTTATCCGGCCGCAGGTCAGCACGCTTTGTGTCGGGCAAGCGGCCAGCATGGGCGCATTTCTTCTGGCTGCCGGGGAGTCCGGCAAGCGATTTGCTCTCCCCAATTCCCGAATGATGCTTCATCAGCCTGCAGGGGGCTCTCGCGGGGTCGCTGCTGATATCGAAATTCAAGCGCAAGAGATACTTTTGGCACGAGAGCGATTGAACGCCATCATTGCCAAGCATACGGGACAGGATATTGAGCGCGTTGCCAAGGATACGGACAGAGATTTTTGGATGAGTCCTGAGGAAGCGCAGGAATACGGCTTGGTTGATGCGGTGCAATCGAGTCGCATTACTAAGAGCGAGGCGTAATCAGCGCGCGCCCTTGCCATCGATTCGTGAAACGGTAGCTATCGCTTCGGTGAGTATTCGCCTTTTCGGGGTTGCAAATACGTCAGCCACAAAGCAATGTAAAAGGCAGTGTTAATTCTTACGCCAGCTAAAAGAACTGGTGGTATATGTTAAGAGGAAGTTATGTCAGAAGAAGGTAGCAAAGGGGACGATTCAGGCAAATTGCTGTACTGCTCTTTCTGTGGCAAAAGCCAGCATGAAGTCCGCAAGTTGATCGCGGGTCCATCGGTCTTCATCTGCGATGAATGCGTCGAGTTATGTAACGACATAATTCGCGAAGAGGTGTCCGAGGCAGCGCAGAGCGGAGAGTCCGCGAAGCTACCGGTGCCCACCGAAATCAAAGAAATTTTAGACGAGTACGTGATTGGTCAAGACCAAGCGAAAAAAGTGCTCTCTGTGGCGGTTTACAACCACTACAAGCGGCTGAACTACAGTGCGAAGAAAGACGACGTCGAGTTGTCGAAGTCAAATATCCTGCTGATTGGCCCCACAGGTTGCGGTAAGACGCTGCTGGCGGAAACACTGGCCAGACTGCTTGATGTGCCTTTTACCATCGCCGATGCGACAACGCTCACCGAGGCAGGCTATGTCGGCGAGGATGTCGAGAACATCATTCAAAAGCTCCTGCAAAAGTGTGACTACGATGTGGAGCGCGCTCAGGTTGGCATCGTCTATATTGATGAAATCGATAAGATTTCTCGCAAATCTGATAATCCTTCAATCACCCGAGACGTCTCCGGCGAAGGGGTCCAGCAAGCCCTGCTCAAGCTGATTGAAGGAACCGTAGCTTCCGTCCCTCCTCAGGGCGGTCGCAAGCACCCTCAACAGGAATTTTTGCAGGTGGATACCTCTAAAATCTTATTCATCTGTGGAGGGGCTTTTGCCGGATTAGATAAGGTGATCACCGACCGTTCTGATCGCTCTGGTATTGGTTTTGGGGCGCAGGTCAAAGGCGAGTCGGACAAAGACAGCATTGGCGAAACGCTGCAGAATCTTGAGCCAGAAGACTTGGTGCGTTATGGCCTGATTCCGGAATTCGTTGGTCGATTGCCAGTAGTTGCAACCTTGGGTGAACTCGATAACGACGCGTTGGTCAGAATTCTCACTGAGCCCAAGAACTCGTTGACGCGCCAATACTCGAAGCTGTTCGAGATGGAAGGCGTTGAAGTCGATTTCCGCGAAGACGCTCTTCAGGCAGTAGCAGCGAAAGCAACCGAGCGAAAGACGGGAGCTCGCGGTTTACGATCGATACTTGAATCGGTGTTGTTAGACACCATGTACGACTTACCTGGTTCTGAGTCTGTCAGTAAGGTGGTTATTGATGAGAGTGTTATCTCTGGCGAAAGTTCGCCGATGTTGATTTACGAAAACATCGATCAAACTGCGCCCAAGGAAGGCAACTCTTAAGGCTTCTTCGGGGGCGGCAAAACGCCGGTAGGAGTACGAGTTAAGCTCGAATACTTCTACGCGACTCAGACAACAGGATGTATAGGGCGCTGTTCTCGGTATACAGTGTCCCCAACTTAGAAACTGTCTGGGTCACCTCTATGTCTGATTCTTCTCGAGAACTGTTACCTGTGTTGCCTTTGCGTGACATGGTCGTATTTCCTCACGGCGTTCACCCCCTATTTGTCGGCACGAAGAGGTCAATTGTGGCTTTGGACTCGGCAATGGCTGACGATAAACAGATCTTTCTTGTTGCGAAAAAAGAATCCGAAAAAACAGAAGTGGGTCCTGATGACCTGTATGGAATAGGCACTGTTGCCACGATTTTGCAGTTACTGAAACTCCCAGATGGCACTGTGAAAGTGCTGGTCGAAGGCGGCAGCAGAGCCGTCGTGAAAGAGGTTGACGTCAGTGGCGAGTTTATCCGCGCCGAGGTGGAAGTCCAGCAAGAGCTCGAGATGGAGGCGCGAGAAGCCGATGCGGTGGTTCGATCGTTGCTGTCTCATTTCGAGCAGTTCGCTCAAGGCAACAAGAAAATTCCGCAGGAGGTCCTTGCTTCGTTATCAGGACTGGACGATCCGTCTAGGCTCATGGACACCATGGCCGCTCAGATGTCTCTGGAGATGCACGAGCGCCAGTCAATTTTGGAAACCGTCGAAATAAAGGCTCGCATGGAGCGTCTGCTGGGGCTAATGGACAACGGACTCGCCGTACAGCAAGTTGAAAAGCAAGTGCGAGGCCGAGTTAAGAAGCAGATGGAACAAAGCCAGCGCGACTATTATCTCAACGAGCAGATGAAGGCCATTCAAAAAGAGATGGGCGACGATTCCGCTTCGGAAGTCGATGAACTACAGGCCAAAATCAACGAAGCAGGTATGCCCTCAGAGGCCAAAAACAAAGCGCAAACAGAGCTCAATAAACTGAAAAATATGGCGCCCATGTCAGCAGAGGCCACCGTGGTGCGTAGCTTTGTTGATTGGATGTTAAATATTCCGTGGAGCAAACGCAGCCGGGTTCGTAAAGATTTGGCTGCCGCTCAAGAAATTCTTGATGCTGACCACTACGGTTTGACCGAGGTGAAAGAACGCATTATCGAATATTTGGCGGTGCAAAACCGGGTGTCGAAGTCTAAAAGCCCGGTATTGTGCTTGGTTGGTCCTCCCGGGGTGGGTAAAACCAGTCTTGGTGAGAGCATCGCGAAGGCGACAAACCGCAAGTTTGTGCGGATGGCCTTGGGCGGCGTACGTGACGAAGCCGAAATCCGCGGGCACCGCCGAACCTACATTGGTTCCTTGCCAGGCAAGATTATCCAAAAGATGTCGAAAGCCGGTGTGGTAAACCCCCTGTTCTTGCTTGATGAAATCGACAAGATGGGAATGGACATGCGGGGTGACCCGTCCAGCGCTTTGCTGGAAGTTTTGGATCCCGAGCAAAATGACACGTTCAATGACCATTACTTAGAGGTTGATTACGATCTCTCGAACGTGTTTTTTGTCTGCACCTCAAATTCCATGAACATTCCGGGTCCGCTGCTGGATCGCATGGAGGTGATTCGTCTGCCGGGGTACACCGAGGACGAAAAGCTCAACATTGCTCAGCGGTATCTGGTGCCGAAACAGATCAAAAACAACGGCCTAAAGGCGGACGAACTGGAGATAACGGATCTGGCGTTGGTCGACTTGATTCGTTACTACACCAAGGAAGCTGGTGTCCGTGGCCTTGAGCGTGAAATAGCGAAGGTCGCACGAAAGGTAGTCAAGGAACAATCTTTGAAAGCCGATCTTCAGGCGAAGGGCAAGGGAAAGAAGTCGGCAAAGAAATTTGCGAAAACGGTCGTCGAACCGGACCAACTGGACCATTACAGCGGCGTTCGAAAGTTCAGCTACGGGCGCGCTGAGGAGAAAGATCAGATCGGTATCGTTACCGGATTGGCTTGGACGCAAGTGGGTGGTGAACTTTTAAACATCGAAGCGGTATCGATGCCTGGAAAAGGTCGTCAGACGAAGACCGGCTCATTGGGCGACGTTATGCAAGAATCCATACAAGCGGCGCTGACATTTGTGCGTAGTCGCTCCAGCGTGCTCGGTCTACCTGAAGACTTTCACGAGAAAACCGACCTACATATTCATGTGCCGGAAGGCGCTACGCCAAAGGACGGTCCCAGCGCCGGGATCGGGATGTGTACCGCGATGGTCTCGGTGATCACGGGAATTCCTGTGAAAGCCGATGTTGCCATGACAGGGGAGATTACGCTGCGCGGACAGGTACTACCCATTGGCGGACTGAAAGAAAAACTCCTGGCGGCGCATCGAGGCGGTGTTAAGCAGGTCATTATTCCTTATGAAAACGAAAAGGATCTCGCCGAAATACCTGAAAACATCAAGGACGATTTACAAATCCACAGTGTTAAGTGGATGGACGAGGTTCTTCAGGTGGCGCTGGATCGAATGCCAGTACCGCGCATTGCAGACGAGGAAGGGGACGCTCAGGCGAAGGCCGTGGAGCGAAAGGGTGATGAAGAAGGTGCGGCAAGTATTAGTCGGCACTAGCAGTGAATTGATGCAGTATGACGTTATTCATCTGGCGTAGAGAATTGGTTGCCATAGTACTCAATGGTTGTTATATGATGTCGTGTCCGCGAGGATGTTTCTAAATCATCGCGTTAGGGCGATGTGGTCTGCGGTTGGTCCAAGGCTAAGCGTAGGGGCATGGCAAATCTTCTAACGCGACAAGCGAGGGGTAAGAAATTGAATAAGAGTGAATTAGTAGACCATGTGGCCGAATCGGCAGACATTCCCAAGGCGACTGCGGCACGTGCTGTAGAGGCCGCTATTGAGGGCATCACGAGTTCTCTGAGCGACGGCGAGTCTGTGGCGTTGGTCGGGTTTGGTACGTTTTTGGTTCGTGAGCGAGCAGCGCGTGCAGGCCGCAATCCAAAGACCGGCGAGGCAATTCAAATTGCCGCTGCCAAGGTTCCTGCATTTAAAGCGGGTAAAGCCTTAAAGGACGCGCTGAACTAGCCGGCGTTTTGCAGCGGCTAAGACCGCTGTCTGAGGGCGCAGCATTTGCGCCCTTTTTTTTAGGTTTTGTATTCTTAGGGTTCTTGTTTGAGGACGGATCAACTTGAGCTTCGGTTTATGCCTAAAGAGCGAAGTCGCCTAGGTTCCCGGTACTCGGACGCATGCCTGAGAGCGAATTTGAACGATTGAGAAAGAAAGATTAAGAAAGATGCTGCAACAGCTTAGAGATCAAACCCAGTCCAC
>JAAXKB010000085.1 GCA_012269545.1 Gammaproteobacteria bacterium | reverse complement strand
TGCGTCAGCGGCCCGAATTCCTGCGCTGCAGCCGAGCCTATGCTCATTTGTTCAAGCACATGTGACGAAATCCCCGCGAGTACCCCACACGCTCTTTTGATCAGATACACAGCGCCGCAATCCGCTTGCCCACGAGGGTCAGGCAAAGATCCTTTGCGCATTGCTCTGCCCGGCGATCCAATTCCAAGCCCGTCACGTTACGCTGCGCTATCAGTTCACCGATCATTGCAGAGCGAGAGGCTCGTGCGTCAATGCACGGCGGATAGGCATAAACGCTAGGATCCCGTTCAACCATCTGCGTGTAAACCGCATCTAGCTGCTCCTGCTTTGCGGCCATCTGCGCGGATTTAGTGCCTGCCTCGCGTCGCTCAGCTCGATCAGTCAGCTCAGTGAAAAGCGTGTCGGATCGATACCAATACAGGCGAAACTCATCGTTGTCCCGTTTTAGCACCATGCCCTCTTTAACGCTGACGCCGTCCATGGTTTGGGAGTTAAACCATATTTCCGCGAATTCGCCGCAGACCTCTTTGCTGCCCTGCCCGAAGCACTTCATCAATTCGACGCTATCAATTTGCCGTGTTGAGGCATCTAGGCGAGCTGCGTGTTCGATCATGTCGCTGCAGCTCGCATCGTTGAACTTCAGCAAACCAAAGGCGTGGCAACTCGGAGGCGCCGCGCCATCGTTCTCGAGGGAGGCTTGCGCTTGGTCAAACCAAGCTGCCGCAGCTTGCAGAGCTTGTGACTGTGCGACGCTCGGGTCGGGTGCGCAGCCAGCCAGAAAAAAGACGCATAGCGTCAGCAACAGTGACAGTTGCTGACTCACTGATTGCGCTTTGGGAGTCACACGCGCTCGATAATGATGGCTGGAGCCATGCCGCCGCCGGTGCACATGGTGATCAGACCTGTTTGTAGATCACGCCGTTCCAGTTCATCAATCATAGTCCCGATCAAAATCGAACCGGTGGCTGCAATAGGATGGCCAAGCGCCATAGCGCCGCCATTGACGTTGACCTTGGCAGGATCCAAGTTGAGGTCCCGGATGAACTTGGCAGCGACGACCGCAAAGGCTTCGTTAATTTCAAATAAGTCGATGTCGTCTGTCGTCATACCAACTCTCGCCAAAGCCTTCTGAGCGGCAGGCACAGGTTCGTTCAACATCAGTGTAGGGTCACCGCCAACGGTTGCCATCGATGTGATGCGCGCGCGCGGTTTCCAGCCTACTTTGTCAGCATAGTCCTTGCTGCTCAGTATCAAGGCCGCGGCACCGTCCACGACACCAGAGCTGTTGCCTGCGTGATGCACGTGATTGATGCTCAAGTCGGGGTATTTGCGCGCCACCAACTGCTGGAAAGTTTCCCCAGTATCGTCAATCGGCGCCTCCATAAACTGGGAAAACACCGTAGGCAATGCGGCCAAACTCTCCAGTGTGGTCCCCGGTCGCGGAAATTCTTCCCGATCCAAGGCCACTGTGCCGTCGTCATTGAACACAGGCAGAACGCTGCGATCAAAGTAACCATTGGCAATGGCATGTTGTGCACGGTTTTGCGATTCCACGGCCAAGGCATCCAGTTCTTCGCGGCTAAATTTCTCGAGCGTGGCAATCATGTCCGCGCAAACGCCTTGGTGCGGCTGGGGATGCAGATCGCGCAGATGTAAATTGCCGCCATCGACGGTGCGGTTATTGTTCTCGGGCACGCGGGTGGTGGTGTAGGACATCATTTCAACGCCGCCGGCAACGCAGAGGTCATCCATGCCGCTCATGATGTTGGCCGCAGCGAGATTCACCGACGTGATGCCAGAACCGCAGAAGCGGTCAAGTGTTACTGCAGATGCTGAGGTATCCCAGCCTGCATCCAAAGCAGCCATACGCCCAACGCAGGATCCCTGCTTGCCGACCTGAGAACTGCAGCCCACGACGACATCATCGATGTCTGCCGTATTCAGGTCGTTGCGCTCGCCGATACCTTCAAACACTTTTGCCAGCAGGCGGCTTGGGTGAAATTCAGACAGTGCGCCCTTGCCTGCTTTGCCGATGCCTCTTGGGGTTCGTGCGGCGTCAATGATGTATGCCTGGGTCATAATAGTCTCCGTTTTGGTAATCGTGTTGTGTTAGCGGCCTGTAAATTGTGCCTCGCGTTTCTCCATGAAGGAGGCCATGCCTTCTTTGAAGTCATCGGACTGAAACAGCGGTAGTAGCTGCAAGAACACATGATGCACATGTTCGTCGAAATTCTCGTCCATGCCCATGCGCATCATGCGCTTGGATGCTTGCACCGCCATGGGCGCTTGCGCGGCGATCCGTTTGGCTAGCGCGAGCGCCGCCGATCCCACCTCGTTGTTGTTGACGACTTCAGATACCAGTCCCATCTCATCACATTCACTAGCGGTCAGAGTTTTGCCGGTAAAAATGATTTCGCTGGCTTTAGACCAACCAATCAGCCTTGGCAAAATCCAAGTGCCGCCGGATTCAGGCACGATACCGCGAGAGGTGAAAGCTGCCGCCAACTTAGCTGTATCCGCCATAATGCGCATGTCACAGCCCAGCGCCATGTCCATGCCGTAGCCGGCCGCAGATCCGTTCAACGCTGCAATGGTGGGCGTATCAATGTTGTGGAGAACCGTGGGCGGTGTATTGCGTAAATCCAAGGTGGGAGAGACCCGCCGCGAGCGGTCGCTTAAGCTGTCGGTGATATCGCTGCCTCGGAGATCCAAGCCTGCACAAAAAAACTTGCCAGTGCCGGTGATGATTATCGCTCGTACATCTTCAGTGGCATCGGCCTCCAGCAGCAGTGCGCTGAATCGTGCGAGCATGTCTCTGGAAATCGTATTTTGCTGCTCCGGCCGATTGAACGTAATGGTGGCGATGTGATCGGCCACCTCATAGAGCATGTCGTTATTTTGCGTATCGGTCACGTTACCTCCTCTGGGTAGTTGTTGTGCCTACTTCGGCGCTCGCTCGGGCATTTTTTCTTCGCTGATGGCGTATCCCGCTTCAACGGGTATGCACAGATATTGACCGTCTTCGCGCTTTTCAGTCCAGGGCAATACGGGTATGGGCTTGGTAGCTTTCGCTGCTTCAATCGCGGCTTCCGGCGCGGACCAAGTCGCCAGCTTTTCGATGTTGCGCAGGGTGGGGAAAATAATGGTGTATTTGCCGTTCTCTGCGCCCGCGATAGCCTCGGCTGGATCAATCCAAACTGAGTCCACTGATTCGTAACCGTCATGCACGGCTATGTGGTCTGCTGGTGGAATCGCCAAATAGAAATGGGTGTCAAAACGCTTGGGCATCATGGGTGGTGTGATCCAGTGCGCGAAGTGGGTCAACGTATCGCAGGCGAGTTCGAGCTTTTCGTCTCGCAGGAAGTCGAGAAGGGCAATGTCGCCCTTATTGATGGGTTCACGGGCAGACTGCAGTTCCGCTAATCGTTCACCGCGAATGAAATCGTCAGAGCCAGCTTCCCGGGCGAGTAAAATGCCGCATTCTTCGAAGGCTTCGCGGATGGCGCTGACCTGCGCCGCTCGCATGTCCGTGTCTGCTTCAGCGCCGCGCAGGTAGGGAGTGAGTGCGTCATCGAAATCTTGTGGGTCCGCTTTGCCGCCGGGGAATACGAGCGCACCGGAGGCGAAATCAATCTGGTGATGTCGCACCACCATGAATACTTCGAGATTTTCTTTGCCAGGACGCAGCAGCAAAATGGTGGCGGCTGGTTTTGGCGTGGCGGCATTGTCAGACATAGGGTCACCTTCGTTAAGAGATTGAAGAGGGAGGATTGTCGGTCATTCACTGCCAAGCAATTGATCGAGACGCCCAGGTGATACCGAGCTCTTGGTAATCGCTTTGCTCCCCCCAGAGACATGTTGATGTTCGCTTATGCAGGGCCCTATGGCAAACTCACCCGCTAACGCGTCACGAATCGGTATGAGCCAAAAATCATGTCAGTTTTGATTACCTTACTCGTTGTTGGGCTAGTGATTGTCTATCTGCGCAGCAATCGCAAGGCACGAGTGAAATGGCTGCAGAATTTGTCGCTGCCGGGTCATTGGGTTTCTCAGCGTGATGGAACGCACCTGTCTTTGGCAGGTGGTTTCGATGCTGGTGAATTTACGCGTCAAGGGGACACGTTGAGCGACCGGGGTCACTGGCGCTATCAAGGGGACACGCTAACGTTGCATGGCGCGCAACAACATGCTTTTACAGTACAGATGTTCCAGCCGGGGGTGATCAGCCTAACCGGTGAAGACGGCACGGCGGAACTCTTTCACAAGCAATCAGACAACGTGGTGCCACTTGCCAAAAGATAATCGACAAAGCGATGGCCGGCCTGATGTTCAACCGGCTTGGGCCGAGGTTGCTCGGCGTTTGCTCGGAATACTCCCGGTCAGTCGCTCGATAGACTGGCAGCACAGCATTGCCGGTTACTGGAGCCGGGGCCGCTGGGCGTCCTCCATTGTTGCTTTCGAACAAACCGGCGTCGTGTCGCTGGATGATCTGTTGCACGTGGACGCGCAAAAAGATGCCTTAGTGCAAAACACGCGACAGCTGTTGGCGGGTCTGCCCGCGAATAATGCGTTGCTTTGGGGTGCCAGAGGCACCGGGAAATCATCGTTGGTGCATGGGGTTTTGACCAAACATGCGGCACAGGGTTTGCGGTTAGTTGAGGTTAGCAAGGACGCCTTGGCTGATCTTGCCGAGGTTATCGAGCAGCTAGCGCACCAGCCTTTCCACTTTATAGTGTTCTGTGACGATTTGTCTTTCGAAGACGATGACACCTCCTACAAAACGTTGAAAAGTGTGCTGGAGGGTACGGTGCTCGCGCACGCGAAAAACGTGGTGATTTACGCTACCTCCAATAGGCGTCACCTGCTGGTCGAGAGAACGTCAGATAATGCGCAGAGCAAGCTGGTTGACGGTGAACTCCATCATGGCGAGGCGGTGGAAGAAAAAATTTCATTGTCCGACCGTTTTGGTTTGTGGTTGTCCTTCTATCCTGTGCGCCAGGCGGAGTATCTGGACATGGTGAATCGCGCGGTCATGCGGTTGGTCACCCATTGCAGCCCAGCTCGGTCCTCTGATCCGGTATTCGCGCCGGATCACTATCGATTGGAGGCACTGCGCTGGGCCTTGGCCCGCGGCGTTCGAAACGGACGCAGTGCCGAACACTTTGCCCGGCACTGGGTGGGTCAGCAGTTGCTGAATAACGATTAATGTCCTGACGGTCCTCGTCAGCTTACGATAAGAAGATTTTTATGTTGCCAAAGTTTTGCTTTGTGGGGTTTTTGTTACTTGCATTTGAGGCTCAAGCCGACCTGCTGGTGTTGGATAACGGCGATCGAATCACTGGTCGGTTAGATAGCATCAGCGGTGGCAAGGCGATATTTGATACGTCTTACGCTGGCCGAATTTGGGTCGAGATGACGAACGTTCGAACCTTGGAAACCGAGGAGGCTTATGCGGTTCGCGTGGGCGATCAAGTAGTGGCTGGCACCTTTGGCGGCGCAGGCGACGTACAGCAACTGGTTGCTGATGAGCAGACTACCATCCTGCACTGGGAGAGCGTGCGCAGTGCCACCCAAGGTCGCAACGCGCTGAATAAGTTCACTCAAGAGTGGGGGGCGCATTTGGATCTGTCGTTATCACTGGCAGAAGGAAACTCCACCACGCAAGCGTTCAATGTTCTGTTGGAATTGGATTATCAAGATGATCTTAATGCGCATCTGGTTACCGCCCTGCTGGCTCGGGAAGAAGGCGAGGAATTGTTGACCCGGGATCAGCTCGACATCGACTATGGTTACAAACGTTTCTTAAACGAGCGGTGGTTCGGTGCCGGCAATGCCGAGTATTTTCAAGACACGCTGAAGGAAATTGACTCTCGAATTACTTTGGGCGCCGGTGTCGGTGTGCAGTTCATCGACAACAGCATCCAGAACCTAGCCTCAGATCTTGGTATCAGCGCGGTGAGAGAAGTTATCGGTGGTGACAGCGAGGTTGAACCCGCTTTACGTTTGGGTGTCGACTACCAGCGGTTCGTGTTGGCAAAAACGATTGAGCTGTTCCATAGACAGTCGATATTGCAGTTACTGGGAGATGAGAAAAGCCAGGTATTCTCATCTTCCACCGGCATTCGCTATGCGTATAACGATCGTATAGACACCAATTTTCGCATTGACTTGGCCTACGAAAGCGACCCGCCTCCGGGGAATGAGAAAACCGACACAACCTACAGTCTGGGTGTCGGCATTAAGTTTTAGCCAACGCAGCAGGTTAACGGCGGCTTATTTTGGACGACCAACGGGTAGCGATGAAAGGGCCTAGCAAAACCTTGACTGTGTATCGGCGCGCTCATAGAATGCGCCGCTTCGCTGAGTTCAGAAGCGTTCAGATGGGCGTTTTTGAGCACACGATCTTAGTCCCCATCGTCTAGAGGCCTAGGACTCCGGGTTTTCATCCCGGCAACAGGGGTTCGACTCCCCTTGGGGACGCCATACGCAAAGCCGTTAGAGATCGGTCTCTAGCGGCTTTTTTTTGCGCTTCACTTGCTGCTGTGAGGAACGCCGTTAGGTGACAGCTCCTCCGGCGCAAGTATGCATTGACGCGATTTTTGTGCTGCAATGATGAGCTGCATGTAATCGATTAGGAGAGGACCCATGGCTGAAACATTACCCGACGATACCTTGGATGTTGTTATCGTGGGCGCGGGTTTCGCAGGCATGTACGCGCTGCATTCGTTTCGTGACATGGGGCTGCAGGCCAAAGTCTTGGAAGCGGGTAGTGACGTGGGGGGTACTTGGTACTGGAATCGCTACCCAGGCGCGCGATGCGATGTGCCCAGCGTCGAATATTCCTACAGTTTTGACAAAGATCTGGAGCAAGAGTGGAACTGGACTGAAATCATGGCGGCTCAGCCCGAGATATTGGAATACGCCAGCCACGTAGCCGATCGCTTTGATTTACGCAAAGACATACAGTTTCAAACGCGCGTGGCCAGCGCAGCATTCGATGAAAGAAGCAACCGCTGGCAGGTCGTAACCGAAGCGGGGGAGACTTTCAGCGCCCGCTTTTGCGTGATGGCCACTGGTTGTTTGTCGGTTCCAAATACACCAACCATCACCGGTCAAGAAAGTTTTGCCGGTGCGGTTTATCACACCGGGAACTGGCCTGAGTCCGGAGTGGATTTTAGCGGGCTGAAAGTCGGCATTATTGGTACCGGATCATCTGGCATTCAGTCCATACCGGTTATTGCAGAGCAGGCAGCACATCTAACCGTGTTTCAGCGCACGCCGAATTACACCATGCCGGCGGCCAATGCGCCGTTGAAGCCGGAATTTTTGCGGCAAGCGAAAGAAAATTATCCGAACATTCGAGCCGAGCAACGCGCGTCCCAAGTAGGGATCGTGGGTTACGGGTTTGGTTTTGGTGGGGCCGAAAACGTTGAACCCACAGAAGAAATTCGTAACACCACGGCAGCAGAGCGCCAGCGTTTAGTGGAGGAAGAAGGTTTTCTAGCGATCCGTCGCTACGCCGATGTTGCGTTAGATGAAAAAGCAAATGAACTGGCCTGCGATATGTATCGTGCGCAGGTAAGTCGCGTCATCAAGGATCCGGAAACCGCTGAAGCGCTGATGCCCAGAGACTATCCCATGGGCTGCAAGCGGCCGGTCATTGATACCGATTATTACGAAACCTTTAACCGTGAGAACGTGACACTGGTCGACCTGCGCAAGGGCGGTATTGAGCGCATCACGCCGCAGGGCCTGAGCACGGCTCAAGGCGAATACGCCTTTGATGTATTGGTCTATGCCACGGGTTTCGACGCTATGACCGGCGCGCTGGGCAAAATCGACATTCGCGGTCGCGAGGATGTTGCCCTGAAAGATTATTGGGATGCAGGTCCGCGCACGTATCTTGGATTGCAGGTGGCGGGTTTTCCTAATCTGTTCACCGTCACCGGCCCAGGTTCACCTTCGGTATTGAGCAACATGATTGTTTCCATCGAGCAGCATATTGATTGGATCGCCCAGTGCATTGCTGATCTGGATCAGCGAGGCGCGAAGACCATCGAAGCCACCAGCGGCGCCGAGGACGCCTGGATAGCCCATGTGAACGAAGTGGCAGAAAACACTATGTTTACCGCGCAGTCCTGTAACTCATGGTATCTGGGAGCCAACATTCCGGGTAAGCCACGCATCTTTATGCCCTACGTAGGTGGTGTGGGCGTTTACCGTGAGAAATGTGCTGCAGTGGCCAAGAACGACTACGAAGGCTTTTTGCTCCGAGCCTAGGGGCTAAAATGAACAATAAGCGCACCTACCTGATTGCGATCTCAACATGGTATGCGGCCTTTGGCATGCAGTCGGTGGTATTTGCCTGGCTGGTTACTATGCTGTTGCGCGAGCCGCCCGAGCGGGTGGGCTTGGCGCAGATGAGCATCTTGCTGCCCGGTATGCTGTTGATTCTGCTGGCCGGTGCTATTGCCGATCGTGTGGGGTTGCGACGCCAAGCCCTGTGGTCCCAGTTGTTTGCCGCGTTAACGCCCCTGTTATTGATTTACTTCCTCTATTTTGAAGCGCTGACCTACGCAGTGTTGATTGTCTATGCCCTGCTGATGGGTCTGGCTCAGGCATTTGTTACGCCAGCCAGAGACGGGTTGCTGAATCTCGTTGCAGGCGACAATGTTCAGCGGACAGTCGTGTTAGCCAGCCTGTGCCAATTCGGTTTCCAGATTATTGGTTATACCCTCGCCGGGTTCGCTGACGCGGTGGGGGTGATATACATCTTGGCGCTGCAGAGCGTGATTCTGCTTATGGGATGCGGAGCTCTGATGGCCTTGAAAGGTATTGGCGCGCCAGCGGTAAGAACCGACAGCGGTCCTTCGGTGCTTAGGGACCTCTGGGAGGGGGCCGTTACCGTTGCAGGCAATCGAGTACTTCGTGCCGTGATGATTCAGAATGTTGCCATGGGTGTGTTCTTTATGGGTGCCTTCATCGTGGCCTTCCCATTAGTCGTGCGGGAGGTTTACAACGGCAACTCCGCAGACTTGGCGTCGTTGAATGCCTTTAACTCTTTGGGCTTGGTGGCGACCATCTTGGTGTTGTTGCGCGTTGGGCACATCGCCAGAGCCGGGCGAGCGTTGTTACTGGCACAATTTTTTGGCTCCATCGTACTGTTGCTCGCGGGGCTGGTCGTGCAGCAGTTTCTGTTTATCTTCTTCGTTTTTTTGTGGGGAGTGTGTGGCGGTGTGGCAATGCCCATGTCTCGCACGATCATGCAGCAGACGGCACCTCCGGCTTTGCGCGCCAGAGTGATGAGTTTCTATGCATTTTCCTTTATGGGGGCTGGCCCCTTGGGTGCACTGTGGGCCGGTTATATGGCGGATCTATTGGGGCCGCAAATGGCCATTGTCATATCGTCGGCAGGTATGGCGTCTCTGGCCCTCTTGATGACGTTTGTCAGCCCTCTTTGGAAGAGCGTGACGGCACAGTCACCAGAGTCCTAAGGCTGGGCCTGTCGCCACATAGTCAGAACAAAAAAAGGCCAGCACGCGGCTGGCCTTTTCTGCTCGTATTAGAGGAGCAACGTCTAAGAAGGTTGACCCTCAAAACTTGCAATAGATAACACTGATCACCTCCTTATAAATTGTTTAGGGACCTTGATTATGTCTAAGCAATGCGCGATTGCAAGACTGTGAAGAGACTTTTATCTCTTGGCCGATTGGGACATTTTTAGGTCAGTCAGAATGAAAAGCCTGCGCGCCACGCCTCTCAAGGGCCAAATGGAATTGACACCCCAGCGGCTTGAGCTAGAATGCTTCGCCTGTCAGCGTTACGCGCGTGATATGCGGGAATAGCTCAGTTGGTAGAGCACCACCTTGCCAAGGTGGAAGTCGCGAGTTCGAGTCTCGTTTCCCGCTCCAATTACCTCCCCCGATTGAATTTAGCTTAATGTCACGAGGCAGTGGTATAAGAGTTTTGGGGGAAACGAGACTGCCGTTGCTGTACTTGTCAGCGAGTACGCGGCCAAGGCACCGTTACCGTCGGAGCGATGCTCCTCCATGTTTCTCGCTTCAACTGTTCTCGCTTGTGTTTTCCCGCAAGGCGGTGCGCCCGTTTGCGGCTCTAATCTCAGCCGGTATTACGCATACCCGCCGCGACGCCGGCGATCGACACCATCAGGGCGCGTTTGACGCTTTCGTCTTCTTCGGCTCTGATGCGCCGCAGCAGTTCGATTTGCAGCAAATTGAGCGGCGCGGTGTAGACGTTGCGCAGGCCGATGGACTCCAGCCCCCAAGGATCGTCGGCGAGCAGTGTGTCCACGTCGAGAATCCGTTGCAGCGTGCCGATGTCCTTGGTTAAGTGGTCGCGCAGGTCCTTGCCCAACCACTGTAAATCCTCGTCGACCAGTGTGGTGTCATAGAGTTGATTGATGACGGTGCTGGATTTGGCGTAGACCATATCCAGCATGGACAGCCGAGAGGCGAAAAACGGCCAGTTTTGCTGCATATCGCACAATTGGTTGAGCCCTTCTGGGGCGGCCGAAATATCCGCCAGAGCGGTTCCTGCGCCCAGCCAAGCGGGAAGCATCAGGCGGTTTTGGCTCCACGCAAAGATCCATGGAATTGCGCGCAGGGTCTCGATGCCGCCTTGCTGCCGACGGCGGGCGGGGCGTGATCCCAGCGGTAAGCTGGCCAGTTCGGGTTCTGGGCTTGCTTGTCTGAAGTATGTGACAAAGTCGGAATTGCCCCGCACCCAGCGGCGGTAGTTGTCGCAGGCGTTGGCGGCTAAGGTGTCCATCAGGTGCCGCCATTCGGACGTGGGCACCGGCGGGGGTGTTAAGTTGGCGCGTAAAATGGCGCTGGTGTACTGGCCCAAGGTGTTAACGGCTAGGGGCTGCAAGCCCAGTTTGACCCGAATCATTTCCCCTTGTTCCGTGACCCGCAGTCCTTGTTGCAGCGAACCCGGTGGCTGGGACAGCAGGGCTTGGTGGGCCGGTGCACCGCCGCGGCCCACAGTGCCGCCGCGACCATGGAAAAGCTGGAGCTTGACTTCGTGCTGATCGCAGATTGACAGCAACTGCTCCTGAGCTCTGTATTGGGCCCATCCGGCGGTGAGCATGCCGGCGTCCTTGGCACTGTCCGAGTAGCCGATCATGACCGTAAGTGATCGGTTGATGCGGGCGAGGTAGTCCGCATTCGTCAGCAGGGCGCTTATGGTTTTGGGCGCGCCGTCTAGGTCATCCAGCGTTTCAAATAGCGGGGACACAGGCAGGTCCAGCGGGCCTCCGGTCGCCTTGAGCAACAGCTGCACCACGAGAATGTCTGAGGGTTCCGACGCCATGGAAATAACGTAACAGCCCAAGGCCTCTCGCGGTGCTTTGGCGATCACGGCAAAGGTGTCGAGAACTTCCTGACAGGGGGCTGTGCACTTAAAGTGAATTGGGATCAGCGGGCGAAGGTCATTGATTTCTTTTTCGAGAAACGCCTGTTTCTCTGCCTCGTTCCAATCTCGGTAGTCACCCAGTTCCAGCGCCAGGGTGATTTCTCCCATGAGGTCGCTGTGTCGGGTGCTTTCTTGACGGACGTCAAGGGTGACGAGGTGTGCGCCGAAGGTATCCAGTTTGCGAATCAGATCGAGCAGTTTGCCGTCGGCAATTGTCGTAAGCCCCGCGGCCTTGAGTGACTGCTGGCACTGCACCAGCGGGTCGCGAATATCGACGGTGGCGAGTGGCTGCGGCAGCGTCGCTGACGCTTCCCGCAGGTACAGGCCCAGCAACTCTCGCTGTGACCGCACCGCATCTCGTACCGGACGCAGCAGTGCGCGATAGGGCTCTCGGGCGCCCTCGGTCAGCGCGTACACGTCTTGGGTAGCCAAGGTGATGGACAATTCCTCGTAGACGATGGCGAGGTCGCGTTCGATCAAGTCAGCGGCCTGCCAGCGACTCAGGAGCATGGCTTCTTCGGTAACCGCAGCGGTGACGTTGGGATTACCGTCTCGATCGCCACCAATCCAACTCGATAGTCGAATCGGTGTTCGCTCCGTTTGAGCAATCGATAAACCGTGGCTGGTTGCTACGTGGTCCAGTTCCCGTAGAAACTGGGGTACGGCATCCCACAAGGAGTTTTCGATCACGGCGAAGCTCCAGCGTGCCTCATCCAGTGGTGTGGGGCGCTGTTCCAAAAACTCCTCGGTATGCCAGATCTGTGCGATCAGGTCGGTTAGTCTTTCGCGAATAAGTAAGTGGTCACTACCAGCCTGATCAAGCGCCGCTAGGCAGTTATGGATTTCTCCGTGCTTGTGGATCAGTGTGCGCCGGGTGATTTCCGTGGGGTGGGCGGTCAGGACAAGGTCCATGTGCAGATCTGCCAAGGCGTGTTCTATCGCCGCAGTGGGCACCGTGGTTTTGAGCTCTTCGATGGTGCGCGATACGACATGTTTTGCGCCCCACCGTTCGCTCATGGCGGTGGAAGTCGTGAACTGTTGGTCTGCGATGTTGGCCAGATTCAGAAACTGCGCAAAACCCCTAGCGATCAAATGCAGTTGTTTGGCATCCAATCCCCGCATTTGTTCAAACAGAGCTTCAGTCATCACAGCATCCGTGGCGGATTTAGATGTCTGCCTGATGGATTCAATGTTTTGAAAAACGCCGTCGCCTGCCGAACGTTGGATCACTTGTCCTAAGGCATTTCCCAATAGTCGAACGTTTTGTTTTAGCGTGGAGGTGTCCAACGGTGCGAAAGGTTTGGTCGTCTGGGCAGTCATGATGGGCTCATTGGTTAGCTTGGTGGGAATCGGGTCTCTTTGAGGCTGTCTTTAATTCGTGCCAGATAGGGGGTGAAGCTTTCCCCGCGTCGCAAAGTGACACCAGCGGCGAGAACGTCGAGGATCACCAATTGAACCAGCCGGGAGGTCATGGGCAAGTACTGGTCCGTGTCTTCCTCAACGTCTACGTTGATGCAGCAATGACTCTGTGCAGCGAGGGGTGATCCTTCGTGAGTCAGCGATACCACGGTGGCTTCGGTGTTCTTGGCAAGTTGGGCTGCCTCCACCAGCACGCGAGTGCGTCCAGTATGCGAGATAAAAAAGAACACATCGCCGACACCGCCCGATGCCGAAAGCATGCGTAGCATCATCGCGTCTTCGTGGGTGCTGACCGGCACGTTGAAACGGAAGAATTTGTGTTCGGCATCGCGCGCAACAGCTGCCGATGTGCCGAGACCGAAAAAAAACACCCGCCGTGCCTGAGCAATGTGGTCTACGGCGCGTTCGATAGCGACTAGCGGCAGGTCTTCACGGGCTGTCATAAGGGCGCTGATTGCGTTGTCGAACAGCTTGCGCGGAAATGTATTGATGTCATCGGAAAATTCCACTGCGCGGCTTACGTAGCGCACGCCGGAGGCCAATGAGCGTGCGAGCTGCAGTTTGAAGTCGGGGAAGCCACTGGCACCGAATTTCTTGCAAAAGCGATTGACGCTGGGTTCGCTAACACCGGCTTGGGTCGCAAGGTTGGCAATACTGGATCGGGTCGCCTCTTCGGGGTTGCGCAAAATGGCATCCGCCACTTTGCTTTCTGACTTATTCAGCTCAGATCGTTGACGTTCAATCACCGCGAGTAAATTGGCTCCGCTTGTCATGCTGCGCTCGTCTTGTCGTAATAATATTACAAAGTGTGCCTGAAATGACGCTGATCGGCATCATCGGCTAGAAATTTCCGAAAAAAAGGTAATAAAACGTATATAGTGGGCAAAAATCGATTGAAATCATAGTATATGTAGTTTTATTACATACAGTCAGCGCATAGGAGGCTTTATGATTAAGGTGGCAATAAATGGATTCGGGCGTATCGGTCGCAACGTGTTGCGAGCATTGTATGAGCGACCCGAATTACAGGAGCGAATGCGCATTGTTGCGATCAACGATCTGGGAACGCCTGAGATTAACGCCCATCTCCTGCAATTCGACACAACCCACGGCAGATTCTGTGCCGACGTAGAGGTCACCGCTGATGGCCTGCTGGTCAACGGTGACCCGATTGCAGTCAGCGCAAAGCGCGACCCCAACGACCTGCCGTGGGCTGACCTCGGTGTGGATGTGGTGCTCGAATGTACGGGGCTCTTTACGTCTAGAACTGCGGCTGCGGCGCATATACGCGCTGGCGCGAGGAAGGTGCTGATATCGGCCCCATCGACCGATGCTGATCAAACCGTGGTGTTTGGCGTGAACCATGATGTGCTCACGGCGGACGCGCAAATCGTTTCTAACGCGTCTTGCACGACTAATGGTCTAGCGCCCGTGGCTGCGCCGCTGCACGCAGAACTCGGGATTGAGCAGGGTTTGATGACGACAATTCACGCCTTCACGAACGATCAGAATCTAAGCGATGTTTACCATACGGACCTATATCGCGCGCGCTCTGCGACTCAGAATATGATTCCAACCAAGACGGGGGCTGCGGCGGCCATCGGTTTAGTGATACCGGAACTTGTCGGTCGGCTGGACGGGCTGGCGGTTCGTGTGCCAACGATCAACGTATCGCTTGTGGATCTGACTTTTATGGCCTTGCGGGAGACCTCGGTTGAAGAGGTTAACGCTATTATGCGCGGCGCCGCTCAGGCAGATGTGCATGGTGTGCTGTCCTGTAACGAACAACCCTTGGTGTCTGCAGATTTCAATCACAGCACGTTTTCCAGTAATTTTGACGCCAATCACACCCGCGTTTGCGGGCGTCTGGTGAAAGTGCTGGCTTGGTACGACAACGAATGGGGCTTTTCGAACCGCATGTTGGATACGGCCTGTTTGTTGGGTGCGTCCACAATGACTGTAAGCGATGCCGCTTAGGTAAACGCCGCGGGCCTTTGCGATTGACGGACGTGCGATGCTCAGGGAAATCGTTTGTAGTCCGTTGGCGCAGTGGTTTAGCATCGCGCCATGAAATTTAATACAGACGACACTCGAATCACCGGCATCGCGGAAATGCGCGACGCGCATGCGTTGCTGGAGGAAATTCCGTTATCGGAACAGGGCTCTTCCTTCGTGTTTAACACGCGGAAGGCCTGCTCTGAGATCATCAAGGGTGACGATCCGCGTCTGCTGGTTGTTGTCGGCCCGTGTTCGATCCACGATCCTGAGGCGGCCATGGAATACGCTCACAGGCTGGCCGAGGCGTCACACCAGTGGCGTGACGAATTGCTGGTATTGATGCGGGTTTATTTTGAAAAACCCCGTACCACCGTTGGCTGGAAGGGTTTGATCAATGACCCTCATCTCAACGACAGCTTTGATATAAACACCGGTTTAGCCACCGCGCGGCGGCTGCTGCGCGACATCACCGAGTTGGGTCTGGGCTCCGGTACCGAATACTTAGATCCCATTACGCCCCAGTACATTGGTGATCTGGTGTGCTGGAGCGCCATTGGCGCGCGAACGACAGAAAGCCAGATCCACCGACAGCTGGCTTCAGGTCTGTCGTGTCCGGTTGGATTTAAGAACAGCACGCTGGGCGATGTGCAGGTAGCTGTGGACGCCGTGTTGTCTGCCAGTCATAGCCATATTTTTCCGTCAGTTACCAAGGCGGGCCACTCGGCAATTTTCTCCACCATGGGGAATGACGACTGCCATGTAATTTTACGTGGGGGCACTGGGCCGAATTTTGATGCCGTTTCAGTGCAGGCGGGTTGCGATTTGTTGACCAAGGCCGGGGTTCCGCCGCGATTGATGGTGGATCTCAGTCACGCCAACAGTTCCAAGGACCATGAGCGTCAAAAGGTAGCCGGAGCCTCGGTGGCAGAGCAGTTGCAATCAGCGCCGGGCAATGTGCTTGGGGTGATGATTGAAAGCCACTTGGTCGCAGGCAAGCAGTCTCTCAGTGGCGAATTGACCTACGGTCAGAGTATTACTGATGCATGTATCGGCTGGGACGACACTGTCGTGTTGTTAGACCAGCTTGCGTCAGCCAAGGCACGATCTAGTGGCTAGCCAGCCTTCACGGCCCTTCTTTTTTGTGTGAAAAGTTCAGCCAAAAAAATGCCACCCGAAGGTGGCATTTTGCAGACACGCTGGGAGCCGGTGGCTCCCAGAGCAGGAAACGCTTAGTAAGCGCCCATCTTGTAGGTCAGCTCTAAACCAAACAAACGCGGTACAGTGGTACCACCAGTTTGACGGAAGTGCTCACCTTCACCGTGACGCAGTACCTGCAATACAGCAACGTCGTCCATCACGTTGTTACAGAAGGCTGCGATTTCAATGTTCTGCTCAGCATTCGTCCACGTCGCTCGGAAGTCCAAACGTCCATAGGCCTCAGCCATCTCAGTTTGGTTTTCAAACGGAGAGTAGTAAACATCGTCGGTCCAGCTGTAAACAGCTGATAGATCCAAGTTTGCACCGGCATCCAATGGAACCGAGTAGGTGCCATAAGCGGTGAACTTGAGTTCAGGTACCTGCAGCAACTGGTTGCCGTTGATGTTCTTTCGGTTAGTTTCACGGTCCGGATACAACGAAGTAGGAGTTTCTACGCTCGCTGGGTCGAGTATCAACAAGTCTTTGGTGTATTCGTTAGGCGTGTAGCTGAAGTTACCGCCCAAGGTTAGGCTGTCGGTGGCAAGCCATAGAACTTCCGCCTCAATACCCATAACTTCTGCTCCCGGTGCCTCAAGCACGGAGGTTGACGTCCCACCTAGGCTGGTCACCTCGGTTGCTACCGTATGAATCGACTCGTAATCATACAAGTAGAACGAACCGTTAATTTGCAGGGTGTTGTCCAGGAACTGAGTTTTGTAGCCGATCTCATAGGCCGTCAATTCCTCAGGGTCGTAATCCGCCGTATTACTGAAGAATACGAGGTTATAGCCACCAGAGCGATAACCTGAGGTAACAGAGAAATACATCATGATTTCATCGTTAATGTCCCAGTCCAAGTTGATTCGACCCGTAAACTTCTCGTCTTTACGTTCGAAGGGACGATAGACAGATACCGCAATCGGGTGTCCACCATTCACAACAGTGTTGGTTGGAATGGGTTGACCGTACTCGTCTGTGACAACCTCTCCGTCATCATCCATTTCAAAGCCGCCATTTGCTCTATTGATTTCATACAGTGGGTTACCGGTGAAGCCAAATGCTGGTAAGAAACCAAACAATGCATTGCTTTCCGTATAACGGAACAAATTCTCTTCGGCGATCACCTCGTCATACGCATAACGAATTCCCATGGTCAGCGTGAGATCTTCTGCGAAGTCCCAAACCCCTTGGCTGTAGGCGGCAAACGCTTCGCGCTGGGTCTGGGTTGCGTAAAGTAAGTCTGAACCAACGGTTCGCGGACCGTGTATAACATCGAGCTCTCGGTTTGTGCCGTCATCACCGTACCACTGGGAGACGTAGAGGTTATCGTTACGTGTGATCCCTTCCTCAAGGCCAGATGCATTGCCGCTGAAAATCAACTCATTACTGGTTTCGGCAGAGAAGTTGCGTTGGCAGGACTGGCGATCCGGGTTTGCAAGACAGACATTTTTCGCGCTGAACAGTGTTGCCATTGGCGCAGGTCCAAAGAATGCTTCGATGGTGTTGCCATTGTAGGCATTTTGATACCTGTCAGAGCCAACTTCCGAATAGAAGTCACCGCGTTGATCGATCGTTGCGTCGTACCAGAAGATCCCTGAAGTCACCGACATGGTGTCGTTGATTTCATAGAATGCTTGCAGTTCGTGCGAGCTATAGCGCGCTTCATGATTTACGTAAAACTGACGGTCATGAAAATTACTTGCAGTATTATCGTCATCGGTTGTTCGGTGATATTGCAGCTCGTTAAAACCATAGATGTACTTCACGGTGAGGCGATCGTTCACGTCCCAAGTAACGGTCGCTTGAGTAGTGCTCGCATCGAAGGCCTCGTGATTCAAGCCATTGGTCGCTGCGCAGAGGTCGCTACCATCAATATCGCCGGGGAAAACACACTCGTTATAAGCAGCCAGACTTTCGGCACTCGTCGAGTTCCAACCGTCTAAGGAGGCCATAGCGTTTTGGAATCCATTGAAGTCAGCATAGTCGAGACCAGCTCGGTTCGGCTGCGCATTACGTACCTCTCCAGTTAAAGGGTTTGTGAAGGCCCTTATATCCTGATTCGGATTGACAAAATCACTTTGCAGCGGGTCGGTCTGCGCTGGGTCTACGAAACGATAGCCTGGGATCAGTTCCGTTGATCGACTAGGTCGACCATCTTCGTTAAGTACCACCAAGCCGCCGCCATTTGCGCCGCCGAATGGACGATCAATTTCCATCCAAGAATGACGAACGTCAACGGTAACATCGTCAGTCGCCAACCACTTCATCTGCACAGCAATGTTCTCAGTGCCCAGGCCGTCATGGTCTACGCCCTTGGGTCCGATCTGCTCAATGACGCCATCGCGGTCGCGGTAACTGAAGTTAACGCGGCCCATCAGTGTATCGGAGAGCGGGCCAGAGAAGGCGCCGTAGTATTCTTCAGTACCAAAGTTGCCGTAAATGGCTTTCACAGCGCCTTCGAAGACGTCGGTTGGTTCTTTGTAAAGAATGTTGATCGCGCCGCCGACAGCGTTACGACCATACAGAGTACCTTGCGGGCCACGCAGTACCTCAATACGCTCGACATCCCAGAAGGTTGCAGCCGTCGCGGTCAGCAAGTCTTCTGAGTAGACACCGTTCATATATGTAGCAACGCCCGGGTCGCCACCCAATGCGCGGAAGTTTCGGCCAACACCACGAACCGTGGCGTCATAGGGCTGAATCGTCGTTGCAGGCACAAAATTTTGTAAATCTTCCTGATTTCGAATACCGAAATCATCAATGAATTCGCCTGTAAAAGCGGTAATAGAAATGGAAGTATCCTGAATGGACGCCTCCTGTCTCTCAGCGGTCACAATGACCTCTTCGATTTGCCGCCCTTCTGCCAGCGCAGAAGGCGCAGCCAGAGAAGTCAGCAGAGCACCAAGTACGGTTCTCTTCGTTAGGTTCATCAGCTCTTCCCTCCATGATTTAAGACCTGAATGTATGAGATAACATATACTTTTAATTGATACAAATAGCGTAATGCCGCAAGCGGGCAAAAGAGCTGTTACCAAAAAACACAGTGGAATTCTGGTGTGCTTTCATAACGAACTCGATAACCCTGTGATAGGCCGGTGGTGGTTGGATGGTTCGCAGGAAATTGGTTTCTGAGAT
>JAAXKB010000012.1 GCA_012269545.1 Gammaproteobacteria bacterium | reverse complement strand
GTGAAGGCGGTCGTACGGTAGGTGCTGGCGTTGTTGCCAAGGTCATCGACTAGGCGTTTGCCACACAGCATGTGACGGCGGGGATTAATTTCGCTTTTCCCGCCATCACATGTTGCCGGGCTGTGAATCAGTCTGTATGATTCGCGGCCCAATCCGGGGAGGAGTGCGGGTGACAGCCCAACGCTCAATGGACGGATAAGGGGTTACGCGGCGGGCCCTAGGAACGTGCCTGCAAGCATCGCGTGAAAGATTTGGGAAGTATTGATCGGCTGAATGGACCACTGTGGTGGTATAAGGCTGATGAATAAATGCTCTTTAACAGGAGAAATGCTTGATCACCCGCGTCGGCGAGGAAGGACCTCGCGCGCTTGTGTTCAGCAACGTTAATTTGGGTTTGGAGTTTGTAAGTGCAAAACCAGCGTATCCGCATTCATTTGAAGGCATTCGATCATCGCTTAATTGATGTTTCGACTCAGGAAATAGTAGACACCGCCAAGCGCACGGGCGCTCAGGTGCGTGGGCCTATTCCGCTGCCAACGCGTAAAGAACGCTTTACGATTTTGGTTTCTCCCCACGTCAACAAAGACGCACGGGATCAGTACGAAATCCGCACCCATAAAAGGCTCCTGGATATCGTAGAACCAACGGAAAAAACCGTAGACGCGCTGATGAAGCTCGATCTAGCGGCCGGGGTGGAAGTACAGATTAGTTTGAATTGAGTTGAAGCTGTCTTGCCAGCAATGGCTAGGCAGCTTTTTATTGTTTGATACCAAAAGGCTCCGATAGGGAGCCGGCGAAAGGCGTAAGCCGGGCTTCAGTCCTCTTTTAAGGTAAAGAAAGGGGGGCGGAAGCGCGCTCGCCGTTGTAATCGCTGCAGGTAGGACGCTTAAGTTAGGAAGACCAATGGCAATTGGATTGATAGGTAAAAAGAGCGGTATGACACGAATCTTCAATGAAGAAGGCGTGTCCGTTCCGGTGACTGTCATCGAAGCAGAACCAAATCGAGTTACGCAGGTGAAGAGTCTGGAGAACGACGGCTACGTCGCGATTCAAGTGACAACCGGCGAGCGTCGACGCAGTCGGGTGACCAAGGCGATGGCCGGTCACTTCGCGAAGGCGAACGCAGGCTCCGGCCGCGGGCTTTGGGAATTTCGCGTAGACGAGCCTGGCGATTTGGAGGTCGGTGGCGAGTTGGCTGTCGATCAGTTTGAGGCGGGCCAGATTGTCGACGTACAAGGTACATCCAAGGGTAAGGGTTATGCCGGCACGATTAAGCGCTGGAATTTCCGCGGCCAGGACAATACCCACGGCAACTCCATCTCTCACCGCGCGCCGGGTTCCATTGGCCAGTGCCAGACCCCGGGCCGCGTTTTTAAGGGCAAAAAGATGTCGGGTCATATGGGCGCCGCCAAAGTGACCACCCAGAATTTAGAAGTTGTCCAAGTGGACTGTGAGCGCAATTTGATCATGGTCAAGGGCGCGGTTCCCGGAGCTCCAGGCGGAGATGTCTGCATACGACCTGCCATCAAGGCGCGTTCAGGCGCGGGAGACGCAAAATGAATCTAAATCTCGCAGTAGACGGCGGCAGCGTTGAAGTCGCTGACACAGCATTTAGCCGGGAATACAACGAGGCGCTGGTTCACCAGGTCGTTGTAGCCTATATGGCGGGTGCTCGACAAGGTTCGCGGGCGCAGAAAAACCGCTCCGCGGTTAGCGGCGGCGGCAAGAAGCCTTGGCGGCAAAAAGGTACGGGCCGCGCTCGCGCCGGTACAACACGGTCACCGATCTGGCGCTCCGGTGGCGTGACGTTCGCAGCTCAACCGCAGGATCATTCAACGAAGGTCAATCGAAAGATGTATCGAGGCGCACTGCAGTGCATCGTGTCTGAGTTGATTCGCCAAGAGCGTCTGGTTGCAATCGAATCATTCTCTGTGGAAGCGCCGAAGACAAAGGCGCTGGTTGCTAAGTTGAAAGAGCTCGACATGGCCGGAGCATTGATCGTGACGGAAGAGGTCGATGAGAACCTGTTCCTGGCTGCGCGCAACGTCAAAGGTATCGACGTACGTGATGTAGACGGTTTGGACCCGGTGAGCCTCATCAGTTACGAAAAAGTTCTGATTACCGTGCCCGCCCTGAAGAAATTAGAAGGGGTGTTGGCATGAATCAGGAACGTATTTTTACCGTGCTGCGAGAGCCGCACATCACCGAGAAGGTGTCCATTCAGGGCGAAGTTGCTAATCAGTACGCGTTCAAAGTGGCGACCGACGCAACGAAAGGCGAGATACGCTCCGCGGTTGAAAGCATTTTTAGTGTGTCAGTGACCAAGGTCACGACAGCCAATGTGAAAGGCAAGCTGAAACGCACTGCCCGCGGTATGGCACGCAAGAAGAATTGGAAAAAAGCATACGTCACTGTAGCTGCGGGCCAAGAGCTCGACTACATGGTGGCGGAATAAGGGTTTAGGCATGGCTGTTGTAAAGACAAAACCAACCTCGCCTGGACGGCGATTTGTCGTCAAGGTTGTAGATTCAGAGCTGCATAAGGGTGCGCCACATAAAGCACTGTTGTCCCCACAGAAGAAATCTGGCGGTCGAAACAACGCAGGTCGTATCACCACTCGTCACCGTGGTGGCGGTCATAAGCAGCACTATCGAATCATCGACTGGAAACGCAGCAAAGACGGTATTCCGTCAGTGGTGGAGCGTCTGGAATACGACCCAAATCGCACCGCTAATATCGCGTTGCTGAAGTATGCAGATGGCGAGCGCCGTTACATCATCGCTCCTAAGGGTTTGCATGCAGGTGATCCGGTCATGAGCGGACCGACGGCGCCGATTAAGCCCGGTAACGCGCTGGCCATTCGAAATATCCCCGTGGGTAGTGTGATTCACTGCGTGGAACTCAAGCCCGGCAAGGGCGCGCAAATGGTCCGAAGCGCCGGCGGCTCTTGTCAGTTGGTGGCTCGCGAAGGCAGTTACGCGACGTTGCGCATGCGCTCAGGTGAAATGCGGCGCGTGTTGAGCGAATGCCGAGCAACCTTAGGGGAAGTGGGTAACAGTGAGCACAGCTTGCGCTCCCTCGGTAAGGCTGGCGCGAAACGCTGGCGTGGCGTGCGCCCGACGGTTCGTGGTGTGGCCATGAACCCAGTTGATCACCCGCATGGTGGCGGTGAGGGTAAGACGTCGGGAGGTCGCCATCCAGTAACGCCGTGGGGTGTTCCGACCAAGGGACACAAGACCAGAAAGAACAAGCGCACCGACGATCTCATCGTTCGTCGTCGCGGTAAGCGCTAAACAGCGCCATAGGAGAACGATAAGTGCCTAGATCCCTATTCAAAGGTCCCTTCGTCGACACGCATTTGTTGAAGAAGGTGGAGAAAGCAGTCGAGAACAACGAGCGTCGACCCATTAAGACATGGTCTCGGCGATCCATGGTGATGCCGGAAATGGTCGGCTTGACGATTGCAATCTATAACGGACGCCAGCATGTGCCGGTTGTGATCAACGAAGACATGGTAGGACACAAGCTCGGTGAGTTTGCGCCAACCCGAACCTATCGCGGCCACGCGGCTGATAAGAAAGCCAAGCGCTAGCCTAGCGAAAGTACAGAGGAAGACGATGCAAGTCAGTGCCATAGCAAAACGCTTACAAATTTCGCCGCAGAAGGTTCGGCTGGTTGCGGATCAAGTCCGCGGCAAGCCTGTTGCCGACGCGTTAGATATCTTGAATTTCAGTACTAAGAAAGGTGCTGTTTTAGTTAAGAAAACCGTTGAGTCGGCTATTGCAAATGCCGAGCACAACGAAGGTGTTGATGTGGACGATCTGCGGATCTCTGAAATCTACGTGAACGAAGGCATGACCATGAAGCGGATTCGTCCTCGTGCCAAAGGAAGAGCAGATCGAATTTTAAAGCGTAGCTGTCACATTACCGTGACGGTGTCGGATACGGAATAAGAGAACAGCATGGGTCAAAAAGTACATCCAACCGGGATTCGCCTTGGCATCGTCAAGGATCACACATCTGTCTGGTTCGCCGATAAGAAACATTATGCGGAGTACCTGCTGAATGATTTAGAGGTTCGCCAGTATCTTCGCGACAGGTTGGCTGACGCCTCCGTTGGGCGTATCGAGATTGCCCGACCCGCGCAGACTGCGCGAGTAACCATCCATACAGCCCGCCCAGGAATTGTGATCGGCAAGAAAGGTGAAGACGTCGACAAGCTGCGCAAAGAATTGTCAAAGCGCATGGGCGTGCCGGTGCATATCAACATTGAAGAAATCCGCAAACCTGAGCTAGACGCGGTGCTGGTAGCTCAAAACGTTGCCCAGCAGCTAGAGCGCAGAGTTCAGTTTCGTCGGGCGATGCGTCGAGTAATCCAGAACGCGATGCGTCTGGGCGCCGAAGGCATCAAGGTACGAGTAGCGGGTCGACTGGGGGGTGCCGAGATTGCGCGCTCAGAGGTCTACCATGAGGGCCGAGTGCCGCTGCATACACTGCGTGCCGACATTGATTACGCCACGTTTGAAGCCGAAACAACCTATGGAATTCTGGGAATCAAGGTGTGGATTTTCAAAGGCGAGGTTATTGGGTCTAACGCGCCCGCGGCAGCACCTCAAGGATAGAGAGACTTGGAACAGTTTGTGCCGGCACGCGTTGCAGGCAGCAGGCAGGATGAGTACCAAATAGTTAAGTACAAAAATGTTACAGCCAAAAAGAACGAAATTTAGAAAAATGCACAAAGGCCGCAACCGCGGTTTGGCATTGCGCGGCTCCAAGGTCAGCTTTGGTGAGTTCGGTTTGAAGGCAGTCGGCCGCGGCCGAATGACCGCGCGTCAGATTGAAGCGGGTCGTCG
This sequence comes from Gammaproteobacteria bacterium, assembly GCA_012269545.1. Classification (GTDB taxonomy): domain Bacteria; phylum Pseudomonadota; class Gammaproteobacteria; order Pseudomonadales; family Azotimanducaceae; genus UBA4421. The sequence goes on along the minus strand of JAAXKB010000012.1, from coordinate 15,219 downwards.
GGCAATGACCCGTCGTATTCGACGTGGCGGAAAGATTTGGATCCGAGTATTTCCTGATAAGCCGATTACAAAGAAGCCTCTAGAGGTTCGTCAAGGTAAGGGTAAGGGAAGCGTCGAATACTGGGTTGCATTGATTCAGCCGGGCAAGGTGCTTTACGAAATGCAGGGCGTTCCTGAAGACGTTGCGCGTGAGGCCCTAACGTTGGCGGCGGCTAAACTGCCCTTCAAAACAGTATTTGTGAAACGGACGGCGATGTAATGAAGGTCCAAGAGATTCGAGAAAAAAGTAAGGATGAACTGCAAGCGGAGATTTTGCGTCTGCAGCGCGAGCATTTTTCCTTGCGTATGCAACGAGCAAGCGGTCAGTTGGGACAGACTCATCTGCTGAAAGAAGTGCGTCGCGACTTAGCTCGCGTCAAGACGGTGATGAAGGAGACTCAAGATGTCTGATACCCCTGAGGTAGAGATTCAAGAGGCGAAGGCCAGCAATCCCCGCGCTGTAACAGGTGTCGTGGTGAGTGATCGCATGGAAAAGAGCATCACAGTGAAAGTGGAGCGTCGCGTAAAACACCCGGTGTACGGCAAATTTGTACGTAAGTCGTCGAAGATCCACGCGCACGACGAAAACAATGATTGCAACGTGGGCGATACCGTTACGGTCATTGAGTGCCGTCCACTTTCCAAGACAAAGACCTGGAAGCTGCAAAGCATCGACGTTCGATCTACCGGAGTCTAACGAGCCATGATTCAGACAGAAACAATGTTGGAAATCGCCGATAACAGCGGTGCGCGTAGGGTGCAATGCATCAAGGTGCTTGGTGGCAGTCACCGCCGTTACGCAGGTATTGGCGACATTATTAAGGTGACGGTTAAGGAAGCGATTCCTCGCGGTCGCGTGCGCAAGGGACAGGTAATGGACGCGGTTGTCGTAAGAACCCGAAAGGGGGTCCGTAGGCAAGACGGTTCATTGATCAAATTCGATCAAAACGCTGCCGTATTGTTGAACGCGAACAGTCAGCCTATCGGTACCCGGATTTTCGGGCCGGTGACGCGCGAGCTGAGATCAGAACGTTTTATGCGCATCGTTTCGCTGGCGCCAGAGGTTCTATAAGCCTGAAGATCGAAGCTTCCAAGTAAGCGAAAGATCGGGCAATTGATAAGAGATTCGAAAGAGAAAATCGGCATGTTAAAGATCAAAAAGAATGACGAAGTTGTAGTGATCGCCGGTCGCGATAAGGGCCGTCGCGGGGAGGTGCTGCGAGTGCTGAAAGATGGCCGCTTGATGGTAGCCGGCATCAATATGGTGAAGAAGCACAAGCGTCCGAATCCAAATTCTGGCGACCAAGGGGGCATCGTGGCTCAGGAAGCGCCGATCCAGGTATCTAACGTGGCGATCTGGAACCACGAAGAAGAGAAAGCCGATCGAGTCGGTTTGAAAAATGAAGATGGACGCAAAGTTCGAGTCTTCAAGTCCACAGGCAAAGAGATTGAAGACTAACCATGGCTAATTTATACGAACATTACCGTACGCAAATTCGGCCGCAGCTGCAGAAGGATTTGGGTATTTCTAACCCGATGGCCGTGCCGAAGATTACAAAGGTCACACTAAACATGGGTGTCGGCGAGGCGATCGCTGACCGCAAGGTGATGGAAGCAGCGGTAACCGATATGACCGCCATTGCGGGCCAGCAGCCTGTGATCTGTTTGGCGCGCAAGTCCGAAGCGGGTTTTAAGATTCGTGAGGGCTACCCGATCGGCTGCAAAGTGACTCTGCGAAGCCAGCGCATGTATGACTTTATCGAGCGACTGGTAGATATCGCCATTCCTCGGATACGCGATTTCCGTGGTTTGAACCCAAAGTCATTCGATGGCCGCGGTAACTTCAGCATGGGTATCACCGAGCAGATCGTTTTTGCAGAAATCGACTACGACAAGATCGACAAGATTCGTGGCATGGACATCTGTGTCACGACGACGGCCCAAACAAACCAAGCGGCTCTTGAATTGCTCAAAGCATTCAAGTTTCCCTTCCGCACATAGGATATAGAGGCGAAGAATGGCTAAGCAATCCATGATCGAACGAGAGAAGAAGCGCACGCGGGCACGTGAAAAATACGGCGCCAAACGCGACGCTCTGCGGGCAATCATTGCAAATAGAAACGTAAGCGACGAAGAGCGTTGGGACGCGCAGCTCAAATTGCAGGCTCAGCCTCGTGATGCAAGCCGGGTTCGTCGCCAAAGACGTTGCGGATTGACTGGTCGTCCGCACGGTGTTTACAGAAAGTTTGGCCTGTCGCGCAACATGCTGCGCGAAGCAGCGATGCGCGGCGACGTTCCAGGTCTGGTAAAGGCGAGTTGGTAGGTAATAAATCATGACGATGCAAGATCCCATAGCAGACCTTTTGACTCGCGTGCGCAATGCTCAGATGGCAGGCCATGTTGAAGTACAAATGCCCCACTCAAAAGCCAAGTGCGCGATCCTAGACGTGCTAGTGAGCGAGGGTTACGTCCAAGGTTATTCGGTATCCGAAGAAGTAAAGGCAGTCATTACGGTTGAGTTGAAGTACCACAACGGTGGCCCCGTGATCGAAGAGATCGCGCGCGTAAGCCGACCCGGTTTGCGAATTTACAAAGAAAGTAACGACATCCCGAAGGTGCGTGGTGGGCTAGGAGTCGCCATTGTGAGCACCAATCGCGGAGTCATGACTGATAAAGCCGCGCGAGCCCAAGGCATCGGTGGCGAAGTGCTCTGCACGGTATTTTAGGAGAAGCCATGTCACGCGTAGCAAACAGTCCTGTCACTTTGCCGTCTGGCGTTGAGGTGAAGCTCAACGGGCAAGATTTTTCGGTAAAGGGTTCAAAGGGCGAGATGGCCTTTGTCATTCATGACTCTGTCGTGATGGTTCAAGAAGAGAGCGAACTGAAGGTTCGAGCCAAGGGTGAGGACAAGGAGGCTAGAGCGATGGCTGGCACCATGCGCGCGCTTGTGCAGAACATGGTGACGGGCGTCTCCGAAGGCTTTCAAAAAAAGCTTGAGCTGCAGGGCGTTGGTTACCGCGCTCAGTCTCAAGGCAAAACGCTGACCATGCAGTTGGGCTTCTCTCATCCTGTGGTTTACGAGCTACCGGAAGGCGTGAGCGCAGAAACACCCAGCCAGACCGAGATTGTGATCGCGGGCGTTGACAAGCAGCGCGTGGGCCAGGTTTGTGCAGAAATCAGAAGTTTCCGTCCGCCAGAGCCATATAAGGGCAAGGGCGTGCGCTACGCCGGTGAGTACGTGAAACGTAAGGAAGCCAAGAAGAAGTAATAGTGTGGTGGAGAGGCTGTGGCTTATTCCACGCTAATTTAGATCAGATTAAGAAAGAACGATGAACGAAAAGAAAGCAAGCAGATTGAGACGAGCTCGTAGAAGCCGCATGAAAATGCGTGAGTTAGGGGCTACCCGGTTGTCGGTTTGTCGGACGCCGAAGCACATATATGCGCAGGTTATTTCTGCCGATGGCGGCACGATCGTAGCGCAGGCGAGCACCTTAGACGCAGACCTGCGCTCAGGGAACACGGGTAACGTTGAAACCGCAGCCAAAGTGGGGACGCTAATTGCAGAGCGCGCCAAGGCTCAGGGCATTTCAACGGTGGCCTTTGATCGTTCGGGATTTAAATACCATGGCCGCGTTAAAGCATTAGCTGACGCGGCCCGTGAAGGTGGACTGGAGTTTTAAATGGCTTATACCGAAGAGATTCGTGAAGAAGGACTGATTGAAAAACTGGTCCAAGTGAACCGCGTTGCCAAAGTAGTAAAGGGCGGACGCATTTTTGGTTTCACCGCCCTCACCGTTGTTGGTGACGGCAATGGCAAGGTAGGTTTCGGGCGCGGTAAAGCACGCGAAGTCCCGACTGCGATCCAAAAAGCGATGGAAGCGGCACGACGCAACATGCAAGACGTTGACTTAAATGGCGACACCCTGTGGTACGCCACGACGGCTCGGCACTCAGCCTCAAAGGTTTATATGCAGCCAGCTTCTGAAGGCACCGGCGTTATCGCCGGTGGTGCGATGCGAGCAGTACTTGAGGCCGCGGGCGTTCAAAACGTGTTGGCCAAGTGCTATGGGTCAACGAATCCAGTTAACGTTGTCCAAGCAACCTTCAAGGCGCTTACGGGCGCCAAGTCGCCCACGCGAGTCGCCGAAAAGCGCGGTAAAGACGTCGATTCCATTGTCGCTTAACGAAGAGCGGCTGGGAAAGTAAGTAAGACCTTTGAGAAAAAGGTATCAAGGATATTCAGATGAGTGACAAGACAGTAACGGTGACCCTGACAAAGAGCCCAATTGGCAGGCTGAAGAATCATAAGGCCTGTGTTACCGGTCTGGGTCTGCGCCGTATTGGGCATACCGTCACGGTAGAAGATACCCCCTCAGTGCGGGGCATGATCAATCGCATCAATTACATGGTGCGAGTTGAGGGAGAAGGTTAATGCAACTGAATGATTTGCATCCAGCAGTTGGGAGTAAGAGAGCCAAGCGTCGCGTGGGTCGAGGGCAGAGCTCTGGTTTTGGCAAAACAGCGGGACGCGGGCAGAAGGGGCAAAAAGCCCGTTCCGGCGGCGGTGTTCGACCCGGGTTCGAGGGTGGTCAGCTTCCTTTACAGATGCGGATTCCAAAGTTTGGCTTTCGGTCTCGCATTGGTCTGGCAACGGCCGAAGTCCGCCTCAGCGAGTTGGCAAAAGTTGAGGGCGATACCATCAATCTCGCAAGCCTCAAAGCCGCCAACGTCGTGCGCAGAGACATGAAGCGAGTTCGAATTATGCTCTCCGGTGAAGTAACGAGTGCTTTGAAGGTTGAAGATGTGAACGTAGCGGTAACGAAGGGTGCACGCGCAGCCATTGAGGCAGCAGGCGGGCAAGTTATCGACATTGAAGCGCCGGTAAAAGGGCGGCTAGTGAAAAAAGAAAAGACCGCGGAAACCGCCGAGTAGCCTAATCGGTCGAAATCGAACGCAACACGCAGAAGAACAGTAATTCGGATTTTTAAAGAAGAACGATGTCACGCAATCAAGAAGAAATAGCCAACCAGTTGGCAGGGAACCAGGCGGGGGTCGCAGAACTCCGCAGCCGGCTTCTGTTCGTGTTGTTTGCCTTGCTCGTTTATCGAATTGGCACGCACATTCCGGTGCCGGGTATTGACCCTGCCCAGTTACAGGCGCTGTTCAATCAAAATCAGGGCGGCATTTTAGAGCTGTTCAATATGTTCTCTGGCGGTGCCTGGGAGCGCATGAGTATTTTGGCGCTCGGCGTGATTCCCTATATTACCGCCAGCATTATCATGAATTTGTTAACGATGATGTGGCCGCAGTTCCAGCAGTGGCGCAAAGAGGGCGAAGCCGGCCGTCGCAAGATCACAAAGGCGACACGCTACCTCACACTGGGTATTGCATTGATCCAAGGGACTTCGTTGGCGGTAACGTTGGGCAACCAGGGTATGGCTTTCGATCCCGGCACGAGTTTTTTGTTTGTCGCTGCTTTAACGTTGGTGACAGGCTCGATCTTTATGATGTGGCTGGGTGAGCAGATTACCGAACGAGGCGTAGGTAACGGTATATCCCTGCTGATCTTTTCGGGCATTGTTTCCGGATTCCCGTCGGCAATCGGGCAAATGTTCGAAGCAGCGCGCTTGGGCAATATCAATATCATCGCGCTGTTAGTAATGGCAGCACTTGCCATTGCCGTCGTTTGGTTCGTGGTTCGTGTTGAACGTGGCCAGCGGCGAATTACCGTCAATTATGCCAAGCGCCAACAGGGCCGGCGTATGGTTCAGGCGCAAAGCAGTCATCTACCGTTGAAAATCAACATGGCCGGTGTGATTCCAGCGATTTTCGCGTCGAGCCTGTTACTCGCGCCAGCGTCCATGGCGAGTTGGTTTGGAAGTAATCCAGGCATGGGAGCTCTGCAGCAGATCGCCTTGGTTCTGTCACCGGGGCAGCCGTTATACATCATGATGTTCGCGGCTGGCATTATCTTTTTCAGCTTCTTTTATACCGCAATTATGTTCGATCCCAAGGACGTCGCGGACAATTTGAAGCGTCAGGGGGCTTACGTTCCCGGAATCCGTCCCGGCGCCCAAACCTCAAAGTACATTGATGATGTGATTACTCGATTGACGGTTTTTGGTGCGGCCTACGTGACCTTGGTGTGTTTGTTACCAGAATTCATGGTGGTGTTTTTTGACACCTCTTTTCAACTTGGTGGCACGGCGGTTCTGATCGTCGTGGTTGTAGCCATGGACTTCATGGCACAGGTGCAATCCCACCTGATGAGCAGCCAGTACGCGAAGCTCATGGAGAAGTCCAAGCTACAAAACTATGGGAAGCGGCGTTAAGCGCCTAAACAGGTTAGGACTATGAAAGTTAGAGCATCGGTGAAGAAAATTTGTCGGAACTGCAAAATCGTGAAGCGCTACGGCGTTGTCCGCGTGATTTGCAGTGCTGAACCACGTCATAAGCAACGGCAAGGGTAATTGGCGGTTATGACTTCAAGTGTAAGACGGAGCGAATAGATGGCACGTATTGCCGGAATAAATATCCCGGATAACAAGCACGCGCGGGTATCGTTGACCTATATCTTCGGAATAGGCCCTTCGACTGCCGCGAAAATTTGTGATGCCGCGGGTGTAAGACCCGACGAAAAAATTGGTGAACTTGACGAAGCCAATTTGGATGCGATTCGAAATGAAGTCGCAAAATGTACGGTAGAGGGCGATCTGCGCCGCGAAAACTCGATGAACATCAAGCGATTGATGGACTTGGGCTGCTATCGCGGTATGCGCCATCGCCGGCACCTGCCAGTGCACGGCCAGCGTACACGAACCAATGCGCGAACCCGTAAAGGTCCGCGTCGACCGATCCGCAAATAGCGTCATCGCGGGAAAGCCGAGGGGAAAATGACCTTGGCGGTAAAAAGCAGGATAAGTAGATATGGCGGAAAAGAAAAAAGCGAAACGCGTAGTAGTTGATGGGCTAGCCCACATACACGCGTCCTTCAATAACACGATCATCACGATCACCGATCGTCAGGGGAATGCGTTGAGCTGGGCCACCTCAGGTGGGTCTGGGTTCCGTGGTTCCCGCAAGAGCACGCCGTTTGCTGCTCAGGTCGCTGCCGAGCGTGCAAGTAATGTTGCCGTCGAATTCGGTATGAAGAGCGTCGACGTGTTCGTGAAAGGCCCAGGGCCGGGTCGGGAGTCTGCAGTGCGGGCGATCAATGCTGCAGGCCTGAAAATCAACAGCATTGCTGATGTGACGCCTATTCCGCACAACGGCTGTCGTCCACCAAAGCGCCGTCGCGTTTAGCGCTTGGTTGGCTAAAAGAATACTTACGGAGAACTACGTATGGCCCGTTACCTAGGACCAAAACTTAAATTAAGTCGTCGAGAAGGAACCGATCTCTTCTTGAAGAGCGGCGTGCGCCCTATCGACTCCAAGTGCAAAATCGATAATGCACCGGGTCAACACGGTATTCGTCGCGGCCGGCTGTCGGATTACGCTGTGCAGCTGCGCGAGAAGCAAAAGGTTCGTCGTATTTACGGTGTTTTGGAGAAGCAGTTCCGCAACTACTATAAGACTGCTGACCGAAAGAAGGGCGCTACGGGCGAAAACTTGCTGAAGCTGCTTGAAAGCCGATTGGACAACGTCGTTTATCGCATGGGATTTGGTTCTACGCGTGCGGAAAGCCGTCAGCTGGTGTCTCACAAGGCAATCACGGTAAACGGAGGCATTGTCAATATCGCCTCATATCAGGTTAAACCCAACGATATTGTTGCTGTGGGCGAGAAGTCTCGGGGACAGCTGCGTATACAGGCGGCTTTACAGTTGTCTGCTCAGCGCGGGCAAGTGGACTGGGTAGAAGTGAGCGCCGAGAAGATGGAAGGCACGTTTAAGCGTCTGCCAGATCGCGAAGAGCTGCCTGCTGAGATCAATGAAAACCTCATCGTAGAGCTTTACTCTAAGTAATTTTCATCACGCCTAGTTTGGCGCTTGTGGGAGACATATATGTCACAGCTGATTAACGATTTTCTAACACCACAACAAATTGATGTTCAATCCGACTCGCCATTCCGTGCCAAGGTGACCCTTGAGCCATTGGAGCGGGGTTTTGGTCATACGCTGGGAAATACTCTTCGCCGTATTTTACTTTCGTCCATGCCCGGGTGCGCCATTACGGAGGTGCAGATCGATGGCGTCTTGCATGAGTACAGTACGTTAGAGGGGGTTCAGGAAGATGTCATCGATATCTTGCTCAACCTGAAAGACATTAGCCTTGTCATGCACAACCAAGAGGAAGGCGTTATTTCCTTGAGCAAGTCGGGGGCCGGTCCGGTGGCAGCCGGTGATTTCCAGTTGACCGAAGATATAGAGATCGCAAATCCAGACCTTGTGGTCTGCAATTTGAACGACAAAGGGTCGATCCGCATAGAGGCCCGCGTGACCCGCGGCCGCGGCTATGTCCCAGTGGACTCTCAGGTGGAATCGGAAGAAGAGTCGCGCCCGATTGGCACCCTTCGTCTGGACGCGTCATACAGTCCGATGCGTCGCGTCTCTTACAGCGTGGAAAGCACGCGGGTAGAGCAGCGTACTGACTTGGACAAGTTGGTATTGGATCTGGAGACCAACGGGACAATTGACCCTGAAGAATCGATCCGTCGTGCTGCGACCATTCTTCAGCACCAACTGGCCGTTTTTGTCGATTTGGACAATGAAAAAGAGCAGGTAGTAGAAGAGAAAGAAGACGAAGTTGATCCGATTCTGATTCGCCCGGTCGACGACCTCGAACTGACTGTCCGGTCGGCGAACTGTCTGAAGGCTGAGAACATTTACTACATTGGTGATTTGATACAGCGGACTGAAGTCGAACTGTTAAAAACGCCTAATCTGGGTAAAAAGTCTCTGACGGAAATCAAAGATGTGCTGGCCTCGCGAGGACTCGCTCTCGGCATGCGCCTAGAGAACTGGCCGCCAGCGAACTTGCACGGCGGCCGGCTATAAGCCCGCACGGCGGAAAAACATAGAAAACGATTATTGCGTTGTGAAACGCAGACATTAGCGACAGGAACGAACAATGCGTCATCGAAAGAGTGGCAGGCAGCTAAACAGAAACAGCTCACATCGCAAAGCGATGTTCAGCAATATGGCTGCCTCACTGATTGAAAGTGAAGTGATTAAAACAACATTGCCTAAGGCCAAAGAGCTCAGACGTGTTGTCGAGCCACTGATCACGCTCGCAAAAGAGGATTCTGTTGCAAACCGACGGCTGGCCTTCTCACGCACGCGAAGCAAGGCCGCGGTTGGTAAATTGTTTACGGAGTTTGGCCCCAGATACCAAGATCGTCCCGGTGGCTACACTCGGATTCTCAAGTGCGGATTCCGCGCCGGCGATGCGGCACCGATGGCCTACATCGAACTGGTTGGACGTCCCGTTGCGACAGAAGATCTTGACGAAGATTATGCCAATGCTCAGGCGGTTCCTGCGCAAGAGGTTGCACAAGAAACGGCGTCAGAGACCACCGAGACGGTAGAGGAAAGCGTAGCCGCGGCTGAAGAGGAGAGCGCGGCGGCGGCAGAAGAAGAGACTGCGACCGATGCGGAAGAACCCAAGGCGGAAGAAGATACGACACAAGAAGATAAAAAAGACGGCTAACCACCTATGAATACTAGCTTTCATCCGACGCCCCGTACGTTAATGGGTCCAGGACCCTCAGATGTTCACCCTCGAGTCTTGGGCGCCATGGGGAAAGCGACCATCGGGCACTTGGACCCAGAATTTCAAGGGCTGATGGAGGACATCAAAGACCTGATGCGCTACACGTTCCGTACGTCTAACGCGCTCACCCTCCCGCTCTCTGCGCCCGGTTCAGCGGCCATGGAAGCTTCCTTTGCAAACCTGCTGGAACCCGGCGATAAGGCCGTCGTATGCATTAATGGCGTTTTCGGTATGCGTATGGCGGAAAACGTCAGACGCATGGGCGGTGAGCTTGTCACCGTGGAAGATGAATGGGGTACCCAAGTAGATCCAGAGAAACTGCGCAGCGCCTTGGTCGCCAACCCCGATGCCAAAGTTGTTGGTTTTGTTCACGCGGAGACGTCTACAGGAGTATGCAGCGACGTAAAGACGCTCTGTGCGCTGGCTAAAGAGCACGGCTGTTTAACCATTGTTGATTCGGTAACGGGACTGGCTGGGATTGAGCTGGAAGTTGATCATTGGCAGGCAGACGTGACGTATTCCGGTACGCAAAAATGTCTGTCGGCACCGCCGGGAATCAGTCTGATAACATTTAGTCAGGCGGCAGCAGATCGAGTGAAGGCCCGCAATACACCGGTTCAAAGCTGGTTTCTGGATTTGTCCTTACTGATGGCCTACTGGGACGGAGAGGGCGGCGGCCGCACGTACCACCACACTGCGCCAGTAAACGCGATGTATGGACTACACGAAGCTCTGCTCATGATAAAAGAGCAAGGACTAGAGGAATCATGGACAAAGCATCGCACGATGCACAATACCCTGGTCGAAAACCTGTCCGGTTTGGGGTTGGAGTTCGTCGTGGACGCAGCATACCGTCTGCCCCAGCTCAATTTGGTCAAAGTGCCAGAAGGGGTTGATGAGGCTGCTGTGCGTCAGCAGCTGCTCAAAGAATTCAACCTAGAAATCGGTGCCGGTCTCGGTGCCTTTGCGGGCAAGGTCTGGCGCGTTGGTTTGATGGGCTACTCAGCTCGCCAAGAAAACGTCCAGCTGTGTACGAGCGCACTTCGCGCCTGCTTACCGGGATTGTAAGCCCAGAGGACTAACCGTTGGGTCGAGTCATCAGCTGGTCCTTGAGTGCTTGATAACGTCCCTACGTCCTAGAGAGCGTATTCTTCAGGAATCTTCCAGTATGAGATGTCTTGGCAGCCGCGACGGTTTCAGGGCTTCCCGTTGCTACAATTTTGCCGCCGCCGGATCCGCCTTCAGGTCCAAGATCAATGACCCAGTCAGCGGTCTTTACGACATCTAAATTGTGCTCAATAACGACAATCGTGTTGCCGTCATCGCGCAGCCGGTGCAGCACCTCAAGCAGTTGAGCGATGTCATGGAAGTGCAGCCCGGTGGTGGGTTCGTCCAAGATATAGAGCGTGCTGCCGGTATCCCGTTTCGATAATTCCCTCGACAGTTTGATGCGTTGAGCTTCGCCGCCGGAGAGTGTGGTCGCCGATTGGCCCAAGCGAATGTAGGACAGGCCAACGTCTTTCAGAGTTTCCAGCCTGCGGGCCAACATAGGGACCGGTGCAAAGAATTCAGCTGCGTCCTCAACCGTCATATCGAGGACTTCGTTTATGTTCTTGCCCTTATAGCGGATGTCGAGGGTCTCACGGTTGTAACGTTTGCCCGCACAAGTGTCGCAGGGCACATAAATATCCGGCAGAAAGTGCATTTCTACCTTGATCAGACCGTCGCCTTGGCACGGCTCACAGCGGCCACCTTTAACGTTAAAGCTGAATCGTCCGGGTTTGTAACCTCTGGCTCGAGCTTCGGGAACTTGGGCAAACAACTCTCGAATCGGCGTAAACAGACCCGTATACGTTGCGGGATTGGAGCGCGGTGTGCGACCGATAGGGCTTTGATCGATGTCCACTACTTTGTCGAGATGCTGTAAACCGTCGATCGCTTCATAGGGCTGTGCCTTCAGCGTAGTGGCCTTATTCAGCTCCGTGGCGGCAAGAGGGTAAAGCGTATGGTTGATCAACGTTGACTTGCCGGATCCTGACACGCCGGTAACACAGGTGAAGAGGCCGCATGGAATGCTCAGCGATACTTGATCTAGATTGTTGCCGCTGGCGCCGGTCAAATTCAGCATCTTTTCTGGATCAGGCTGATTGCGTTTCGCAGGCACTGCAATTTGTTTAGCGCCGCTCAGATACTGGCCCGTGATGGACTTTTTGTTTTTTAGGACGTCCTCGTAACTGCCTGCCGCAACGATTTTGCCGCCATGGACACCGGCTCCCGGGCCAATATCCACCAAGTAGTCGGCCTTTCGCATGGCCTCCTCATCATGCTCGACCACGATCACGGTGTTACCCAAATCCCTGAGATGCTCCAGTGTTTTGAGCAACCGTTCATTATCTCTTTGGTGTAGGCCAATGGACGGTTCATCAAGGATGTATAGAACCCCCACCAGTCCCGCGCCGATTTGACTGGCCAATCGAATGCGCTGCGCTTCGCCGCCGGAGAGGGTTTCGGCGCTACGCTCCAAACTTAAGTAATTTAAACCAACGTCGACAAGAAATTGCAGGCGTGCTCTGATTTCCTTCAGGATTTTTTCCGCAATGGTTGCCCGCTGGCCCTTCAATTTAAGCGCGTTGAAATGATCCAAAGTTTGAGCTATCGACTGCTGAGTAATACTGGGCAAATTGGATTTACCGACGAATACGTGGCGGGATTCCTCGCGCAAGCGAGTGCCCGAGCAGCTTGGACAGTTCGTTACTCGCATAAATTTTTGCAGGTTCTCTCTCACCATGGACGATTCGGTTTCTTGAAAGCGTCTGGCCATGTTCGGCAGAACCCCTTCGAAGCGATGAGTGCGTTTAATGACATCGCCTCGATCGTTTACGTAGCTAAAATCGATCCGCTGACGCCCACTGCCGTTGAGGATGATGTCCCGGTGTTTTTTGCTGAGTTGCTTAAACGGCACTTCCACATCGAACTCGTAATGCTCGGCGATGGAGTTCAACATATGAAAGTAATAGACGTTGCGGCGATCCCAGCCTCTGATGGCTCCTTCCGCCAGGGTCAGATCTTCGTCAGCGACGACCAGTTCCGGATCAAAAAATTGGGTAACGCCCAAACCATCACAACTGGCACATGCGCCGGCAGGGTTGTTGAACGAGAACATTCTGGGTTCCAGTTCGGTAATGGAGTAGCCGCAGCTTGGGCAGGCAAAACGCGCTGAAAAAACCGTTGCAGGCAGTTCAGGGTCATCCATATCGACCACTTGGGCGACACCGTCTGATAGGTTTAAGGCCGTCTCGAAACTCTCGGCCAAGCGTTGGGCAATATCGTCCTTGACCCGGACCCGGTCAACCACGGCCTCGATGGTATGTTTTTTGTTTTTGTCCAAGGCTGGCGCGTCGTCCAAGTCAACGACCAACCCATTGATCCGCGCGCGTACAAAGCCATTTCCAATCAGTTCCTGAAAAACGTGCAAATGCTCGCCCTTGCGTTCGTTGACGACAGGAGCCAACACCATGATGCGTTGATCCGGCATGTTTTGAATGACCTGATCAACCATTTGGCTGACGGTTTGGGCGTCCAGAGGCAGATCGTGGGTGGGGCAGCGGGGTTCTCCTACCCGTGCAAACAGCAATCTCAGGTAGTCGTAGATTTCGGTAATCGTGCCAACCGTTGATCTTGGATTATGCGACGTGGATTTTTGCTCAATCGAAATAGCCGGCGATAGCCCCTCAATGAGGTCGACATCGGGTTTTTCCATCATAGACAAAAACTGTCTTGCGTAAGCGGACAGCGACTCTACGTAGCGCCTTTGGCCTTCTGCGTACAGGGTGTCAAATGCCAATGAAGATTTTCCCGAACCGGAGAGACCAGTAATGATCACTAGCTTGTCGCGCGGGATGTCTAAATCAATATCTTTGAGGTTATGGGTGCGGGCGCCGCGGACAGCAATGGTATCCAAGGTGTGAGGACTCGTGGCAATTTAAGAGAGGCAACATAACTTGATCGTGCAATGGCAGCAAGAGAACTGAAGCTGTGTAAGCCAGACACAACCGTTTTTTTCGTATTCTTCTCCAACCGTCGAGCACTTTTCCGATTGGGTGGTTTCTGGCTTTGCTCTACACTAGGCAAACGACTACTTTTTTCGGAGACAAAAATGGCTAGAGGCATCAATAAGGTCATGCTGATTGGCAATCTGGGCCGAGACCCGGAAACGCGCTATGCACAGAATGGCAATGCGGTGACGAAATTTAGCATAGCAACCTCTGAGACTTGGAAAGACCGCACCACAGGCGAGCAGCAAGAAAGGACCGAATGGCACAACATTGTCTGTTTTGCACGTCTGGGGGAGATTGCGGGCGAATATCTGCGCAAAGGGTCCAAGGTCTACATTGAAGGAAGCCTGCGCACGTCAAGCTGGGAAGTGAACGGTGAAAAGAAATACCGCACTGAAATCAATGCAAATGAGCTGCAGATGCTCGACAGCCGCGGCAGCATGGGGGACAGTGGTTTTGGTGGCGGACCATCCGGCGCAGGCATGGGAGGCCAAAACGACAGTTACTCCAGCGCTCCCAGTGGCTTTGATTCCCCGCAAAATGCCGGGCCTCCAGCTGCCAGTGCAAACAACAGCCTTTCCGACGACGAGTTTGAGGACGATATTCCGTTTTAATGAGGCTGTTATCGGTGAGTGCAGAGCAGTCACCAGATCAGCAACCAGAGAATACAACCAAGCATCAGTCGGTAAACAACGTAGGGTGTCATGCCAAATCGGTCCAGCAATCGTATGAAGAAGTGGATGCTGGCATAGGCGCTTGCGAAGGCGATTAGTGCTCCGACTAGGGCGGATAATAGGTCTATGGAGTTTTCGGCAGCTACAAGGTCTCTGGTAAGGAGCATCTGCGCGCCGGCAATCGCCGGAATCGAGAGCAGGAAGGAGAACCGCGCTGCGGAAAGGCGGTTTAAACCAACCATCAGCGCCACAGTAATTGTGACTCCCGAGCGGGATGTGCCCGGTATCAGTGCCAAAGTCTGAGCAAACCCAATCCATAAGGCGTCGCGCCATTGCACCAAGGAACGGCTGCCAGCACGACGGTCGGCAAACCAAAGAGCAGCACCGAAAAGCATAGTGGTTGTGGCAATCACAGGAATGGAGCGCAGCTGGGTTTCGACAAATTCCTTACTGGCGAAACCGACAATGACAACCGGCAGGGTTGCAATGCCAAGTTTGAACAGCAAATCCAGGTCTCGGTCATGAGCTGCGGTTTGACGCAACACTGTTTGCCATCCGATGGTGCTGATTAACGAAGGTGATCGGCTGACCGCTAGGAGCATGTTCGACAGGTCACGGCGAAAATAGGCCAGCACAGCAATCAACGTGCCGAAATGAACGGCGACGTCGAAGGCGAGACCTTGGTCAGGCCAGTCGGTGAGTTGCGCGGGAAGCACCAAATGGGCGGAACTGGATACCGGCA
>JAAXKB010000011.1 GCA_012269545.1 Gammaproteobacteria bacterium | reverse complement strand
ATGGTGCCCAGGAGAGGACTTGAACCTCCACGGGGTTGCCCCCACTAGCACCTGAAGCTAGCGTGTCTACCAATTTCACCACCTGGGCATACGCGGACTGATAGGGTCGCGGACTTTACTTAACTCACACACAAGGTGTCAATCTTGACGAAACTTCACGGCGAAAAAACATCGCCGACCACTCTTGCGCGATCAGCACGCCTTAATGCCAACGTGCTGCTCAAGGTGCTAACCGATGGACAGGCTCTTTCGTGGAAAGCGATTATCGCTGCGCTTCAGGCGACTACCCCACATGACATCAAACGTGCTCGACAGGTTCTCAAAGGGCTGATTCGTCAGGGTGAGGTTGTGGAGTTGGAGGGGCGTACGTACGCCTTAGTCAGCCCTCAGGCAGTCGAAGAACTTAAAGGGGGGGACGACGATGCCAACTCCGTACAAGATCCGGTCATCGGTATCGTGAAGGGATACGCGGGTAAGCTCAACCTAGGTGGTCTGTCCATTCTCAGATCATCTGGCGGCAGTCGAGACGGTCTTGCAATTCGTCCCGGTGATGAAGTGACCTACCGTATCGTACTCGAAGATGGTCAACCGGGCGCTAAAATAGAGTCCCTTGTAAAGCGCGGTGACCAACCGGCGGTTGGTATCTTAAATCTGCGTGGCAGATTCCCCTCGGTCGACCCGTTGGCGAAAAGTTTTGAAGGGCGTATGCACTTACCCGATGGCGTTGCCGGCGCAGGCCATGGCGATGCTGTGCGGCTGGAAATTGTTGGCCAAGACCGCCATGGGCTGGTGGGTCGTATCATTGATGTGTTGCCCAACGCGTCGGTAGTGGAGCAGGCAATCGACGCGACTCTGGAGAGCCTTGAGATCCCGCGCGAATGGCCCGTCGCGGTCACTCGGGCCGCCGCGCGTCTGCCAAGCCAGGTGCAGCCTATGCAACACGCTAACCGTCGAGATTTGACGAATATGCCCCTCGTGACGATCGATGGCGCTACCGCCAAAGATTTTGATGACGCGGTGTTCGCCAAATCGCTTGGGGGGCAAAAGGGCTGGCGCTTGGTGGTCGCGATTGCTGATGTGGCGAACTACGTCAAACCCCGCTCTGCGCTGGATGCAGAAGCAGCGGCACGCACGACGTCGGTATATCTGCCCGGGCATGTGGTGCCTATGCTGCCGGAAGCCATATCCAACGAACTATGCTCGCTTAAGCCTGATGTTTTTCGACTCGCCCTAGTTTGTGACATGCAGGTGTCGAACAAAGGTATTGTGCGCGCCTATACCTTTTACGATGCGTTAATCCGCTCCCACGGCCGCCTTACCTACGAAGAAGTGCAGGCGCATTTGGATAACGGGGCGTCGTTGCCCTGCGCGGAGAAGGATCTTACTGCAGTTTGCAATTCCATCGCGGCGCTTGCTGACGTTCATACAGCCTTTCGTCTCGCCAAGGATGAACGAGGTGGATTGGACTTCGAGAGCCGTGAAGGCGTCATCGACGTACAGCAAGGTCATGTGACCGGCGTTCAAGAGGTTGCGCGCCTGCGAGCGCATCAAATCATTGAAGAAGCCATGATCAATGCCAATGTCTGTGCGGCGGCCTTTATCGAGGCCAACGACAGCCGGTCCCTGTACCGCCTGCACGAAGCTCCGGATATGCTGAAACTGGAGACTTTGAGACAGGATCTGATGTCGATTGGCCTTCGGCTCCCTGAGGGTGTCCCCAGCCCGAAGATCTATCAAACATTGCTGCGCGATATTGCTACCAAGGATCGCGGTTGGCTTTATCAGCAGTTGGTGTTGCGCAGCATGAAGCAGGCGGTATATGGCCCGAATAACGCTGGCCATTTTGGGTTGGGTTTAGAGCGTTACATGCACTTCACCAGCCCCATTCGCCGCTACCCTGATTTGCTCGTTCATCGCGCGATCAAATCCATACTGCAGGCCAGAACCAATCGGGCAGGTTGGGTGCCATCGATGGAGCAATTGGTGACGCTGGGGGAACACTGTTCAACCAACGAACGGCGTGCCGAGTCCGCAGGTTGGACGGTGGAAACGTGGCTGAAGTGCGATTTGGTGAAACGGCACGTGGGAGAAGAACTGCTCGGGACGATCGCTGGCGTTACCGAATTCGGATTGTTCGTTGATCTGGACGGATTTTATGTCCAAGGGTTGCTGCACATATCGGATTTAGGCGCGGATTATTTCCGCTACGACCCTCGCCGGCAAAGCTTGGTGGGTGACCGCAGTGGTAAGCGTTTTACCTTGGGCGATGCCCTAAGGGTCGCTGTGGTGAATGTGGAACCGCCCCAAGGCAAAATTGAGCTTAAGCTCTCCCCCGTGACTAAGAAACCGAGCGGCAGGTCTAACGGCGGGCGCAATGCTGGGCCAAAAGTAAAGAGCAGTGCACAAACCTCAGAAAAATCTAAGGGCGGTAAAGCGAAGGGCAAGGCTGCAGGTGCCGGCGCTGCAGAAAAAACCGGGAGTAAAGCGAGTAAAAACAAAGCCAAGAAAAAGCAAACAACGCCTAAGGCCGTGAAGCGTAAGAGAAAGAATAATGGATGAAATCATTGGCATTCAGGCCGTGCGAGCAGTGCTGCGCGACACGCCGGCTCGCGCAAGAACGCTCTATTTGATGAAGGGACGGCGGGATGCGCGTTACAACGAACTGATCGGCTTGGCTCGCGAAGCCGGTGTTCGCTATCAGACAGTAGAAGATGCGTGGTTCAAACGTCGGTCTGTCGAGGGCGCGCATCAAGGCGTGCTGCTCGAGTGTCACATCCGCAGGCTGGCGGACGAGCAAGAGTTGCAAAGGCGTTGGCCAGAGTTCGGGCCGGCCCCCTTGATGTTGGTACTGGACAGTGTGACCGATCCCAGAAATTTTGGGGCCTGTTTGCGTACCGCCGATGCCGCCGGGGTTGATGTTGTCATTGTGCCAAAGCGCAACAGCGCGCCCTTAAGTGCAGTGGCTCTGAAAACCGCCCAAGGTGGTGCGGAAGATCTGTTTATTGTGCAGGTCACCAACCTCGCTCGAACACTGTCCTGGTTGCGCGACCAGGGCGTGTGGCTGTTCGGTGCTGATGCACAGGGCGATGAAGTCTGGCAATCGCTGGACAGTTCCACCGCGACGGCTTTGGTCATGGGCAGCGAAGGCTCAGGTCTGCGCAGACTTACTCGCAGTTTGTGCGACAAACTCGTGAGTATCCCTATGCTAGGCAACGTTGAGAGCCTCAACGTCAGTGTTGCCACGGGTATTTTGCTGTATGAGGCTGTTCGGCAAAGACGAACCGCCAAGCAATAGGCAGGTGCTGCAGTCTCGCCGTTGGGAAAACGTCCTTGCACCAGCTTCGTCAGACCCCTAGAATGCGCCTCCGCTAGCAAAGCGGGCGGGGCGAAAGCCCCTATCAATCCTTGCTCCACAGGCGCGTAAGCGGACTGGGGGCGTTAACCGTGAGGAAACAAAATGCGACATTATGAAGTTGTTTTTTTAGTGCACCCCGATCAAAGCGATCAGGTGCCCGGTATGGTCGAACGATACCAAGGCATCATTGAGCGCGGTAACGGTATCGTACACCGCACAGAAGACTGGGGCCGACGTCAGCTCGCTTACCCCATCGCGAAAATCCACAAAGCACATTACATCTTGATGAACGTGGAAGTGGGTCAGGAATCCATCGAAGAACTGGAAAGCGCGTTTCGATTCAATGACGCGGTAATCCGCAATCTGATTATTCGCCGCGATGCGGCGGAAACCGGCAATTCTAAGCTCTATGAAGAGGAACTGCGTGAGCAGGAAAAGGATCGGGAACGCGATCGCCGGCGACAAGAAGAAAGTGCCTCACGCGCTCCGGCCGCAGAGCCTGCGAGCGAAGCACCGGCTGAAGAGGCTCCCGAAGCGGATACTGTTGAGGAGAATGCATAATGAGAGGTGGAAGAAGACCACAGGTTCAATTCAAAGATTTAGAAGTCGACTACAAAGACCTCGATTCCCTGCGCCAATTCGTTGGTGAAACGGGAAAAATCGTGCCTAGCCGCATCACCGGTGCATCGGCGCGCTTTCAGCGTAACCTTGCCAAGCAAGTGAAGCGTGCGCGTTATCTGGCATTGATTCCCTATACCGACCAACACAAATAGCGGGCGGAGGAATAAGCATGAATGTGATTTTATTGGAACGTTTGAACAACCTCGGTGACTTAGGCGACGAAGTATCGGTCAAGCCTGGCTTTGCTCGTAACTTTTTGATCCCGCAGCACAAAGCAATTCAAGCCAATGCGGCGAATCGCGAAGTGTTCGAAGCACGCCGCGCTGAGTTGGAAAAAGACGCGAACGAGAAGCTGGCTCTAGCGCAGGGTCGAGCGGAGAAGCTGCAAGAGCATATTGTCACGATTATGATGAAAGCGGGCGAAGAGGGCCGGCTCTACGGTTCAGTGGGCACGCAAAACATCGCAGATGCTCTGGTTGCTGAAGGGCATGAAGTGGAACGTAGCGAAGTACGAATGCCAGAAGGCGTGATTCGAGCTCTGGGCGAATTCGACATCGCACTGCAGCTGCACTCCGATGTGACCGTGAACATCAAGGTTGCTGTGGTTGAAGAGTGAATGAGTCGCTGGCTGCGGTAACAAAAGCGGGAAAGATCCCGCTTTTTTTTCGCCTGCTCTCCGCAATCTCCGGCTTTTTTGCAACTGCCAAGGGCACAGAGGATCGGGAGGTGTTGCAAACTTCGCAGGATAAGAGGAATCTTCCAAGCCGCCATTAATTCAGGTCAAGCTCAAGCATTTAACGATATGTCTGAATATGTTCCCGACAACCCGGTATCTGCCCTAAAAGTACCACCGCACTCCTTGGAGGCGGAGCAATCGGTCTTGGGTGGGCTGATGCTGGACGATCAAGCATGGTTTGATCTGATTGAAGTCGTGGCTGCCACAGACTTTTATCGGACTCCGCATCAAATTATTTTTGATGCCATGAACGAGCTGGCATCGGACGATGCGCCGCTGGATGCGGTCACGGTGTCCGAGCGGCTGTCATCCAAGGGCCTGCTCGAAAAGGCGGGTGGCATCAGCTACTTGGCCGAACTGGCGGAATCGACACCCGGTGCGAGTAACGTGCTGGCTTACGGGAAAATCGTGCGTGAGCGTTCGGTTCTGCGCCAGCTGATCGGAGCTGCAAATCAAATTGCGGACTCGGCCTTTACCCCTGATGGCCGCGATACTGATACCTTGCTGGAGCTGGCAGAACAGTCGGTATTTCAGATTGCCGAGAATCGCCTGAAAGACAGCGGTCCGGAAAAAGTTGCCCCCCTATTGATCAAGGCGGTAGAAAAGGTCGAGTTTTTGCACGGCTCCAAGGGTGCGCTGACCGGACTTGCTTCCGGTTTCACAGATCTGGATCGTATGACCACGGGTTGGCAGGGATCGGATCTGGTGATCGTTGCTGCCCGTCCATCCATGGGTAAAACGGCCTTTGCCGTCAACATGGTTGAACATGCTGTGATGACCGGTGGCTCGGTACTGGTGTTCAGTATGGAGATGCCATCAGAGCAAATTGTGATGCGTATGTTGTCCAGTCTGGGTCGCATTGACCAGACGCGACTGCGCACTGGTGACCTGAAAGATGAAGACTGGGACCGCTTTGCCAGTGCCGTCAGCCAACTCAAAGACAAAAAGCTCTATATAGATGACACCGCCGCATTAACCCCGGGAGAAGTGCGGTCCCGCGCCCGACGCGTGGCGCGCGAAACCGGGGGACTGGACTTGATCATGGTGGATTACCTGCAGTTGATGCGCACCGCAAAGGACAGCGAAAACCGCGCCACCGAGATATCTGAAATCTCCCGATCGCTCAAAGCCTTGGCGAAAGAAATGAAGTGCCCGGTGGTGGCTCTGTCCCAGCTGAATCGACAGCTTGAATCACGGCCGGACAAACGACCGATGAACAGTGACCTGCGCGAATCAGGTGCCATTGAGCAAGACGCGGATGTGATCTTGTTTATCTATCGCGACGAGGTTTATAACGAGAATACGGAAGACTTGGGTATCGCCGAAATCATCATCGGCAAGCAGCGCAATGGCCCCATCGGTAAAGTCCGCTTGAAGTTTACCGGCAATCTCACCAAGTTCGAGGATCTGGCTCACGAGATGTATAACGACTACGGGCCTTAGCCTGCAACCGACTTGATTCCTTATGGCAAAAGCAAAGACTAAATCCGCCTATGTATGTGACGAGTGCGGTGCAGAGCACAGCAAGTGGCAAGGTCAATGTGGCACTTGTAACGCTTGGAATACCCTCAGTCGGGTCAACATCACACCGATTGCCTCTGCCGCAGTGGGATATGCAGGTGTCACTGCCGAAGTTAAAAAACTCAGTGACATCGAAGCGGTAGACGCCGAACGCATCGGCACCGGATTCGCCGAGTTGGACCGGGTGCTCGGTGGTGGCTTTGTACCCGGCTCGGTAGTGCTCATTGGCGGCGACCCCGGTGCGGGAAAAAGCACCTTGTTGCTGCAAGCCTCAACGGCCTTGGCCCGGCATCATGGCGTGCTCTATGTCACTGGAGAAGAATCCCTCCAGCAACTTGCGTTGCGTGCCCAGCGCCTACAGTTGCCCATGGACAACTTGAGCGTGGCGGCAGAAACCCGTGCGGAAGTCATTGCCAGCCTTGTACAAACCCAGCGGCCCAAAATTGTCATTCTTGATTCGATTCAAGTCATGCAGATGGAATCTGTGGATTCCACGCCGGGGTCAGTGGTCCAAGTCCGAGAAACCGCAGCGTTTTTCACGCGTCTGGCCAAGCAGCAAGAGATCGTCATCGTTCTCGTCGGTCATATCACCAAGGAGGGAGGCATTGCTGGCCCCAAGGTTCTGGAGCATATGATCGATTGTTTCATGATGCTCGACAGCCCGGCCGGTAGTCGATACCGAACTCTGCGCGGACATAAGAACCGCTTCGGCGCGGTAAACGAGCTGGGTATTTTTGCCATGACCGATTTGGGCATGAAAGAAGTAGCGAATCCTTCGGCTATTTTCTTGCAGCGGGGCGACGTAGATTCCCCCGGCAGTATTGCTACGGTGACTTGGGAAGGTACCCGGCCACTGTTAGTAGAGTTGCAGGCTTTGGTTGATGACGTTGCCGGTGGCCACCCAAAACGCGTTGCCGTTGGCCTTGATCAGCAGCGTCTTGCCATGCACTTAGCGGTACTGCATCGGCACTGTGGTATCGCGCTGGGCGATCAGGATGTATTCGCTAACGTGGTTGGTGGCGTCCGCATCACAGAGACTGGCGCCGATCTCGCTTTGCTGCTGGCCGTACTCGGCTCGTTTCGTGATCGCGTGCTTTCACGTGAGCTGATCGTCTTCGGTGAATTGGGTTTGACTGGCGAGCTGCGTCCGGTAGCCAACGGTCAGGAGCGCCTGCGCGAAGCCGCCAAGCACGGCTTTAAGAACGCGATCGTACCCTTTGCCAATCGACCCAAGGAATCGCTGGGTCAGATGACAGTGCATGGCGTGAAAACGCTTTCCGCCGCGCTTGAGGTACTGCAATCGCTCTGACCGCGGCGGACAGTCAGCGATGAATAGGCTTGTACTGCACTCGCGTCGGTTGCGCGTCACCCAACCGCTTTTTCCGGTCAGCTTCATACTCGGTGTAGTTGCCTTCGAAAAACGTCACATCACTGTCGCCGGTGAAGGCGATGATGTGGGTGGCGATACGATCCAAGAACCAGCGATCGTGTGAAATCACCAAGGCTGTGCCTGCATAGCTTAAGAGCGCTTCCTCCAGCGCGCGCAGGGTTTCCACATCCAAGTCGTTGGTGGGTTCGTCCAGCAGCAGTACGTTGGCGCCACGTCGCAGCAGCTTGGCCAAGTGCACACGATTGCGTTCGCCGCCGGACAACGTGCCAACAAATTTTTGTTGGTCCGTACCTTTGAAGTTAAACCGCCCACAGTACTGGCGGCTGGCAATTTCGTGTTTACCGATACGCATGATATCCAAGCCGTCGGAGATTTCTTCCCAAACGGTTTTGTCATCAGCCAGCGTATCACGGCTCTGATCTACGTACGCTAGATCTACCGTCGAGCCCTTGTCGATGGAGCCGCTGTCTGGTGTTTCCTGGCCGGTCAGCATTTTGAAGAAGGTCGATTTACCTGCGCCATTGCCGCCGATAATGCCGACAATGGCGCCGCGGGGAATGATGGCGCTGAAGTCATCAATAAGCAGGCGGTCACCAAAACTCTTGGTCAAATTGTTGATTTCGATGACTTTTTCACCCAATCGCTCACCGGTTGGAATGAACAGTTCGGTGGTCTCGCGGCGCGTCTCACTCTCCTCAGCGACCAGTTCGTCGAAACGAGCCATGCGAGATTTGCTTTTCGCCTGACGAGCCTTGGGATTAGAGCGCACCCACTCCAGTTCTGACTTAATCGTCCGCTGACGGGCTTCGTCAGTGGACGCTTCTTGTTCCAACCGTTTCTCCTTTGCTTCCAGCCATGTGGAGTAGTTGCCCTCATAAGGCAGCCCACGTCCTCGATCCAGCTCGAGAATCCAACTGGCAACGTTGTCGAGGAAATAGCGATCGTGGGTCACCGCCACAACGGTGCCGTTGTATTCGTCGAGGAAACGCTCCAGCCAAGACACACTCTCGGCGTCCAAATGGTTGGTGGGTTCGTCCAGCAACAGCATGTCTGGCTTTGACAGCAGTAAGGCGCACAGAGCAACACGTCGGCGTTCGCCACCGGAAAGACTGACCACTGGCGTATCCCAAGCAGGCAGTCGCAGCGCGTCGGCGGCGATGTCCAGCGTGCGATCAATTTCCCAGCCGTCGACGGCGTCAATTTCCGTTGCCAGATCACCCTGCCTTTCCAGCAGCTTGGTCATTTCATCGTCTTCCATGGGCTCTGCGAAACGATCTGAGATTTCGTTGTACTCCTTCAGGATGGCCATGATCGGCGCCACTCCAAGCTCAACGTTGCCCCGAACATCCAGCTCGTCATCCAGCCCCGGCTCCTGTGGTAGGTAGCCAACGCGGATGTCTTTTTGCGCTCGTGCCTCGCCATCAATCTCGGTGTCCTGTCCTGCCATGATGCGCAGTAAGCTGGATTTTCCCGAACCGTTGAGACCCAAGACGCCAATCTTGGCGCCCGGAAAGAAAGACAGGTTAATATTTTGCAAGATGGTCCGCTGCGGCGGGACGACCTTGGTCACTCCCTGCATGGTGTAGACGTACTGGGCCATGAACGCTCCTAAAGTCCGAAAGCGGGCAGTATACGGGCCTGTGTCATTGGTGCCAGTTCTGCGTGCAGAGCGAGGCAAAAAAAGTCGAAACAGCAGGCCGGTGGCTTGCCGGAGCGAGGACAAATGCATTGCGTTTTAGTTTAAGTCGCAGTTCTTTCAGGTCCCCTTGCCGGTGACTTCGTTTATACTCAGCAAGCGCAGTAAGGCCCATTTTCTGACAGTGAAGAGAAACCCATGTTTTTAGGAAACGAAACCATTGCTGAGTTCGATGCGGAGTTGGCGGAAGTCATTAAAGCCGAGACGCGCCGTCAGGAAGAGCATATTGAACTGATTGCCTCAGAGAATTATGCCAGCCCTCGTTCCATGGAGGCTCAAGGCAGCGTTCTGACGAACAAATATGCGGAAGGCTATCCCGGCAAGCGGTACTACGGCGGGTGCGAGCATGTGGACAAAGCTGAAGTGTTAGCGATCGAAAGAGCCAAGAAGCTCTTTGGCGCTGACTATGCCAATGTGCAGCCGCATTCGGGATCACAGGCAAATGCAGCCGTTTTTTTGGCGCTGTTACAGGGCGGTGACACCGTGTTGGGAATGAGCCTTGCCGATGGCGGCCACCTAACTCACGGCGCTTCAGTGAATTTCTCGGGTAAGCTGTATAACGCTGTGCAGTACGGCATCAACGTGGAGACTGGAGAAGTCGATTACGACGAGGTGGCTCGTCTGGCTCAAGAACATCAACCAAAAATGATTGTGGCCGGTTTCTCGGCTTATTCGCGACGGCTGGACTGGCAGAAGTTTCGTGAGATTGCAGATTCTGTGGGAGCCTACTTTTTGGTCGACATGGCTCACGTGGCGGGACTGGTGGCAGCAGGTGAATACCCCAACCCAGTGCCCTATGCCGACGTAGTGACCTCGACTACCCACAAAACTTTGTGCGGGCCCCGAGGCGGCATCATCTTGGCGCGCTCGAACCCCGATATTGAAAAAAAGCTGAATTCGGCACTTTTCCCGGGCAGTCAGGGCGGTCCCTTGATGCATGTAATAGCCGCGAAGGCGGTGGCCTTCAAAGAAGCGATGACACCGCAGTTTAATGAGTATCAGGCTCAGACGCTGGCGAACGCGCGAGCTATTGCCAAGGGTTTGATGGACCGCGGCTACTCGATCATTTCCGGAGGTACCGACAATCACCTGTTTCTGTTGGATTTGGTGGACAAGGACATTACCGGCAAGGCGGCCGACGCCGCCTTGGGTGCGGCGAATATCACCGTAAATAAAAATGCGGTACCCAACGACCCGCGCTCGCCTTTTGTTACCAGCGGTATCCGTATCGGTTCTCCTGCAGTGACTCGCCGCGGCTTCAAAGAAGCTGAGTGTCTCGAACTGGCTGGCTGGATCGCAGATATCTTGGACGACATAGAAAATGAAGAGACCAACAAGGCCGTACGGGCAAAAGTCATAGAGCTCTGCACTCGCTTCCCGGTGTATCCTAAGAGCGCCTAACGTATTGAAGGTGGGAGCTACGGTCTCGCCTTCGAGGAGCTCGACAGATGCATTGTCCTTTTTGTGGTGACCTTGACACCAAGGTGATCGACTCGCGGCTGGTGGCCGAAGGCGACTCGGTGCGTCGCCGTCGCGAATGTCTGACTTGCGGGGAGCGGTTTACCACGTTTGAAACCGCAGAATTGGTTATGCCGCACTTGATTAAGCGGGACGGTCGTCGCGAGCCCTTTGATGAAGAAAAACTCCGCTACGGATTATCAAAGGCATTGGAGAAGCGGCCGGTCAGCGTCAATGAGATTGAAACGTCCGTGAATCACATTAAGCATAAGCTGCGCTCGACAGGTGAACGGGAACTACCAGCGTTGCGGGTTGGTGAAGCCGTCATGGCGGAACTGCGGGCTTTGGACCCAGTAGCCTATGTGCGTTTCGCGTCGGTTTATCGCGATTTTCAGGACGTCAGTGAATTTGCCGACGAAATAAACAAACTGGCGGGTAGCCGTAAGCCGAGTAACGTGTGAATGTCAGTGCCATGAAACGTCAGTCCGACGTCCTGTTTGTCAAAACCTCCCTTGAACTGGCCGCGTTAGGGCGCAACAGCTGTGCGCCCAATCCGCCGGTAGGCTGCATTATCGTTCGAGATGGTCGAGTAATCGGTCGTGGCTACCACCGCTTCGCCGGACAAGGTCATGCTGAGGTGAACGCGATTGCCGATGCCGGCGGGGACATTGCAGGCGCCACGGTTTTCGTCAGTCTTGAGCCTTGTGCCTTTGTTGGGCGGACGCCCGCTTGTGCTCAGACGTTGATCGATGCTGGTGCAAAGCGTGTCGTGATTGGTACTGAGGATCCACACCCTCAGGTTGCGGGCAAAGGCTGCCAAATGCTGCGAGACGCAGGGGTCAACGTGCGCGTTCTGGGCCTGCCTGAAGCGGAGCAGATGATCGCAGGTTTTAGTTCTCGAATTCTCAAAGGGCGGCCTCGTGTCGTACTCAAGTCCGCCAGCAGTCTGGACGGAGCCGTGGCGTTGGCCTCTGGTGAAAGCCAATGGATCACCGGCCCGCAGGCCAGACAGGTTGTGCAAGAACTGCGTGCGCAAAGTGATGCGGTAATTACCGGCGCGGGCACCGTGACTGCTGATGACCCCCAATTGAACGTAAGGGATTCAAGGCTGCTCCAAGGCCATCTCGCGCAGCCATTGCGCGTCGTGTTGGACAGCACCTTGAGAGCTTCGCCAGACAGCCAGATTTTTTCTGATGGCACCTTGGTGGTTCACGGTCTGGATGCTGCTGCTCGCTACTCGTCTCCAACGCGTGGTGATGTAGAGTACATGTCGTTAGCCAGCGGACCGCGCGACTTAGCCGGGTTGCTTGAGCGATTGGCTGAGCGAGGCTGCAACGATGTGCTGGTCGAGGCTGGTCCAAAAGTTCTGGGCAGCTTTTTGCAATCCGGTGGTGAGGCCCCCCTATGGGATGAATGGGTGTGTTTTATTGCGCCAAAGACGCTGGGTCGTGACAGTATGTCACTGGCAGATATTGCCCTTGCGGAATTGGCTCAGGCGCATGCCGCCAAAATAACGGATTACACTTTGATTGGTGATGATCTGCAGTTGCGTTTGGCGCCAGCCGACCGCGCGAACGCTCGCTAATTCGTTTCAGGAAGAACATGTCAGAACAGCCTCCCGCGCCGAAAAATAAAACGAACATCATGTGGGCGCGCCGAAAAGCACGTCGCGCGCTGACTCAGGCTGCCTATCAATGGCAGGTGAATGAAACTGCTGTTTTGCAGTTGCGTCGCGAGTTTGGGGAGAAAGCTTTGGACAAGGCTGATGCTGAGTTTTTCGCCGATGTCTTGACGCTGATGGTAAATCACGTCAACGAATTGGATGATCAACTGGCGCCGCTGCTGGATCGCGCCGGGGAGCATCTCGATGTGGTCGAGCGAGGTATTTTGCGGCTGGCTGCGACGGAGCTGAACCATCGAATTGATGTGCCTTACTCTGTTGTCATTAATGAGTATGTCGAGTTAACCAAAACCTTCGGCGCGCAGGATGCACATAAGTACGTTAACGGTGTGCTAGACCGCCTTGCTCAGGACGTGCGCACCATTGAGTTTGCTGCAAACCAAAGCCGGTGAACTCGATGCTCAGCGAATTTGAAATTATTGACGCCATCGTTGCCGGTCTTGGTGATCGCGCTGCTGGAGAATGGATTACGCTGGGCCCCGGGGACGATGCAGCCGTCATCGCGGCCTCGCCCGGCTTGTCCCAGGTTGCCTCCATCGACACCTTGTTGCCAGATGTGCACTTTCCTATAGCTGCGCCAGCCCAGCTTATTGGTTACCGCTCGCTGATGGTGTCTTTTTCGGATTTGGCAGCCATGGGCGCGATTCCGCGATACTGCTTGGTCTCATTGTCCATGGACAAATCGCAAGCTGCACGGGACAGCGTCTGGGTCGAAACTCTGGCGCAAGGCATGGCGGCAGCGGCAAAAGAGCTCGGTGTCTATGTCTGTGGGGGAAATCTGTCGCGCGGTCCGCTGAACATTGTGGTGAGTGTTCACGGCGAAATTGAACCCGGTCGACCGCTGCTGCGCTCGACTGGCCGCCCCGGTCAGAGTATTTACGTGACTGGTCCGCTTGGCGCTGCAGCAGCATGTGTGCGGACTGGGCAAATGATGCCTGTCGAGCCCGAGGCATTGACGCCGCTGCAATCTGCTTACTATCGACCGCAAGCCCGCTTTGATTTGTCGTCGTTGCTTACGTCGGCAGTCGGCGGACTGGATATCTCCGATGGACTCGCCCAAGACCTAGGTCACCTGTGTCGTGCCAGCGGTTGCGGCGCTGCGCTGGATTCAGCCGCGCTGCCGGTGGCGTCTGAGGCCCAACTGCATGATGCTCTTTTTGGTGGAGACGACTACGAGTTATTGTTGGTCAGCAGCACACCCTTGGAGGGCGCTTATCGCATTGGCATCCTCACCTCGGAAACAGGCCTGCGTCTGGACGGCGAACCTCTAATCGAACAAGGTTTTGACCATTTCTGTGACGGCACTCGCACTGCGTAGCACTTGGTGACAAGGCGCTTGTGGGGCGTGTTTCTTACCGTACCTATCTGGTCTATTCTGGCCGACCGCTAGGAGGACTTATGATCAAATCGTTGAGTTATGTAGGCATTTCATCTCCGGCAGCCAGCGAGTGGCGTCGATTTGCGCCGGAAATTCTAGGTTTGCAGGATGTTTCTGATCCATCGGAGGAGGTGACTCGTTTGCGCATGGATGATGCACCTTGGCGTATCGCTGTACACGTTGGCAAAACGAACGCACTGGAATACGTCGGCTGGGATGTGGGTGATCATGACGGGTTTGAAGCAGTAGCTTCGGCCTTGGTTGACAGCGGCGTTGATCTGCACGCTGCGGATGCGGCCCTCGCCGATGAGCGTGGGGTGAGTGCGCTAGGGTGGTTTCGTGATCCTGCCGGGTTCCGACACGAGATTTCTTTTGCAAGACGGCAGGCAGATACGCCATTTGAGTCGCCGCATGCCGTTAAATTTGTCACCGGTGACAACGGTCTGGGTCATCTGGTGTTTATGGTGCCGGACATGCAGGCCGTCAGCGATTTTTTCCTCAAGGTGTTGGGCTTTCGTCATTCCGACGATGTGGAAGCCGGTGCCCGCATACGTTTTATGCACTGTAACCCGCGGCATCACACGCTGGCCCTTGCTCAAGTGCCGGGACACCGAGGTATGCATCACATGATGCTTGAGGCAGACAGCTTAGACACCGTTGGCCGCGCTTACGATCGTGCTCTTGCGGCGAATGAGCCCATGGCTATGAGCTTGGGCCGACATGCGAACGATTTGATGACCTCGTTTTATGTCCGCACACCTTCAGGCTTCGAAATTGAGTTTGGCTCGGGTGGACGGCTTATGGATATGCAGGCCGGCGAGCCAGTTGGTCAATACAGCGAAACCAGTATTTGGGGCCACCGGCCGCCTGAAGAGCCCTTGGTTCCCGGCATGCTCGAGCCTATCTCATCCGCCTAGGGGTGGTCTTGCCTTCATGTATCAAAAGCAATCTGTGCTAACGCCTCAGATGATCTTTCAGCCTACGGTGTTCTGGTTGACCGCCGCGGGCCTAGGGCTTTTGCGCCCGGGTCCGGGTACATGGGGGTCAGCAGGAGCATTGGCGTTCTGGTGGTTTTTTCTCAGCGGTCTCGCTTGGCCGGTGCAATTGGCAATAGTCCTCGTCTACTTTCTGATCAGTTGGTGGCTGTGTAACCGACTTATCGAACAGCTGGAAATTAAAGATGAGCCGCAAATTGTGGCCGATGAGGTGGCTGGCATGTGGTTGGCGCTGGTGTGGCTGCCGCAGTCTATTGGCTGGTATTTGGCCGCGTTCGTCTTGTTCCGTGTGGCGGACATTTTTAAGCCCGGACCCATTGGTGTGCTAGACCGTAATCTTCACAGTGGCTTGGGAATTATGGCCGACGACATGCTGGCTGGTGGGCTGACAGCCCTCGCCTTGGCATTAGCCGGAGTGGCGCTTTCTGTTATGAGCTGATCAGTAGCTGCGCCTGACCGCGCGATTTGCCAACTCCGTGAGCATGGCCGTGGCTAGGTCCGCTTTCTCGAGCAAGGTAAGAGATTCCTCCAGCAACTCGTTGGCCCGCATCTGGGCTGCTTTGAGCCCCATGAGTTTTGGAAAGGTGTTTTTGTCTAAGGCTTCGTCAGAGCCCGCAGGTTTGCCCATGGTCTCCGAGCTCGCGGTCACATCGAGTATGTCGTCTACCACCTGAAAAGCCAGACCAATCCGGCCGCCAAACTGCCTCAGCAATGCCAGTCTTGGGTCGCTAGGGTCGACCTCGGCACAGTAGCCTCCAATGACCAAGGAAGATTGGATCAAAGCACCGGTTTTGGCTGCATGCAATTCTTCAAGTTCCGTCAACGATAGCTCTTTCCCCTCCGCTTCAATGTCCAAACATTGGCCTCCCGCCATGCCCGACCAACCAGCGGCCTGCGATAACAGCATGATGCTCCGCAGTTTTGCGGCATCGCTGAGTCCGGACGCTTCAGCCAGCGCCTGAAACGCAAGTGAGTGCAGGCTGTCGCCAGCTAAGATGGCATTGGCCTCACCAAAGGCAATATGGGTTGCCGCTTGGCCGTGACGCAGATCGTCATCGTCCATGGCAGGAAGGTCGTCATGAATCAGTGAGTAGGCGTGGATAAACTCAAGGCCGCAGGCAGCTGGCAGAGCCACTCTATAATCGCCGCTGAAGGCATCGCAGGCTGCGCACGTCATCAGCGGGCGCATACGTTTGCCACCGCCTAAAACTGCATGGCGCATGGCATTGACCATGGGCTGGGCAATCAGTGAGTCTCTGGGTAGCAGTCTGTCGAGTGTTGTTGCAATAGAGGCTTTGACGGGCTCAAAAAGGTCGGTCATGAATCCTCTTGGGTCATGTCTTCCAGCGTATTGGCATCGGTAAGCGCCTGCACTCGCAGTTCCGCCCGACTCAAGGCTTGCTGGCACTGCCGTGTTAGCATGACCCCGCGCTCAAAGGCTTTTAGCGATTCGTCCAAACTCAGGTCGCCGTCTTCCATTTGCGCCACAAGCGTTTCCAGCTCGGCCATCGCGGCTTCAAAGTTGATATCTTCGGCGCCACTGTCTTCTTTCTTTTTACTCATTTGACAAGTTTACAGACCACCGAAATAGTTGGAAGTGCAGACCACAGACTACTCTTCGTTTGAGCTGCTTCGACCGTGCAGGAATAGGTCCAGCAAATCGACTTTGTCCCGCAGCGCGCCGGCAATCTGCCGGCCTTCCACGTTCAGCATCATGGTGTTGTGTGTCTCCACCGTATAGGGATCCCACCTAGGCTGATTGGCAGTATTCGGATTACCCGTTGCTGCAAATTGAGTCCAGTAGTCGGTAATACGCTCGGCCATCAGGCTGTCTTCCAAGTTCCAAAAATCGCCCGATTTTCCGACATTGTTAAAGACGTAGGCCAACTCCCCTGAGTGATACGCGCCGGCGCTGCGGGGACCGCCTGGCAGATCCAAGTTGGGTTGGTCGGCTCGATACATCTGATAGGCCGGTGGCACATAGTCCATGTAATACAAAAAGCTGTCTGCTCCGACAGCGGCCTGATAGCCGGCCCAGCGCCGCATGGGCAGGGCCATAAAAAGGTCCGTGTTGATACTGCGTTGGGCAAGGCCGGGACTCTGGAATAGTTCGTCCTGATAGGCCTGCTTGATGGATTGAGCCAAGTCACCGAATGTCTCGCTCAAATAGGCATCGAACCCCGCTTCAGACAAATCGGTATTCATGGCCAATAGCTCCTCTCCTTCGTTAGCCAAGGAGCCGAGTAAAACCGGTATAGGAGCTTGATTGCCTGAGGCGAATGTTTTTGCCGGCGCCTCGGGCAGCACCCAGCCGTCTACCGCAATCAATCCTGCGCCCTGATCCCATCCACTTGCCGATGCCGCAGTCAGAAGCGTTTCGTTGTCTACCGCCCGTAAATCCTCGGCGCTGATCTCCGCTTGGTCCGGCAACACATATGCTGCCAGCTTGCTGCCGCGCTCTTCGCCGCTGGGATCGCGGCCGTAGCGGTTGAAGCAGGCTGCCGACTGGCCAATGGCTTTGTGGAACAGGCCGCGGCTCAGCGGTGAGGCCATTAATGCGCAAACACTCATGGAACCCGCTGATTGACCAAAAATAGTCACATTGGACACATCGCCGCCAAAAGCTCCGATGTTTTTTTGCACCCATTGCAAGGCGGCTATCTTGTCCTGTAAGCCGTAGTTGCCGCTGCTGTCATGGTCGGACTCGGAGCGCAGTGCCGGATGGGCGAAAAAGCCCCACGGCCCTAACCGATAGTTTACGGTCACAACCAGAACCCCTTTGCGGGCCAACTCAGTGCCATCGAATAACGGCACGTGTGCGAATCCGCCGGTATGAGCCCCGCCGTGGAACCACACCATGACCGGCTGGGGCTTTTGTTGATCTGCTGAAGCCCAGACATTTAGGTAGAGGCAGTCCTCACTGCGTTGAAACTCGCCCCGACTCCAAACGAAGGCGTCCTCGCTGAACTCTTGATAGCAGG
The DNA here is from genome assembly GCA_012269545.1 of Gammaproteobacteria bacterium. Taxonomy (GTDB): domain Bacteria; phylum Pseudomonadota; class Gammaproteobacteria; order Pseudomonadales; family Azotimanducaceae; genus UBA4421. Next base: position 44,853 of record JAAXKB010000011.1, on the reverse strand, counting down.
CGTCTGCAAAGGTCTCAGCGCTCTTTATGCCGGTCCAGGGTGTCAGAGGCGCGGGAGGTCGCCAGCGCAACTCTCTCACCGGCGGCTGGGCAAAGGGTATGCCGCGAAAGACCTGAATGGTGCGAGCCGTGTCTGCCCAAGCACCCCGCAGGCTGCCGTTTTGGGTCTCTATGACGAGGTCATCATTCATCGTTTTCGGCTCCGTTTTGCCGCACGACGCGAGCAGTGCACAAAGTGCCAGCAAAAAAATTCGGGTCATCAGGCCAAGCCGAGACGCTGGCATGCCTCTTCGCGCAAATCGCGCTTGAGGATTTTTCCTGAGGCCGTTCTGGGCAGTGGTTGTCGCTGCTGAGAAATGTGGCGAGGAAGTTTGAATTTGGCTAGGCGCGTTTGCAAAAAATCAGACAGTTCGTCCTCGTCAATGGCGGCAGAGACATACAGCGTGGTGCCGACTTCTTCGCCAAGGCGTTCGTCCGGAATGGCGTAAACCGACGCTTCTTGAATCAACGGATGTTCCAGCAGGGCTGCTTCGACCTCGCCACAGCCGATGTTTTCGCCGCCGCGTATTACCAAGTCTTTGATGCGATCAACGATGTACAAATAGCCCTCGTCATCCAGATAGGCGACGTCGCCGGTGCGCATCCACCCCCCAGGTAAAAAGGTTTCTGCGTTTGCATCAGGCCGATTCCAGTAGCCGCGAAAGACACCCGCACCGCGAATCAGCAGTTCACCGCGTGCCATAGCCGACAGTTCATCGCCTTGCTCGTCGATGACCTTCAGTTCCATGACCGCACTACAGCGACCAGAGCTCTCCGGGTGTTCAAGATAGTCAACTCCGCCAATACCGGTGCCAATGGCGTTGGTTTCGGTCATGCCCCAACCCGTGCCGGGCAGAGCGTTGGCGAAGGATTTTTCGATGTTGCGTACCTGTTCCGGCGCCCGCGGCGCACCGCCTCCGCCCACTGACGCCAAGGTGCTCAGGTCTCGTTGGGTGCGGGTGGCCTCTTGCACCAAATCCCCGGTCATGGCGGCGGGCGCAATAAAGGAGTTGATTTTCTCCTCTTCAATAAGCTGCGCGGCGGTGGCCGCATCCCACTTATACATGGCCACCAACTTGCGCTGGTGTCGGTAGCTGGCCAGATAGACTGCGTGGGACCCGGTGGCGTGAAACAGCGGAACAGCCAGAAGGGTTGCCGCTTGCTGGGCCGGAGGCGGAGGTGGTTCCGGCAGCATGGCTGCGCCGCAGGTTTGATCCAGTTCCCAACTCAGCAGTGCCGCCAAAATATTTCGATGACATGACACCACACCCTTGGGGTGACCGGTGGATCCTGAGGTATATAAAATCGTTGCATCATCCTCAGGTTCCGGCCGCTGCTCAGGCATGGCGAATACCCCATGAGTTTCCGCCTGTGATGCCAGTAACGCGCTGAGTTCCGGGCTGTTGGCAAAGGCAGCGGTGCGAACGGCGATTGTGCGAATGGACAAAGACTCCTCAATCTGTGCGAATCGCTCCAGCCGCTCGTCGTCAGCGATTAAAACCTTGGCGCCACTGTCGTTTAAGCCGTAGGCCATTTCATCAGGGCGCCATAACGAATTCATGGCAACAGCGATGCCACCAATGGAGGTTACCGCCATAAATGACAGGACCCATTCGGGATAATTGCGCATGGAGATAGCCACGCGATCGCCCTTTGCGATGCCGTAATCGCGCACCAACAGCTGGGCGATTTGCGCGGATTTGTCGTATGTTTCGGCGAAGGTGAGGCGCTCGTCTTCATACACCAAGAATTCTGCGTCGCTAGCACTGTCGGCAAACAATTCGCGCAAGGTGGCCGGAGCGTTTTTGAAAAATCGGCAGTCTCTGCCGAATATAGTGGTTTCGATTAGCTCGTAAGTCTGGCCTGCTGCGGTCAGTGTGCGCAGGACGTCTGCGCGGCTTGGTTGATGATCTGACACGTTAAAATTCTCCCTTCCTCTACCCCGTTTGCTGCGTCAATAATGGCGCCTGTGCGTAGCTTAGAGAGTAGCGAAAGCGCAGACATAACCCAACTTGACACAGGTTGGCATCACGACCCAACGAGACAACGATATGAACACAGAATTAGACGAAGCGCTGATCAAGACTCTGCAAACGTTGGACACCCCTACCGTGTGCAATGCATTGGAACTGCTGATTCCAAAGCGGCGCGGCTATGGCTTTACCACCGCCCAACTGGTGTGCACGCGCCCCGAGCTACCGCCCATGGTGGGTTATGCGCGAACAGCGACGATCCGAGCGGCGCATCCATCTGACTTGTCCGGCAAAGAGGCACGCGCTCTGTCTGATGGCTATTACGAATACATTGACCAAGGTCCGAAACCGAGCATTGCTGTGATTCAAGATTTGGACGGCAATGCTGGCTATGGCTGTCTTTGGGGAGAAGTGAATTCCAATATTCATAAAGGTTTTGGCTGCCAAGGCGTGATCACCGATGGAGGTGTGCGCGACTTGCCCGACATTGCGCAGGGGTTTCAAATGTTGGCAGCCAGCGTCCTGCCTTCTCACGCATTCGTGCATGTGGTGGATTACGCCAGACCCGTCGATGTGGCAGGAATGCGCGTCATCGACGGCGACATCATTCATGCGGATCAACACGGGGCGGTAGTTATTCCTGCCGATCTGATCGGTCAAATAAAGGAAACCGCCGAACAGCTCGCGCGGCGGGAGGCCGTGATTATTTCGGCATCCCAGCAGCCGGATTTTGACATCGAAAAACTGCGCCAAGCTCAGGGCGAGGCGGCAGAAATTCATTAGCAAGCGATCAGGTTGACCGTTGCCGCTCAATCTCTTTTTCTGAACACCGGCGGCGTGGTGCCCAAATCGTCTCGTATACCTGTTTTCAGCTGCTGCCCTGGGTGAGCGACGACGTAACGGGCAATGTATTGCCCGTGTTCGCTGAGCGTCTCGTAGATTTCTCGGGGCATGCTGATATTCATAGGCTCCCGGTACCAAGGCGCATGAAATTCCGCGTTGGGCATGGCTCTTACCTGATCGGACAGGTTTGGAGTGCCGCCGTGCCAGGCTCTGGTGTCGCGTATCAGCACGCTGCCGGCGGGCGCCGGGCAGATGGCGCTGAGCTTCATCCACTCAGGCTCTTCGCTCAGTTTAGGAATTTTTTGCTGGCTGTGCTGGGTGCCCGGGATTTGTCGGGTGGGCCCATTAATGGCGGTAAAATCGCAGGCCAAAAAATTGCAGCACACGTAAGGGCATGGCAGGTCTCGATAATTTAGCCGGCCTCTGGGGTCGTGAAAGGAGCCAAAGGTTTGCCCCGCAAATTCGATGCGGTCGTTCATGTCGGAGTGTAAAGGTTGATAAGTGTCTGCGCCGGGCAGGCAAAAATCGCCGCCAGCGCCTCGCAGGATGTAATCCTTGCTACCAAACAACTCGGTGATGATGGGCGTTAAGGTCGGTAGGTCGGCAAGCATGGCCCAGGCAGGTTCGTGTAGCAGCTGACCGGTAACACTGGCCGAGCCAAACGAATATCGATGGGAGCCACGGTTGCCTCGGCGATTTTTGTCCTTTGCTAAAATGTCTCGAATCACCCGCTCGGATGCCTCGTTGAGGCGTCTTAGCTGTTCCTCATCCAGCACGTTTTCCACTACCACGAAGCCATCGCGATAAAAGATGCGCACAGCGTCGTCAATATCCGTTGGCTGCAGTCGCTCCAACCCGGTAATTCCGTTGTTCGCCGCCAAGTAGTCCCGAGTTTCCTTCATCCCAGCGGGGTCGCCCTGTGCCCAGCCGAGCTCGGCTAAGGGTTTCCCGCGCACTTGCGTATCAGCGATTAATGTCGGTTCGCTGGGAAACGTGCTTTCCTTAAACGGTGCTTTTTTTGCCACGGTCCTTCCCTATTGTGAGTCAGGTCGTGAGAGCATAAGGGGTTGGAGTAGTTTGAGGAAATGGGGGTTATGACCAGAGAAAAATCCGATACGCATTATCCACTGCATGGCCTGAAAGTTCTGGATTTTTCCAGAGTGCTGGCGGGTCCTTTTGCTGGCCGTATGTTGAGTGATCTAGGCGCCGACGTTGTAAAGGTCGAGCCGCCAGACGGGGATGTCACCCGCCTGTGGGGCCGCAATATTGCTGGCCTACCGGGTTACTACCATCAACAGAATGCGGGCAAGCGCAACATATGTATGGATCTGCGGTCCCCGGGGGCCGTGGACTTGGTGAAGTCCTTGGTAGCAAAAGCGGACATTCTCATCGAAAACTATCGGCCGGATGTGATGCCTCGTTTGGGTTTGGGTTACGAGACGCTGCAGGCGGTTAATCCAGGTTTGATCATGTTGTCAATTTCAGGTTTTGGCCAAGGCGGCCCCGAGTCTCATCGGCCCGCCTATGCGCCCATCATTCACGCGGAAGCCGGCTTGATGCAGCGGCAGACCAATCGTGGAGGTATCGCGCTAACGGATCTGCCGCTTTCCGTAGCGGATACCAATGCCAGTTTGCATGGCTTGGTCGGTTTGCTTTCCGCGGTGATCATGCGTCAGCGTACTGGTAAGGGGCAGCACATCGACATCGCCATGATCGACGCCACGTTTGCGACGGACGATCAGGTGCATTACGCCATGGAAGATGCAGAAGACACTGCGGCACTGCCAAATGACGTATGGCCGACGGGAGCGGGCCCGATCCTCTTATCGGCGGACTTTCGTTTTTTGTGGATGCAGCTGACGAAGCTGATGGGGGTGAACGATCCCACCAGCAAGGACACACCGCTCGCAGAAAAAATCAGTACGCGCCGTGCCATTGTCGCAGACTACATGCTCGCCCTTAAAACGTGGGATCAGGTGGAAGAGGCGATGCACACGATGAATCTGGCCTGGGGCAAGGTGCGTCAGCCCGCCGATGTGGTAGAGCAGCCGACCTTGGTGTCACGCGGCGCTATTGTGCAAATGGATGACCGGGCCGGCGGTACGCGGCCGCTGACTCAATCGCCGTATCGATTTTCCGCAGCGACGAGCGGTGTGCGGGGTCCCGCGCCACATCGGGGAGAGCACAATGCACAGGTGCTCGAAGAATGGCTGGGTTATGGCGAGGCCGCTGTGGATGCGTTGGTGGCCGACGGTGCCTTGCAAAAAGACGATGAACTGCTGCCTGACTGATGCAGTGCGAACTGCGCATCTCATGATGCGACATGCAAAAAAAACCCCGCTATCGCGGGGTTTTTTATAGCACTTGAGTAGGGTTAGCCACCGAATTCGCGTTGAATGTCGATGCCAAACGTTCTTTCGCCAAGCAGTGTTCCCTGCAAGCGGAAGTTATCGTTGTGGTTTGCCTGCCCCAACTCACGGAAATTAGTCTCATCGGTGAGATTATCAACGAACAACCGTACGCGGCTCTTCATGTCCGCGGAGCGCCAGATCAAGCTCATGTCGACACGGTGACGCTCGGGCATCTTGTCATAATCTCGCTCGATAGAGTCGTTGTTATACTCGCCCGTGTAGGAGTATGCGCCATTTAGCGATACCGTCGCAGCACTCGGTAAGGTCCACTCATACACTGCCCATGCAGTGAATTTGTGGTCTGGAATGCCCTTCAATGAATTTCCATTGATGTTGAAGCTTGTTCCACCGAAGAGAGGGCGCGGAGCCAGATGATTTTCGTCCTCTAAGAGGGTGATGTCATCTTTGTATTCGGTCTCGGTGTAGCTGTAGTTCGCGTTAAGGGTAAGGTTATCCGTCGCGAGCCATGTGCCCTCGATTTCAATACCAGAGTTTGATGTTTCTCCTGTGTTTACAGGGATGTCTCTTGAGGTGCCTTGAACGGGGTCATAGACATCAACCTGATCTTGGTAATCGTCATACTGGTACGTATAGATCGCCGCAAACAACTGAACAGTGCTGTCAAAGAGCGTGCCCTTGTAGCCCAGCTCGTAGGCGGTGACCGTTTCTTTGTCATACGACAAAATACCTACTGGGGTACCGCCGGCGCCACCAGCTCGTGCGTCGAGAATGCCTAAGCCGTAGCCTCCAGAGCGGTAGCCGGTTGTTACGTAACCGTAAATCAGAGTGTCTTCATTGGGCGTCCAATCAAGATTGACTCGCCAGTTGGTTTCGCTCCAAGTCTGTTCGTCTTCCGCTAAGGAGACAAAAGCCAGCGGTATACCAGCCATCCGCAAAGGATTAGCACATTCTCGGGCATCAAGAGAACACGTCGGTGCTAAGGGCTGGTTTGGATTGCCCGTCGGTACACCCGCGCCCATGTAAAAGTTCGTCCAGGCAAGATCAGTAAAGCCTGCGAAGGCTGCGGCGGGGATGCCCAAGTCGGGGATTCCTGTTACCGCAGGGCCCCGCAAAACCTGACCTGCTGTCAAACCACCGGTGCCTGGTACGACAAAAAACGGTGCATCAAATAGTCCCCACCAAACATCGTTGGCTTCGTAGAGGCCACCACGGTTTTCGCTAACGGCTTTTTCATCCTCTGCCCAGCGCACACCTATTGTCAGCGCCCATTCATCATTGAAGCGATATTCACCTTGGGAATAGATCGCCGTCTGTTCGGTCTTGTTGGTATTGTCGTGGTGATACGCATAGTCGTCGCCAAAAGTGTCACCCTGCCACGTGCCCAACACCAATCGGTTCATAGGCGCGCTTTGCATGTTCAGTGGAGTAGTTACGATGCCCAACGATGGCAGGAACGCGCCAAGAGTGCCGTAGTTTGCTGCGTTTTGAATGCGGCCCTGGGACGCTCTATCGTGGAGCCCATAATCTTGGTTCCGCGAGCTCTTAAAGTAATACAAGCCTGTTGTTAGGAAGAGGTTGTCATTAACGTCCCAGAGAAACTGGAGTTCATGGGAATAACTGTAGATGTCCTCCAGAACGTCTACGCCGTAATCAAGAATCTGACTGTCGGAATCGTCGTAGTCGTAGTCGAAGGTATATGCAAAGTCACTATAGCCATGTATGTATTTTACGGTCAGATCTTCACGGGCGTCCCAAGTAACCGTCATAGATGCACCGCGTTGATCGAAACCCTCGCGGTTGTAGCCGCTCGTCAGCAGTTCATGGGCGACGTTATCAAGGTTGTCCGGGCTGTTCAGATAGGGTGTTTGTCCGAAGGCTGCATTTGGCCGCTGCGGTGCTAGGTCTACCCCGGGGCGGTTGGTCGCGCCATAGGCGGTCGCTCCGGTGTAGGGGTTGGTGAAGAGTTGTGCCCCAGGAGTCGTTGCATCAACCAAGCGAATGCCTTGGGCGTACACGTCCGTCATACGCGTCCCGCGAAAGCTGCCCCAGCCTTCATTGATGATGACGCTACCACCGATGATACGATCGGAGTTTCTTTGATTGACCCGAGCATCAACGCTAAGGGAGTCCATGGGCTTCCATGCGAAAGAGATAGCGACGTTGGAGTCGTTGGTGCTGTCCGCGCCCGGACCAGCAGTAACGCTCTTTAGCAAGGGATCGGTTTGCCGGTCAGAGGCGACAACCCGAACGCCAAGATTGTCGGTAATTGGGCCAGAGACAACACCGTAAAATTCTTGGTTGCTGTTGGACCCAAACTGCGCACGCACCAAGCCATAGGGCGTCTCGGTAGGTTTTTTCAGAATGTAGTTGATCGCTCCGCCGATCGAGTTGCGGCCGTACAAGGTTCCCTGCGGGCCGCGCAGCACCTCGATACGTTCAACATCGAATAAAGCGTTTTCTGTCAACGCGATCAGCGAGTCTTCGGAGTAAACGCCGTTGTAGTATGTAGCAACGCCTGGGTCGCCACCCAAGGCGCGAAAATTCCGGCCAACGCCTCGAATACGAATGTCGTAATCGTCGCGTGTGGTTGCAGGTATGTAGTTGACAAATTCATTCGCAGACTGAATGCCCATATCTTCGAGCATTTCACTGCCGATGGCCGTAATGGAAATCGATGTATCAGAGACGGTAGCTTCGACCTTCTCCGCAGTGACGATTACCTCTTCGATTCGACGGCCCTCATCGTCGGCAAGTGCCGATAGCGAGAACCCGGTGATTAAGCAGCCAATGGCCGCTGAAGTCCAAGTCATTTTCATAGTAGTGTTCCCCTAAGATAGCGTGAGATTGCACACTTTAAATGAACAAGTCAAAGTTTCGGGCGGAGGGGGTTTTACCCGCGTTGCGCGCTCTGCGGGGAGCTATGGGCGCAGATGGTAGGAGAGCCTTCGACCATTGCCGAGTCTGGATTCTAAGGCCCGCCAATCACCTTGAGTGTTGTATCCGAGAGTGATGTCAATTTTCTCACCGGTTATTGAGTAGGCGTTTTTCGGGAAGCCTTCGCCCGGAGGCGTGAATTGCGCGACGGAAACGTCGACAAGATCGCCGGTTTGGCCATTGAGCAGCTTTTGGCGAGTCAACAGGCTTGGCGACCAGTAGGCAAAGGTGATTAAGCAGCTCTCGTCGACTACTCTTTCTACATCAGTCTGCAAGACGAAGCTTCCTGCGTTCGCTGAGCCCCGCAGGCGCTGAACGTCGCCATTGGTTTTGGTCTCGCTGGCGATACTCTGCAGACACATGTTCAGGTCATACTGTTCGAAGACCTCATGGTCGTAAGAAAAAACCGTGACGCCGAGGAGTTTGTAACGAAACTCCGCTCGAGCCTCGACGTCGAAACCGTCTCCATCACGGCGCGTCGTGAACGAGTGGTACCCCACATCTTTTCCGTCAATTTTAACGTCAAAGAACCAAGTCTGCGCTCCGTCGACGTCAGCAGACGCAGGCTCGATGCTATCGGTGCCAAGCACCAGCAATAAAGCCCACCAACTCATTTGTCTGCCGGAACGTTTCGGCCGGTCTGCGACGTGCTCAGCAATCTTCCGCCATAGTATGAATGGGTTGGGAAAAAACGCAGGCACTGCTTCTTGGTAGGCTTTGTATTCTGGGCGTCTGCTGTGTAGATCGCTTTCGGTACGAACGACGCCAGTAAATCGGAGCAGCAAAAATGTCAGTAACAACATGGGCAACGCCGCAAGGAATGCGAAGTTGTCGCTCAGGCTGAAGGCGGTGATAGCCATACCGAGCCAAAAAAGCCACTCACCAAAGTAGTTAGGGTGCCGGCAAATAGACCACAGGCCTGTATCCAGAACGCGGGTCGATTTGGGGTCTTTCAAAAACGCAGCAAGCTGAACGTCTGCTGCGACCTCCAAGATCAAACCCGCTGTCGCTAGGCCGAGTCCTGCGTAGGCAAACAGGTTCCATGCTGGTGCGCTCAGTGCTGGGATAAGCAGCAATGTCATCACCCAAGCCATAAGCGATTGGGGAACGAAGATTAGGAGGAGGCTTTTGCTATCAAAGTTATCGCCGACGCGTTGACGAATGGCTCGATACCGTCGGTCTTCTGGCGCACCCGCCTGTCTGACCGTCAAATGGGTGGCCAGACGCGTGGCCCAGACCACCAGCAGACCCATCACGATAACGTGCATCCAAGAGTCGGCTGCGGGAAGCAGGACCAGTAAAATGACGGCGGCAAGCAGGTGATGAAGGGGCCAGAAAATATCCGCAATACTGGCGCAGCGATAGCGCGTTGCCAGTCGCCAAGCCACGATGCTCAGCAACATTACGCTCAACGCCGCGTAGCCGACGGCCATTGTCATGTCTCAGTGTCCTTCGCCGCAAATCGACGATTGATGGACTGTACGACACGGCCCAGCACGGGGATGTGTTGATAGAAACCTAACCCGGTGTCCCAGAAATCCTGATGCAAAACGACCTGGCCCGCTTTGTTAAAGCGCAGGTGCGTAATCCCTATGGTGTTGCTGACCTTGGTCTGCCTGACGGGCGTGAATTCAGCCTGCATCGACCAGATAAGATAGACATCCGGCCCACTGACGAGAGTTTGCAAAACCTCTACCTGTACGGTTGTGCCCGCGTCAACCAGCCCTTGGAAGTGCTCTACGACGCGGGACCGGTCCCGTGTCAACATCAAGGCATCGCTAAAATGAAGATCGGGCGCGTACAGTGCTTTGGCACGATCGCCAGTCTCCTGGACTCCGAGTTCAGAAAGAAACAACGTGAATGTGCTGATGGTGTCCGCAGAGACGTCGGCACTGCCGGGAAAGTCATCTAAGGCCACTCGATAAGCTTCGGGATAGAACTGCTGATTTTGAGATGTCGAGGCGCAGCCAATAAGAAAGCTAACAAACACAATAAGCGGAACGAATTTCATCTGAAGAAATTATCGGTCTCGTCGTGAAGGATCAGTGAAGCACTGGCTCGGAAGATTCACGGTTGCTTCACGCCCTGTGTCAAAGAATGTTGCCCGAACTCCCAAGTTTAGATTGATTCTCCTCATGAAGAGGAGGTCGGCGGTCAGATAACTGCTATGCCGACTGTCCAGCCAAGGACGAAGCCTGCTCGCTGTGGGAAATCCCAAAAGACATGCAGGTCACAGAGAAATTCGGATGAACGAAGGGTCTAACAGGTCAAAACATCACCCAGATACGCGTCGAATAGCTATCGTTGGGGGCGGCATTTCTGGCGTAGCCGCCGCTCACAGGTTGGCTGAGAGCGTTGACGTAACCTTGTTTGAGGCGGAGCGCCGCTTGGGTGGACATACAGATTCGCACTCGGTTTGGGTCGAAGACAAGGTCTACACCATTGATACCGGATTCGTTGCGTTTCATCCGTCGGGTCACGCTGGCTTCTGCGAGTGGTTGGCGCAGATCGGCGTCCCTTCTCAGCGTACAGATATGACGTTTAGTGTGCGCGCAGATCACGAAGACCTCGAATATAGCACCATCGGGTGGCGCACTTTTTTTTCTTCGGCTGGGCTGCTGTTTTCACTTAAGCATTGGCGGCTGCTTTGGGATTGGCAGCGATTTCATATGGAAGCGCCCAAGGCCGCGGAGCGCATGAGCTCGGTGAAAGCCGGTGACTACTTCCGCGAGCACGATTACAGCGATCGGTTCGTCAACGGTCATATGGCCCCTCTGTGCGCAGCTTTGTGGGCGCAAAGCCAGAAAAGTGCGCTGGATACCCCGCTGCAGCATCTGGCGTCCATCGTTCAGGATCAGAAGATTTTTCAGCACCCAGCGCAGTCATTGTGGCAAGTCGTAAGTGGCGGCGCTTCTCAGTATCTTGAGGCATTTGCTGAACAGTTTGCAGGCGATATCCGTTGTAATTCGAAGGTGCACAAGGTGCGCCGTCATCAGGATAGGGTGACAATCGAGACGGCGACAGAGACCACGGAGTTCGATGCAGTCATCATGGCCTGTCACAGCGACCAAGCTTTGGAAGCGTTAGTGCAGCCGAGTCAGGCAGAGGCCGAAGTACTCGGTGCCATAAAGTATGTTGACAATCAGGTCATCCTGCATGGCGACGCGAGCTATATGCCTAGAGACCCGCAGAATTGGTCGAGTTGGAATGCTCGTATTGATGAAGAAACGGGTCGCTCTGAAACCACATACTGGATGAATCGAGTTCAAGGAATTCGTGGCCCACAATTTTTTATTACGCTGAACCCTTTGTGCGCTCCGAAGCGGATATGGACAGAGAGGAAGTACCGTCACCCGGTTTTGGGCGCAGATGCATATGAAGCACAGCAACGCCGAGAGGAGATCAATGGCAGCGGGCGGACCTTCTACTGCGGCGCCTATTGGGGCATGGGCGGACACGAGGATGGTTTTCGCAGTGGTATCGACGCAGCCGAGCGACTGCTAGATAAGCTGCCTGAGTTCACCCGTCGACCAGGGCCGACTAACGAATCCGACTATTCGGCGGACATGGGTAATGCTGACCAAAGGCAAGGCGGCTGATCGATTGCAACGTTCGGTAATCGCGGTTCCTAGCCGTTATAAAGTAGCCAACGCCCTGATGCTCAAAGGCACATGGCTGTGTTGCGTGCTTGGTGGCGTTGTTTTTGGTTTGCCTGCCTTACTGGTTATGTTTTCAGTGAGTCTGTGGCAAAGAGAACTGCTCAGGGATCTTCCTTACGTGGTGGCGCTTGGCTTGATCGGGCTTTGCCTTGACACCCTTTGGTTGCATACGGGCGTGCTGGATTACGGCGGCGCAGTCTTAGCGTTGCCGTTTGGCTTGACTATCGCCCCTGCGTGGATCGTCATGCTCTGGCTGGCGGTGGGGCTAAGCATTCGCCACAGCCTGATTTTCCTTGTGAATCGCCCGCTGTTGGGTGCATTGCTGGTCGGTGGCGGCTCCCCTTTATCTTACTTGGCTGGTGAGAGCTTCGGTGCGGTAGAGATCCCCTCCATGGGCGGATTGATGATTCTGGCCGGCGTATGGATCGTTCTCTTTTTCGCCGTATTCAGTTGCGCAAAAACTCGGTTAACGACAAGTTGACGCTTGTGGCATGATCGCGGCCAGCACGAAAGTCTTTAACGGGCGCAAGTTAGAGAATCACGAAACTGTTTTCGATAGATCAATGTCGTAGAGGGGCACTGCTTGAACATTCGACGAACCAAGCTCATGACCAAGCTCGGGCGGGTAGTTGCCTTACAAGTGACCCTGATCAGCATCGCAGTAGCAGCTGGAATCTACATCACCAACACGATCATTGAAGATTTTTTGATTACCGAAGCACTGGAGAATGAGGCGGCTCATTTTTGGGAGTTGTATCAAGAAAATCCTGATCAACCGCTGCCGAATACCGCGAACATGCGTGGCTATCTGGTCGAACCAAAAGCGAGCGGGGGCCCGGGAGAGGAGCAGGCGGCACTGATGCCCTCGCGGCATGCTCCACCCGAAGAAATGCTCGTACACCCGACAGGATTTATGGGTCGGGTGAGCATGGGAGATGAGTCACCGACCTTGTTCGTCAGTACCCGGCCAACCGGCGGTGGGCCAACCCTGTACCTTACTTTTGCAAGCGAAGACGTTTCCCAGCTGGCTTTCTACTTCGGCATTTTGCCGCTGGCAATGGCCTTACTGTTGGTTTACGGCTTCTCGTTTTTAACCTATCGGCTGTCTCACCGAGCGATCTCGCCCATTGTCCAGTTGGCCGATTACTTGGAAGACTTTCGCTTTGGCGGCTACAACCAGCCTGCTGTTGATTTGGGCGACTTGCGAGCCCTTGCGAATGTGGAAGTAGACGTGATGATTGACGCTATCGATAGCTTTGCTGAACGCTTAGATACCTTCATTGAGCGAGAGCGCATCTTTACGCGAGACGCTAGCCACGAACTGAGAACACCGATCGCTGTATTCAAAGGATCTTTGGATTTGTTGCAGCGTAAAACAGATCGATCGGAAGACGATATGAAAGCTTTTGCGCGCATGCGGCGCACGGTGGAGGATATGGAGGGTCTGATTGAGACCTTGCTCCTGTTAGCTCGTGGCGAGGAGGTTGAGCGCATTCACGAGATTCGATGCCTAAACGATTTGATGCCGGGTTTCATTGAGCAGCTGGCGCCAATGGCAGAAGAGCGAGGTCTGGCCCTGTCTCTCGATGAGCAAGCCCAGCTTTGGGTAAAGGCCCCATCGCGCGTGATTCAAATTATTGTAATCAACCTGCTGCGTAATGCCATCAACTACACGCAGCAGGGATCGGTGGTCGTGCGCATCAGTAAAAACACAATCAGCGTCATCGATACTGGCATTGGCATGAGCCCTGATGAACTGCAGCACGCCTTCGAGCCGTTCTATCGGGGCGAGCGAAGTCGTGCCACGAGTATGGGCCATGGACTGGGTTTATCCATTGTCAGGCGCCTGGTTCATCAGTTCGACTGGCCGATTCGCGTGCAAAGTAATGTGGGCAAGGGTACCGAAGTAACGATCGAGTTTTTCGAAGGATAATCGTTACGTAGCTTTGGCCTGCTTCCAAATTGCCAAGGTTCGATCTCTGGCTGCACCAAGGTCGATCATGGGTTCAGGGTAGCCGCCGACACCGCCGAATTTCCATGGTTCCAACGTTTGCTTAGGGCTCGCTTCGGCCAATTCTGGAATCATCCGGCGTACAAAGGTGCCTTGGGGGTCGAAGCGCTCTGCCTGACGTACTGGGTTAAAAATCCGGAAATACGGCACTGCATCCGTACCCGTTGAAGCACTCCACTGCCAGCCGCCGTTGTTGGCGGCAAAGTCCCCATCGACCAATTGACTCATGAAATAAGCCTCGCCCAAACGCCAGTCGAGGAAGAGGTGTTTTGCTAAAAACTGGGCGGTTACCATGCGCAGCCGATTGTGCATCCAGCCGGTGGCATTGAGCTGCCGCATACCCGCGTCAACAAAAGGGAAGCCGGTTTCGCCCCGCTGCCAACGTTCGAGCTGTTCGCTGCTGTGATACCAGGGGAGCGCATCGGTTTCGGGTTTAAACGCTCTGCCCATGGCTAATCGCGGGTGCTCAGCCAAGATGTGATTATAAAATTCCCGCCAGACCAATTCGCTTATCCACGTATCAATATTCGGATTACCGCCGCTTAGCCGATGCCCGTTGCGAACATAGGCCGCTTTGATGCAGTGGTTGGCCGATAAGGTGCCCGCGGCTAAGTGAGGTGACAGCTTACTTGTGCCAGCTAGATCGGGTAGGTCTCGTTGGCTGTCGTAATCGTTAACCGCAGAGTCGATGAAGCGATCCAACAGTTTTAGGGCCTCACGCTCGCCTGCCGGCCAGTCTTCGCTGCCCAGTGTCTTCGCGATACCGCCAACGGTATCCGGCGCCTTGGCTGCGGCAACCGTAGGCCCCTGGCCTTTGGGTGCGGGGAATGTGTGTATTCCCCGATCAATGCTCAGGCTGATCCAGCGCCTTTTGAACGGCGTAAAGACAGAATAAGGCGACGCATCAGGCTTGCGTACGCTGCCCGGAGGAAGGCTCGTGAAGGCATGGTGTCGCTCTACTTGGATGCCGGCGTTACTCAACGAATTTGCCACAGCGTCATCGCGTCGCTGTTCATTGATAGCGATCTCTTCGTTCCAAAAGACGCGGCTCGCTTGAATGGCCTTGGCGACCTCGAGCACCCGATGCGCTGCATCGTCGAAGCGGTTGCTCAAAATGATTTTCGTCTCAATGCCTCGTTCGGCCAGCTGTTCACTGATCGTATCGAGGCTTCGCAAGATAAAGGCGATTTTCTTTGCAGCGATGCCATGAGCCTCCCACTGCGCAGGCGTCAGTAGGAACAGAGCAGTTACGTGGCCTGACTCGGCGGCCGAAAATAGCGCCGGATTGTCCAGAAGCCGCAAATCTGTGCGAAGCCAAACGAGGTGCTGGGGCATGATCAAATTCCGATTGGTCCAGACCAGACCGGGTTCGTTTTTAGAGCATGATACGCAGCCTCACCCTGTCGTTAGACAGGGGGGCTGACAACGGTGCTTAGCTCGGCAGGGCGGAAACAACGCTTAGGTTCCAGAAGGTAGCCCAAGCCATGTCGATTTTTTGTCAACATTTAGGCGCTGAGAGCCACAAGGGCTATAACACCTAGCTATTCTTGAGAGGCTTTGCGCAAGCAGTAGCCCTGCCCCTGTCGGGTTTGCAGTAACGGTTCGTCAAACGGGCGGTCAATGATGCGTCGCAGGTTGTAGATGTGGCTGCGTAAGGTGTCACTGTCTGGTGGCTCATCGCCCCAGAGCTCGCGCTCTAACGCTGCTCGTGTCACGACCTTGGGTGATTCGCGGATCAGCACGTGCAAAATATTGAACAAGGTGCGCGAGAGAGTCAGCGGCTGTTCGTCTCGAACGACTTCCATGGTATCCAGATTCAGCGTCAGTCCGCTGACGTGATATTCCTTTTCAAGATGCTGGCTGCGGCGAATAACGGCCTCTAGGCGGGCTTCGAGTTCAGGCATATCAAAAGGCTTGATCAGATAGTCATCGGCGCCGGATTCAAAGCCTTTAAGCTTGTCGCTGAGCTGATCCCGCGCGGTTAGCATGATGATTGGCGTGGTGATATTCGCATCGTCGCGCAGTCGCTGGCACACAGTCAGCCCGTCAACGCCGGGCAGCATAACGTCAAGCACAATAGCCTCATATATGTTGGTTACACCAAGGTGCATGGCCGTCAGCCCGTCACTGGCGTAGTCAACAATGTAACCACTGGCTTCTAAATACGCGCCGACGGTTTCAGCTAGTTCCTGATGATCCTCAACGAGCAATATGGATTTGTTGGGCGTCTTCATAGTTGTTGCCTCGACTAACGTATAGGACAGACAGTGGCATAAACCAAGATTCGACGCCACACCCGCAGCTCAGTCCTTGGTCGGACACTTAAGGCCAACCCAGCAACCAATCAGGGTTGGGGGGGCTGAATCCACATTTGGCCGCTCAAGTGCTTTGGTGCGAGCAATGCGCGAGGGGCCCGAAGTGATTTTGATGTTGCATCCGCTGTCCTCAGAGAGGCGTTTCGGCTTATCGCCGCCGGGCATGTGCCGCTGTCTCGATAAGCCAGTGCTGCCGCAAGCATGGGTTCTTGGATGACCCCAAGAGGCGAATAGTCGTCTGCCACTTGGCAACCGGGCAGCACCACGCCAACCGTTGACTCGATGCTGTTCTGTGGCGAAAAACCATCAGGATAATCGCCAAACCCGGCTGCATTTACGCCGCGAAACTGAGTGCTGAAGTAGGTGGTGCCGCAATTGTCCTGAGGATAGAAGCCATAGGGCTTGCCGCAGGTGGTCGTGCCAATTTGAATCACTTCGACGTCTACCCCCCGCAGGCCGTTGATGATGGCCTCTGAGGCGGAACAGGTACTGGCCGTGGTCAGCACGAAAACCCGCTGGATTGGCAGGTCCAGCGTGGGCAGTGACCTGCCGGCAGGCGTGGCGTTGATTGTTGTGGTGATGAATGGATCAGGAGACAGGGTCTGCCCGGTTACTGGGTTGATGGAAGGGCTCTTGTCGTTGAATTCAAGCGCGCTGAACGTCCGACCGCTGACCCCAGCACCGGCGATCATGTAGGACGCTTGGTTAGCCAAGTACAGGTAGCCGCCTCGGTTGTAACGCAGGTCAAGTATCAAGTCGCTAACGTTGGCAGCGCGCATTGCATCAAAAGCATCCACCAGTTGCTGCTCTGCGGTCAGAATGTGCTGGGTAAACAGCAGATACCCCACGTCGCCTGAGCCAGTGTTGATAATTTCTGCCATGGGAAGCGGATCGACAGTAACGGGCGCCGAGGTCATGGTAACTTCGCGCTGCACAGAGGCGCCCGGGTCGATCACCTCGAAACTGTGTTCTTCACCACTTTGTCCGGGCCACAGCCCCGCATTCAGAGTGTCTACGTCGCTGCCGTTAATGAGGTCGACGCCGTCCACGGTAACAATTCTTGTCCCTCGGCTGAGGCCTGCGTTGGCGGCCGGTGAATTGCTTTCCACCAGCGTAATGACCAGTTCCCGCGGTGGTTCCACGCTGACTAAGGCGTAGCTGGCACCGTAACCCGATGCAACACCTTGCTGGCTTTCCGCCTCGTACTCTGCGGTATCCCGAGTGTAGTGAAACCGATCTTTTGGATTTCCCGACGGCGTGGTTTCTGGGGTCTTCAGCAGATCGAAATAATCGGCAACCCCGGTTTTGGAGGTGGCGTACAGTGCCGGATCGACGTCAATGATTTCGTCATACCACAGGTAGGTTTCGTTAGACCAAGAGCGAAGCCAATAGCCTTCTTCTTCAAAGTTGCCGGGTAGGTCAGGAAAATTTTCTTCAGCAGTGCTCTGACGAGGGTCGCCGCAGAAGTCTTTAAACAGGTTGGATGATCGAAAAACACCGGCATCAAAATCCGTACCATTATCTGAATCTGAATCTGAATCTGAATCTGAATCTGAATCTGAATCTGAATCTGAATCTAGAGCGGGGTTTTGATCTTGGTTCACTGGCGGGCTGGGGACGACGGGGCTTGGGCTGGAGGAGCCACCGCCGCCACAGCCTGAGATCATGGCACAGCAAATGAAAAGAGTGGTGAACGGTTTGAGCAGTCCAAAGCCGCTCGATGTGGACAGAAAACAGGGAATGGACATAAAACTTCTCTGCCGGATCAAAGCGTGTTTCAGCGTGATAGCGCAATCTCTGCACGATATCAAATCGATCGTCTGGTCGGTTTGATGGGGTTGGCATTCGGATGCAAAAAAGCACAACAGAACGATAACCCCTGACAAGGAATTACGTCCACAATGGTGGCATGGCAGAGAGACTCGTGTTCGATAATTTTGAGGTGACTATCATCCGTTCAGCCCGTCGCAAAACAGTTGCGATAAAGGTGGATCTGAGCGGTGTCTCGGTGCGGGTGCCAGAGAACTTGCCGCAAGACCGTATCCGAGAACTCATCGCGGAAAAAAGCGATTGGGTTCAGCGAAAACGCCAAGTTGCCGAGCAAAAGCGTCAGGCCATAGCCGCCCAAGAACAGCACGGCGAACATTTGGATAATGGCAGTCGGATTCTGGTGCAAGGTCGTCAGATGCCGCTGGAGCTGCGTGAAGATCCGCAAATGGGCGTGGCCGAAGAATCGGGCCGCCTGATTATCCGCGGTCCCAACGCAGTGCGCGCTGAGCCCGAACAGCGCAGGGCACTGGTCGAACAGTGGCTGTTCGCTCGCGCTGTGCAAGAACTGCATTTTTGCGTCGATGTTTATAAGCAAAAGGTGGGGGTCCACCCGAGCATCATCCAGATCAAGGACTACCGAGCACGTTGGGGCAGTTGTAAAGCCGATGGCAGCATTCAACTGAATTGGCGGTTGATTCATGCGCCGATTCACATCATGGATTACGTCGTGATTCACGAGCTTTGTCATTTGCATGAAATGAACCATAGCCTACGTTTTTGGTCTGAGGTTGAGCGGGTTGATCCGCAGTATCGGTCGAACCGGCAGTGGTTGAAAGATAATGGTTGGCGTTTAACCCTTTAAATTCGCAGCAGGCACAGTCAACATGCGCGCAAGCTCAGAACAACAAAAAGATGAACAAAGGAGAGACGAGTGAGTGACAGGCCCTCAGTGGAAGTAGTGGCTCTGACCGAGCGTGCTGCCGGTTTGAATACGATTGTTGCAGCATTTGCAGCTGACCCCTTCACCCGCTGGATGATGCCAAAGGCGGACAGCTATCTGACCAACGCGGCGGCGCTGTTTGATGCATTCGGCGGGGCGGCTTTCGAGGCGGGTACCGCGTTTCAGATTGCCGACTTTGGCGGCGCGGCGCTTTGGATACCGCCGGGTCACGACCACGATGACGGCGATGACAGTCTGTCTGAGGGTTTGGCTCAAGTAGTCCCTGCCGATCGTATCGAAGAGGTGGGCAGTGTTTTGGCGCAAATGCAAAGTTACCACCCGGAAGAGCCATGTTGGTACTTGCCGCTGATCGGTGTGGATCCTCATCATCAGGGTCGTGGTCTGGGAGCCGAACTGATGAAACATGCTCTGGCCCTGTGTGACGAGCAGGGTTTGCCGGCCTATCTGGAGTCTTCAAATCCGGCCAATATATCCCTCTACGAGCGTCATGGATTTGAAATCATGGGTCGAATTCAAACCGAAAACTCTCCTCCGGTGCATCCGATGATCCGGGCGGCTCGCTAGCCGTCGGCCTAATCGGAAAACGTCCCGGTAAGGTTGGCTTGGCCGAGAATGTTGTCAGAATAGGCTTCTTCAAATTCGCTGCGCGTAAGCGCATCGAGTCGGGTCATATTCGGCTGATCCTCGCTGAGAGCGTACAGGGCGAAGTGATAGGTATGCTCGTTTCCCCCAGGCGGGCATGGCCCTTCGTAGTTGTTGGTGCCAGCGTAGGTAAGGCCCTCCACGGCGTTGCCGCCCCCGTTCGTGTCGACGAGAGTGGTTGGATCAACATCCTCAAGCAGGCTCTCAACGGAGGCGTCAACATTGAATAAATTCCAGTGAACGCAGGCGTCAGCGTCTGTGCCGCAGGGCGCTGTTTCGTCATCAATGATGAGTGCGAAGCTGTCTGTGTCGTCAGGCACATTGCGCCAACTGAGTTGTGGGGAGTAGTTGTTTCCGCCCAATGCTGAGCAGGCATTGATCAGCGGAATGACGGTACCCGTAGCGAACGCGCTGGCGGTTAGCTGGAAATCGTCGTCTTCATCGTTAATAACTTCCGCTATGACATCTAATGACGTGTTGCTCGTGCCGTCTGAAACGGAAACGGTCAGGCTGTAGACGTTATCGCCATCGGCGTCGCTCGGGGCTTCAAAGTCCGGCGCCGTAGCAAAATTCAGCTGGCCGTCCTCAGTAATATCAAACAGGCCAGCATCTTCGCCTGTGAGCGTGAAGATCAAGGTATCGCCATCGGGATCAGTGGCTGAAACGTCCAGTACCAAGCTGGTGTTTTCACTAACGGAAACCGAGCCATCGCCGGTAACGGACGGAGCGCTATTGGTGGGCTGAGGTTCTGCTGTGCCGCTGCTGCTTCCGCCCCCACAGGCAGTCAAACCAAGCAATAAGGCTGGTACGTAAAGCCAATAATTTGTGTTCATTGCTCAGCGCCCCGAAAGTCAACTTTTGATCAACGCTACATTGGGATGTGGGGCAGAGCAATGGGCATGTGGCCGCGGCCGGCTGAGTCAAGCCGGAGTGGCTTGGCGAACAACCTGCCGCGGCGCGAATCTGAGCGCCTCAGTCGAACAGTTCGCCGCCACAGGCCGAAGCCGTGGTGCCATACTTTTCATAGGCCTTGATAACGTTGGCCCCGGTTCGCCAGCGATGCACCTCGTCTGGCCCATCGACTAACCGCTGGGAGCGGATGCCCGTATACCAGCGCGCCAGCGGTGTATCGTGGCTGTAGCCTAGTGCGCCATGCAGCTGCAGAGCGGTGTCGACAACCTGATGCACCATGTTTGCCAAGAAGACTTTGGCGATCCCATTTTCGTTACGCAGATCCATGCCATTTTCCGCCTTGTAGGCAATGTGCAGCAGCATCAGGCGCGCTTTATAAATTTCCGACGCGCAATCCGCCATCATCCAGCGCACGCCTTGGCGATCCGCCAGACGTTCGCCAAAGGTGCTGCGGCCTACCACATGCTTAGCTGCGAGGTCCAAGGCGCGCTGCGCCATGGCTACGTTGTGCATACCATGTCGCAGCCGGCCATAGGCAAGCCGGTGCTGGCCCATGTTGAAGCCTTGGCCTTGGCCGCCAAGAATATTTTCTCGAGGCACGCGTAGGTTATCGATTTTGATTTCGGAGTGGCTGCCGCCCAATTTGAGGCCTAAGTCACTGTGCGGCTGCATGGTTTCGATGTTGCGCAAGATTTCATAGCCCGGGTTGGGCAGCTCGACAATAAATGTACTGTACTGCTCGTGACGCGGCGCGTCTGGATCGGTTTTTGCCATGACCACGGCGATATCCGCCACGCTGGCGGAAGAGCTGAACCACTTTTCACCATTGAGTACCCACTCATCTCCTTCGAGCACTGCGGTGGTTTGCATGCCCGTTGCGTCTGCGCCTGCTGCTTTTTCCGTCATGGAATAGCAGATGCGCTTTTCGCCATTAAGTAACGGCTTCAGAAATTTTTCTTTCTGGAAATCGGTACCGTGTTCGAGAAGTGTGAGCATGGTGGCGTCATCCGGACCCTGCGTATTCAGCGATAACGCGCCCAGATAGCTTTCCCCCAGTTCCATTTGTACCAATGCGTTGGCCAGTGGGCGTAGCCCCATGCCGCCGTGCTCTACAGGAACGAAGGGGCACCAAAGGCCCTGAGCCCGTGCCTTGCTGCGCAACCCCGCTAGGGTTTCGTCAAAGTTGTCGGCGGTGCAGGTCTCTTCTGCCGGGTGGCACTCGTCTTGAACAAAGGCTCTCACCTTGTCGCGAACTGCCTTGGCTTCTTCTGGAATAGTAAAGTCGATCATAGTCCCCCCCGAGATTGTTTTTGAACAGCAGAAGAATGTAGCACGCAATCTTGTTCCATTTCGAATCAACAGGTACAAAAGACGAAAACCCTAAACTTGGAGAGGAGAAGAACATGAGTGATGCCGTAGATTTGGACAGCGATTTGTTTGAACTTGCGATGTCGGCTGAGGCCCAGCCGCTGATGGACGCGGTACAGCGTCATATCGCAGAAAACGTGGAACCCATTGTCGAGGAGTTTTACGCGTTGAATAACGACAAGGCTGATCGTTGGAGTTGGCATCCAAGGCAACTCGAACTGCTGGAAGTCGCCAAGAACAAAGCCAAGGAATCGGGCCTGTGGAATTTCTTTTTGCCCGACGCCGAAACCGGTGAGGGTTTGAGTAATCTGGATTACGCCTACATTGCAGCGGAATTGGGCAAGGTGCCGCTGGCGTCGGAGACGCTGAACTGCAGTGCGCCTGACACGGGCAACATGGAGGTGCTTGAGCGTGTCGGAACGCCCGAGCAAAAAGAGCAATGGCTCAAGCCATTGCTGAACGGTGAAATTCGATCTGCTTATGCGATGACTGAACCGGCGCTACCCTCATCGGATGCGAAAAACATCAGCACCCAAGCCGTGCTTGATGGTGATGATTGGGTCATTAACGGAGAGAAGTTCTACATCAGTGGTGCCGGTGATCCGCGCTGCAAAGTCATGATTACGATGGTTAAGACAAGCCCTGACGCCGCCCCCAGCAAACAACAGTCGCAGATTCTCGTGCCGACAGAGACCGAAGGGGTGGAAATTCTCGAGGGTATGCAAGTCTTTGGTGAAGATCATGCTCCGCGGGGCCACATGCATATTCGGTTCAATGATGTGAGGGTGCCCAAGGAGAACATTTTGCTTGGCGAGGGGCGTGGTTTTGAAATTTCTCAGGTGCGTCTGGGCCCAGGCCGTATCCATCACTGCATGCGATCCATTGGTAAGGCTGAGAAAGCGCTAGAGCTGATGGTGAAGCGATCGGGAAGCCGAGTTGCTTTTGGCAAGCCCATCGCCAAGTTGGGCAAGAACATTGAAGTAATCTCACGCGCGCGTATCGAAATTAACGCGATGCGGCTCGCAGTACTGCAAGCTGCAAAAGCGATGGATGTGCTGGGCAACAAGGAAGCTCGAGTCTATGTCAGTGCGGTTAAGGCGATGGTGCCAGAGAAAGTCTGCGACATCATTGACGCTGCCATACAGATGCACGGTGCAACCGGAATTTCTCAGTGGACACCGCTGGCAACGATGTATACCGACATGCGCCATTTGAGATTTGCCGACGGCCCGGACGAGGTACATCACATGGTCGTGGGCCGGGCCGAACTGCAAAAGTACGACCTGTGGTAGTCGCTTACCGCATTCGTTCACCGCGCGGGTCGTAAAATGCCCCAAGCTGAACGGTGATCGGGAAGCGCTTGAGGGCCACTTCAACTTCGAACTGTCCCTCGTTGAGCCATGCGGCGGTGACGCCATCAGAGCGACCTACCTCCGCCATGGCGAGGCTTTTGCCCACGCGATGTCCCCAAGCCGCGGATGTGGTCAGGCCTACGAGTTCCCCATTCCTCAAGATCGGTTCGTCATGCAGCATGAAGGGCGCGTCGGCGCCTTCTATAGCAAGATTTACTAAACGCCGCGTTTGTATGCCGCGCTGCAGGTCGATGGTGTTTTTGCCGATGTAGGAGGTTTTGTCTTGCGATGTGGCAAAGCCCAATCCCGCCTGCAGCGGTGTGATGTGATCATGTATGTCATCGCCCCAATGCCTGAAACCCTTTTCCATACGGCAGGCATTCATGGCGTGAAAGCCGGCAGCATGTATGTTCAGGGCTTGGCCTGCAGTCCAAAGCCTTTGCCATAGGGCGGTCGCTTGGCTGCGGGGCAGATAGAGTTCGTACCCTCTCTCGCCCACGTAGCTTAGTCGATTCGCCCGCAGGGTCAGGTCGCCGGTCTGCAAGCGGGTGGATTCATAATAGGCGAGCTCGCTGACTGCGAGTGGATTGTGGCAGATACGCCTTAGCAGTTCTGTCGAACGCGGCCCCATCACCCCGATGATTGCGCTGTCCTGATCCTGCGTAATGAGACAGTCAAATTCGGCACTGTGCTTGATCAACCAAAACCAATCTCTGCGCTCACTGACGCAAGCACTGACGACCATGAACGCGCTGTGATCGGTGCGGGTGATGGTGACGTCGGCCTCGATACCGCCATCTTGATTTAACCACTGGGTATAGACGATTTTGCCAACGGGCACGTTCACGTCGTTGGCGCAAATGTATTGCAAACATTGCAGTGCCTCAGGGCCGCTAACGTGAAAGATCGGGTAACTCGACTGGTCGAACAATGCAACATCGTTTGCCAGTGCATCGCATTCGCGCTGACAAGCCTCAAACCAATTCGGTTTGCCATAGGTGTATTCGTAGCGAGCGGGTTCACTTAAAGCATACCAGTTGGGTCGCTCCCAGCCCGCCAGTTCGCCCATCACGGCACCTTGTGCAGTTGTCACGTCATGCAGAGGGCTCAGGCGTATGTTGCGGCTGGTGGCGTATTGCCGGTGTGGCCAGTGCATGTCGTACAACAGCCCCAAGGATTCCTTGGTGCGTTCGTATAAAAAATCCGATTGGCTCTGGAATACGAACGTCCGGCGCACGTCAACATCCCAGAGATCCATGGGCGGTTTGCCTTGGCGCATCCACTCAGCCAAGACTTTGCCTGCGCCGCCGGATGATTGGATACCAATGGAATTGAAGCCGCAGGCGACAAACAAATTTTCAGCCTCTGGTGTTGGTCCAAGCAAATACCGATCGTCTGGTGTGAAGCTCTCAGGGCCGTTAAAAAATAAGCTGATGCCCGCGTCTGCGAGTTTTGGGAAACGTGCAATGGCCTTATCCAGTAAAGGCTCGAAGTGGGCGAAGTCGTCTGGCAGCGCATCGAAACAAAAATCCTCTGGAATTCCGTCCATGCCCCAAGGCTTGGCGTTTAGTTCGAAACAGCCCAAGAGTAGTTTGCCTGCATCGTATTTGTAATAAACCTGCTCATCCGGAACTCGCAGCGTCGGGCGCATTTTAGTGAACGTATCCAATGGCTCAGTGACCAAGTAAAAGTGCTCTGCGGCGTGCAGTGGCAAATGGATATTATGCTGCGCAGCGAAGACTCGAGACCACATACCCGCAGCCAAAACGACCTGCTTACCCGTGATGAGGGTGCCATCGTCGAGGTACACACCGATCACAGCGTTGTGTTTTATGGCGAGGCGATCGACCTTGGTGTCTTCAAAAATTCGGGCTCCGCCTTGACGCGCGCCCTTGGCCAGCGCAAGGGTAGTGTCCACGGGGTTGGTTTGACCGTCCCCAGGCAGCAGTACCCCTCCAAAGACGTCGCGGGTTTCGATGCCAGGCCAGTGTTGATGGATATGCTCTGGACCGATCAGTTCGCATTGCACACCAAAGGCGTTTGCCATCGTAGCTTGGCGTTTCAGTTCCTCAAGCCGTTCAGCGTGCAGCGCCACGGTCATGGAGCCGGTTGTTTGATAGCCGGTCTCTTGCCCAGTTTGGCGCGCAAGGTCGGCAAACAGCTCCACCGAGTAGCGAGCCAGGCGCGTCATGTTTTGCGAAGCCCTTAGTTGTGCAACGAGCCCTGCGGCATGCCAGGTCGTGCCGCTAGTCAGTTTTTTGCGTTCCAGAACGACGACATCAGAAACGCCAAGCTGGGTCAGATGGTAGGCAATGGAGCATCCGATGATGCCACCGCCTATGACGATGACTTCGGCAGATGTGGTGTCAGGGCGCGTCATTCAGAGCTGCGCAGCAAGGGCGCGTAGGGCCCGGTAGGTTGCACCATAGAGCGCGAGGTCTGTCGGGTACGGGTGGGATGACAGTTTGACGCAGACCAGTTGCTTGGCGCGGTTGATGTAAATGATTTGGCCGTGAATACCGATGCACATGAGTTCATCGGATACGCGGTCTGCCCACACTTGATTGCGGTAGTGGCCATTGGGTAGCAGGCCGCGATAGTCACTGTTAGCGAATAATTCACGCAGACGATCATTCCCCAGCCGCGTATCGTGCACCCAGCTTGCAGGAAGGATTTGCCGGCCGTTGTAGAAACCGTCATTTCTCAGCATTTCGCCAAATCGCGCCAAGTCGCGCGCGCAGGCGCTCATTCCGGCACCCATGTAAGGAAGGCCCTGGGGATCTGCGACGACGCTGGCATCTTGCTCCGGGCCTAGCGGTTGCCAGAGTCGCTGCGCAAAGTATTCACAGAAAGGAGTGTTGGCAGCGCGCTCGATCACTGCGGTACATAGGTTGGTCAGTACCGTTCGGTAGTGAAAATGTTCGCCTTCGTATTGCTCGGTTTGGCCGCGTTCTTTGCAGTACTCAATGAGAGATCCCGGTGATGTATCCGTTCGCAGATCGGGCCGCCAACCGACCACGGCGGCTTCGTGCCAAAAATCGTCAGTGGGCTTGTCGTAGTCTTCGGAATAGGCAACTGCGGCGGTCATGTCCAGCGCGTGCTGTACCGTCGTTTCGCGGAATGCGGTGTCCGCGAGCTCGGGTAAGTAATCGCATACATACTTGCTGGTATCTAACAGGCCCTTCTCAACAGCAACGCCCGCAAGCATGCCGACAAATGACTTAGACACGGAGTTCAGCAAGTGCAGCGTGCTGTCCTGCATGTTGTTGCGATATTCCTCGGTGACGATGACCCCCTCTTTGAGTACCAAAAATGCGTCGGTAAAACTGCTGTCGAGGAAATGCTGCAGCGGTTCGGTCTTACCTTTCGACACTGGATAAGGCAGTCGGGTCAGGTCCTCTAGTGCGTATTCAAACGCTGCTGCGGGCTCCGTGCCCCGATGAACCGTCTGAGTAGAGAATAATGACGATATATGCTGAAAGCTGTGTCGGTTGTGCGGTGGTTGATTCCAGTTGGCGGACGAATAGGTGCCGTTGGTCATGATTGATTACTTGCTAAAACAACAGACAGAGGTTGAGTTAGAGGCGATGTTGGAGTCAAGGTTTTCTCATGTGTCCCGGTTTGCGTGTCGGCATGCAGGACTGAGTGGGAAATCTGGGTGTTTCGCGAGACAATGGCAAACGGGCTCGCAGTTTAACCATAGGAAATCAGCGGAGGGTTTTCATGAAACGACTCAAGCGCCTAATGACCGTACTTTTCGCCACCGCATTGATACTGGTTTTTGTCACACCCATTGGACCGCTGCCGGGGTTTTTTATTGGTGGCAAGTCCACACCGACTCCAGCCGTTTGGGCTGATACGTCACAGGTGGATGAGATCTCGCTCAGGGTGCCGGGCGTCTTGCCACGGGTGGTGATCATCTGGGTGGTTCAGGTAGAAGGCCAGTTGTATGTTGTCGGCAGCAAGGATAGCGGCTGGGTAAAGCGCATAGGCCAAGGTGCGCCTGTGGAAATGCGTCTTAAAGACCGCAGGTACTCGCTGAATGCAACACCGGTTACCACTGGTTTTACGGCAATCATCGAAGCGTATACGGATAAGTATCGGCCGGATTATCCCGACATCGTCGCGGGATTTCCCTCTGTTGACGAAAGTCAGGATGCCTTTGGCGTGTTCCGCTTGGATTCTAGGTCCAGCTAGCGCCGCATCAAAAACAATAAGGTCATGTGAGGCACCGTTAAAGCGGCCAAGGCAAGAAACGTATAACGCAGGGCGGAGCCGTCTAGGGTGCTGCTCAGATCAGCGGGCCCGGCCACCGGAAACCACCATACAAGCCCAACGAGACAAAGCAAAACGAGTGCGCTCAGAACGTGAACGCCGCGCATGGAGGCGTGCTCGATCCGGCGTCGCCAACGCGAGAGGTGAAATGGGCTGTGCAAACAGGCGAAGTAGCAGCCAAATGCAGCCAGCGGCCCGGCAGTCACACACATAACACCGTAGCTCAGCAGAAGAATTGGTATGGGATTGTAGCGGCTTCTCTCAGACGTCCGATGAGGGATGCAGCACAGGACTGTCGCCGGAATCGATAAGAGCCCTGTGACCTTGGTGAGCAGCGAGACCTCGGTGAGTCCCGCGATCACGGCAAACAGCGGCTGTACTGCCTGCGGTGTTAATAAGCAAGGCAGCCCAACAAGCGATAATCCCCAAGCCCATTTCCGCAGGGTTCCGTGATCTGCCCAGTCTGAGTCGCCGAAGTGATAGGCAGAATAGGCGAGGAAGCCGCCTAGAAACCACAGCGGTAGCAGCCACCACAGTACAACTGTCAATCCGGTCAAGCCAAGGTAGATGACTAGGGCAAGGGCGAGGTGGGGGCCTGCGTAGCGGGCCGATAAAATGTAGTAGTCAAACGCGCCATGAGGCAGCCCGGCAAGCAATATGACGAGACACAGCAGCACCAAAAATGCGGGATGCGTGTTGCCAATCAAGGTCGCCAGCAACACGACTAACGCACTGCCACTGAGAAAAAGCGAAAAAGGTTTAAGAGTCCCAAGCATGTCGCACGGCCTGCAGGATAAAGGTGCTCTTGGGTAGTGCCAGCATGACTCGAACGTAGTCGGCTGGTTTTGCTTCGTCGCTCAAAAAACGCGTCAAAGCATCGCTGGGGACTTGCTTGAAAAGGCGCAAGAATATCTCACCAGCGCGCTGCGGGTGTTGTTCAAGAAAACGGATAAATACCGCATCAAACCATCTGCTCAGTCGCGATCTTGCGGCGATGGCGTGAGAGCCGGGGTAACTGAACAACGCCTCGACTTGGCGGCGGGCCTGAACTTGTGCATGGGGATAGCAGTATCCGGTGGAGGGTTTGACGGTGTCGCTGTGCAAGCCTAGGGGGACAATGCGGCTGTGCGGTCGGTCAGACAGATCCGGGGCTTGCCGGGGCATTGGTATAACGCCCTTTTCCTGATGCTTTATCCGCCATTGACTCAGTCCGAAGCGTTGCTGCAAGTAATCTGTGATTTCCGCCGCGTAAGTCGTTTCATCCAAAACTTGAGTTGAAAAATGGGTGGTTTCAATTAAGGCTCGCCGCGTGCTGAGGGGCAGGACATAGAAGAAATGGATGTCCTCGGCTTCGAGTGCGAAGTCCATCAAGGTCACGGTTGAAGGATCAAATACGTCGACTTCTGTCTCGATCTCCCATCCGACGAAGTGCTGTAGCAATACGCCCTTAGGAATTGGCGTTGGCCGCGTATCGAACACCCTGCAGGTTTGAAATGCCTCTCTCTGGCTGTGTACAGATACCCCATTTTTGCTGGGTAGAACCTTTGTCGCGCTGTCACGCAGACGCAAGGTTACGCTGTCGGATCCGGCGATCGCTGCCTGGCCAATCTCATAAAATTTGGCGCTGTCCACCCTGACGTAGGGCGTGGTGGCACTTTCGCTCACATGTGTTTGCCCGTTGCAGCTGATCGTCCAGCGGTGCCATTTATGGCTGATGGCTTCATCGAAAGGGGTTGCTCCATGCTGCCAGTAGCACCATGTTTTGTCGCGGGTATAGTTGTTGCGGGGCTCCAGAATCAGCGTTCGCTGCTCGTTTTCTGCGTGCAGGACATTACTACGGCTCAGATGGTAACCAAGTGTCAGGCCGGTCATGCCGCCGCCCAGAATAATTAGATCAAAATCAGTGGCATCGCTCACCGTTGCAGATCAGGCAGAAAAACGTCGGCGATCAAGTGCCTGATGCAACTGCTCGCGGTGAGCGAACTTGCCGATCAGCAAGGTGCTGGAACCATCTCGCATCCGCTTTAGCAACAACTCGGTGATCAACAGACATTTGCGCTCGGAGGAAACCACCGTGCGACGTTCCCAGTAGGTTGCCTCGTTCTCTGCCACTTTCTCACCAATGGCTTGATAGAGCCGAGCCGCTACTTTTATGGCTTGTCGAACCGTCCGCGGAAGATAGCCGTAACCGAGGGCGGCGCTGGCGTAGTACTCGTCGGCAACCGCGAGGAGATTCAGAGCTCCCTGATAGGCACTTGCGCGCTGAGCTTCGTCCCCTCGAACCAAGCCCTCACAGGTGATTGGCGCAGGCAGTAGATCGGCCGGCACATAGACTCGGTTGCGCTGGGCGTCTTCCAAAATGTCTCGGGCTATATTGGTCATTTGCATTGCTAAGCCTAGATCTAC
Source organism: Gammaproteobacteria bacterium (assembly GCA_012269545.1). Taxonomy (GTDB): domain Bacteria; phylum Pseudomonadota; class Gammaproteobacteria; order Pseudomonadales; family Azotimanducaceae; genus UBA4421. Next base: position 15,022 of record JAAXKB010000011.1, on the reverse strand, counting down.
CGCAAAGGGCAGGGCCCTGCTGTCGCGAACGCCAAAGACGTGGCACATCATCAGACCAACGGTGGAGGCGACGCCGTAAGCAAATTGGACCAGTTCGTCTACATTCCCCAGCGCCCGAGGGTACTGGTCTTCGATCAAGGTATCGATGAAATCCAGCAGCAAGGTAGTGGGGATTTCAAAGTCTCGCTGCAAGCTGAGCATGTCGCTGATACTTGGGTCTCGGCTTTTGCCGGCGCAGATTTCCTGTCGAATACGCACGAGTTCGCCATGGTTTACACCCGCTGGTGCGGCGTCAGCAAGATCATCCAGCTTGCGGCAGAACGCGTACAGCCTAGCAACCGCCTCGTACCGTTCCTTGGGCAAAAATTTCGCCGCCAGCGCAAAGGTTTTGGCATTGGCAGTGAAAGTCGCCTTCGCCTGATTCAACTGCTGGTGTCGGCTTAATTTGGACATGGCAGTGCCTGTGATGTTGCCGGACAATCCTCAAGCAGCAGGTGCTCAATCACCTTGGCTGAGCTGAGTACGCCAGGTACGCCGGCCCCCGGATGAGTACCCGCGCCAACAAAATATAGGTTGTCGAAATCTTCTGCCCGATTGTGAAAGCGAAAGAATGCGGACTGGGCGAAGATGGGCGCAATGGAAAAACCAGCCCCCCACTGAGATTGGTATTGTTGCGCGAAGTCCGTTGGATCGAAGTCAAAGCAGACCTCCAGATGATTTCTGACGCCGGGTAAAACTCCGCTCTCTAAAATATCCAACACTCGCTCTTTCACCTGGTGTTTAACGTCAGCCCAGTCGCCTCGCTGTAAATTAGGCACCGGTGCCAGTACATAGAAGGCGTCCTTTCCGTCAGGAGCTAGCGCAGGATCCGTAGCGGTGGGTCGATGCAAATACAGGCTCAGATCGTTGCCGACCTCGCCGCCGTCGAAGATCCGCTGCAGCAACTCCTGATACGTGTCGCCAAATATGATCGTGTGGTGCTCGACATCGTCGTATGTTCGGTCAGTGCCGAAGTATAGAACGTAAAGTCCCATGGAGTACTTGAGCCGATCAATGCGTCTGTCGGTCCAGGTTTTACGATATGTCGAAGCGATCAAGTTTTTGTAGGTATAGGCTGGATCGCCATTGCAGATCACTCGGTCAGCGGCTAAAAAAGTCCCGTCCTCCAAGGTGACACCCGTGGCACGACCGTCTGCAATTTGAATTTGGGCAACACTCTGCCCGAGACGAATATCAATGCCTTGCTCGGTCATGAGCTTACCGAGCGCCTGAACGAGCGCGCCTGTGCCGCCGCGAGGAAAGTGCACCCCCCAGCGCCGCTCCAAGTAGTGAATCAGCGAATAGATGCTGGTGGTGGAAAACGGGTTGCCGCCCACCAGTAGAGGCTGGATGCTAAATGCTCTGCGCAGCCTTTCGTCTTTGAGATAGCGTTTGGTGAATTGCCAAACGGTTCGATAGCAGCCGAGCCGAATCAGATCGGGCACTTGTTTGAGCATGAACCAAAACTTGTTAAAGGGTACGTGGGCCAGTTGGCTGAAGCCCACGTCGAAGATCTGCTCTGAATGGGCGAGCAGCTTTTTGTAGCCCTCAACATCCTCTGGATTGATGCGCTCGATTTCTTTAAGCGTGTCTTCTACGGTGCCGCCATAGTTTAAATGTGAGCCGTCATTAAACTCATATCGATACCAAGGTGATACCGGCAGTATTTCGACGTAATCCTCAATATGTCGATCAAACAGTTCGAACAGTTCATCAAACAAAAAAGGTGCCGTAATGACCGTTGGACCAGCGTCGAAAACAAAGCCATCTCGATTAAAGGTTTGAGCGCGACCTCCCAACTGCTCAAGGCGTTCGATAACGGTCACATCGAAGCCCAGTTTTCGAGCACGCAGAGCACTGGCGAGACCGCCGAATCCGCTGCCGACTACAATGACGTGCTCGCTCATACGGCTTCGACGCTTACCGCTGATTGCTTCTGCCAAGGGCGGAAGGTCGGAGTTGATCGGTTTTCACGGATTGGCTTGATGGTGAGTTGCCGAGCAATGAAACCCTCTACCACTGATGCGCTATGCGCCGTCAGGAATGTGGCCTCGTGACGGGCGCGGGCCAAGGCGCTATCGAGCCATTTATGGCATTGACGTAGGGCCTGTGATCTTAGGTCGGCGCGGTTTATGAGCGCGTAAAAAGGGTCAACCTTAGGAAACAGCATGCTACTCGCTGCCACCGGAGCGGTAATTACCCGGTTCTGTAAGTCTTCGTCAGCAGCAAGGTGTTCCGATGCTGCATAGGGTTTTAGGTCATCAAGAATTTGGTAGGCCAGACCCAGCTGCTCGCCGCAGCGTCGAGCCGATGACGTGTCATGGTTTTCAGAGCCATTAAACAGGGCGGCAAACTGCAGGGGTAATGCAATCAATGCCCCAGTTTTGTTAATCGCGATCTCCGTATAGAACGCTTTAAATTCGCCTTGGGCTGCGTTTGTCAGCTGTAGGTGTTGGCCTGAAGCGGCGCGGCTGACCGACTGAGACAACGCCAAGGTCAGCGGGCCTCTTATGGAATCGATCTGTTCGGCTTCGGCCACAGCACGAAAGGCCGCTGCAACCAGATGGTCGCCAAGCAGCAGAGCTGCGTTGGCACCGTGTTGACGCCAGACCGTTGGCATGCCGCGTCGGCGTTCGGTCTGGTCTTGAATATCGTCATGCACGATGGAAGCTTCGTGAATCAGTTCAACTGCAGCAGCAGCATGCACGAGTGCTTTGAAATTCTGTGTCTTGGGGGTTGCGGCAAAAAGCAGTTTAGAACGAGTGCGCTTGCCCGGACTGGATAAATGGTGTCGGGCTGCTTGAGCCAGTGCGCCGGCGTCTTCGCCATAGCGATGAATGGTTTGCTCAAGGGCAGTGGCTAGAAGGTGATCCTGCATAGCTTCCCCGCGATAGAGTGAAGGTGAAAGTTGTTGCGCTCCTCGGGAGCTTGACAGGCTTGATGGGTGGGGCGAAAAACGCCCACCCACCAAGACTGAGTCTGTTACGCGTTCTCGGAAGAAGACGTAGCAGCGACCCAAATCACTACACCGAAAGCGATCTTGTTAACAAAGTCCGCCAAGTTGTAGATCAGGTTGAGGCCGGCAGCGCCACCCTCACCGGCTCCAAGGATGTAGCCGATTGGATAGATTGCCCAGCCAACGGTCACGATCAGGCGTAACGCATTGAACGCCGTCTGGCTTGCCGCTGTGCCATTTGCAGCACTGATCTGGCTCGCCTCACCCGCGAAGATTTCGTAGATGATGTACAACCAGCCCGCCATCCCGATGGCAAATGCAGGCCAATAGCTCATTGCACCCAGTTCTCCAAGGAATCCAAACACCAACATCACGAGTGATGCGATCATGAGTTTCCAGAACAGAGCGGCCCGAACAACAGCGATTGCAGCAAGAATCAAGTAGAACTCAATGATCTGCAAAGGAACCGTCAATAGCCAGTCTACGTATCGGAATACTAAGGGGCTCTCGCCAGTGTTAACCCACACACCTCTCATGTAGAAGTAGTGAATTGCTGCGATACCGGTCACCATGGCGGCGACGGTCAATGATGTTTTCCACTTGCCGACCGCGCGATCGCGTTCCACTGTGAAAAAGTAGGTTGCGGCAACCATGGCCGCGGAAATGATCCAGAATGTCACTCCAACGTAATCATCTGCTTTCAGATCCATTCCTCTCTCCTTAACGTTAAGTTATCAATTGCCCGACGCACCCGCTTTCGTAAACCTCATGAATCCTCTTCATCTCGAGAAGCAGCGCTAGGCTGCGGCCGAGAAGCGATTCAACGGAGTGTCACGAACGTCAGTCAACTGCTCCTTCCTTACATGTGTCGATTCTTACTACTCGACTGCGGGAAAACTGATGTTTTTACCAAGCTCCGAGCCAGCGACTCGCTGGAAAACTCGGCTTGCTAATAACCAAACAAGGGTAGGCAGAAGAAAATGAATGTGCCGTGAAAGTTGATAGCCGAACTTTTTTCGTTTTTTGAATCGATCCGGCTCGAACAGGGTTGATTTTGAGCAAGGCTGAAATAAGAAAATACCTATAAACCATTGTTTTTATTGGATAAAAACAAGGATCTTTTTTCTGTCCAAATTTTGACTAAAATTTCGCGGTTAAAAGCTCTCCATGACAGCCCGTTTAAAAAATGGAGACTTAGTGGAAATTTGCCCTAAACGTGCGTTCTGAGGACGTTTTCACGTCAAACAGATTTTCTGTGTTGACTCGGGCGACTCTCTACAGATGTTCGACGGCGATTGAGCGAGCCCTGTTTGATGGTCGGAGATTTCTCGGACTAAATCGGTCCTGCTCCGGATGCTGGCATCGCAATCAAATTCTTCTCGCAACCAACACCGCCGCCCGAGATCCCAGATCAACAGCCCGCAGCCAAAGCGTCAACGCGTGCGATAGCCTGTCTTCCATTCGCGCTGCGGCGTCCTTTTGGTGGATGAGCTCATCAGCACGGCACTGCTCAAGAATCCCGATAATCGGGCTGGCCGGCAGTTCGGATTTCAGTCGAGTGATTTGCTGTTCGTAGTGCGTGTCGACGAATGTTTCAACGGTGTAGATAGTAGCGTAAACCCACCGTGCACTGATCAGCGCAGGCAGCGCGCCGATTAGCCAGCCAGCTGCGCGCCAGGGCCACTGTAATCGCGAGCGCCTCGATTTGCTCAGCAGCGACGCCATGATCTGCAAATGTTGCCGCTCGGTGGCGAGGTGTTCTTCTGCGAAGGCTCGGAGACTGGGCTGTGAGGTCACCGCCAGTATGCCTTGGTAGATCATTACGGCACCGAGTTCGCCGGCGTGGTCCGAACGCAAGTCGGCGACGAGCCAGTTGGGGTGCTGACAGTGCTCTGCCTTAAGGTCTTTGGTCATCACTGCGGTCCGTTATGAAGGAGCGAGATGCTACAAAAGCCAGAGCGAAAATGTGCGCAGACAAATCAGCCCCGGCTTGGACATTGAGGCAAGATTGTTTTGGTTTTGAGCGTCGGGGTTTGAGTGAAAGGTGCTCCTATTTTTTCAATTTATGTTTAGTATCAAAGCACAGTTGTTTTTCTGGGGAAAACGATGACATCAATGAAAACAAAGTATTCGGTGTGCACGGTCTGCGATATTGGCTGTCAGCTGCGGTCGGCGGCAGAGGACGGCAAGGTGACTCGCGTCGTTGCTCACGACAATCCGGCATTAGCCCCTAACATTTGCTATAAGGGAACTGCTGTACCGCTGATTCACAATCACGAAGATCGCTTGACCAAACCGCTAAAGCGCGTTGGCGAACGCGGTGAGGATCAATGGGAGGAGATTTCCTACAAACAAGCAATGGACGAGATCGCCGAAAAGCTCGGTTCGATTACCGCGAAATACGGGCCGGAGTCCCTAGCCGTCTCCACGTCTGGTTGGAATACGCAAACCACGCACAGCCTTGACCGGCGCTTCATGAATCTGCTGGGTTCGCCAAACTGGATCAGCGGTGTTGCGTTGTGCGCGGGCAATACGGCAGCAGTCAACCGGCTGACCTATGGGTGGTTTCCCCAGCCGGATTTCGGGGCCGCGAACTGCATCGTATTGTTTGGCCATAATCCTCGTAAGCACTCTTGGACGCCCATCTACAATGCCATACGCGCAGCGCGAGCCCGAGGCGCAAAGTTGATCGTTCTCGATCCTCGCGTTTCGGATCAGGCTGAAAATGCGGACATCCACTTGCGTTTGAAAGCCGGTACGGATGCTGCGATGTGTTTGGGCTGGCTCAAAGTGATTTTTGACGAGGGTCTGTATGACGAGGTATTCGTTCGAGACTGGTGCGTTGGTTTTGACGAGCTAAAGCAGCGTGTCGATGAGTATCCCTTAGCGCGGGTCGCCGACATTACTGGTGTTGCAGAAGAGGACATTGCTGCTGCAGCGCGGATGTACGCTAATGCTAATGGCGCGGTGATTCCCTGGACGCCGATTACGGATCAGCAACTGTCATCAACTTCCGCGATCAGATTGCATTCCATTCTGCGTGCAGTGACCGGCAATCTGGATGTGGCTGGTGGCGAAATGTTGGGGGGGTTCTCCGAATCCTATATTCCGGAATCTGAGCTGGGTCTTCACGAACGCCTGCCTGAAGGGCAAAAAGAAAAGCAGCTGGGTTTTCACGATCACCCGGTATTCACGTATCGCGTTGCTGAAATGTTGAAAGAACCTACCCAGCGAACTTGGGGTTTCCCCTACGCAGATCTTGTGATGGGCTGCCATATGGCAAACCCGACCAATGTTTTTCGCGCCATGGCATTGGAAGATCCCTATCCAATTAAAGCGTTCTTCTGTCTGGGCAATAACGCGCTGTTGAGCTATGCGAATCAGCACCAGATTTATCAGGCCCTGCAGAATCAAGAGCTCATTGTGTCCCACGAGATTTTCATGACGCCGACCGCGATGCTGGCGGACTACGTGTTGCCCGGCGATGTCTTTTCGGAGCGGAATCATGTTGCAGACGGGTGGTCTTGGGGCACACGATTAGCCCTTTCGCAAAAGGTAGTCGACGCGCCGAAAGAGGCGAGTAGCACCTTCCAGTTCTGGACCGACCTGGCGCATCGTATGGGGTTCGGCGACGAGTTCCCATGGGGTTCGTTGGAGGACATCCTGGATTATCGATTGTCCAGAGGCGGGCGAACATTTGCCGAGTTTGAGAGTGCAGCCTACATGGAAGTGCCCCAGCCCAAATTTCGCAAATACCTTCAAAAAGGTTTTGCCACGCCATCGGGCAAAGTTGAGCTAGCTTCTAGCGTGCTGGCGGATCTGGGTTTTGATCCCCTGCCTTATTACCGCGAACTACCCGTCCAGCCGGATGAGTTCCCCTATTTGGTGTTTACCGGCGTTCGGGAAGATCCTTTCTTCCAGACGGGTCAGCGAAATATCGAATCCCTGCGTCGTCGCATGCCTGCGCCCAACGTGTTTTTACATCCAGCAGATGCGCAAAAAGAGGGTTTTGTGGACGGCGATTGGGCGAAGCTTTCCACGCCCCAAGGCGCGGTGCTCGCACAAGTCGCCGTGCACGACACAATGAAGGAGGGTCATATCCGCGTGCCCCACGGTTGGTGGTACCCAGAATTGCGTGGTGAGGTTGATCTGGCCGGTGCCTTTATCTCCTCGGATGCCGTGCTGTGCTCTGACGAAGACGAATGGCTTGATCATGAGCAGGGTGTGCCGCATTTCAAAGGTTTTCCGGGCAAGCTCGAAAAAGCCGAGCAGCCAGCTCAATTGCATCGCACACAATCCAGCGACTGGCGGTCGGATGCAGCGGTTGAGGAGCATGCGGCTTCGTGATCCGATGGCTATCCATCGCTCGCAAACGCTTGGAACTGCGGGCTCGCCCCTGTGCGCGCGTTTTGCTAATTGTGTGTTCGTGAACAATCAAACAGGCAAAGCCGATGAAACAGCGTTTCCTAATGATGATCATCGTGCCGCTGCTAAGACGGGAGGCTAAACCCAGCTGGTCATGAAAATAAGGATATTGGACAACACGATACGACTGCGATTGGACCGGGCGGAAGTGGATCAAATCGGTGCTGGCCGTCAGGTAGGGCGCGCGACGTATTTCCCGGGCGGAGGTACGTTTCGCTACGTCTTGGAGCCAGCCGAGGCTCCTTGCAGCGTGGACTTTCGTGACGGCGTCATCCGAGTTGTTATTTCTGTTGGGGCCGCTGCGGCTTGGGCCGGTGATGAGACGCAGGTCGGTATCTACGAAACGCTCTCGCTCGCCACGGGCTCTTTGGTGCTGTCAATCGAAAAAGATTTCGAATGCTTGGAACCCAGAGGCGGCGAGAATCAGAGTAATCGATTCAAGAACCCCAAAGCCTCAACGTAACGAGTGTATCAAGCGTCCGCCCACGGCAGCGCCAAATTGACAAAGGACTTTCGCGAATGAATAACATACCGCAGGAATTCGATCCCAGCTTTATTGCCCAACAATCTTCGCCAGACCGACAAATCTATCGTGACCAGACTCGCTCCAAGGAACCTATGGCATCGCTGTTGGCAAACAATCCTGAGATTTACTTTGTGTCACCCCAGCGCAGAAGTGAGTGGGGCAACTGGGAGTTCAAGCCGGGTTCGTATTACGACACGACGATTGGAGCAAAGCATACCTATTGGCGTGATCAGGATCTGCCTCAGCCGAGCAAGGACATTGATCGGCTGCGTACCGATCTGCTCCGCTGGGGTTACTGCAAAGTCGAGGATGCCCTGTCGGCAGATCAGATCAAGATCATGCGTAATCGTGTGCTGGAGCAAGCCGAGGGTGAGAGGCTCGCAGGCATTGCCCAGCGCACGCCGAGCGGCCAAAACATCAATTGCTGCGTAAACAAGGGACGCTGTTTCGAGCTGTTTGTAGAGCAACATCCAGACATTGCTCAAGGTGGCCCGTTGGTTGAACAATTGGTGACCGAAGCACTGGGGCCGGGTTGGATTTGTACATCGCTGATTGCTGCCATCTCTCTGCAAGGCGGTGTGCCCCAAGCGCTGCATCAAGACCAAGGAAATGCACTGGATTCCCGCAGCCCGATGTCGGTGAATATCCTGACTCCGATTACTGACATCGATGAAACAACTGGAGGCACGCTGCTAATACCCGGCAGTCACGTGGCGCTCTCCGATGCGGTACGCGAGGGTAAACCTGTCGGCAAGCTGCCACCGGCGATCAACTTGGATGCAAAAGCCGGAACCATGGTGATTACCGATGGCAGATTGCTGCACGGCACGGGCATCAATCATACGGATGAACCGAGAATCGTCATGCTCAACGGCATGCAAAAACCTTGGATGCGGCAGCAGGAAAACTGGATGTTATCGGTACGACCCGAGGTGCTGCAGCGCGCCAGCGCGAAACTGCTGCATCGTATGGGTTATCAGGCGACAACCGGTACTCAGACCAACGAGGGGCACGGATTTGGCGCGCAGGGTATGCCGGATGAAGCGGCCGGGGCCTTGGTGGAATTTCGTTTGGCCGCAGATGCCGGCAACTATCATCGCGTTGGCGAACTGAACGCAAACTCTGGTGCTGACGAGCTTAACGCCTCCTATACGCTCAGAGACGTGGTCGGTAAGGCGCGGGCAGGCGGCGTGAGTGCACCAGTGGGTATCGGTCGGGAGGGCCTCGTTTCCGGACAGCCAAAGGCGAAAGACTAGGCGCCTCTAACGAGTCTATTTGACCGGCAGGTCGACCTGACGTTGCTCGGGTCAGGCCCTAGCCTCGGTAATGGATCGGAGCGGATGAATGACAGTTTTGAGGAACTTCGGCATGTGCTGGGCTGCGGTTTTACTTGTGGGCTGTGCGGCGCCAGAGGAGCCACTGACTCACAACGACCCCAGTCGTTATACCGTCGCCTCAAATGTGCATTGGTCTGCCCCGGAAGGATTTGATCTGGGTATGGATATATACACGCCTCGGTCGGGTAAGGCGTCTTTTCCGGTGCTGGTCATTTTTCATGGCGGTGGCTGGTTGATTAACGACAAGTCCATCATGGAGCAGGCTGCCAAATACATGGTCAGCAACGGCGAATACGTTGTCTGTAATGTCGATGATCGCTTGTTAGGTGATCAGGGCAACACCGTTACGTTGAACGAAATCGTCAACGACGCGTTTGGTGCGGTGCTTTGGGTCAAAAAAATATTGCGCGTTACGGCGGCGATCCCCGGCGGGTCGCGCACTAACCGGAGACAGTGCCGGTGCTCACTTGGCCGCTGCAGTGGTCAATCTCGGCTCCAACCTCAGTAGCAACCGCTATTCTCGGGACAAGCTGGCGTTTCAGCCATCATACTTGCCCGCTGGCACCACCGCCGAACAAATCGCTGCTGAAAACGGTTTGGCTGTGCAGGCTGCGATACTGAGCTACGGAGTCTTTGATCTCTCTGGTCGCGCCGGCAGCGGTTTCGAGTCGTGGAAAAATCCCTTTTGGTATTTTGGCGGCGCGATGCCTCGCGGTGTGTTTGGCAGCGACTACAGTGTGCAAAGTCATCCTGAGCTCTATGATGGGGTGTCGCCAGCTCACAACATACCTGCTGCAACCGAGCGCCTGCTGCCGCCGCAACTACTTACTGTCGGCAGTGAGGATCCGGTGACTACTCCAGCATCCGTGCAGGATTATCAGGCGGCGCTGATTGCAGCCGGACAGTCTGCTCAGTACTGGGAGCATGAGGGCAGAGGACACGCTTTCCTCGATTCCGGATCGAATTCTCTGTTGGGCGTGAGTTTTGCGGACAATGCGCCGCAGGCGCTGGATGTCATGCTCAAGTTTCTGAATGACGTGTTCGACCAATAGCAGCAAGCAACTCGGTGTTACCATGGATGGTGTGAAAAAGTGCGTATACGGTCCTGTTCGCACTGAATCTGGGCGGTAAACGCGAAAAATACAGCTTATTCTCAGTTGCCAGGAGCATGCGCTGTTGAATCGTGAGACCGCAGCAAAGCTTGTTTAACCTGCAGAGTAACGGTGCCAACTCCAGCTGCCATATGCTCCGCCTTGAACTCGTTTCCGCCAGCATTCTGGCTTCTCAGGGACAAACCCGCTCTATATAATGTAAAGCATTAAATGAGGAGGTCCTGCAATGCAGATACTGAGAACCCCGGACGAGCGCTTTGAAGGTTTGGTCGATTATCCATTCGCGCCGCATTACACCACCATACAAACACACGACGGCACTGACCTTCGGATTCATCATCTGGACGAGGGCCCGATAGAGGGTCCTGTCGTGTTGTGTATGCACGGCCAGCCGGTTTGGAGTTATTTGTATCGGCACGTCATTCCCCATCTGACCGCTGCGGGCATGCGCGTGATCGCTCCTGACTTGGTGGGTTATGGCAGATCCGATAAACCTGCGGCAAGAGAAGATTACAGTTATCAACGTCAGGTTCAGTGGATGGGCGATTGGCTGGAAGCAAATGATTTTTCCGGCATCACCTTTTTCGGTCAGGACTGGGGTGGTTTGATCGGCCTGCGTTTGGTGGTGAATTACCCGGAACGCTTTGACCGTGTGGTCGTCTCCAACACGGGACTGCCGTATAATCCCGATGTGCCGCGTGAGGTGGTAGCCGCCGTAGAGGCTTTCCGCGCGGATGCACCGACGCCCAGCCTGCCGCAAATGCAAAAAGCGATTAGCGGTATGCGTGAAGGTGCTCACCCCGCGAGTAAATTCGCCTATTGGCAAAAGTGGTGCTGGGAGACCGTCGATTTGCCTATAGGTTTTATGATGTCCATGATGCTTGCGCCTCCGGCACTGCCCGTGCAGCTGCTCAAGCTGCTGCTGAACAAGCTTGGCATGACGTCGCCCTTGCCAACGCCCATTGCGATCGCCTACGAGGCTCCCTTCCCGGACCCGAGCTACAAGATGGGGCCTCGGGCGATGCCCAGTCAGGTTCCCACACTGCCGACGTCTCCTTGGCTCGAAGAGCAGCGCAAGGCTTGGGAGTTTTTCGAGAGCTTTGAAAAACCCTTCCTTTGTGCCTTCGCCGATAACGATCCGGTAACGAAGGGTGGCGAAATCGAATTCCTGAAAAAAGTGCCCGGCACCAAGGGGCTGCCTCACACCACCATCAAGGGCGGAGGTCACTTTGTTCAGGAAGGCGCTCCTGATCAGGTGGCGCAGGTCATCATCGACTTGATCCGCTCAACATAGGTCTATTGGTGCTCGCGGCCAAGTCGCTAGAGTTTGTCAAAAGTGCAGCTCGCAGTCCTTCGGTTTAGCGCAGGCGCGCTCTCGTGGGGCAATGTTTATCGGAATTTGCGGGTATGCTGGCCGATAAAGCAGACAAAATGAGTCTGCGGTGCTATAGCACTTGATCAATGTAGGGAGGCCTGTATCAATAACCCAACGTTTATGCTCGAGAGGTTCAAGTTGATTGGAATGATGAAAACGTGCACCGCAATAGCTGCCTTGGCGGCACTGAGCCAGATACCCACAGCACTTGGGTCAACGGAGTCTCAACGGCTGATGGTTGATGGCGCAGCTGATCCGTCACCGCGTCTGCTCTCAGCATTCTTTGGATTGGATAACGGCTTGCCCTTCGTTGCGAATAGGCTTTGTCTGGGCGCGTCGGGAGAAGATGGCATGCCGGTAGTGCTGTCGCAAACAGTAGACCCTGCAACACTTCAACCAGAAGACTTTCGTGTTGTCAGGCAGTCGGGTTACAGCAGCACGCCCATGTGCGTGACGCTCAGGCCAGCTTTTGATCCCGGCGAGACAAGAACCGTTCTGTTGATTGGGGAGTTTGGCGACGCCACCGATGACCCGCCAGTGCATGTGCAGGTGGTAGATGACTTGATGTCTGATGCAGCGAATGGCGAGGCGGCGAACTTCCGCGGTGCTCAGACCGACGTCATTGCGCTTGATGCTGGGCCAACGCTTGTTTGGGCAGAAGTCGTCTCTCGAGAGATTTGGTCGCAGTCCGGGCGCGGTACATCGTGCCCAAGCGATACGCAACAGGTGGTGCGGGTAACCTGGACAGGAGGTGTGAGACTGCCGGACGGTGAAGAACCGGGTGACACCGAGCGCGGGCTTTATCGAGTCACGCTGCAGCATGCCGATGGTTCGACAAGCAATGTCTCACCTGCGTCATTGGCGGAACTGGGCGATAACGACAACAATCATTTTTTGTGTCTGGACACGATGCTTCCCGCCACCGTGGTTGCCTTCCCTGCCGGGCACCTTGTAGATCCCAATGGGGAGCTCAATCCAAACTCCCACGTGGCAGTGTTTCCTCAGACCAGATAAGAGCATGCGGTACAGGCGCTAATGCATTGGTGCTCCTCTGGTGTGATCCTGATGACGAGTCAAACCTTAGCGATCATTCGTCGCTTGGTTTCCTCCGTATCCCGTTGGCTAGGCGACATTGAGCAAGAAGACGGGTTAGCGCAGGCCATCGCATTTGTGCTTGAGACGCAGACGATGATCGCGCTGCTCTTGGCAGATCTGGCGAAGAAACCAGCGCACAAAGAGTAGTGGCGTGCCAAATTTGCCGCCAGCTAGGGTCAGTCGCCTGTCGGGACACGACATTCTATCGCCAACCGACGGCGTGATAGCGATTGGTGTAACCGTTAGGCTGATGCAAAGCAGCAAACATCAGCACTTTTGAATGAAACCCTGTCAGGGCAAACTGGCTGAGTTTCCCGCTACGCCCTAGCGCGTTGATTGGCAAAAAGAAGAATAGTGGAAGAGCGGCGACGCCTTCACCTTTGGAGGTTCCAATGAGATTTATATTTTCGTCTGTGATGAGCGCCAGTCTGGCCGCTGTTTTGTTTTTGAGTGCCGGATGTGATGACCAGCTAGCCGGGTCCGCTGCCGATTCGGGCGATGTCGAATCTGTCGATTTACTTTTTCACAACGGCCAGATATTGATCGTGGACGACGCCTTTAGCATTCACTCGGTATTGGCAGTGGCCGACGGCAGAGTAGTCGCTAGCGGCGGTGAAGAATTGATGAGCCGCTACCGCGCGCAGAAGACCGTGGATCTTTCAGGTCAAACACTCATGCCAGGATTCGTTGACTCCCACACGCATATCTCCGGGGATGCGCAACGTTATATCGATCTGACTGACGTTTCCTCCATCGTGGAGATCCAGTCACTGGTGCGAGACAAGGCTGCCCTGCTGGGATCAGGCGAATGGATCACCGGATACGGCTGGTCTGAGGATGAGCTGGTGGAGCAGCGTAAACCCTCGCGTTACGACCTAGATGACGTCGCGCCGGACAACCCTGTGGTGCTTACGCGGGCTGGTGCTCACAGCGCAGTCGCTTCAAGTCTGGCGCTGCAAGCCGCCAACATTGATGCGAAAACGCCAGATCCCGATGGCGGCGTGATTGAACGTGATGCGACGGGCGAGCCCACTGGCATTGTGCGCGAGCGTCACGGGCTCATTCTTCAGTTGGTGCCGCCTGCAACAGAGGCTGAACTGAGGCGCAGTCTCGCGGTAAACCTCAACAGTTTGCTGGCCAAGGGCATTACCAGTATCACCGATGCGCAAAAAACTCCGGAGGACTATCGCCGCTGGCAGTCTGTATACGCTGAGCGCGCCGTACCCCTGCCGAGAGCGAAGCTTCAGTTCGAATGGGACGACCCTGCGGCTGTCAAGGCGCTGATACAAGAAGTTGGCGATGGCGACGACTGGCTGGCTATCGGGCCGATCAAAATATTTGTGGATGGCGGTTTTACCGGTCCTGCTGCCTACACTCTGAAGCCGTACCGGGACAAACCAGAGTACCGAGGCTATCTGAATATGGCCCAGGCCAAGCTGGTCAGACAGATCAATGAAATTCACGACGCGGGGTTGCAGATGGGCATACACGCTATTGGCGATGCCGCTATCGTTCTGGTCGTGGATACGCTGACCCAGACGCTGCAACGCAGCCCACGACAGGATCATCGGCATTACCTGAATCACTTTTCCATGCGTCCGCCGCAGGAGACCATGGCGAAAATGGCAGAACACAATATCCATATCACTCAGCAGCCCAATTTCACTTACACGCTTGAGGGTCGCTATGCCGCGAATCTGGATGGCTGGCGCCTAGCCCACAATAATCCGCTGCGCTCGCCGATGGATGCCGGCATTACCGTCGCGCTATCCAGCGATATTCTGCCCATTGGTCCCATGGTTGGTCTGTACGCTGCGACCACGCGCAAGGGGATGAGTGGCACGGTTTACGGCCCGGATGAAGCGATCACGATAGAAGAGGCCGTGCGAGGCTATACCCTGACCAGTGCGTTCATCAATTTTGATGAGGATATCAAAGGATCTCTAGAGCCCGGTAAATACGCGGATATGATCGTTTTGCCCGCTGACATTCTGACCCTGCCAAAGGAAGAATTAATGGCGCTTGATGTGGCACAAACCTACTTGCAGGGAGAATTGGTTTACGAGCGATGAGCGCCATCCCGGTTCTTCGGTTTTGCCAGTTTCGGGTTTGACAGTCGCGCACTGTAAGAAGCGCCGGGGCTGCGGCGGCGGAAAA
>JAAXKB010000059.1:45560-64322 GCA_012269545.1 Gammaproteobacteria bacterium | reverse complement strand
ATTCAAGACAATGCCAATGACAGCGAAAATCGAGTACCCGTTTTGGGCAGCATTCCGGTTCTTGGCAATCTGTTCAAGTCGAGGAGCAAGAGGCAAATAAAAACCAACCTGATGGTTTTTATCAGACCAACCGTTATCGCAAACAAGGAGCAAAGCAGCGAGCTAACACGCGCAAAGCTCAACGGCATTTGGGAAGTCGGCGGCGGTGAAGGCGAGGCATTGTCTGAGGATGACTTGTTTACGGGGGATATTCCCAAACCTTGATGGAACCCCTATTTTAAAATGCTGAGGCCGAATATGGATCATGAGCATCAGTAATCAACCTCACTCATCGAATCGAGCGCTGTGGCGCCGAATCGTTACGGCGGGTATCCAGCCCACCCTCAGCGGCGACGGGTTTCTGCGACGCACCGGCGACCCAGCACAGAGCAATCGGCCTTCCCCTACCATCGTCTATGTGCAACGCAGCCGATCACTGGCCGATGCATTGCTTGTCGAAAAAGCCATCGCATCGATACAAGCCGAAGAACAAACCCATTGGCCCAATTCCCCTTTTGAATCTTTCTCATTCGACGCTCGGAAAATGCCGACAAGTTTAATTGCGCTCGCTAAAGGCTTCGCCGGCAGAGTCACTATGCGCAAAGTCCCAAGCCAGCTAACCCAACTGATCGAAGCGCCGAAGCGTATCCAAGCCAATGTGATGATCGTTCCCGTCTGCGTTTTTTGGGGACGCAACTGGTCTGCGAAAGATAGCTTCTTGCGAGCTCTGACATCTGATAGGCGCTCTACCACGGCCGGTTTTAAACGCTTGCTGGGGCTATTTTTCAACCGTGGCGATGTTCACCTGTGTATCGGCAAACCCGTGTCTCTGCATGAACTGGCCAATCATCAAAAAGGCACAGAATTCGCGGTGCGCAGAGCCGCGAGGCTGCTGCGCATGCGCTTTAAGACCATGGAGTTCGTCACTCTCGGCCCTGACCACTCTCATCGCCGCACGTTTTTACAGGTCGTCATCAGATCAAAGCGGGTGCGTAAAACTCTGAAGGCCATGCAAGTTAAGAGCCGTGGCGACGCCAATAGGAGTCAGGCGAAGCTCAATCAAAAAGCCCTCAAGATGGCCAAAACCATCGCTTCTGATTTGACCTACAGCACCATTCGAAGTTTTTTGATTTTTCTGACTTGGTTTTGGCGGCGAATTTATGACGGTGTCAGCGTAAAGGGCTTGGATGCGCTGCGAGCTTTAAACGAGACCCACACGCTTGTTTACGTACCAACTCACCGCAGCCACATCGATTATCTGGTACTGAGTTACTCGCTGTATGTGAACGGCATGATGCTGCCGCATATTGCCGCAGGCGACAATCTCAACATGCCGATCGTAGGGCGGCTGCTGCGCCAAGGCGGGGCGTTCTTTATGCGCCGCAGCTTTCGCGATGATCCGCTATACACGGCGGTTTTCGAAGAATATCTCTATCGCGTTCTCGCTAACGGCCACAGTGTGGAATTTTTTCCCGAGGGCGGCCGAAGCCGGAGTGGTCGACTGTTGGCACCAAAGTACGGCTTACTCAAACTGTGCCTGGAAAATCAGCGGCGTGGTTTGACAAAACCTCTAGCCTTTGTGCCTATCTATTTCGGCTATGAAAAAGTGATTGAGAGTGGCAGTTACCTCAGCGAACTGCGAGGCAGCACGAAGAAAAAGGAGCGATTACTGGACCTCTTCACCAACATCCGGGTTATTCGTCAAAACTTTGGCCGCCTTCAGGTAAACGTTGCGCCGGCCATCAAACTGGACGAATGGCTGCAGCAGCCGAGCATCTGTGACCAATCAGCTGACCAACAGCTGGCTTTGCTCGGTCAAACGATTATGCGGCGCACGAACCAGCAAGCGAGCATAAATCCGGTCAATCTGGTTGCACTCGCCATCACTCGGCGTAATCACCTCACCTTGCAAGAGCACACGCTGTTTAACCGGATTGAATGCTATCGAACGCTCGCATTGACGCTTTTTGGTGATGGCATTCTGACCGAAAATGCTGACGGCGCCGAGCGCGTCATCAGTCAGGCGAGCGCGCTGGGTTTTATCGATCGAGACCCGGAAGAAGAGGAAGCGTGGATTAGCTGTTCATCTGGTGCTGCTACCTTGCTCACATGGTACCGCAATAACGTTCTACACTTGTTTGCTTTACCCGCACTGATCGCCCTGTTAATTTCGCGATCCACTCGGACCCTGACAGAGAAACAGGTGATCGAGCAGGTAGCATTGATCTATCCCTACGTTGCCCAAGAGCTCACAGCGGCGGAGAACCCGGATACTTTAGCGGCCCTCGCCGCCCTCGAGGCTCAGGGCCTCATTGTACGCGTCAAGCAAAACCTGTTGCCGCCGGACAGGCCGAGCGAGGCTTATGAGCAGCTGTTGCAGCTGGCGAGTTTAGTTTTGGAAATGCTGCAACGCATGTACGTGGTTATCTGCATTGCATCACAGTGTTCTCTCAAAGCAGACGAGCTGAAATCACACAGTTTGGCAACTGCCAAAAAGCTGTCCAGACTGTTCGGGATAACCGGCACCGAGTTTTCAGAGGACCGACTGTTCGACGCATTCTTGGACCGCCTGCTTGCCGCAAATCATATAACCCAAAACGAACGAGGCCATCTGGTTGCAACACCGCTGATGCATCAAGTCGCGGAACGTGCGGCAGAGCAAATCATCGAGCCGTCGGTCCACCTTGCATTACAGCGTATGATCGGGAGTCGGATCGGGGAGATCACGCCTCGCCAAGATACACATCAAAACGAACACTCTTCCCCGAAATCTGCCAGTCCGCCCGACCTGTGACCCTATCCTTGAGTCGGCGCTTAATCACCACACGCCCAGAACAGCGGGCCTTGGCCAACGCCAGCAATTCCGGCAGTTCCTCCTCAGCCTTTGCATTCCCGACCAAGGAATTTTCGGTTAATTGGCGCAAATGCTGTAAGCCCCGATTGGGCAGCGCTTTTTTCGCAATCGGGGGAAACATCGGGTCCAGCAAAACCACATTCCAAGCGTTCACCGAGGGTGAATCATCATCAGAAAGCGGGCCCTGCAGAACGTTTCTGGCTTCGTCGCAGATTGTCTCGGTACGAGGCATATGCTGGGCGCGGTGATGCAACAGCATCCATATCAGTCGATCGCGCTCCACCAAACAAACCCGCGCGCCCAACTGGGCGAGCAGCAGGCCATCGCTGCCATAGCCGGCACAAGCGTCCAAAACATTAAGGCCCGTCAGATCAGAACCACAGGCTCTCGCCAGTTCCGTACGGCTGCCGCCATGACCTGCTCTGCGCAAGAGTTCCGCGTCGGACGGTCGATAGGGCTGCGGAAAACCGGGCATGCAGAGCCACATACCCGCATGATCAAGGTATAGCCCAGCCTCATCCACTTCAGGAGCCCGCTGTGCGGGTTGTAAGCGACACCACGCGCCGTAAAAACCAGCCTGATCTGTCTGCTCGGGCCGGTGATACAGCACAGGTAACGGCCTATTCACGTCGCAGGGGCAGCAACGATGACACTTTTTCGCCAGGGCGAATCCCCCTCGACATAGATGGGTAACGCCATGTCAGCCGACTTCGACAATCCGTTTGCATGCGCCTGACGCACCGGTTCAATCATCGAAGCGGCATTCATGTCGTTTTCGGTCTCACCGGCAAAGGGAATGTTTGCGTCCAGCCAGGCGGGGCGCGGCCCGAGTCCTTTAAGCTCCGTGAGCGGGACCGGAAGCTGCGTCAACCAATCAGGCGTCTGCGTATAGAGCCGGTTTTCATGCAGCAACGCAAGTGAGCTGCCCTGGGTTTGCGCGTAGACCGCCAAGTAAAAGGCATCGGCCCGGCTGGGAACCACGGTTAACCAATACTGCTCCTTGGTTAGCGATGTATCTGCATGTAAGGCGCTGCGCAAGACAATTTCGGAACCGGGCAGCGGCACCACCCTCGCGCCGCTGGCCATGGCGACACCCTGAGTTACAGAGGCGGCAATTCGAACACCAGTAAAAGAACCCGGCCCGGCACCGAAGCCAATAAGCGCGGTATCGCGCACGGCAATGCCGGCTTCTTGGTATAAGGCATCGAGCATGGGCAGTATCTGCTCGTTATGACGGCGTAAAAGTTTTTCGTGACGGCAGAACATCCCGTTCTGGTCCGCCAAGGCTAGGCTACAATAGGCTGTCGAAGTCTCAATACATAGGGTTACAGTCATTGAACGAGCATAGCCAACCAATGGATTTGGAGGAAGCGCGAGAAGCGTTATTCGCGCAAATCAACGCTCTTGCCGGTAGCGAGTCCATCCCCATCGATCAGGCGCATGGTCGCGTTCTATCGGCCGCAGTGACTGCACAGTTGCCACTCCCCCCCTTCCCAGCTTCCGCCATGGACGGCTACGCCGTGCGTCAGCAGGACATCAGCGACCACGGAACATTGCAAATCGTTGGCCAAAGCCTCGCCGGACATCCCTATACCGGTCCAATCGAAGCCGGTGAATGTGCTCGCATTTTCACGGGCGCTGTGGTGCCAGAGGGAGCGGATTTGATCGTATTACAGGAGCGGGTGGCCGAGGTTCTCACCGACGGCGACGGCTACGAAACCGTGCGATTCGAACCCCACGAGGCTGACGAGAATTACATACGCCCGATTGGTAATGACGTTCAGCGAGGACAGCTGATGGCTCAGCCCGGCGATGAGCTTTCGCCCCTGTTACTTGGCGCTCTTGCCGCCGCAGGCGTCAGCGAAATCAGCGCTTACCGGCGCCCTAAAGTGGGCATTTTTTCTAGCGGCGACGAGCTGCGGGACCCGGGTACACCACCTCAGGCGCTGGCACTGGGAGAGATCTACGATTCCAACAGTTTTACCGTGGCCGGTTTGTTGCGGCAGCTGCCCATCGAATTGATCACGCTGGACAGACTGCCGGATGATCCTGACGCGGTTGAAAAAGCGTTGGCGCAAGCCAGCCAGAGCTGCGACATGCTGATCACCAGCGGCGGGGTCTCCGTTGGCGATGCAGACTTCATCGGCGCCACCATCGCGCGCTTGGGCCAACTGTCTTTTTGGCGACTGAATCTGAAACCCGGTAAGCCCCTGGCCTTTGGTAATATTGGCGACTGCTGGATTTTTGGTCTGCCGGGCAATCCGGTATCAACCATTGTGACCTGCATGCTGTTGGTCCTGCCCAGCCTCAAAGTCCTATGTGGTGCATCGCCCGCACCGCTGCTGAGAATCCGGGCAACCCTAACCAGCCCAGTGTCTCATCGCCCGGGCCGGGCCGAATACCAACGTGGCATTTATAGCCAGAACCCACAGTCAACGACGGCTGTGAGTGTCAGACACACCGGGGATCAGGGCTCCAATCGCTTAAGCACCTTTGCCGGAGCGAATTGCTTGATTGAGATACCCAAGGACAGCGGCGACTTGGCCGCCGGGGCGGACGTATGCATTCTGCCCTTGAGTGATTTGCTCTGTTAAACCACCAACAGGCGCTGTTTGTTAGGCCAAGCCCCGCGAAATGGCCTGTTGAATGTCTTCAACCGCCCCACTGCCGTCAATTTCAACGTACTTCAACGTTTGCTTGGCGCTGTAATAAGCCACCAACGGTTGAGTCTGTTCGTAATACACCGCCAGCCGCTCGCGCACGGTACTCTCGGTGTCGTCTTCGCGCTGCTGCAGAGCTTCACCGGTTACATCATCTAGCCCTTCCTGCTTCGGTGGGTTGTAGACAACGTGATAAACCCGACCCGATCCCGGATGCACCCGGCGGCCGGTAATGCGCCTTACCAGTTCTTCGTCGTGAACCTGAATTTCCACTACCGCATCAATGGCAATTCCCGCGTCATCCATGGCCTGCGCTTGAGGAATGGTTCGCGGGAAACCGTCAAAGAGAAAGCCGTTAGCACAGTCATCGGCCTGTATTCGCTCTTTCACCAAATCAATAATGATGTCATCAGAGACCAACGCGCCAGAATCCATGACTGCTTTGACACGATTACCCAACTCGCTGCCGGAACCCACGGCAGAACGCAGCATGTCGCCGGTTGAAATCTGCGGTATGCCCAGGGAATCCTTGATGAATTGGGCTTGAGTACCCTTGCCTGCACCGGGTGGTCCCAACAGTATGATTCTCACTATTTTCTCCTACAAATTGCTTGCACCGATGCTTATTCGCCCGGCGCCTCTGTGTGCCACGTTGATCCGTATACGCGGCCGCGTACTGTACCTGAAATATCCCGCCCAAGGGCCCGATTACTGCTGGGAGACTAGCGATTCGTTACTGCGGGATATCGCAGCACCTGAACGATACCTCGCAGGTAGCTTAGGTGACTCAGCAATTCTAGGCAGGCTAGCCAGTCTGAAAGAGTCACTTCAACCTTGATGACTGCCATCTCCTCCTCAAGCACTTCCCCGGACGCTTTAGCGATAGGTAAACCCTGATCAGCCAGCAGGGCTGTGATATCACGCAGTAAGCTCTCACGATTTTTCGCCGTTATTTCAAATCCGCAGCGCAGCGGAAAAACCAGCGCGGCCGCTTCGGGATTCCCGCGCCAAAGCCCCAAGGTATCCGCAAGACCGGGTTCGGTTAGCATACGATTAGCCAGAGAAATATAGCTGTGTTGACCGAGGGCGACTGCGACAAAGAAAGCGTCAACATCTTCATGACCATGCAGACTCGCCAAGTGCTCAAAAGCCTCATCCGATAGGGTCGACGTGCCAACGCCCGCTAGGACATTTTGCAAGATGCTTTTGCCGCGACGGGCGCTTTTCATTTGACTGTCGCTGCGGAAAAAAGCCGCTACGCTGGCCTTGGCCCGGTGGCTGCGCATGTAGCCCAAGCGCGGTTCCAGCCATGCTCTATGGGGCCTGACCGGCCCGCCAGATATGATTTCCACTTTCTCGCCGGTTTTGAGCGGGGTTCTTACTGGCGCCCACTCTCCATTGATGTAGCCGCCCGTACAGGTATGTCCCAGTTCGGTATGAATCCGGTAGGCGAAGTCGAGTACCGTTGAACCGGAGGCCAAATCCAATACGTGCCCCTTAGGGGTTGAAACGTAAATGCGGTTTTCGCTGACGCGCTGGGCCAGAAGGTCAGGCAGGCTTTCTATGCCATTGAGCGTTTCGTGCCAATCCATTACCTGCCGCAGCCAGTCCATCTTTTCCGCATAGCCGGTGGAATCGGAGTCGCTGCCGCCCTCTTTGTACGCCCAGTGGGCGCATACACCCAACTCGGCATTTTCATGCATCGCCCGCGTTCTGATTTGCACTTCTAGGGAACGGCCATCATCAAGGGTTATAGCGGTGTGAATACTCTGATAGCCGTTTTCCTTGGGAACCGCGATGTAGTCATCGAACTCGCTTGGCACATGCGCCCACGTACTGTGAATGATGCCTAGCGCACCATAACAATTCGCCAAATCATCGACGATAATCCGCACCGCTCGCACATCGTGCACATCTTCCAGCGGAATGTTTTTGGACTGCATCTTGCGCCAGATGCTGAAAATGTTCTTCGCTCGACCTTTGATTTGCGCCTTGATACCCGCCTGTTCGAGACGTCGCTGTATAACCTCAACCAACTCTTTGACTTGCGCTTCACGCTCCTGGCGACGACGTTTGAGTTGTTTGGCTATGCCAAGATAAATGTCCTCGCGCAGGTAACGCAGCGACAGATCCTCCAGTTCCCATTTGAGCTGCCACATGCCCATACGATTAGCCAAAGGCGCAAAGACACTCGCCGCTTCTTGCGCGATACGACGCTGACGGGCCTCGTCGTGACTTTTTGCTCCGCGCAGCGCCTGCACCCGTTCCGCCAGCTTGATCACTGCCACCCGAAAATCCTGAATCAGCGAGACCAACATGCGCTTGATGTTCTCAACCTGACGATCATCTTCGCCGGAAAGCAAGGGCGTATCGGATACGTCCAGCAAGCTCGATGTGGCCAGAGCAGCCACGCTCGCGCACAGCTTTGTCGCCTCAGCACCAACCTGTTGCTCCAATTCCTGTGCATCAAAACGGTTCTTACGAAAACCGGAATAAGTCAGTGCCGCAAGCACCGCCGGCTGATCCAACCTCAGATCGGCGACCATTTCCGCTAACTCAAGGCTTTGCCGCAGCAGCTCATCGCCATAGCCCGCGAGCCATTGTGTATTGTTCAGCAAAACGGCTTCGTCCAAGCGATCGTGGGCCTGACCCATGCGCGAGCACCACTGCAGGGTGTCCACACCGCCATCCGCTAACACTGGCACCTTGGTACTAACGCTTACCATAAACCCATCACTTTTAAGAAATACACGCTCTTTGCGGAACCTCCGTCTTCATCAATGCGGCCATGGCTCAATCGAAACCGGCACCCGATGAGCGAACAAAGTTGCCGATGGTTTCAACATGCGACGTTCCGGGGAACATATCGTACACACCTACCTGATCCAAAACATACCCCTTCGCTTCCAATCGCTTGGCATCTTCGGCGAAAGTCACAGGATTACAGGAAACATAGACAATCTGCTTGAGCGACGGGATACCTGCCCACCCTTCGAGATTTGGCCCGGCACCGCTGCGCGGAGGATCGAGGATCAGCGCATCCGGCGACTGAGAAAAGTGTTCAAAGCACGCATTAATGCCGGTTGCGTTAAGAGTGTTCTTGTCCGCTATCGGGTGCAAGGCACCGCCCTCACCGTAGAGGTCTTCCGCGTAAAAGGCGCTGGCATGCTCCACACCATTCACCCGGGCATTTCGCCGCGCCATCTCCACCGCCTCGTCACTGGCTTCAATCCCCACTGCCAATGCCCCGGTCCGAGCCAACGGCAGCGTGAAGTTGCCAATTCCGCAGAACATGTCCACAACCACCCGACCTCGCTGGTTGCCCAGATAACCCATCACCGTTCGCACCAATTCCCGATTCATCAGCGCGTTGACCTGAGTGAAGTGGTGAGGATAAAAACCAACCGTGAGTCCGTATTCTGGTATCTGGTAGTGCAGAAGGCTCATCTGCTGCCGATTTTTCGAAACTGGCGTCAAGGTATCGTAACCCTTGCTCTGCATCAGCACCTCGACTCGGCATTCCGCCTCAAACCCTTGCCATAACGCAATGTCGCCGTCGGTTAGGGGCTGCAGATGCCGAACAATAACCGCACAGCCGGAATCGCCCTGGGCCAGTTCTATCTGCGGAATCGTCTTCGCATCCGACGTCTTCGCAATGCAGGCTTTGAGCGGATTTATCAGTTTGGAAAGTTCCGGGGTTAACGTCGCACACGCGTCAATACGAGCGACGCGATTGCTGAAAGACTCGCGAAAGCCAACCAACACAGACTCGCCAACCACCCGAACACCCATGCGCGCCTTGCGTCGATAGCCCAAGCGCAGCAGGGCCACTGGCTCGCGCCAACTGTTGGGCGCAATACCCTGAGCGTCCAATTGATCCGCCAACTGCCGTTGTTTGTGCGCTAACTGCGCCGCGGGCGCTATGTGGTGGGTCGCGCAACCACCACAGCGAGGAAAATACGAACAGGCAGACGGTACCCGGTCGGTGCTGAAATTCTCCAGCGGCTGACCATCGGCAAACCGCTGACCGCCCCGTCGCTTCAGTATGCGCGCACGAACGGTTTCGCCCGGTAGCGCATTACGCACCCAGACCGGCCGCTCGTTGTGCATGCCACCGCCTGAACCTTGTTCAGACAGGGTCGAGATTTCGATTTCAATTTCCGTGGGCTGTTTAGGCAAACTGTATCCTACGGTGAGTCATGGGCCGCCAATGGCCTGTCATTAAAAATTGCGACACCTTGTCAGCGCGCTGTAAAGATCCAAAATGCGAGTTTGCGAGACAAGACTAGCGTCGAAACATTTTGCGACTGGTCAGGGGCTTGTCACCCAACAACGGAGCGAGCGCCACACGCACCAACGCCTTGGCCGCATCCTGCGTGGCTGGGGCGGAAAACGACCCGGCGGCAATTTGCTTTAAAACTTGCCCGGAATACTGCCGTGTGCCTTGGCTTGATGGACCCTGTACCGCGTAAAAACCGGATTGTGCCTCAAAACGATACTGAACGCTGTCTTCCAAGGGCTGACCTTGGGCAGAAAAGTCGACGCCATATCCCAACTGCTGCAACAATTCGAATTCGAACGTGCGTAAGGTGGGCTGCAGGGGGTCGTCTTCTTCCAGTGCTTCCAATACTTTCATAGCAGCCGCGAAGATCTGCGGATCCTGTGAGCGTTCGCGCAGCAGACGAGTCAACAGTTCCAGCACATAAAAACCTGCGTACAAGGCATCCCCTTGCAGAGCGATAAAGTGATGACTTTCGAATTTCTGGATCGTGACTAGGTCGCTTCGGCCCACCCAAGACACCGTGCCTACGCTGAACGGCTGGAGAGCGACTTGGCCGTTTTTTTTACTTCGGTATCCGCGCAGCACGCCAGTCACCCTGCCCTGACCCAACGTCAGCATCTGTACGATGGCGCTACTTTCCTGATACGGACGAACGTGCAGAATCAAAGCAGGTTCGACTTGCGCGGCGGCGGACATCGTTGGGCCTCAGTCGTAACCTAGATTGCGCAGGTGCGCAGCATTGTTGGTCCAGCCCTTTCGAACTTTGACCCACAAGTGCAGCATGATCTGGTGATCCAGCATCAGCTCGATATCCTTTCGAGCCTCCTGGCCAATCAATTTTAATCGCGCCCCGTTCTTGCCGATAACAATGCGCTTCTGCCCGTCTCGCTCGACAATAATGTCCGCGTGTATATCAATGACTTTATCCCCTTGCGCAAAATGCTCGATCACTACTGTCGCGCTGTGAGGGATTTCGTCGCCAAGCTGCCGCATGAGTTTTTCGCGGACAATCTCTGCGACCAAAAAGCGTTCGGTTTGATCGGTAACTTCATCCTCGGCAAAGAAGTGCTTACCCAAGGGAAGGCGCTGAAACACATGGTCTCGGAAGCTAGCGACGCCATCTTCTTTCAGCGCACTCAGGGGCACTATTTGATCGAACACATTCAATTCCCCTAGCGCCTGCATTTGAGGCAACAACAATGCTTTGTCCTTGATCAGATCGACTTTGGACAATACGGCGAACTTCGGCACCTTGTGCGCCGCTACGAGCTTTAACACATGCGTATCCGCCGGTGTTGTTTTGCCGCCCTCGATGAGTACAACCAACAGGTCAACGTCCGACAGAGCTGACGTTGCGTTGCTGACCATATAGCGATTCAACTCGCGCTCGGTTTGCTCATGGATACCCGGCGTATCGACATAAATGGCCTGATCCGCACCCTGTGTGTCCACGCCGATCAGATTTCGGCGTGTCGTTTGCGGTTTTCGCGACGTGATGCTGATTTTCTGACCCAGCACATGATTCAGCAAAGTGGACTTGCCCACGTTAGGCCGACCAACTAGGGCGACGTAACCGCATCGCTGTTGCGTAGATCCTTGCTCAGACATCGTCTTCGCCAGCCCCTTTGGTTTGCACTGTATGTTTGCTGCGAGCGCGTGTTTTGTGCTTTGCCGACCCACTGGCTTGCTGCTGAGCCAAGGCCAGTATCAGCACTTCGTGGGCCGACGCCTTTTCCGCCGCCCGCCGGGAAGACTCCTTTGCTACCGCCATCAGATTTAAGCTCTCAGCTTCGCACTTCACAGTGTACTGGCGCTGATGATCCGCACCGCTCACCTCTTCAACCGTATAGACCGGCAGATCCAATCCGTTACCTTGAAGCAGTTCCTGCAGACGGGTTTTCGCGTCTTTCAGGCTCTCGGCGTCTAAACCTAGCGTCAGATCAGAGAAAAGCTGGTGCACGAGACGTTGAGCATGTTCGATACCGCCGTCTTCATGCACAGCGCCAATCACCGCCTCCAGTGCATCTGCCAAAATCGACGCGCGCTGACGACCTCCGGATCGCAGTTCACCAACACCGAGCAGCAGATGTTCGGACAGGTCGATCTGCCCTGCCACCTGAGCCAGTGTTTTGCCTCGAACCAGTTGCGCTCGCATCAGGGAAAGCGCGTCTTCCTGTACGTCGGGATAGTGCTGATAGAGCATGTTGCCAACCAAATATCCCAACACCGCGTCGCCCATAAATTCCAAACGTTCGTTATTGGTTTTTGAAAAGCTCTTATGGGTCAGGGCCTGTTTCAGCAGGGCCAGTCGCTTAAATCGATAGCCGATTTTGCGTTGGAGCCTTTCCAAGTCGGCTGTGCTGACGGTGGTCTGGGACATGAGCCTACTCGTGGGAACCCTGCTCTAACCAGCGGTTGCGGTGGAATGTGGGCAAATTCCAGCCGGGCTTCTTGTTCGCCCAAATCGCGACGGCCTTACCCACGACATTACCGTGGGAAGCCAGACCCCAGCTACGGGAATCCGCTGAGTGATCGCGATTATCGCCCAACACGAGGTATTCACCGGGACCAACGACCCAACTCTGACTGCGCTCGGGACGCCGGGTTCGATGAATTCGATGCTCCACCCCAGCGATCTCCTCAATATACTCCCGCGCCGGAATGCCATACCGCAAATCGCTGAAGTCCCGCACAAAGGTATATTTCAATCGTTCACCGTTGATGGTGAGTGTTTTGTTCTCGTAACGCACGGTGTCGCCGGGAATGCCGATAACACGCTTGATGAAATAACGCGGATCGTGGGGCGGTATGAATACCATGACATCACCGCGGGCCGGTTTTTCACCTTCCGTCAGCTGCAAATCCAATACGGGCATTTTCATGCCGTAGGCCATCTTGTCCACTAGGATAAAATCCCCGACTTCCAGCGTGGGCACCATGGATTCAGAAGGAATTTGATACGGCTCGGCCAGAAAACTCCTGAGCAGAAACACCACCACGAAAATAGGGAAAAACGATCGGGCATATTCCACCAGTACCGGGTCTTCAACCGCCGCAGCATCCGGTGCTTGCGCCAAGCGACGCGACTTAAAAAACCAAGTATCTACTGCCCAGATACCGCCTGAGATCACGGAAGCCCAGAACAGGTAGTAAGGTAAATCGATATCCATACTATCTGCCTGCCTAACGCTCGATCTTCAAAGCAGCCAAAAATGCTTCCTGCGGGATTTCAACTCGGCCCACCTGTTTCATGCGCTTTTTGCCTTCCTTTTGTTTTTCCAGCAATTTCTTCTTGCGAGTGATATCGCCGCCATAACACTTAGCGGTGACGTTTTTCCGCAGTGCCTTTACCGTCTGACGCGCAACAATTTGGCCGCCGATAGCGGCCTGCAACGCCACATCAAACATCTGGCGGGGAATCAACTCTTTCATCTTTTCAGCCAGCGCCCGACCACGGCTTTGGGCTTGATCACGATGCACGATACTGGCCAGCGCATCGACCTTGTCGCCATTGATCAGCATGTCGAGCTTCACCAGTTTAGAGCTTTCAAAGCGCACGAAACCGTAGTCCAGAGACGCAAAACCCCGGCTGACGGACTTAAGACGGTCGAAGAAGTCCATGACCACTTCATTCATCGGCATTTCCCACTGCATCGACACCTGGCCCTGGGAAAAATACATATTCTTCTGCACGCCGCGGCGTTCCACACACAGCGACATGACGTTGCCGACGTAATCTTGGGGCACCAGGATATTCACGTCAGCAATGGGTTCACGCATTTCTTTGAAGTTATTTGGCAGACGCGACGGGTTATCAACCTGCGTAATCGATCCGTCGCTCTGAACGACTTCGTAAACCACGGTGGGAGCCGATGTGATCAGATCTAAGTCGTACTCACGCTCCAGCCGCTCCTGCACAATTTCCATGTGCAGCATGCCGAGGAAGCCACAGCGAAATCCAAAACCCAGAGCATCGGACGATTCTGGTTCATAGAACAAAGACGCATCGTTCAGCACGAGTTTTTCCAGCGCCTCTCGAAAGGTCTCAAAGTCTTCAGAGTGCACTGGAAACAGACCGGCATATACCTGAGGTTTTACCCGGGTAAAGCCGGGAAGCTGTTCTACATCCGGCGTTTTGGCATTGACCAAGGTGTCGCCCACCGGCGCTCCCGTGATGTCCTTAATGCCCGCAACCACGTACCCTACTTCGCCTGCGCCAAGGCTCTTGTCCGGCTCACGCTTGGGAGTGAAACGACCCAGTTGGTCGATGGTGTGTGCCTTCTTCGTCGATTTTACGAATATCTTGTCGCCTTTGTTCAAGCGTCCCTGCATCACTCGCACGAGCGACACGATACCGAGGTAATTGTCGAACCAAGAATCGATGATCAAAGCCTGCAGAGGCTCCTCGTCTGATCCTTCCGGTGGTGGAATGGTTTCCACTAGGTGCTCTAACAGCGCATCCACACCCACGCCGGTCTTGGCGCTACAGGACACGATATCCGAAACGTCCAGCCCAATGATGTCCTCTATTTCCCCAGCCACACGCTCCGGCTCGGCTTGGGGCAGATCAATTTTGTTAAGCACCGGGAGCACTTCCAAGCCCTGCTCGATGGCTGTGTAGCAATTTGCCACGCTTTGCGCCTCGACCCCTTGCGCTGCGTCCACAACCAGCAGCGCGCCTTCACAAGCCGCTAGCGAGCGAGAGACTTCGTAGCTGAAATCCACGTGCCCGGGGGTATCAATAAAGTTCAGTTGGTAACTTTCACCGTCTGAGTGTTTGTACTGCAAGGTGACACACTGTGCCTTGATCGTAATACCACGTTCTCGCTCCAAGTCCATGGAGTCGAGCACCTGCGCTTCCATTTCTCTGTCGGACAACCCACCGCAACGCTGTATGAAGCGATCGGCCAAAGTCGACTTACCATGGTCGATGTGGGCGATAATCGAGAAATTTCTGATGTGCTGGTTATTTGCCACGCGGCGGGCACTCCTGTTCGAAGGAGGCGCAGTTTAGCCCATACGAGCACACCGATATAGCAATCAACGTTCGGGTTTAGCCCGAGTCAGGCGCAGAACCGACTCGGGCAACATTTTGGTAAAGAACCTAGTCGTCTTCGGGTACTCGCAGGGTAATGTAACTGCGCCTCGCGGCATTGCCCTGTTGACGCAGGACAAGTACCGGAATCACGTCACCGGGTTCAGCGGCCTCGGCAACATCACGCAGCGTATCTGCATCGTCGATCACACGGCCCTTCATGCGCAGCACCACGTCACCAACGCGCATGCCGGCGTCTTCCGCTATACCCTCGACCGCAACCACTTCAGCACCACCATCCACATCAAGCTCATCGAGGCGATTAGCGGTCAAATCACGCACGGTAACGCCCAAAGCTGATTGCTGACCGGCTCCGCCCGGACGCCCTCGGGACGCGATCTGCGGGTTCTCCGGCAACTCGCCCAGCACGACGCTCAGAGTCACCTCCTTACCCCCACGGAACACGACCACGTCAGATGCCTCACCCACTGGCGTGCGACCAACCCAGTGGGGCAACTCGCCGGCCCGGGAAATCTCCTCGCCGTTGAAGCGAATGATGATGTCTTCATCTTCGATGCCACCGGCCTCTGCAGGGCTATCCGCCATCACGCGTGCAACGAGGGCCCCGCGAGGCCGATCCAGCCCAAAACCCTCAGCCAGATCCTTGGTCAACTCCATAATTTCGACACCAAGCCAGCCTCTGGCGACCCGGCCACTCTCCTTGAGCTGCGCAACAACATCCATGGCAATATCGATGGGGATGGCGAAACTCACACCCATGAAGCCACCCGAATTGGAGTATATCTGCGCGTTAATACCAATGACTTCTCCGTCGAGGCTGAACAACGGGCCGCCAGAGTTGCCGGGGTTGATCGCAACGTCAGTTTGAATGAAAGGTACGTAGTCACCGGTTTGACGCGTCGTCAAACTACGGCCCTTGGCGCTGACGATGCCAGCAGTCACCGAGTAGTCAAACCCAAAGGGCGAACCAATGGCCAGCACCCATTGGCCGACTTCCACATCGTCGAAGTTGCCCATCTTAAGCACGGGTAAATCTTTGTCCGCTTCAATTTTCAGCAGCGCCAAATCCGAACGCTGATCGCTGCCGATCAACTCCGCTTCGTACTCTGTGCGGTCACTCATGCGCACGATGATTTCAGCCGCGCCGTCCACCACATGGTGGTTGGTCAAAATATAGCCGTCTTCCTCAATGATGAATCCACTGCCGAGGGAGCGTCGAGGGTTTGCAGGCCGACCGTTACCGGGACCGCCACGGCCATTCGGCGGACCAAAAAAACGGTAAAACTCTTCGAGCCGGGGGTCGTTTGGAACGCCGGAATTGCGACGTTCGGGCTGTTCACCCACCGTACTGATGTTCACCACCGCCGCTTCATTCTCTTTCACAAGCTCGGTAAAGTCCGGCAAATCAGCGTACACAGATGAACTTAAGCCGAAGCTCATCGAAGCCGCTACTGACAGGCCCAGCAGTGGTTTCCAGAGCATGTTTTGAATGCCATTAACTAAAGCAGTAAGACTGGCTGAACCCATGGGCCGCGCTCCTTCTTCGATTCGTTTAATCAGGGGTCTATCCACTGCGGGCATCCCCATGTTCCGACCAATCAACCATTGCTCTCCCCGTCGGACTTCCGTTCGATAGTGGGTATCACGCAGGACGCTTTCAAGGCGCGTTCAACCTCTGGCAACATTCTTTTCGCGATCGCGCCGCCGGCGGCACAGCCCCCCAGCACCCCCACAAATACAATCACGGGCATCAGGGGGTTCTCGGTAGCAGTCTCAAGAGACCAGATCAGCGCACCCAGTAAAACCAGCGGTATACCGAAGAAAGCCAGCACCAAACGGTTTAACACGCTGGATGGCAGCGACAACTCGGCAGGCACCGCACTGGCCGGCGCTGGCGTCATAGAGCGGCAAGGACTTGCACAGCCAGAGCACGCCAAGTCGGCAGCGAAGAGCTGAAGGCGCTGATCTTGAGAAACCCATAATACTGGGCGAATGAGCTCAGACATGAAGCGTTAAGCAAGTGACGACATTGCCTGCCACTATAGGACATCGGCGCGGACATGCCGATAGCAAGTATGAAAGAAATGCGACCTAGCACCCTCATCGTCGGCGGGGAATGCCTTTTGCATCCGCGGGCAGCTCGCCATCGATATCAAACCAATCCACCGCCTCGGAAACCCAAGTGTGTGCAAGCTCTGGGCTGGACAACGGTGTATCAAGGGACCCCAGCCGCAGGATGATGTGCGTTTTGTTGTCTCGTTTGGCATAGATCTGAGTACCGCAGCGATGGCAGAAAAATCGATGCTTGCCAGGAGAGGACTCGTAGCTATTGAGATTACTGCCACCCTGCAAGACAAAATTTTCTTGCGGGACTGACGCAACGCTGGAAAATGCGGCCCCGTGCGCTTTGCAACACGTGACGCAGTGGCAGTGAACCACATGACGAATCTTCGTGGTGATTTGGTAGGTGACACTCCCGCAGAGACAGCTGCCACAGATCATCGGTTTTTCTTTTTCAGTGGTTGGTTTCACTGGATTTGCTCAAAGCTCTCACGAAAGCTGCCGCGGAGCCTTGCCAATAAATGCTTTCCAAATGTCATCCATCTGCGGCATCCACGCCGCAAGCACAGACGTTTGGGCGTCAGCGGCCGAGAAGCCTCGGTTCGCCTGCAAATAACGAAACAGAAACGCTGAGACCCTAGCGTTGACGACGCAATGTACCCAAACTTTTTTCTCGCAAAATGCGGTCATGACGTCCGAAAAGGCTGTGTAGTGGTCCTCGCTTGGCGCATCAAATGGCACAGGGATGTGGATATAAGTCATACCCAAGGAGGTCACGATGCTGCCTTCGTTGGCTATCGCGTGATCGCTGTCTGGCATCGCTAGGTTTATCACAATATCGTAACCCGCTTCTGCGATTGCTTTGAACTGATCTTCGCGCGGTTGCCCGGAAGATGCGATGTTAGCGGTAAGTTGATACTGGTTATGGATACCCATACTCGCCCCTTCAAATGACTTGAAAAATTTCTGCGACGTTGACGCCTTTGCCAGCCAGTATTCGAGCATCAAGATTTCACAGCAACCCATTTTCCCTTCTGCCAGCCGTCAAAAACGCACGTTCTTTGAATTTTGAGAGCCACTACACACGTCAAGGTTCAGAGCAATGCCATGACTGAACGATGACTGGCCCTCCAATCTGGCTTCAATCTGTAAAGTGCCGCGCTATACTCCCTACGACTTGTCCCATTGCAGATCCTATGTCCCAACGCTTTACCACAGACGTTTTGATCATCGGCGGCGGCGCCGCCGGCCTAACGGCGGCGCTAACGCTGTCGCAACACGCGCGGGTTACTGTGCTGTGCAAGGGCGATATCACCAGCGGTTCATCCCACTGGGCTCAGGGCGGCGTAGCCGCAGTGACAGACCCTGAGGACAGCTTTGAATCGCATGTTGAAGATACCTTGGACGCCGGTGCGGGCTTGTGTGACCCCGAAGTGGTTCGAGCGACGGTCAGTGCAGCGCCGGCAGCCATCGCCCAGCTCGCCGAGTGGGGAGTGAACTTCGATACCGAAGGCAACGCCCTGCATCTCACCCGTGAAGGCGGTCATTCCTACCGGCGGGTCGTCCATGTGGCCGACGCCACAGGCAAGGCCATTACCCAAACGCTGACTGATCAGGTACTGGATAACGGCAACATTGAACTGGTCAACGATCGCGTGGCCATTGATTTGATCAACCTGTCGACCCTAGGCAGACATCACAGCCGGTGCGCTGGCGCCTATGTACTCAACCGCACCACGGGGCGCGTCGAAGTCTTTCAATCGCGCTTCGTGATTTTAGCCACAGGCGGCGCTAGCAAGGTTTATCTGTA
>JAAXKB010000059.1:16869-45460 GCA_012269545.1 Gammaproteobacteria bacterium | reverse complement strand
CGAGCCATAGACCACGAAATGAAGCGCATTGGTGCGGACTGCGTGTACTTGGACGTCAGCCACTTATCGTCTGACTTTATTCAGGGCCACTTTCCGAACATTGCACAAAAGTGCGCGGAACTGGGCATCGATATCACCAAGGATCCGATTCCTGTGGTACCTGCCGCCCACTACACCTGCGGTGGCGTGGTGGTGGACGATCACGGGCGTACGGATCTGCCCAACCTGTATGCCATTGGCGAGGTCAGTTGCACAGGCCTGCATGGGGCCAACCGCTTGGCCAGTAATTCTCTACTGGAGTGTCTGGTCTACGGCCACCGTGCGGCGCAAAAGATCATTAGCACACTGGATAAGCCTCAAAGCTTCCCCTATATCCCGAAGTGGGACGAATCCAAGGTCACTGATTCTGACGAATCCGTCATCATTGCGCACAACTGGGACGAACTCCGACGATTTATGTGGGACTACGTGGGCATTGTGCGCACGGACAAACGCCTGATGCGCGCTCACCGACGGATCGAGTTATTGAAACAAGAGATTCAGGACTACTACGCTACCTACCGAGTCACCAATGATCTGATCGAGCTGCGCAATCTGCTCCACGTGGCGGACCTCATCGTGCGCAGTGCCCTTAAACGCAAGGAAAGCCGAGGCCTGAACTACAATCTGGATTACCCCGACACAGACGAGCACACGGCAGATACCATTTTGTCGCCGGGGAGTTTGGACAGTTTGCTGGTCGACTCTACGGCACAGCCGGGCGCGCGATAAAATTCTCAAGGCCGATAACAACAGGGCGCGGCCGCCCCGCCGCTATCCGCCACCAATCAGCAGGCGCCTGCGAAGAGCAGCGTAATCTGCCGGCGACACCTCGTCTTTAAACACCCAAGCCACATGCCCCCCGGGCTGGGGAAAGGCTACGCACCACGGGCATACCCAGCACCCCAGCGGCGCCCCGATCAGGGGCCGGGAATGGATTACTGGCGGTTCCTCAGTAGCAGATCCGACCGCTCCCAAAGTCCAAGGCAGCTCGACCTGAATCGTCTGCTCAGCGCAACACCGTCGCAGTGCAGTGGTGACGTAAACACAGGCTAAAGACAGACCGGTCAGACCCAGCAGATGAAATAATCCATAAGCCGTCAACCCGGCCCAGAGGACGATGCAGGCTCTCCGCATACGCCCGGGTAAGACGGTTAGTGTGTCAGAGCACGCCGTCGTAGCGGATGATTTTGTCGACGAGGCCCACCACCTGCGGGTCTTGAGAAACGATACGACCCTGCAGCAAGTCGTACAGATCAACGTCTTCCCAATCCAGCAGCTCTTCATACAGCGCCTGTTCATCCTCCGAGAGATCGTGAAAACAGTCCCGCACAAATGGCACCAGCTTCAGCTCCAGTTCAGTCAGGCCTCGACGGCTGCGCCAATAGATGTGTTTTAAATCAGCTGGAATCACTTATGTTCCTCAGGTTATTGCTTTTGCCTGACGCTATCAGGCAGTCTGCGCTTGTTAATTTGTCGGACGGATATGACACGTGGACACATGGTCAGACGCACAACTCGTCAGCCTCGAAGGCCAAGCAGTCAAAGCCTTCTTACAAGGCTACCTTACCTGCAACAGCGACCGCATCGAAAAAAACACACCCACGCCTATGACAGTCTGCAATCTCAAGGGCCGGGTTGTCGCTAACGGCTGGGCCTTGGGGGACGACGCACAAGTCCTGCTGGTCGTCCACCGATCCGTGGCGGATGCGCTGGCGGCGTTTCTGAAGCCCTACGCCATGTTTTCCAAGTGCAAGATACAGGTCCTACCGCACGACGTACCGGTCCTGTCAGAACCTCAGTCTAGCAACGCCTTTTGCGGTGATTGGTGCTTTGGTGAGACGTTGTTGAACCCAGCGGACACCGATGGCGACGATCAGTCTGCCATTATCGCCCAACGTTTGATCGAAAACCGCTTCGCTTGGGTCAGTGAACCCGTGGCAGGCAGTTTCTTGCCCCAAGTACTGGGCATGCACGATGTGGGCGCAATCGATTTCGACAAGGGCTGCTACTTGGGCCAAGAAATTGTGGCCAGAGCCCAGTTTCGTGGGGCGGTGAAGCGCGGTATCGATCAGTTCGCTTGGCAGGGAAAACGCCCCGCCGCCGGGGATAGCTGGGAGGACCCGAAATTTGGCAAGGGAACTGTCATCAGCACGGCAGGTGTCGAGGATTCTACAAGCGGTTTAGGACTTTGGGTGAGAAGCATCTAAGTCAATCTAGTCACTGGGAAGGCCATTGTGCTTAGGGTGTCCGCCGGCAAATTCATACCACGCCGGCTTACCCGCACAGTAGATTTCGCTCTCCAGCTCAAAATTCTGCTCATGGAACAGACCAGCTTCCAAAATGTATCTCGCTGGCATCAGCAAATAGAAGAGATTGCTGCCACAGGTCTTGCAAAAACCGCGCTCGGCCCACTGCGACGAACGGTATCTTTCAATATTCGCTTCTCCTGTAAAGACAACTGATTTCACCGCCACTGCCATGCCAGGCCCACCGTTCCAACGCCTGCACATGGAACAATGGCAGGCATGGACATGTGATTCGACACCCTTCGCTGCAAATGTTACCGCACCGCACAAACATTGACCGGAACCGTTCATATCAACCTCCTTACCATTCTGTGAAGTGTGACGGGCAGGCTCTACGCACCGAATTGAACTTTCGGTATGCGCTCGCTGATGCTCACCTACGCCCTACTCTGCCATCGAAACTCTGATCAGATCACCGAGAAAGGACGAAACCACTTCGTTCCAAATATCGTTGTGGCCGCTCATCACGCCTCTGGTGGTGAAAATATACATATACGGGTTGTTGGGCTGGGTTCTGCCCTTGGATACCAAGATCGAGCCGTTGAAAACAATGCGGCCATCCTCTGACTCGATCTGCTTGAACCACGTTCCCCTCGGATCGATGTTTTCACGGTCGGAAATTAGTGACCTTGCGTCTTCCCTCGCATGCAGTTCGTGGGTGATATAGGGGTCAAAGTGACCAACCGCGTGTACGTCTGCATCCCACTGTTTTAGTTCGTAGCGCTCGACGCCGTTTTCCGTGCAATACATTGCAGTCGTCGTTCTGTGGCTCTCCAACGACGAACCCGGCCGCCGCCCCATGGGGAAGAACCAGCGCCCGAATGGGTCGTCACGAGCGGTCAAAATCACCAGCTTGGGTAACTGTGTTTCCGGATACTTGCGGCATTCATCTTGCGACAGGCCATATAACGACCCATACCGTATCGCCTCGAAGGCAGGATTCAGCAGAACCACCAAATCACCAAATCCCTCAGCTGCTTGACTCGTTTTGTAAGGCCGACTGGAAACGTAGCGTTCAGCAAGAACAGAGTGCAACGACGAAAACAGCGCCGCGCCGCCTAAGCTGTGGCCTATGGTGACCATCCTGCTTTGGGAGTGTTTTGCTTTGTTCTGCTTAACGATTTGCTCTAACTCCAGCAGGACCTCTGTCATGCCTTGGTCGCCGACCTCATGCGCCGTTGCCTTTCTCGCCCAGAACGTGAAGTAGTTTAGAAACCCTTTTAGAGAAGCACCGCGCCACCCGATGTACAGACCGAGAATCTTTCTGCGCGGGTTGCCTGTTAAAGAATGCGCCAACTCCTCATATTCAGCCGCTTGGGCAAGAATCTCCCGAAAGGATGTGATGTTCGAATCCTCTGGATCACCGCTTGCGTTGTGGTGCCAACCATGAACAAAAGTGATCTTGAGAATGCCTGACTCATCGGCGATTTCCCTGTAAGCGTCGGTGACAGCTTGTTTGGCATGGGGCACGAGAAGCTGACCTTGGTCATCGTATTCAATAAAGCTCAGACGATATTCCTCAACACCATCCGGGGCGGATACTTCCATTACCTGATCGGCACAATCGGCTTGTTTCTCGTACAGGCAGTATTCGTCAAATGCCGTTCTAAAGGGGTCTGTTGTCGTACACCCGCTGCCAATAATGAGCGACCACAACAACAGCCAAATCCCTTTGATCATCAGGCGTCTCCGGTTGGTGCTGAAGGCTTTACGCGGGTCGTTATCACCAGCGATCGCGAAACACATCAACCTGACAGAAGCGATTTCCGCTGTCTAAATTCGCGTTTGAAGCTCTTCACAAAATGCGACGTTTCCGGATATTTTGGCTCCTAGCACGGGGTGCAAAACCTTATTCTCACGCACACAGGGTAGGCTCTCAGGCTGCGCGTTCACTGGGCGCACCAATGGGCATCGAAAAACGAACGGTCACCGCGTATTTGATAGCGATGTATCTAAGCGGTGCCGTTGCCGGCCAGCTGCCGCTAGGGCCAACTTAGGGAAACGTCGGTAAATCGGCCAGCGGGTGGGGATTGTCTTCTGCTGCCCAATAACCAACAAAGTGTTCGTCCACCAAGGAATCGGGCAGATCTGCAATTTGCGCCACCGTCCACTGCGGGGACAGGTCTTTATCGATCAGCAGCGCCCTCACTCCTTCAGCAAAATCCGGTCGGGACAAACAGTTGTTTGCGACGGCAAGCTCGGTCATGAAGCACTCGGCCAAATCCAGCATCGGCCCGAGACTAAGCTGTTTGAAAATAATACCCGCGGTAATTGGGCAACCGCTTTGCAGGTTAGCCACACCTCGGTCCATCCACTTGGAGGTCCCCTGCAGCGCCAAAATGCTGTCCACACAAGCCGTTAGGTTACTTAAATCAATGCTGTCGACATTCACTGCACCGACATCGCTCGCCGGCATTTCTCCCGTATAGGCCTGCTGTGCAAGAAAGCGCCCTAACTCCTCGCTGTTGACCTTTGGCGCGCCACTTTGCCATGCCAACTGAGTCAGTCCTGATAAAAATTCAGATCTCGCGTCATGACCCAGCACATGGGTACCTATCCCAAGCGCCAATGCGTCGGTGGCGTTTACCTGACTGCCGGTCAGAGTCAGCAGCGCTGCCATCTTGGGTGCCAGCTTTCGCATCACCACGGTGCCTCCGGCATCGGGGAACAGGCCAATCGTGATTTCTGGAAAGGCCAATCGCGAACGCTCGGTCAGCATGCGAAATTTAGACGCTGAGAACAGCCCGTAGCCGCCGCCCATGACGATCCCGTGCCCCAGCGTCAGTAAGGGTTTGGGGAAACAGTGCATGATGTAGTCAAGTCGGTATTCAGCAGCAAAAAAGCGTTGGGGGTAATCATTCACCGTGCGCCCCGCCGCCAGATTTTCTTTCGCGGCGTGATACAGCGCCTGGATGTCGCCACCTGCGCACAAGGCTTTGTCGCCTTCGCCCGTTACCGTGACCGCCACAACTTCATCACGCTTGGCCCACTCAAGCATTTTCGGCGTCATGGCCTCAACCGCATCTAGGGTTAGGGCATTGAGCGTTGTCGGCACGTTGAGATGCGCTTGCGCTACGATACAGCCGTCTTGGCCTTCGTGTTCAAAAAATAGTACGTCAGTCGTATTCATAAACGGGGGAACCTTTGGGTTAATCAACGCTGCTGTGGCAGCCACTGGATGGGTGTGAGTCCTTGCTGCTGAAGCAGGGTATTAGCAGTTGAAAAGTGTTTGCTGCCAAAGAAACCACGATGCGCCGACAGCGGCGACGGATGCGGGGCTTTCAGTAAGTGGTGCCGATCAGCTGCGACATGTGCGGCTTTCTTTTGCGCGTAGCTGCCCCAGAGCATGAAAATCAGGCCTTCGCGGCGGTTCGACAAGCGCTGCACGAGCGCGTCGGTAAATTGCTCCCAGCCCCTGCCTTGATGGGAAGCGGCTTGCGCGTGCTCCACACTGAGCACCGCGTTGAGCAGCAGTACGCCTTGTTGCGCCCAATGGGTGAGATCACCGGAAGCTTGATGCAAATCGAAGGGTTGCCCCAGGTCTTGCTGAATCTCGGTATAAATGTTGCGCAGCGACGGGGGCAGCGGCTGATCGTGTGGCACGGAAAAACTCAGGCCCATGGCCTGCCCCGGGCCGTGGTACGGATCTTGCCCAATGATCACCACCCGCACATTGTCTACCGGAACAAGATCCATGGCGGCGAACATCTGAGGGCCCGGGGGATAAATACGCTTACCCGCGCGTTTTTCCATCAGCAGGAATTCTCGCAGCTGTTGCATGTAGGGCTGGTCAAACTGGTCTCCCATCAGGCCTCGCCAAGATGACTCTAAATCAACCGATCGGTTCATGTCCGCAGGTCTGCTACTGAGGCCGCATCAGCGGGAACAACAACACATCGCGAATGGACGGAGCGTCGGTCAGCAACATGACCAGCCGATCGATGCCCACCCCCTCGCCCGCCGTGGGCGGCAGGCCATACTCCAAGGCGGTAATGTAGTCCTGATCAAAGTGCATGGCTTCGTTATCGCCCTTAGACTTAAGATCCGCCTGAGCCTGAAAACGGGCCGCTTGATCCACGGGGTCGTTCAGCTCCGAAAAGCCGTTGGCATACTCCCGGCCGCCAATGAACAACTCAAAACGGTCGGTGACGTCTGAATTTTTATCGTTGCGACGGGCCAGCGGAGAGACCTCTGCCGGGTACTCGGTGATATAGGTCGGTTGCTCCAAACGCCCTTCAACCAGTGCCTCAAAGGTCTCCATCTGCAGCTTGCCGAGACCCCAATGGTCTTCAACGGCCACCTGCATGCCTTTGAGCACATCACGCAGATGGTCGGCATCGTCCACAGCGCCTTCGGCAATGCCGCCAAATCGCGCCAACGACTCTGCCATGGTGACCCGCTGGGGTGACTTGGCGAAGTCCAGCTCAATACCCTGATACACAATCTGCTGACTGCCGCAGGCACGCTGCGTCAATTCCCGCATCAGTTCGTCGGTCAGATCCATCAGGTCTCGGTAATCGGCATAGGCTTGATAGAACTCCAGCATCGTGAATTCTGGATTGTGCCGAGTGGACAAACCCTCGTTGCGGAAATTTCGGTTGATCTCGTAAACACGCTCGAAACCACCGACCACCAGACGCTTCAAAAACAACTCCGGGGCAACACGCAAAAACAACGGCATATCCAGCGCGTTGTGGTGGGTGGTAAAGGGGCGCGCTGTAGCGCCTCCCGGAATGCTGTGCATCATCGGCGTTTCTACTTCCAAGTAGCTGCGCTGATTGAAAAAATCCCGCAGCGCCTGCATCACCATGGAGCGCGTGCGGAACACGCCGCGGGTGTCTTCATTCGCGATCAGGTCAACGTAACGCTGGCGATAGCGTATCTCTTGATCGCTCACGCCATGAAACTTCTCTGGCAGCGGCAACAAGGTTTTGTTCAGCAGCACGACGCGGTCTGCCTGCACGCTTAACTCACCCTTGTTGGTGCGCATCAATGTACCGCTGACCCCGACGATATCGCCCATCTCCCAGAACTGGGAAAAATCTTCGTATTCATCATCGCCCAAATCGTTCTTGGTCAGATAACACTGAATCTGCCCGCTGACGTCTTGCAGAGTGACGAAACTGGCTTTGCCCATCACACGCCGCAGCATGACGCGACCCGCCACTGCCGTGCGCACGCCGGCTTCTGCCAGTGCCGCTTTGTCCTGCTCTGCGAACTGACTCTGCAGTTCCGCAGCCAGCGCCTGACGACGAAAATCGTTTCGATAGACCTTACTTTTTTCCAACCAAGCTTCCATTTTGGCGCGACGGTTGAGTAAGACATCTCTTTCTTCGCTCATGATTTTCCTTTTCAGTCGTGGTGGTGCGGACGCTTAGAGCCCGGCCTTCAAGCATGCTTCCATAAAGGGATCCAAGTCGCCATCAAGCACCTTGTTCGGATCCGTTCGTTCAATTTCGGTGCGCAGGTCTTTCACCCGGGACTGATCAAGAACATAGCTACGGATTTGACTGCCCCAGCCAATATCGGCTTTGGCATCTTCAATGGCCTGTTGTTCCGATCGACGTTGCTGCAATTCCAGCTCATAGAGCTTGGCGCGCAGCTGCTTAAAGGCGTTATCTTTGTTCTGATGCTGGGAACGCTCACTTTGGCATTGCACCACGGTATTGGTGGGCAGGTGAGTTAGCCGCACTGCGGAATCGGTTCGGTTAACGTGCTGGCCGCCGGCGCCACTCGCTCGGTAGGTGTCGACTCGTACATCCGATGGATTGATCTCGATTTCGATGTCGTCATCAATTTCGGCAGAGACAAAGACGGAAGCAAAGGAGGTATGTCTGCGGTTACCTGAGTCAAAGGGTGACTTTCGCACCAGTCGGTGCACACCCGTTTCTGTCCGCAGCCAGCCGTAGGCGTATTCGCCGCTGATCATAACCGTAGCGCCTTTGATGCCTGCCACATCTCCTTCCGAGACTTCGGTCACCGCGACACTGAAGCCGCGTCGCTCCGCCCAGCGCAAGTACATCCGAAGCAGCATCTCGGCCCAGTCTTGAGCTTCAGTACCGCCGGAGCCGGCCTGAATCTCCAGATAACAATTGGCGCCGTCCAGTTCCCCCTGAAACATACGACGAAATTCCAGCGAGGCTAGCTGGCTCTCAAGGCCATGCAGTTCAGCAGACACATCGTCCAGTGCGGTTTGATCGTTTTCCTCACTGGCCATTTCCGCCAGTTCGCTGAGATCGCTAAGGCTGTCGCCCAGCGTGCTGAGCAAACCCACAACGTGTTCTAGAGAGGCTCGTTCTTTGCCTAGCCGCTGGGCTCGCTCTGGATCGTTCCACACTTCACCATCCGCCAGTTCGAGTTCCACTTCCTGCAGGCGCTCTCGCTTTTCTTCGAAGTCAAAGATACCCCCGAAGCGCACCATCGCGTTCCTGCAAGTCTTTCAAATACTCTCGAATGCCGGTGATTTCAGCCATGAAATTGTTCTTCGTGTTGCGGTTCAATCTGTTGTGGTTTGAGGATACTAGATCCGGCGGCATGGCGCGCACTCGCGGCGTGCAGTCTAAGACATCGCCTCAATGTACTCCACCATGAGCTGCAAGGTTTGCTGGCCTGCATAGTCGTTCAGCGCCGGTTTGTAGACAACTTTGACGCGCTCGGATCGGGCATCAAGTGGCTTCTGCCGAAAGGCGATGGCGTCGATCAACTGATCGTTAAGCCCTAACACCAGCTTCAAATGGTCTTGGCCCACTACCCGCTGATTCACCAGCTTAAACTCACCCGCAAACAGCGGCTCGGCAAAGCCGTTCCCCCAAGGCCCAGCGTTGGTCAGGGTTGCCACCGTTTGCAGGTTCAACTGCTCCTGCTTCAATGAGCCATCGGTAAGCAGCACCGCGTCCAGCATTTCTGGAGTCACTGCGGCTCTCACCGCCTTGTCAAAGGCTTTTTGAAAACGGGCTAGATGCACACGCTTGATACTCAGGCCCGCTGCCATGGCATGGCCGCCGAATTTCGGCAGCATGCCGGGCAACCGCGTGGCTATGCTGTCGAGCACATCACGAATGTTCAATCCGTCAATACTGC
This sequence comes from Gammaproteobacteria bacterium, assembly GCA_012269545.1. Classification (GTDB taxonomy): domain Bacteria; phylum Pseudomonadota; class Gammaproteobacteria; order Pseudomonadales; family Azotimanducaceae; genus UBA4421. Next base: position 36,032 of record JAAXKB010000059.1, on the reverse strand, counting down.
GAGCTGAGCCCTTGAGCTCGTCTGACGATTCAGACGCATCGGCAAACACGATGGCCGGCCGTTGATACTTCTCTCGCAGGCGCCCAGCAACGATGCCCACCACACCCTGATGGAAACTTTCGTGGTAGACCGCGATGCCCATTTCGTCCGGCGCTGGCTTTATTTGGGTCAAAATCATCTCGGCGTCGGCGACCATACCCTGTTCAATTTCTCTGCGGGTTTGATTCAAGCTATCCAGCTCTGCCGCCAGCTGACCGGCCTCCACCGGATCGTCGGTGATCAAACATCGAATACCCACACTCATATCCTGCAGACGTCCGGCAGCATTAAGCCGCGGCCCAAGGGCAAAACCCATGTCTGCTGCGGACAAGGTGGCAAGATCGCGCTTGCCGACCCGTGCCAATGCTGCAATTCCGGGCCGGGCAGTGCCCCGCCGAATGCGGAGCAGCCCCTGGTGCACCAAGATACGATTATTTTGATCCAGAGGAACCACATCGGCGACGGTACCCAGGGCCACCAAATCCAGATATTGGGCCATATTGGGCTCGGTAATCTGACGGGACTTAAAATAGTCCCGCTGACGCAGGGTTTGCCGCAGCCAGCTGAGCAAGTAGTACGCCACACCCACCCCAGCCATGGATTTACTGGCGAAGGCGTTGTTACCGACATTTGGGTTCACCAAGGCGTGGGCATCAGGCAGCACATCGCCGGGCAGGTGATGATCGGTAACCACCACATCAATGCCGACTTCGTTAGCCAAGGCGACGCCATCCACACTTGCCACTCCATTATCCACGGTAACGATCACACTAGGTGCCATGGTCGCAGCAAGCTGGACTATTTCTGGCGACAGTCCGTACCCGTAATCGAATCGGTTGGGTACCAGAAAGTCGATGTTCTCAGCACCCATGGCGCGCAGTGCCAATACGCACAAGGCGACAGAAGTCGCACCATCGGCGTCGAAGTCACCGACGATAAGAATTTTTTGGTTTTGCTCAACAGCGTCTGCTAGTCGAGCGGCGGCAATATCAATGTCTGGCAGATCCGCCGGGGACAACAGGTTGGCTAAGCCCCGCTCCAGTTGACTTGGGTGCTCGATACCCCGCGCCGAAAAAACACGATCCAACAAAGCATCATCCAGACCGAGATGCTGGGTTGTTTGACGCTGCTCGATACGCATCGATTGCTCGCAGCTAGAGCGCAGGTGCGACTCTTAGCCGCACGATGTCCGCAGCCACAATATCCAACCCCTGCAGGCGCTCCAGCGCCGCATTCATGGCACTTTCGACAACGGCATTGGTCAACAAGACAATGTCGACCACGGGCTGAGACGCGCTCGCCTCATGCTGAATGGCAGCATCTATGCTGATGGAAAATTCCGACAGGGCTTGGGTCACCTGAGCGAAGACACCGGGCCGATCTTGGGTTGGAATACGCAGATAGTTGGCACTGCTGACGTCGGTCATGGGCAGTATGGCTGGTGCGATGACGCTGGGCTCCGCCATATCGCCTTTCGCGGCGGAGTCTTCTTTGTCAGCGGCAGTGGCCATGCGTTTACCAAGGTCAAGCGTATCTGACAGCACGGCCGAAGCCGTCGCCTCGCCTCCGGCCCCGGGACCGCTAAACAGTGTTTCTCCCGCGCCGTCGCTGATCACCTGTACGGCGTTCATGACACCATTCACATTCGCAAGCAGGGCATTACTGGGCACGAGAGCGCAATGCACCCGAGCCTCAACACCGACATCAGTATTTTGGATGATGCCCAGATGTTTGATCCTGTAGCCCAGTTCCTTAGCAAACTGAATGTCTGCCACAGTTACGTGGCGAATCCCTTCAATGTGCACCGCTGACAGGTCGTATTCGCCGGTAAAGCCCAGCGCCAGCAAAATAGTCAGTTTGTGTGCCGCATCAACGCCGTCAATATCGAAACTTGGATCGGCCTCGGCGTAGCCCAACCGCTGGGCTTCTGCCAATACCTCGTCGAATGGCGTGCCGTTAGCCTCCATTTCGCCAAAAATGTAGTTACAGGTGCCATTGATGATCCCGAACAGACTCTGCAGACGATTTGCCGCCAAGCCGTCTGAAATACTCCGGATAATCGGGATAGCACCGGCCACAGACGCCTCAAAGCGCAGCAACTGCTTGCCAGACCCCGACATCAGTTCATTACCGTGAGCCGCTAACACTGCCTTATTGGCCGTCACTACCGGAGTATTGGACGCCAATGCACGTCGAATCAGATCCAGTGCAACACCCTCGCCGCCGATCAGCTCTAAAATCACATCCACATCAGGATCATTGAGCAAATCATCCAGATCGGTACTGAAGCGGGCGCCCATCAGATCAACTTCCGGCTTCTCCCGACGGCTGGCGATACGCACCACTCGAAGCGACACCCCGCTGCGCTGCGTCATCAACACGCCATTGCGACGAATCAGCGCCAACACGCCCTGGGCAACAGTACCCAGGCCGGCAATTCCTAATTTGATTTCAGTCAAGGTGCTCTCTCTGGTTACTGTTGGAGACTAATGCCCAAACGCTGGGCTAATTGGGGTGCTGGAATGTAGCCGGGAAACATGTCACCGCTCTCGGTGACGAGCGCCGGTGTGCCGCTAACACCCATGCGACGGCCCAAGGCAAATTGAGCATCCACCGGGTCCGTTGGGCAGGCACGATTGGCAATACGCTGACTGTTTTTGGCTCGAGTCATCGCGGTCGCCGGATCGGAAGCGCACCACACAGAGCGCATGGTGGTTGCAGTCGCAGACTCAAGACCCTCCCGCGGGTACGCCAGATATCGCACCTCGATACCCAGCTCCGCGTACTGATCAATTTCGTTATGCAGCTTGCGACAGTAGCCGCAGTCCACATCGGTGAAAACATTGATCACTGCCTGACGCTCGCCCTTGGCCGGAAAAATCACCATGTCCGAGAGCGCCACCTGATCCATCAACGCCTTTCGAGCAACGGCGCGCCGCTGGTCAGACACGTTTGTCAGATCTGTGCCAATGGCGTACATATCACCAACAATCATGTACTTGCCGTCAGCCGAGAAATAGATCGTGCTGCCATCTGGCAAATCCGCTCCAACCAAGCCATCCACCTGTGAGGGATAAACGGCCTCAATCGGAATATCGGGCCGAATCGCCAGCAGTTGGGCCACGGCCTCAGCCAGCTCATCTTCCGCTGCCGACGCGGTTTCTTCAACGGCCTGCACTGAAAGGGTCAGCGCGTTCGTCAACAACAGCGCAATGGGCAAGAGAATTGCTTTCGCCGCCCGCTGCAGCCATACCTGTAATCGTTGTCTGTGTGTGTATCGCATTAGAAATCCTGTCTGTAAACGGCTGTGCTTTGCGGTCATGCGCTTACCCTCGCGGGTGGTGCTCTAACACGAGATTTTTCAAACGCTGGTTAGCCACATGGGTGTAAATTTGAGTAGTGGACAGGTCGGCATGGCCAAGCATCATCTGCACCGCTCTCAGGTCCGCGCCATTATCCACAAGATGCGTGGCAAATGCATGGCGAAGCGTGTGAGGAGAGACTTTTTGTTGGATTCCCGCGTGCTGCGCGTAACGTTTGATAGCATGCCAGAACGTCTGTCGCGTCATCACCCGCCCCAACCGACTCGGAAACAGCATCGGCCCACCCTGCGGCAGCAGTGCAGGACGAGCATCACGCAGGTATCGGGCAAGCCAGTTCAACGCCGCCTCGCCCGTGGGCACTAGGCGTTCTTTGCCTCCCTTGCCCATCACTCGCACAACTCCTTGGCGCTGATTCACATTCACCAGCTCGAGTGTGACTAACTCGGTTATGCGTAAGCCGCTGGCGTACAGCAGTTCCAGCATGGCTCGATCACGCAGACCCAGCGAACTATCGACGTTCGGCGCAGCGAGTAGCGCCTCCACCTGCGACATACTTAACGCGCCGGGTAAAACACGGCCAAGTTTGGGATGCTCTATCTTCTGCGTTGGATCTATGTCGATGCGCTGCTGCAGCACCGAGTAACGGTAAAAGCCTTTCAGCGTGCTGAGCCAGCGCGCGGTGCTGCGAGGGCTCAGTTTGCGCTGCTGTCGATGGCTTAGCACCGCGAGCAAATCGGCCTGATCCGCAGCCTCAAGCGAGCCCACTCCAGCCTGGGCGAGCACCCGTTGAGTGTCGATCAAATCTCGACGATAGGCAGCGAGGGTATTTTCAGATAATCCCCGCTCCAGCCAGAGCATATCGAGATAGGTCGTGACTTCGTTTGACTGATTATCGGCACTGCTCATGGCCGGAACATGGCACATCTTGAGATGTTTTTTAAGCTCTGTATTTTTTCGAGCCGGAAACGAACAAGGCCAGCGATGCTGGCCTTGATCCGTGAGCAGGGTTGATCGCTACTTAATCTTTTCTTTGATTCGAGCCGAGCGGCCAGAACGCTCACGTAAGTAATACAGTTTGGCCTGGCGAACATCCCCGCGGCGCTTCACTTCAATTCCAGCAATCAACGGGCTATGAGTTTGAAACGTACGTTCCACGCCGACGCCATGCGAAATTTTGCGCACAACAAAGGCAGAGTTCAGTCCGCGACTCTTTATCCCTATCACAACGCCTTCAAAAGCCTGCACGCGTTCGCGGCTGCCTTCTTTTACGCGCACCTGAACACTGATGGTGTCGCCGGGGCTAAAGTCGGGAACATCCTTCATTTGGCTGTTCTCGATTTCTTCTATTACTTTATTTCTTCTCACGATCTTTCTCCACAGTGTGCGGGCCAAGCTGCTGCGCACATGCTGTTAGTAGTTGCCTGTCCAGCGGATCAAACAGTCGGCCGGTCAACAAGTCCGGACGGCGCTCCATTGTTCGCTGCAGAGCCAGTGACCGACGGTATCGTCTCGTCCGATTGTGGTCGCCGCTCATTAGCTCTTGCGGCACGCGCTGCGCATCAACAATTTCAGGGCGCGTATAGTGAGGGTAATCGAGCGTTCCATCAAGGTATGATTCATCAATTACCGACTGTTGATTGCCCAACGTACCGGGCAAATGCCGAGAAATGGCGTCCATGACGATCATGGCGGGCAATTCCCCGCCACTGAGCACGTAATCGCCCACCGACCATTCTGCGTCAACGTATCGGCTGACGAAGCGCTCATCAATGCCTTCGTAGCGCCCACAAATCAAAATCAGGCCTGGAAGAGCACTTTCGGCCACGGCCAGCCCCTGATCAAACCGCTGGCCCTGAGGACTCATCAGCACAACCTTGGTGTTGGCAGGCGCATCTGCCTTGGCTGCCGTCAGCGCATGTCGCAGAGGCTCCACCATCATCACCATGCCCGGACCGCCCCCATAGGGCCGATCATCGACGGTACGGTGCCGGTCCTGGGTAAAGTCTCGCGGATTGTAGCGATTGAGGGCAATTCGACCCGACGATAACGCCCTGCCGAACACGCCATCATAGCTGACTGCCTCAAACATTTCCGGCAACAATGAGATGACGCCTAGCCACACAGTCGGCACCTCATGACCAGTCAACCTGCCAATTGACGACAAGTTGCTTTTGTTCAGCATCGACCGACAGAACGTATTCTTGTGTAAACGGCACCAACAGATCGCGGTTGGAGTCCTTCCCCTTGATCGACAAAATCGCATGGGCACCGGTTTCCATTAACTCTGACACCTGACCAAGCACATCGCCTTGCTCGTTGCTCACTTCGCTGCCGATCAGGTCGTGCCAAAAGTATTCGTCTTGTTCGGGATCCGGTATTGAATCACGCGCAACGCCGATCAGCGCACCTGTCAGCGACTGAGCTTCGTCGCGATCGACAATACCGTTGATTTGGGTTACGAAGGCATCTTTATGAGGTTTGCTTTCACTGCTTGTTACGGGAGCCCACGACGCGTTAGGCGTCAGTTGGATGTACCACGGTGAATAAGCAAAGAGATTGTCGGCAGGCTCAGTAAACGAATGCAGCACCTGCCAACCGCGCACTCCGTAAGGGCGCCCAAGCTTGCCGACCACCACGATGGACGATGACGGGACATTTTGCGGTGAAGTTTGTCTCATACTCTGTCACCCACAGCGCTGAAAGAATTGATCGGCCACAAAAAAAGCGCGGCCGAGCGACCACGCTTTATCTACGATCCTCGGTGCGAATCAGATGCCCATGCTTTGCTTGCATGAGGCACCTAGACCATTCGACTTTCTAGGCAGCAGCCCCAGCATGATCTTTTCGCGCCTGCTTGATGAGCTTCGCTACCCGCTCAGACGGCTGAGCGCCAACACCCATCCAATAATCCACTCGTTCCAGATCTACTCGCAGTACCTCTGCCTGACCTTTGGCGACGGGATTGAAGAAACCCACGCGCTCGACGAACCGACCGTCTCGCGACGATGAGCGGTCTGCAACCGTGATGTGATAGAACGGGCTCTTCTTCGAACCGTGACGAGCCAGACGGATTGTTACCATAATGATCTCTGTGAGTTTTACGAAGCCCTTGCACGCACTTTCGATTGGCGATGGCAAAGACACTAAATTTTTTTCAGCTTAGGCGCCGCTTTGCAAAAGGCTCTTGCGCAGCAAACCACCCGTCTGAGAGGCGCGATATCATATAGCAACCGCTAGGCGGCGCAAGTGCCCCAACGATCAGCGCCGACGCATGCCCGGGGGCATACTGCCCGCCCCACCCGGCATCTGCATGCCAGGCATCCCCTGCATTCCTCGCATCATGCGCTGCATACCGCCCTTGCGGCTGACCTTTTTCATCATTTTCTGCATCTGTTTATGCTGCTTCAGCAGGCGGTTGACGTCAGCAATCTGCGTGCCGCTACCGTTGGCTATGCGCTTTTTACGCGAACCGTTAATCAAATCTGGAAAGCGACGCTCTTTTACCGTCATGGAATCAATGATGACGCCCATCCGTTTGAACTGGTTATCGTTGACCTGCGCCTTCGCCGCTTCCGGCAGTTGGCCCATACCCGGCAGCTTGTCCAACATACCGGTGATACCGCCCATGTTGCTCATTTGCTCAAGCTGATCACGAAAATCCTCCAAATCGAACTTGCGCCCACTCTGCATTTTTTGCGCAAGACGTTGGGCTTTATCCTTATCGACCTTACGTTCAGCTTCTTCAATCAGCGACAGCACATCGCCCATGCCCAAAATGCGAGAGGCTAGGCGATCTGGATAGAAGGGTTCCAGCCCGTCGGTCTTTTCGCCTATGCCCATGAATTTGATCGGTTTGCCGGTAATAGCACGCACGCTCAGCGCGGCTCCTCCGCGGGCATCACCATCTGTTTTTGCCAGCACGATCCCCGTCAGCGGCAGGGCATCGTTAAACGCCTTGGCCGTATTTGCCGCGTCTTGGCCGGTCATGGCATCGACCACAAACAAGGTTTCGATGGGCTTCATTGCCTGATGCAGAGATTGAATCTCCGCCATCATTTCGGCATCAACCGCCAAGCGGCCGGCGGTATCCAGAATCAGCACATCAGCCAACTGCTTGTTAGCTTCTTTCAGCGCTCGCTCGGCGATATCCACCGGCTTTTCATCCGCTGCGGATGATATGAAGGTTGCCTGTACTTCACCCGCAAGGGTTTCTAACTGAGCGATCGCCGCCGGGCGATAAACGTCGGCGCTGACCACGGCCACTTTTTTCTTCTCGCGCTCTTTCAGCAAGCGCGCAAGCTTGGCCACCGTGGTGGTCTTACCAGCACCCTGCAGGCCAGCCATCAAAATCACTGCCGGAGGCTTGGTTGCGAGGTTCAGCGCGTCGTTCGCATCACCCATGATGTGCACCAACTCGTCGTGCACGATCTTGATGAATGTCTCACCGGGGTTCAGCGCAGAGGTTACGGCCTGACCAATGGCCTTCGCGCGCACCTGCTCGATGAAATCCTTCACCACCGGCAGCGCAGCATCCGCTTCCAGCAGCGCCATACGCACATCACGCAGCGCGTCGGCGATATTTTCATCTGTCAGCCGGGCTTTGCCGGTAATTTGTTTCAGACTTTGGGACAGCCGATCCGATAAGCTCTCGAACATAAATCTACAGTGCTTGTTTTGACGGCGCGAAGTATAACGCGACGAGACGCAACAGCGTTAACTCTGCGAACTAACTTGCGGTATAGAGCTCACTGAGCGTGATTGAGGAGCCGTCGTCCATTACCTGACGGCAGTGTTCCCGGCCCAAGGACCTTGGTTCCGCAACGCCGCAGGAATGCGCGATGGTTTCGACCTCCTCCATCAGGGTTTGCGCATACCGCGCCACCCGTTCGGCCTTATCCTTCACGACCAAACCGCGCTGCAGTTTCGGATCGTGAGTCGTGATGCCCGTTGGACAGGTATTTTGATTGCACTGTAAGGCCTGAATGCACCCAAGAGCTAGCATGAATCCGCGCGCTGACACGGCGATATCGGCCCCCGCACATAGGGCCCACGCGACCTGCCCCGGATTGGTCAACTTGCCGCTGGCTACGATCTTAATTCGGTCGCGCAGACCATGGCTGGACAAAATGTCAGACACCGCGGGCAAACTTTCTCGCAGGGGCAAGCCCATGTAGTCGATCAAACTCGCCGGCGCAGCGCCGGTGCCGCCATCGGCACTGTCGATGGTAATGAAATCCGGCGCGGCGGCTTGTCCGCGCTGGACAATCAACTCGCACAATTCATTCAACCAGTGATAGTCGCCTATCACTGCCTTAAATCCGACCGGCTTGCCAGTGACTTCTCTCACCTGAGCTATCGCGGCTAGGAGGCTCTCGGCGCTGTCGATTGCAGGATTACGATTGGGGCTGATCGAATCTTCCCCTTCTGGAATCGCGCGAATTCGCGCAATCTCAGCGGATACCTTCGCCCCAGGCAAAATCCCGCCCTTACCCGGTTTGGCACCTTGGCTGAGCTTGATTTCAAACATACGCACCTGCTCGTGCGCGGCCACCGCCTTGAGCCTGGAAATATCCAGTTGGCCAAGACTGTCCCGCACACCGTAATTGGCGGTACCAATCTGAAACACGATATCGGCGCCGCCCTGCAAATGCCCGGGCGACAGCCCTCCCTCACCGGTGTTAAGCCAAACCCCAGCCTTGGCAGCGCCGCGGGATAACGCCTGAACCGCAGGCTTCGAAATGGCGCCATAACTCATACCAGAAACGTTAAAAAACGCAGTCGTAGCAAAAGGGAGCTTTACGCCCGGACCAATGACTAGGGGACGGGGCCGCTCGGTATCTTGCTCTAGCATTGGATACGCGCAGTTCACAAACATAACAGTCCCGGGTCGTTTGAGGTCCCGGGTGGAGCCAAACGCAACCGTGGTATCTGCACCCTTTGCGGCACGATAAACCCACGCGCGCTCAGCGCGATTGAACGGCAATTCCTCTCGATCCATGGCGAAAAAATATTGCCGGAAAAACTCGCCCAGTTTCTCAAACACATAACGAAAGCGCGCCAATACGGGAAAGTTTCGACGCAGCGAATGCCGGGTTTGCGTGCGATCAATGACGTAAAACACGATGGCCATTAAGAAACCGAGGGCAAGGAATAGAAGAAACAACTCAGTCAGCAACAACACGATGTCTAAAACAAAATCCATGACCGGCCCTCAACGCGAGACGCTTTTATAGTAAACGGATGCTCGGCGTATTTCCCAACGCATACCACTGCGCTTCACCGTGCGGCGACAATGTGACACACTCGAGCACTCTTGATTCCCATAGGCACCTATCATTGACATCCCGGTTTCAGCGGGAGCTTCGCCGCTCTAGCCCCCAAGTGGATATGCAGGTCCCATGAACAACACGATACTTAATGTTTTGGGCGCAACGGCTACATTCAGTTTTGCACTCACCTTTTACTCGGCGGCTTTCTTTTTACTCTGGCGCAGCCTGTCCCTGCGCCTGCAACAAACCACTGAGATTGACACAGCTGCCAATCACGGCCTTGCGTCGCGCTATGCCTTGGGTGCTGCCGCAATCGGCCTGCTGCTTCACGCCGCGGTAACCAGTGAAAAACTGATTCAAAATGAACCCACCTCGTCACTGACCTTAAGCCTTATCGGCGTCAGCAATCTGGTGGCCTGTGTGATGACTGCAGTTATCGCCATTGGTGCATTGCGGGTGCGTGCTGAGAACCTGCTGCTGCTTTGTCTGCCCTTGGCCGCTGCAAACCTGCTTGCGATGGCCCTGCTGCCGGAGGGCCGCATTCAGCCAGTTACGTTGGACAGCGCGCAAATCGGTCACATTCTGCTGTCCATCAGTGCCTACGCAGCACTGATGACCGCCGCGCTGCAGTCCATCCTGATCGGCGTACAGGAACGCCGGCTGCGCGCACCTCAAACGGGGTTATTGGGTATGTTGCCGCCCATGGAGAGCATGGAGAATCTGTTTATCTCCGTGCTCTGGTTAGGGCTGGCCCTTCTCACGCTGTCCATTGCAACTGGCATGTTCTTTCTACAAGACATGTTTGATCAACGCCTCGTCCATCACACCGTGCTAACGACCCTGTCCTGGCTGGTTTATGCCGGATTTCTCGCGGGACATCACTTTTTTGGCTGGCGCGGCGTCACCGGCGTGCGATGGAATTTGGCTGCTTTTACTCTGCTAGTATTGGGTTATTTGGGCAGCAAGTTCGTGATCGAGTATTTACTTTGACGTGCTGTTAACTCTGCGAAGATAGATGGACATAAACGCTTTCCCAACCAGCTATTTGCTGATGAGTATTGGCATCATGATTTTGTTGTCTGCGTACTTCTCCGGTACCGAAACAGCGATGATGGCTCTCAACCGCTACCGCCTGCGCCACTTGGTTCGGCGCGGCAATCGCGGTGCGAAAAAAGCCGATTCGATGCTGCGACGGCAGGACCGGCTGCTTGGCGTCATCCTTGTCGGCAACAACTTGGTGAATTTCTCAGCTGCGACAGTGGCAACCGTCATTGGCTTTCAGCTGATGGGTGATGCCGGGGTATTGCTCGCACCTTGGGTGCTGACCATTGTTTTCCTGATTTTTGCAGAGGTTGCCCCCAAAACCCTGGCCGCAGAGCGGCCCGAGAACTGGGCACTGAAAGCCGTCTTTATTCTCAAACCTCTGCAAAACGTATTGATGCCCGCGGTGGCCTTAGTCAACGTTGTGAGCAATGCCTTGGTTCGGCCCTTCTTACCTGCCAAGGATGACGACGTCGATCAACTCACGACAGATGAACTTAAGACTGTCGTAGTCGAAGGCGCAACATCCGTCGGCGAACGGCAGCGGATGCTGACGCGAATTCTGGATCTGGAGTCCGTCACAGTGGACGACATCATGGTGCCCCGAGCGGAAATCGCCGCGATCAATATTGACGATGAATTGACCACGATTATGACCACCGCCGCCGCAAGCCAGCATACGTTGCTGCCAGTCTACAAAGACAGCTTCGACAATGTTTTGGGCATTTTACACTTGCGCAGGGTGGCGCGGCTGATCTTTAACGACGACTTCAGCAAGGCCGACCTACTGCAGCTTACCCGCGAGCCTTACTATGTGCCCGAGGCCACTCCCCTGCATACCCAGCTGTTTAACTTCCAGAAAGAGAGACAGCGCTTGGCGCTGGTCGTCGATGAATATGGCGATATTCAGGGAATCGTTACTCTGGAAGACATACTTGAAGAAATTGTTGGCGAATTTACGAGCGACTATGCTGCGAACATGCCAGAGATTTCGCCTCAGGATGATGGCAGTTTCGTGATCGATGGCATGGCTGTCCTGCGCGACATCAACCGTGCTCTGAAGTGGGACTTACCCATAAATGGACCCAAAACGCTCAGCGGCTTTGTCCTAGAGCATTTGGAAACCATTCCGGAAACCAACGTTTGTTTGCGCATCGGTAACTACCAAATCGAAACACGGCAAATCAAGGACAACGTTGTCAAAAGTCTCAGCATCCGGCGGCAATCGGCACCTCGGCCTAGGGCCGAAGACGCAGAACTCGAGGACCGACGTTTAGCGCATTAACCCTGTTGCCGCGCGTTTTTGAGGCAGGCAGCCTAGTCAAACCCCAGACTTTTAGGTGGCTGCCCAGCGACGGTTCATGGCTGAAATGATTGCATTGAGCGCGGTTGTTGTCGTGTTGCGACTTAGACCCAAGCCATAACAGCGCTCGCCCTCCTCTTTGTCTTCAATAGCGACAATGCAGACTGCTTGGGCATCGCTGCCGGAGCCAATACCAACTTCCTGATAACTGAGAATCGTTACAGGCTCGTTGAGCGTCTCGCCCAGCGCGGTGACAAAGGCTTCAATGGGGCCGGTGCCTTCGCCGTCGATTGTCAGCACGTTTTCGGACACGGCAACTCGAGCCACGCAGCGTTGGTCTTGCTCGCGCCCGGGTAGCAGGTCGTAATCCACCAATCGATAGGGTTCAGGGTCGACCACATAGGTGTCCAATAAACACTGATATATCTCATCGATCTTCACCTCGCGGTCCAGCGTTTCCGTGAGCTTTTGCACATGGCTACTAAACTCCACCAGCAAATCTCGGGGCAGAGCCAGACCGTAGTGCTCTTCGAGCATAAAACCCACGCCGCCCTTGCCAGATTGACTGTTAACGCGGATGGTTTCTTTATAAGAGCTGCCAACGTCCGCCGGATCAATCGGCAAGTAGGGAACCTCCCAACTGTTTCGATCCACTTGAGACATACCCTTTTTGATGGCGTCTTGGTGTGACCCGGAGAACGCTGTAAACACAAGTTCGCCAGCGTAGGGATGGCGCTCAGGCACAGCCAGCTTATTGACCGACTCTGCAACTTCTCGAATTTTCGGCATTTGCCGGAAATCCAACGTCGGATCAACGCCCTGGCTGAACATATTCATGGCCATGGTAATGATGTCGCAATTGCCCGTGCGCTCGCCGTTGCCGAACAAGGTGCCTTCGACGCGCTGCGCACCAGCCATCAAGCCCAGCTCAGTGGCAGCCACACCGGTGCCCCGGTCATTATGGGTGTGCAGACTGATCACGGCACTGTCGCGGCGGGGAAAGTGACGGCAGAACCACTCGATCTGATCTGCATAGATGTTTGGGGTGGACATCTCTACCGTGCTCGGCAAATTGATGATCATGGGTGCTTCGGGTGTCGCTCCCCAGGTATCGGCAACCGCTGTGCAAATCTCCGAGGCAAAATCCAGCTCCGTACCGGTGAAGCTTTCCGGGGAGTACTCGAAAGTGACATTGGACTTGAAATCTTTCAGCCCGTCACGCACCAAGGCTGTCCCTTCAACGGCCAAATCTATGATGCCTTGACGCGACATGCCGAAGACCACCCGGCGCTGCAATTCCGACGTGGAGTTGTACAGATGGAAGATCACATTGGGTGCGCCTTCTAACGCTTCAACAGAACGCTCGATCAGTTCTTTACGTGCCTGACAAAGAATCTGAATGTGTACATCGTCCGGAATCCGGTCTTCCTCAATGATGCGACGAATGAAGTCAAAGTCTGGCTGAGATGCTGCGGGAAAACCTACTTCAATTTCGGCAAAGCCAATTTCCAGCAACAGGTCCCATAAGCGCATTTTTTCATCAACGCTCATCGGGTCGATGAGCGCCTGATTGCCGTCGCGCAGATCAACACTGCACCAGCGAGGCGACTGGGTCAGCGTCTTGTTGGGCCACTGGCGATCTGGCAGATCGACGGCTCGAAAAGACGTGTATTTTTCAAAGGGCATCGCGCCCAAGGCACGACCGCTGACTGGTTGACTGCTCATAAACTTCACTCTGTATTTGCCACTAAGACCCGGCTATTTCGCATTACGCAGTTGCGAAGGGTCTATATTAACGAACATCCCACTCGGTTTGGGACTTCTTGATCATCTGGGTGGGCTTGGCCCTAGGGAATTAGTATGGTTGCCGGGAGCCCGGCAGCAGAGCTAGGAGCGCCTGAGAAAACGCGCGCAGCACTCTTCCCCGAGCGAGCTCGGCAAGCAACTGAACGTTCCTGTTAATTGCGTTTTCCATGCCGCGACTATAGTCCGTGATAGCCCATTTGCAAACCCCGCATATCTAGCCCAGCACAACATCAATCGCGCTGGCGGCTGCCAACGCCTTTGATCGAGCCTCCTCTACGCTTTCCGCCAGGGCCAGCGCCACCCCTACCCGCCGCTCGCCGGCAACCTCGGGCTTGCCAAACAACCGCACCTGCGTGTCTGGCATCGTGAGAGCCTTGTCCAAACCCGTAAACGACAACGACGTGGAATGGCCCTTGGCCAGAATCACCGCTGAGGCGGCAGGCCCCAGCTGACGCAGATTAGGAATAGGCAAACCCAGAATGGCTCGGGCGTGCAGCGCGAATTCGCTCAGGTCTTGACTGATCATGGTGACCATACCCGTATCGTGAGGCCGAGGGCTCACTTCGGAAAAATACACGTCGTCTCCCTTGATGAAAAACTCCACACCAAACAGACCCCAGCCACCCAGCGCAGCCGTCACCTTCGTCGCGATTGCTTGGCTTTGTGCCAAGGCCTCGGCGGACATCGCTTGGGGCTGCCAAGACTCTTGATAGTCCCCGCCTTCCTGACGATGGCCGATCGGAGCGCAAAAGGTCGTGCCATCGCGATGCTGCACCGTCAACAAAGTGATTTCATAATCGAAATCCACAAACCCCTCGACGATCACCGAACCACTGGCACCGCGCGCGCCATCAACCGCATGCTGCCAAGCAGTATTAATATCGTCTGGGCTGCGAACCGTGGATTGGCCCTTACCCGAACTCGACATCACGGGCTTTACGATGCACGGCATACCGATGGCTTCGATCGCCAGTCTGTAGTCGGCTTCGTTGTCGGCGAATCGGTATGGTGACGTGCGCACATCTAACTCTTCAGCGGCCAGACGCCTAATACCCTCTCGATCCATGGTCAAACGTGCAGCGCCCGCCGTGGGAATGACACGCAGCCCGTTGCGCTCCAACTCCACCAATGTTGGAGTTGCAATGGCCTCAATCTCAGGCACCACCAGATCGGGGTTTTCCTGCTCGATCACCTGCTTTAAGGCGCTGCCGTCGAGCATATCGATCACATGACTGCGGTGCGCCACCTGCATGGCTGGCGCATTGGCATAGCGATCTACTGCGATCACCTCAACGCCCAGACGCTGCAACTCAATGACCACTTCTTTGCCCAGTTCACCGCTGCCCAACATCATGACCTTGGTCGCCCCTGCCGTGAGCGCAGTACCCAGTGTCGTCAAAGCATCATCGCTCATTCATCTCTCCTAAATAGAATACGGTGATCGGGTGCGGCACTAAGCCGGCAGCGCCGAGGGCTGCACTACGGCACCGTCTCGAAATCGTTTCGCATTTTGTACATAGTGCGCGGCACCCACGCGAATGCCCTGAGCCTGCTCATCGGTCAGGGTTTTAACCACCTTGCCGGGGGAGCCCATGACCATGGAGTTGTCTGGAATTTCCTTGCCCTCGGTAATCAGCGCGTTTGCGCCGATGATGCAATTTTTACCGATCTTTGCGCCGTTCAGCACAACGGCATTGATGCCGATCAACGACCCCTCGCCAATATCACAGCCGTGCAGCATGACCTTATGGCCGATGGTGACATGCGGCCCGATAACCAGCGGATAACCGGGATCCGTATGCAACACAGATCCGTCCTGCACATTAGAGCCCTCGCCGATAGTGATTTGGTCGTTATCGCCGCGCACCACTGCATTGAACCATACGCTGGCGTCCTGCTTCAGCAGTACATTACCCATCACCGAGGCTGAATCGGCCACCCAGTAGTCGCCTTCGGCCCGAACCCCCACACCATCCAATTCATACAACATGTTGTCCCCTAGACATCGAGTGATCACTGCATGCACCTAACAAGGTGGCTGCCCCTGACGGACATGGTAATCAAGCCAAGCCAAGACAACCACAGCAAAGGCCAACGCACCCCCCAGAAGGCGTCACATATGGGTATACTGTAGCCATGAATTTTTGCAGTGCCTGCGGCGAATCCGTAGTTTACAAGGTGCCGGAGGATGACACGCGCGAACGCGCAGTGTGCAGCAGCTGCGGCACTATCCATTACCAAAACCCCAAGGTTATTGCCGGCACCTTGCCCATTTGGGGCGATCAGGTTTTGCTGTGCAAGCGAGCTATCGAACCGCGCCGAGGCTATTGGACACTGCCTGCGGGCTTTTTGGAAAACGGTGAGACTGCGGAAAGCGGTGGTGCCAGAGAAACCATGGAAGAAGCCATCGCCACGGTGGAAAATCTCCAGCTCTACACGGTGTTTAGCCTGCCGCACATCTCGCAGATCTACATGTTTTTCAAGGCAGATCTGGTTGGACCAACATTCAGTAGTGGCTCCGAATCCCTTGAGGTCGAGCTGTTTTCGGAAACGGATATTCCCTGGGATGAACTGGCTTTTCCCGTGATCAGCAAGACGTTAAAACACTACTTCGCGGATCGCGCCGCCAAAACATTTCCCGTGCATTACGAAAATCTGGAATTCCGACGCCGCTAACCCTGCGCCTGACCTGCTGCACAACTCTAGAACAGGCGTCGCGCATTGCGGAACAAGCGCAGCCACGGGCCATCCTCCCCCCAGGTCGGATCCTGCCAGACGTTCTGAATGCTGCGATAGACCCGTTCCGGATGAGGCATCATCGCCAGCACCCGACCACTGGCAGCGGTAAGACCGGCTAAGCCCTCAGGCGCGCCATTGGGGTTGTCAGGGTAAAGACTCGCGACATGATGCTGCGCATCGACGTAGCGCAGCGCGGCCTGCTGCTGCTGTTTCATCATCGCGAGGTCGCCATCACGAAATTCGGGCCGTCCTTCGCCATGAGCAACAGCAACCGGAATGACACTGCCAACCATGTCCGCAAGCCACGGGCTGCTGTTTGCTTCGACTCGCACCATCACTGTCCGGCCTTCAAATTGTTCGCTGCGATTACGCACAAAGCTTGGCCAATGTTCGGCCTCGGGAATCAGCGAGCGCAGCTGCGAGAGCATCTGACAACCGTTGCAGATACCCAGCGTGAGCGTATCTCCTGCAAAAAAAGACGCGAATTGATCACGCAGCCGAGCGTCGAGCAGAACGCTTTTCGCCCATCCGCCGCCTGCGCCGAGCACATCGCCATAGGAGAAGCCGCCGCAGGCCGCGAAGGCCTGAAAATCCGCGAGCTGCCGGTCAGCCGACACCAGATCCGACATGTGCACGTCTACGCAATCAAAACCAGCGGCGCTAAACGCTGCCGCCATCTCGGTCTGCCCGTTAACTCCCTGCTCACGCAAAATCGCGATGGTCGGCTGCGCCTTACCCAAAATTGCCGGCGCCTCAGACGGATCGAAGGTTAACTGCGCGCTTAGGCCCGGGTTGTCCGTTCGCGACGCTCGCAGACCGGCAAATTCTTCATCGGCGCACGCGGAGGAATCACGTCGCCGCTGCATCACATGACTGGTTCGCGCCCATTGCTGCTGTAGCTCACCGCGAGCCGCGTCATACAGCTCAACGCCGTTGTGACTGATAACCACACGATCATCCTGTCTGATGCGTCCGATCACTGTACAGCTGCCCGGCGCCACCGCCTTCAGTTCCTCAAGATCCCCCGCAGCGATCTGCAGCGCAAAGCCGATTTCTTCATTGAACAATGCAGCCAATGCATCATCGTTATACGGCACCTCGACACTAATACCCAATCGGCCCGCGAAGGACATTTCCAACAAGGTTGCCAGCAAACCGCCATCTGAACGGTCGTGCATGGCCAAAATTTTACCCTGCCGTTTCCAGTTCAACACCAGATCCAACAGAGCTTTGAACTGTTCTGGTTCCTCCACATCCGGGCATTGATTACCAAGTTGTCGATACACTTGGGCAAGCGCGCTGCCGCCCAAACGCTGACGGTTTGTTCCCGACCCGAGATCCAACAGTACCAGCAGACTGTCATCGCGATCCTTCAGTTCTGGCGTAACCGTCAGCCGCGTATCCAATACCGGAGCGAAACTGGACACGACTAGGGTGACCGGAGACACCACGGCCTTGGCATCGTCGCCTTCCTGCCAGCGGGTTTGCATGGACAGAGAGTCCTTGCCCACGGGTATCGCGATACCTAGCGCCGGACAAAATTCTTCGCCCACTGCGGCTACCGCATCGAAGAGGGCTTGTTCTTCTGCATTGCTTCCTGCCGCAGCCATCCAATTGGCAGACAGCACTACCCGCCGCAACGACTCAATATCCGCGCTAACGATATTGGTTAACGACTCGGCTACCGCCATACGCGCTGCTGCCTTAGGATCGATCAGCGCCAGTGGGCTGCGCTCGCCCATGGCAAAGGCTTCACCGGCATAGGTGCGAAAGCCAGAGAGCGTTACTGCCGCATCAGCCACCGGCACCTGCCAAGGACCAATCATGGGCTGAGTGGCGACCATGCCAGTGATACTGCGATCACCAATGGTGATCAGGAATTGTTTGCTGGCTACGGCAGGAAAGTGCAGTACGCGCCCAATGGCTTCTGCAAGCTCCACCCCCTCGAGCGAAAGCTCGGGCAAACGAACGTAATCCCGCGTAAAGCGGCGCGTCATTTTGGGCGGCTTGCCCAACAGAACTTCCAAGGGAAGGTCTACCGGACTGTTATCAAAATGCTGATCGTCGACCAGCAACTGGCCTCCTTCCACTGACCGCCCCACCACTGCGTAAGGACAGCGTTCTCGCCGACACAGGGCTTCGAAGATCGCGAGTTGGTCGGCTTGAATGCCCAGCACATAGCGTTCCTGGGATTCGTTACACCAAATTTCCAGCGGACTCATTCCCGAATCGGCACTGAGCACATCTCTCAACTCGATGCGGCCGCCAGTGCGGGCATCATGAATGAGTTCCGGCAACGCGTTCGACAGGCCACCCGCGCCCACATCGTGAATCAACAAAATGGGGTTCGTCTCACCCATGGCACAGCAACGGTCAATGACTTCCTGACAGCGACGTTCCATTTCAGGGTTACCCCGCTGCACTGAGGCGAAATCCAGATCCGAGGCGCTGCTACCCGAGGCCATACTTGATGCCGCTCCGCCTCCCAGTCCTATCAGCATGGCCGGACCGCCCAGTACCACTAAAGCCGTACCCTCTGGAAAAGCGAGGGCATGGACGTGCTCGTCGCGCACGCTGCCGACGCACACAGCAATCATCAACTCCTTGGGATAACAAAGAACATAATAATCCTCCGGCCCTGGA
>JAAXKB010000059.1:11793-16859 GCA_012269545.1 Gammaproteobacteria bacterium | reverse complement strand
ATCCTCCGTCCCTTGATACTCGAAGGTGCGGAAATAACCGTTAATTGCAGGGCGGCCGAATTCGTTGTTGAAGCTGGCGGCACCAATGGGGCCTTCCAGCATGATATCCAGTGCCGAGACCATGTGATCGGGTTTGCCGGTGGCAAGCTCCCACGGCTGCGGCAGCTCGGGCAGATTCAAATGCGACGTGGAAAAACCCGTTAATCCTGCCTTGGGTTTGGACCCGCGACCTACCGCGCCTTCGTCGCGGATTTCGCCACCCGCACCGGTCGCTGCACCGGCAAAGGGTGCGATGGCCGTTGGGTGATTGTGAGTCTCCACTTTCATTAATATCTGCGCAGGCTCTTCAGCAAACGCATATTGTTGGGTATCACCGTTGACCCACAGCCGCTCAACACGCGGGCCTTTAATCACCGCAGCGTTATCGCTGTAGGCGCTGAGAATACCCTCCCCGTTAATCTGACGATGAGTATTGCGAATCATGCCAAACAACGTCTTCGTCTGAGGCTGTTGGTCGACAATCCAGTCAGCGTTAAAAATTTTGTGCCGGCAATGCTCCGAATTGGCCTGAGCAAACATCATCAGTTCGACGTCGGTGGGATCACGCCGCAAGGTTTGGTAGGCATCTTGCAGGTACTCAAACTCGTCCTCTGAGAGGGCCAGACCAAGACGAGCATTTGCCTCGTGCAGGGCTGCCATTCCTTCTCTGAGCAGCGGCACTGAGGCCACAGGCTTGGGTGCGGCTTGCGCAAACCAGTCTTCGAAAGATTCGTCGGACCAGCACTGCTCCGTCATGCGGTCGTGCAAGACTTCTGAGTTGATAACAGAGAGATCGGCGCCTTCTGCAGCAAACCAGCGGACCCCGCGTTCCACACGAAGCACACGATCGAGCCCGCACCGCGTAAAAATATCGCTAGCCTTACTTGACCAAGGCGATATCGTGCCGCTGCGCGGCAGCACAGTGGTGAAGCGCCGACCTTGTTTCGGCGGCAATTCCAATGACGGTCCGTAGCTCAACAGCTGCTGCACCTGATTTAACTGGGAATCGCTCAACTGGTCTCCGAGTTCCAGTAAATGAACAAACTCTGCATACACGATGGTGGGCACCGCGACCTGAACCTTGGCGAGAGCAAATATTGATAGGGCCGCTGGGCCATCGAGCAGTAAGGGAGAGACAGAGCCAGACGTTCGGTTCAAGGTGCTTGCCTATAGGGGAGTAAGTACCCGCAAATAATAAACCAATGTGGCGGAGGAATCAGGGACTCCTCGCCGGGCGGCGTCCGTTTAGCGCCGATTCGAGAAGAATCGACTCATGCGCTGGCCACAGACGTCGCGCAGCACGCCTTCAGCAATCTCGAACCGGTGATTGCTCGGGTGGTCTACTACGCTCGGGTGGCTTATCAACGCCCCCGCTTTTGGTTCGCGAGCACCAAAGACAACTCGCGCTACTCGGGCGTGTATCAGGGCGCCTACGCACATCAAACACGGCTCAATCGTGACGTAAAGAACTGCTCCGGGCAGCCGGTAATTCGCTTGCACCTGGGCTGCTTGACGCAGCGCAACAATCTCAGCATGAGCGGTTGGGTCACAGCCCGTTATCGGTTGATTAAACCCGTGGCCGACAATCTGTCCATCAAGAACGACAAGGGCTCCGACAGGAACCTCCCCTACCTCACTCGCCGCATCCGCCAAGGCCAAGGCTTTGGCCATCAATATCTCGTCCTTAGTGACCGGTTCATCCAGCCCGGATATCTCGTATTGACGCTCAAAGTCCTTCGTAAGCGTTCCCCAAGCACTGTATGCCACTCGGGATTGGTGTGCGGCAAAGGCCTCGGGGCCAAGAAACGCTTCCCGCACACTGAGACATTCTGGATCGGCGGAATCCGGCACGACATCGAAGGATAGACAGCCTGCCTCAGCCCGGGTCAGCGCCACGTGCTCGACCAATGCCGCCTCAGTCGCCTCGCGCTGCGCTTGAGGCACGTATATTTTGCCTTCCAGTGTTACCATGACGTCTGTATCGGTTCGGGATGTCTCTACATGTTACAGTAAGGGGCTGGCCGAGACAGCTTACGACAGGTTTTACCCAACTGAACTTCGTGCGATGCTAGCCTCAACTTTCATTTAGTGGAGAGAGGAATGAGCGACGAACAAGCAATTATTGTTGAACGCCGCGGGCGCGTCATGGTGATTACCCTAAACCGCCCTGATGCCATGAACGCCATCAACGGCGCGTTGTCCAACGGCTTATGGACAGCCATCCAAGAACTGGACGCTGACGACTCTTTGGCCGCCGGCGTTATTACCGGCAGCGGGCGCGCTTTTTGTGCCGGCATGGACCTGAAAGCTTTTGCGCGAGGCGAAGACATCGGCCCCCTAAATACCTTCGTTCGATCCGGAGCGAACAAACCGTTGATTGCTGCGGTTAACGGTTTTGCCTTAGCCGGCGGCTGCGAAATCATGCTCACATGCGACCTAATCGTCGCAGCCAAGGGCGCAAAAATCGGCATCCGCGAAGTTAAAGTTGGATTGTTCGCCGCAGCCGGCGGCGTGTTCCGACTGCCTGCAAGGGTTGGTTACGCGAAAGCCATGGAAATGGCACTGACCGGTGAGCCGATCACCGCCGAGGAAGCACTCGACGCGGGACTGCTGAGTTCACTCACGGAAGCCGGTGAGGCGCTGCCCGCGGCGATTGCATTAGCAGAGCGCATTGCGGAAAACGCTCCCCTCGCCGTCAATGCCTCCAAGACGTTGGTGCGCGCCGCGGCCATGGGCATCGAAGAAGACAAACTTTGGGAGATGCAGGTACCCCTGCAAAAATCAGTTTTCAGTTCGAATGACGCCAAAGAGGGTCCGGTCGCCTTTGCAGAGAAGCGCGCGCCGAAGTGGACGGGCACCTAGCGTTACTCCGCTGACCAACGCGAACAACAAGGGGCAGGCAGCCCCTTTTGCTCTGTCTAAAATCTTAGGGTGCGATCAATCGTGCTCTAGACCGTTCGTCAACCCGATGATCGACGCTTCGGGCATTTCCAACCCATCCAAACATTCAATATTGACCGAAAACTGGCTAGGGTCCCGGCGCCTTCGGTGGTGGGTATAAACACCGCACAAAGCACAAAAGTAATGTTCGGCGATCTGCTTATTCCACTGGTAGAGCGACAAATGCTCTTGGCCAGCAATCACCTCAAGATCAGTGTGTGCAACAGCCTTCATGACAATGCCCTTTTTTCGACAAAGCGAGCAGTTGCAGCGGTAGAGATCCTGCTTCGGATCGTCCATTAGCACCGAAAAGCGCACCGCGTGGCAGTGGCAGCCTCCCAGGTACCTAACCATCACTTTCTCCTCATTACTCAATGCTATCGCCGTTTAGCACATCAAGCGGGTACTTTGCCAAAGCGCCGTCCGCGAATACAGTGCTGCCAAGCCATGCAGGGCCTCGACCTCAACGCGCCATTGAAAAAATGGGAGTCTAGGAATTCGAGCTCAGGAGTCAGATGCCTTTACGTTGCCGGAACGCCGGCACCAATTTGAGCAATCAAGTCGGGGGCCTGCGGCTCTGATTTCACTTGATCTGTACCCAGTCAGATGCCCAAACGGGTCTGAGTAGCGTCACTTAAAAGTGCCGCAATTCCTGCGTATCTCCTAATAGTTGACTCGAACATTTTATGTTATGTTGTAACAAATCAAATAATATCTAATGCTGACGAGCCGCGATATTGAAAACAGCGCCCCCGGCGCTGACCCAATGATCGCGTCTCGTAAGTATTAAAATTGATACAGAAAAATCAGACCTTTTAGCGGTCTGGAAAGATTACTCGGACTGGAAGACAACACATGAAATTCAACAATCTGGGAGTGCGGCGCAGCACTTCATTTTTCCTGGGAGCCATTTTATCGCTCCTACTGAGCGTTAAGTCGCACTCGGCGGATGCAAAATCCGCTGAGGAAACACAAATCGCGGAGACAGTTGTTACCGCCTCGCTTATCGGAACTTCGACAATAGGCTCCGTCGGTTACGCCAACGTACTTAACCGAGAGGAACTAGCCAAAGGCGCAACAGTTGGGCTTGGTGAAGTGCTCGACGATACTTTAGGTGTATCAACAACCGATTTCGGCGGCGCAGTTAGCCGACCGACGATTCGTGGCTTAACAGGCGACAGAGTTAAAGTTCTTAGCAATGGTGCTAGGACACGCGACGTCTCCGGTTTGGGGGCAGATCACAGTATGGACGTGGA
Organism: Gammaproteobacteria bacterium; assembly: GCA_012269545.1. Lineage (GTDB taxonomy): Bacteria > Pseudomonadota > Gammaproteobacteria > Pseudomonadales > Azotimanducaceae > UBA4421. The sequence goes on along the minus strand of JAAXKB010000059.1, from coordinate 12,624 downwards.
CCTGTTTAACGTCGAACAAATCGAAGTAGTCAAGGGCCCAGCCTCTTTGCTCTACACAAATGGCGCCATCGGCGGCATTGTAAATGTCGTAGACAACACCATCGCAAGAAAGGACTTGAGCGAGTCTGAAAGTGTTCTCGGCATGGAAACTAGTAGTGTCAACAACGGTCAGGCCGAGTTTGTTTCGCATCGCCGGAACATTGGTGGCTTAAACGTCTCAGTGTCTTTTAAAAATGCCGAATTCGAAAACTTTGAAATACCCAAGGGCGCTGTTATTCATTCTGACGATATGCACGACGAGCATGAAGGCGAAGAGGAGCATGGCGATGAACACGGCGACGAACACGGCGATGAACACGGCGAAGGCCCAATTACCGTATTGAGCAACTCTGACTACAGCAAGGAAACTATGCGCTTCGGTGTTTCTAAAGTCGGCGATTGGGGACACTTCGGCGCTTCCTTTTCACGCAACGAAGGCCTGTACGGCGTTCCCTTTCATGCTGAAGGTCATGATGCTCATGAAGGAGAACCAGGACACGACGAAGACGAGCACGAAGACGAGCACGAAGACGAGCACGAAGACGAGCATGAAGACGAACATGGAGGGCACAGCGGACACGATGAGCATGAGGATGAGCGGATATTCGCAAAAACAGAATCAGACATCATCAACCTTGAGGGCTCACTGCTCTTCAACAATGGGCTGATCAACAGTGTTACCTACCACTTTCGAGATACCGACTACGTTTTGACCGAAGCTCATGATGAGGAATCTGAGGGACATGACGAACATGACGAACATGACGAACATGACGGACATGACGAACATGA
>JAAXKB010000059.1:0-11693 GCA_012269545.1 Gammaproteobacteria bacterium | reverse complement strand
ACATGACGAACATGACGGACATGACGAACATGAAGCTGATGGCGATCATCATGCCCACGGCGGCCCAACGGTCTTTACTAATGATGCCCAAGAGTTCGGGGCTGTCTTTGACCTTTCGAATGATAATTTAACTCAAAAAATCGCTTTCGCCGTTGTATCCGAGGATACAGCAATCATTGGCGAAGAAGCTTTTATGAATCCTGTCAGTACCGACGAAATCACCCTCGGTTATTACGCTAGTCGGGAAGTCGGAGGCTTCACTGTCGATTTTGGCGTACGCAACGACTGGGTTGATCGAAGCGGCTCAGTTGCTGAAGATGATCACGCTCATGGGGAAGAAGAGCACGAAGATGATGACCATGCCGAAGAGGCAGAGCTTGAGTATTTCAACTCGGAAGAATCCATTACCAGTTATGGTCTTCAGATTTCTCGGCGTTTCAGCGAGCAGTTCACATCAACGCTGAACGTTTCTAGCGTTGAGAAGGCACCAGCCGCAGTGGAGCTCTTCATGAACGGCGCTCACCTCGCTACAGGTCGGTACGAAATAGGCAACCCAACCCTAGAAACGGAACGAGCAAAAAGTGCTGAACTCACGCTCGATTTCTCAAGCGAGACGCTCTTTGGATCCGTAACCGTTTACATCAATGAAATCGATAATTACATCTATCTCAGGGATGAAAGCGAAGATGAGCACGAAGAACATGGAGATGACCACGGCGGGCTGATCCTAGCGAACTATGTGCAACAAGACGCCGAATTTACGGGCTACGAATTTGAAATCGGCCGGGTCTTCGAGCTAGGCGGCGGTGATTTAACCCTCTCCTACGGCTTGGACTCTGTTTCCGCAGACTTCTCGGACAATAGCAATGTCCCAAGAATTAATCCCGATCGAAGCATCTACAAAGCCGCCTATGCGAGGGGCTCATTTGATATGAGTGTGGTATTCAAGGACGTTGAGTCACAAACAGATCTGGCGAGTTACGAGGATTTCACAAAGGGCTATTCCATGTTGGACATTAGGGCATCAAACGCATTCGCTCTGACGAATGATGTAACACTCAATGTTTCTTTGTTTGGCTCGAATCTCTTGAATGAAATAGCACGCAACCACTCGTCTTTCGTAAAAAACGAAGTGCCGCTGCCAGGACGTAGCTATGGCCTCAAGTTTTACGCAGCATTTTAAAAGACGGGATAACACCGCGACACGGGACATACCCCGGAAACAAAAAAGCGGCATGGGCTTAACCGCCCGTGTCGCAATACATGCTTTCAGACCGCTTCGAGCCCCAAGGCAGAGAAACTCGCCTGGAGTTCCTCGTGATCGAGATCGCGAGCGATCACGACCAGTTTTGTTCTGCGGTCTTCAGAGGGCCATCTCTCAAGTACTTCGGGCGGGTGAAACACATGTTGAACGCCATGAACAACCATGGGGAGGTCCATACCAATTATGTTAATCAGGCCCTTTACGCGAAGTAGGTCAGCGCCACGAAATTGCATCAGCATTTCTAAACAAGCTTCAAACAACGCGGGGTCCACCGGATCCTCAAAAACAAGACAACTCGATAGGACCCGCCCATGGCGACTCGTGTGGTGAGAGTGGTCTGCGTGCTTGTAAGAGCTTTGTTGCCCTAAAGCCTGCAACCCACCTTCCAACCAAGAGAGAACATCGATGCTCTTGCCACCGACCTCATAATGCTCCGCAGGGAAGAACCAGTCAGCATTGACCTTACCACCCACAACTGTACTTGTCGGCGCTGAGGGAGCCAATGCGTTCAGTTTTGCCAGCAGTGCATCGGGTTTGGTGGAAATGAGATCGGTCTTGGTCAGCAATATACGATCAGCTACAGCGACTTGTTTCACTGCTTCAAAATACGTGTCTAAGGAATCCAACCCATTGACGCTATCTACTGCCGTCAGCACCGAAGATAGCAGGTATTTTTGCGATATCGCTTGCTCTCCTATGATTGTCTGCAAGATCGGTGCAGGGTCCGCTATACCCGTCGTCTCAATAATGACGCGATCGAACCATCGCCGCCCGTGTCGAGCGAAGCGCCAGGGTGCTTCGCTTAAGGTCTGGACCAAGTCGGCGCGAATAGTGCAACAAATGCATCCACTGTTCACTGCCACCATGGTGTCGTCGTCGATGGGCGTGAGCAGCTCGTGATCCAGCCCCACCTCACCAAACTCATTGACAAGGATTAACGTTCGATCAAGGGCACCGATCTGTCCCAGGTGGCTCAGCACGGTCGTTTTCCCACTGCCCAGAAACCCGGTTAACACGGTAATCGGAATACGCGTTTCAGCGGTTTTTTTCATAAAGAGGAACTGTCTTTTGGCAGCAAATTAAATAGCGTTTGTTATCGGCGTTGGCTTTTGGAAACATCTTCGTCAAGGCCGACAATGTTACCTTGTAACACATTTTTTGATCCGCACGCCATTACACTTTAGAGTACTTTGCAGCAGCCTCTTTTCGCCAACATAGGAATCCGCATGGCAACACTTACCTTCATGACCCATACCATCTTCGATCACGGTGCTAGCGAGCAATTGGGTCAGGTGCTAGCGCAGCACGGCATCAGTCGCCCACTGCTTTGCACAGACAAAGGCTTGGTCAATCTTGGCATGGTGACGGATCTCGCCGCCAAACTGGGTAACGATGCCGGACTGACGATTTTCGACGGCACGCCGGAAAACCCAACCCAAATGGCTGTCGAGGAAGCCGTTGAGAAATACCTCGCCGCTGGATGCGATGGCGTTGTGGCGCTGGGCGGCGGATCGTCTATGGATCTCGCTAAAGCTGTTGCCCTAGCGGTAACTCACGAAGGTGATTTACTGGAATACACGGCGGGTCTTGGCGGCGCCGCTAAAATCGGCACAGTAGCGCCCCTGATCGCCATTCCCACCACATCCGGGACCGGCAGCGAAGTCTCTTCCGGCGCTGTGATCATCATGAAAAATGGCGAAAAGCTCATCCTAGCAAGCCGCAACCTGGTGCCCATGACAGCGATCTGCGACCCTACCCTCACGCTTGGACTGCCCCCGCATCTCACGGCGGCGACAGGCATGGATGCCATGACTCACTGTATCGAAGCCCTGTTGTCTCCCCAGGTGAACCCGCCCGCGGAAGCAGTGGCCTGTGACGGCATTGAGCGGGGTATCCGCGACGGACATCTGCTCAGAGCGGTAAAAGACGGCAGCGACGAAGATGCTCGTTGGCATATGATGATGGCGGCCGCCGAAGGCGCCATGGCATTTAGTAAGGGGTTAGGCGCAGTACATTCAATGAGCCACGCCTGCGGCGCTGACCAAACTCTCAGACTTCACCACGGCACCCTGAACGCAGTCATTCTGCCGACCATACTGGACTTCAATAAGAGTCACGTTGGCGACAAATACACGCGTTTGAATGCCGCCCTGGGTCTCGATAGCAGCGCTGATCCGGCAGCCTTTATCCGCGATTTAAATGCGGAATTAGGACTGCCAGCGAATCTGTCCGATATGGGCGTTAAAGCAGATTCGATCCCTGACTTGGCTAGCCATGCGGCTAAGGACGTCTGCACCTTCACCAACCCGCGCCCTTGTTCCGCGAGGGAATATGAAGGCCTTTATGAAGCCGCGTTGGGCTAGCATGGACGGCGTCAAGCGAAGGTCCTTCGCTAATGTTCGCAGTCGCAACTCTTGCAGAGCCGAAAGTTGAGGACGTGCGCTGTCATGACGCATACGCCACCCATCAAGGTCAGAAGTTTTTCTGTCGTCTCGCCGAACAAATCATGTCCGTATACCGCAGCAAAAATCAACGTCAGCAAGCCGGTCAACGCCCAGGAAATAATCCTGTAGGAGCCATGACGCCTGCAGCCCAGGCCAATGCCTAAAATACTCGTCGGCAGAACCAGGTAGATTAACGTCCTATGAAAGTCCTCCCCAGCGAACCAGAAGGCCGTTAGCTGAGGGACCATGATGACCACAAAAGGCAGAGCGATGCAGTGCAGGACGCAAAACATCGACAAGCCAATTGCCGATTTATCCAATGTGCCGGTGTAACTCATCAAGAACTTGAGTCGGTCGCCGGACAATCTGTACAGAAGCACTCTATTTCCAATTGATTGCTGGCTAATCGAAACCCCGCCAGTTGCGTGGCTTCTTCGACCAACGCGACAGCCGGTTTAGGAATACTGACTTCCTCAACTTTGGAACAAGATTTACAGATCAAAAATTGCGGGGCCTCATGAGAATGCTCACACGCAAGATGTGAACACGCGATGTACTTTTTCGTTGTGTTTAGGCGATGGATCAGCCCATTCTCTTCAAGGAAATCGAGAATTCGGTATACCGACATCGGTAGAAGCTCAAAACCAAGCTCCTCGCGGCAGTAATCTGTCAACTCATAGGCCGACAAAGCTTTCTGTGACCTGAGCAGACCCTCAAGAACTTGACTACGTTTAGTCGTAAGCCTTGTGCCGCTCTCAGCGCATCGCTTCTGTGCGCTTGCGAGTATGGCTTGGTCTTTTCGTTGATTGATAGGTCAACTCCTCATGTCAATGTTACTTTATAACAAATTTTGAAAATTAAGTGTCAACTATCTGGCGAGCCGCCGCCAACAGACTTGGATACGTGATAGGCCTGCAGCGCTGGCAACACTGTAACTATCAAGGTTGTCAGATAGATCAAAGCCAAGAAAAATAGGTTAGACGAACTAAAAATTTGAAAGGAAAGCATCAACCCAAAAGACTGCACCAACACGTCGTTAGCGACACCGATGCAAAGCAATAAGCCCAAGACTGCCAGAACAACACCTGTCGTAACGATAAGCAAGGACTCGAGCAAAAGCAGGGCCAAAATAAAAAATGAGGGCGCTCCAATACTGCGAAGCACTTCTATCTCACCTCGTCTTTCTCGCATGGAAGCCAACAGCATGGCATTCAAACCGAGCAGCGAAGAGGCAAAGACCAAAATTGAAATACCCAGCAACACAGCTTCAACGTTCCCAACCAACTCCCAAAGCTGTGTCAGCGCAACACCAGGCAGAATCGCCAGCAACGCTTCATCGGGATAATTGTCAGCCCAACGCTTTACCTGGAGCGTGGCGATCGGTGAGTCGAGCCCGACAAGCACCGCAGTAACCGCTCCAATAAGAGGGTGATCGTGAGCATGCCCCTCTTCGGCGTGACCTGCCCCTCCGTTTTCCTCATGTTCATCGCGGGCGACGTGCTCATTATGGGCCTCATGTTCATCGTGCGCCCCATGCTCGTCGTGCGCCCCATGCTCGTCGTGCGCCCCATGCTCGTCGTGCGCCCCATGCTCCTCGTGAGGCTCACCCTCACCTCGGGTATCAGTTCCTTCGTCAGTCTTTGTATGACCGGTATTGTTGTCACTTTCATCTGCGTGCAGCGCATCAATCGCTGACAGGTCTACAAATAGAGCGCTGTCGATAGGTGTGCCACTGGGGGCCAGAATGCCTTTTACCGTAAGAGGTAGCTGATCGTGGTGAGTAAAGCTGACATCTGCAACGCCATGACTTAACACAATCGACTCACCCAACCCATAAGACAACTCAGCTGCAACGCGCGAGCCGAGTACCACGTCTGTTGGCCCGCTAAACTGGGCACCCTCCCGAAAAGCCAACGCCTGTCGGTTTGCGTACTTGTAGCGGGTAAAAAACTCCTGAGTGGTGCCAACGACACGAAAGCCTCGATGGGAGTCGCCTAGCGAGATCGGTACCGTCCAATCCACGTTTTTTTGCGCTTCAATTTGCTCCAGCGAGGACCAAGAGACGTTCGCCGTCGGAGTACCGATACGGAACACCGAAAGCAGTAAAAGATTTACCTCACCCGTTCGCGCCCCAACGATCAAATCCACACCAGAGACGGTACTGGCAAATCCGTTACGCGCCTCTTGTCTTACATGTTCAACACCGAGCAAAACAAAGACGCTAATCGCTACTGAAACGACGGTTAGTACAACGCCGCTGAAACGGTAGAGCAAACTGCGCCACGCGACGCCTAGCAATGAAGAAAGATTTAGCACTAGTCTCTCCCCGCAACTTGGTTGAGTTCGGCTAGCCTGACATGGTTATCAAACATCTGACCGATTGTTGGATCATGGCTGACAAAGACCATCGCACAGTCCCTATCGGCCAAAATATCGAACAACAAAGCCAAAAACGCGTCGCGATTATTGTGATCCAATGCAGATGTGGGTTCATCGACCAGCAACAGAGATGGTTCGTTTATCAAGGCTCGAACAATAGCCACACGCTGTTGCTGACCGATACTTAACGCAGCTGCCTTGCGGCCGTGTAATGACGATGGCAAGTTCACGCGTTCTAGCAGTTCTATCGCCCGCTGCCGCGCTACCGCCCCCCCAGATGTACCAAATTGCGCCGCCAGCAGTACGTTTTCCAACGCAGAGAGGTAGGGAATCAAATTAAACTGCTGAAAAACGACACCCAAGTGTTTGGCACGAAATCGGTCCCGTTTGCTTGCCCCCAGAGAGGACATCCGCGTACCAAGGATATCAACGTCGCCTAGCGTAGGTAGCTGCAAGCCAGCGAGGAGGCCCAATAGTGTGGATTTACCACTGCCCGATTCACCTTGTAAAAATACGCGTTCATTTCGCGCTACTTGCCAAGTAGGAATATTCAAAATCGGCAAAGCACTTCCCTTGAAGGAATAGCCCAAGTTTTTCAATTGAATGGCATCAGGAACGGTATTGGATTTTGTCACAGTGCTCTTCAGCAAAAAGCGGTGCTAAGATGTTACAGCGTAACTTTGACAGGCTCAAAAAAATGGACCGACTTTCCTACACGGTGTTGATCTGCATAGCCGCCGCGCTACTCAACATCGCGATGCCGGCCCACAGTGACCCTGAGGAAATTGCTTGGCAAGATCTGGTCCCTCCAATGGACGAGTCTTTTTTTCTCGACGATCAAGTACCCATCGGCGAGCGGGTCCGCATGGACTTGGATAACAAAAACGTCCGCATACCTGGCTTTATCGTCCCGGTAGATTTCGAAGACAGGCAAGTTGTCACCCGCTTTCTCTTTGTACCCTTTTTCGGTGCGTGCATACACGAGCCCGCACCGCCCCCAAATCAAACGATCTACGCAGAATTTGAGCCCGGTTACACCCTCGAAAGCCTTTGGGACCCGTTCTGGATTGAAGGCACGTTGTTTACCTCAAAAGTGGTGGAAGATTTAGCGACCGCTTCGTACACCTTGCGCGCAGAAAAAATCGAACCCTTTGTCTATTGAGTTTAGGGCACCACTTCTGCGGCGTTTTTTGAAGCAGCCAGATAGATTCCCAAAACTGCGATCACAGCAGAGTCAAAGATTACCGTTACCCGTAGCGCGTCAAAATAGTCTGAGCCAAACATAAGGATAAGCAGCAAAAATCCGATTTTACTTATGCCTGCCGTGACAATGCAGAGCTTTCTGGACTCTGGCTTGAGCGCGCCGTAGATGAGCAAGGCGCCCATCAGAAACACAAGAAAACCCCAACTTCTCACAACAACGTTAGCCAGCGGTTCCGTCAGATTGGCACCGAACATGCTCATTAACGCGTCTTGCGGCGCAAAAACCACAGAAAGCGTTGAACACGTAGCGAGCCCGGCAACGAGCATAATCCACTTGATATTCTTGACGACTACACTCATTGCTTACTCCCATTCAAAAGTTAAATCTCCTTCAGCTATTGATGTGAATAACGTTTGACAGGAACCTGCGCTTTCCGCCGCATCACCATTAAGGCCCACAGTCAGACCGCCATTACTGCAATACGACCAGAATTTTTATTCCACTCAACCGTTGCTCCGTCAATAACCTCTTGGAATCAATCTCCTAACATCGACAAATTTAGGCTTTGTCACGTCTCACCCGCCACGACCGACCTTAATTGTCTAAATCTCCCGCATAAACCGAAACTTTTACCCGCATTGCCTCGGTTCTCCCTGACAGATACTCCGTTTTCGCCTTAAAACCGATGGATTCTAAACATTGCAAAACCGCCATTGGTGCGCGCCTCGTTGTCTAGACATGACGAAATAGGATAACGTTTTAACGCGATCAACAGAAAAGCACATGCGCTAAAAGCGAAACAGAGTGCAAACCATCAATCATTGAAACCGAGGAGCAACCCGGTGGCAAAAATAATTGGCAACCTGACGCCCGAGGACGACTACACGCACCCAGTGGGTCCTGAAACAAATTTCAATGAGTCGGTCTATTTCAACTTTTTTGATCCAGTTCAACAACGAGGCGGCTTTCTGCGGATCGGCAACAGAGCAAACGAAGGCTACGCCGAGATGACCGTCATTGTCTGGAATCCAGATGGCTCAGCCTACTTTACTTATGCAAAACCTCAGATAAGCAGCAACGATCGCTGGCAGGCTGGCGGTATCGCTATCGATATCGTCGAGCCCGCCGAAAGAGTCCTCACTCGGTACGACGGCAAGGCTCTGTTTCTCAAAGATCCGTCAGATATGGAGAATCCGAGCCACGCGTTTAAGAACAACCCAAGCCGATCAATAAAAATCAACCTTGAGCACACCGCAGTAGGCCCACTCTATGGACATGTTGGAGAGCCTGGGGACGGCAACGAGTTTGCAAGATCGCATACCGAACAGCATATGAAAGTGTTCGGCAAACTGATGCTTGGGGGAACCGAGATGAACTTTTCAGGCTGGGGTCTGAGAGACCACAGTTGGGGGCCTCGGTTCTGGCAGTCCACGCCATCCTACCGCTGGATTACTTGCAATTTCGGTGATGATCTAGGCCTGATTATCACGACAAATGGTGACGGAATTGGCAAAGGTTTGTTTCAAAAGGGGCAAACCCTCGAGAAGATCGAAGCCGCTTCTATCGAAACCGAATTTGACAGCGAATCGGGATTTCACAAAAAGCTTGATGCTGAATTGCGGCTGGAAAACGGCCAAGTGCGGCACCTCTCCGGAACAGTAAAAGCTTATATACCGCTAAGAAATCGACGGTCGGGAGCGAATACCCGAATTGGCGAAGGTATGACCGAATATCGACTGGATAACGAAATAGTTGGATACGGATTGAGCGAATACTTGGACCAAGCCGATCCCAGCTAAGGCGCTGCACCAGAGCAACAGCTGTCACCCAATCAACTGATCCGGTTTTGCAGCTACGTTTGTTCCTTCCATATCGTGCCTTGCGCCAGGAGCTTGGCAATAGAGCCTGAGTCGTAGCCTATCTCAGCCAGAAGTTCCTCAGCGTGCTGACCGGCTGTGGGTGGCGGCTTCAACTTCGGCTGTCGACGGCCGAACGTTACATTGGCGCCATGACGGTTGTAGGCACCCCAAACCGGGTGTTCGGTAGGCTGAGTGAGATTCAGCGTTTGAACCTGAGGATCGTGCCACCAAAACTCGACAGGGTTATAGCGGTCTGCGCGCACGCAGCCCACGCCCTGAGGGGCTAGCTGGTCTTCCCAAAATTCTGCACTCTTACGGTTCAAAATCTCGCTCAAATGACCCACCGTGGTCTCGTCGTTCTTGTTCAGAATGGCGAGATCAACGTCTATCCCGAGCGTTACGAGGCATTCGGCAAAACGCTTTTTTTCTTTTTCTTCCGGAATGGCCAAGAACACCCACTGACCCTCCGCCGTTGGATACAGGCGATAGCTTGGGTGGAGCCCGTGCAAACCTTCATCGGGCATAGCCCTCGGGGCCTTGCCGGGATAGCTGAGAAAGTCGTCGTAATTTGCGTAGGCGTTTGCGCCAAACATATCAACTAAGATGCGCTGGCCCTTACCCGTCCGCTGGAGTGCATTTAAACCCAGAAGTGCCGAGGAGCAGACCACCATGGCAGTGTTTGGATCAGGGTTAAGTTCATTGGCGCGCATTAACCGTCTGGTCCATGTCCTCAGCGCAGGAATGTCTTGTTGCTCTGACGGAATACGTTCGCCCATCTGATACAGCACACCACCTAGGGCAGCACCGGGTATCGGATGCGTTGAAGGTCGCAGCGCGCCGGGACCGTCGGGGCCATAGCCATTCACTTGCAGATACACAATGTTCGGATTGATCTGGGCGATTTGGTCGTAGCCGATGCCTAATTTTTCAGGGACGCCGGGGCGATAGTTATGGATCAGCACATCTGCTTTGGCGGCAAGCTTGGCTGCGATCGCTTGCCCTTCAGCGGATTTCAGATTGAGACTGATGCTACGTTTGCCAGCGTTCACCCGAGCAGAGCCAACCCCCATTGCCAAGCCCCTGTACGGGTCGCCATTTACCTGTTCAATTTTTGTGACATCCGCCCCCATATCGGCCAGAAAAGAGGCCCCCAGAGGTGCAGCAATGATCGTCGCGATTTCTAACACACGCAGACCTGCAAGCGGCAGCTCCTTAACATCTTTGACCTTAGGACAGGGTCGGGGATCGGTTTGCCAACGGTCAGACCAACCACTGTCAGGCTGACAAGGTTGACCGGGCTGAGCCGGCGTTTTTGTCATTCTGGCCAGCGGACCAAGCTGGATACTGTCATCGCCTCGATCGATCGCATGGCCGTTGGCAACAATGTCTGGGTCTCGAAGGGCATCTTGGGTTGTCTGGTAAGTCGTGGCGACGACGCTGCCGTTGGCAATGCAATCACGCATCCAATCCGCTGCCGGACGGTCCTGCAGGCGACGGAGCATACGGTCGCGGAACGGCTCATATTTTTCCGGTGGCAGAGCCAGTTGCGTCGGTTCAAAGTCTGGATCTGCAATGATGTCGATTAAATCGGTCACCATAAGAAAGTTATCAAAGAGATGGGGTAAGAGGTTGCCAAACTGCAGCCAGCGGCCATCACCGGCTTGTGCCGGATGATAGTGGAGTGTCGGCATGGGCGGTTCATTTGCAGGCAATTCTGGATACATCGCCCCGAACCGCTCTGGAAACTGACGCCCGATCATTGCGCCTTGTTCGTAAGGCAGCATGCCTTGCAGTATGCTGGTTTCGACGAGCTGACCCACTCCGTTGGCACCGCGGGCAAGCAGCGCGGCCAAAATACCGGATAGTGCTGACTGAGCCGTGGCATGAGTGCCCACTTGCAGCGCCGAGTAAACGGGACCCTCTCGGTCGCAGATACCGGCGAAGGCTTGCATCCGCCCGGAGGCCGCCGCGGCCAGATGTTCATACCCGGGGTAATTTGCCTTGGGGCCATAGCTTCCGAATCCGGAAATGTGGCAATAAATCAGATGCGGGTGACGCGCGTGCACACTGTCAAAGTCGAGGGCTTGGGCTTGGAGCTTTTGAGAGCGCCAATTGAAGAGACAAACATCGGCGCCCGCCAAAAGTTTCTCAAGAGTGTTGCGTTGCCCCGCCTCCTTAAGATCCAAAGTCAGACGGCGCTTGCCCCGGTGCCACATGGGCGCAGAGGCGATTTGATCAACACCGTGAGGTTCTGGCGCATCAATAACTAAGACCTCGGCGCCAAAATCGGCCATGATCATGGTAGCTAACCCGCCGGCTGGGCCGCGGGTTAGATCGATCACTCGGACGCCTTTCAGCACTTCAGACATAGCTCTCAACTCCCCTACGTGTGCAATCGCTCTAGCCTTCGTCAGTTCGATGGCCGCTTAATACCAAATTACCGTATCAGAATATGTTCGTCTCCTTACTCCCACTCATAAACAGTGCTGTCACAAGCCCCTTGTTTATAAGGGTTACAGAGCGAGCAAAAATAGTTTGTAACT
>JAAXKB010000016.1 GCA_012269545.1 Gammaproteobacteria bacterium | reverse complement strand
GTGACGTATTTTGACCACGGGCCGCCGTCACCCATGCCAGACATCTGTACGTAGATCACTCCGCTGTTGGTTTGGCTCACCTCGTTGTAACCAATGCCCCAGCGATCCAGTACGCCTACTGAAAAATTGTCGATCACGATATCTGCTTCGTCCGCTAGCCGTCTTGCAAGGGCTTTAGCCGAGTCGTCTGACATTTTCAGTGCCAATGCTCGCTTGTTGCGATTCCACATCAAGTAATAGGGGTGGTGGGGGTCTTGGGTTGTTACCGCACGTTCGCTGGAATTGATCTTGATTACGTCAGCACCCATGTCGGCCAGTAGCCTCGTAGCAAAGGGGCCTGCCAGCACGTGAGTGAAATCCAGCACCTTGATCCCTGCCAGCGGTTTGCTGCCGGGTGCGGTGCTGGCTTGATGCGTGCGCGGTTGCCATTTTATCTGATCGGCGACGGCGCCGACGGGAAGTGCCCGAGAGCGGTATGGCTTGAGCTGCCAAGGTGTCTTGCTAAAGTGATAGGGCGTGCCCGGCGAAGTGACCTCTACCTCGTCGATCTGATACGGCACATACCAATCCCGCGCCTGAAGTTGGGGGTTTTCCGCTACTTTTTCGATGGGCAAAACCCAGCCGTAGGGCGCGTGTCGAGACTGGGCTTCATGAAACAAGGCCTCCACATCCTTGGTAGCTACCCAGCGACTCATAATGTCCATGGCGCGCTGGGTTCGCAGTCGCAGATTCTCCGGTTCCATGTACTTGGGATCGATCAGGTCTTCGTGTACGTCCTCTTCGATCCACCACATCAGTTGGTTGTCGAAATTTGGCGCCGGCGTCGCCATGATGCAGCCGTTTTTGCCTGGCATAACGCTGTAGGCATCTGACCAGTGCAGGGCTCCTCGGCGAGGCAGCACGCGGCCTTCTGGTCGGTTCAGGGTTTGCTGATAAAAGTAGAACATGAAGACCTGCTCCAGGCAGGAGGCAATGCTCTCATGCACGGACAGGTAGGTACTCTGACCCTGCCCCGTATGACGTTGGTGATGCAGGGCGCTCAGAGCCGCGATGGCTACGTAGGCGCCTGAGATCATAAAATTCAGGTCGCCAAAGTTCTTCAGCGGCGGAGTGTTCGCGTCGCCGGTTGTGGCAGCCGCGCCGCCCAGTGCTCCGGCAACGATGTCCGGTGCAAGGTAATCTGACCACGGCCCCTCTGTGCCGAAAGAAGACACTTCCACAACGACCAGACCGGGATTGGCGCGCTTGGCTGCCTCTATGTCCACCAATGTTGCAGCGCCGCTGTGATCACATCGGCAAATTATGTCCGCGGCTTCCGCCAGCGTTTGCAGTGTTTGCGTTGCCGCTGGGTCTGCGCCGTCCACTTGCACGAAGGTTCTGTTAGACGCAAAAAAACTGTGCCAAAGCGATAGGGCGCCAGTCTCAGATTGCATAAAGGGTCCGCGTTGTCGCAGCGGGTCGCCGTCTGTACTTTCCGGGCGGATGACTTGAGCCCCTAGGTCAGCCAGTAGTTTGGTGCCATAAATGCCGCGTTCATCGGTCAAATCGATCACGCGTATGTCTGCTAACGCCATGAACCCTCCTTTTTTCCTGTCACCAAGGACAATAGCCCAGCGAAATGGTCAGAGAAAGTTCAGAATGCTATGTTGATGCCGAGCTTCGGTTGGGGAGGCCACGATGCTTGATGCAGAACAACTGCGTTTTTTTAAATCTCAGGGCTATTTGATTGTTCCGGGTGCGATGGATACCGCGCTGTGTCGGCAGGTCAGAGAGCTGATGTGGCAGGCGCTACCTCCGGACACGCGCCTGCAGGCCGATGATCCGGCCAGTTTTGTGGGACCGTTCAGCGAGCAGGATGAAAGTTCTGATGAACGCCATATGCGTGCAGACTATCGATGGCTGAACCGGTTTCTTGGCGTGAACGCCGACGTCGTTCGGCTGATTTATTCCGAATCCATCTGTCAGATGGCTCGGCAGCTTTTGGGCGGCCAGTTGCGTCAGGCGGTTGTTGACGGGTCGCCCATGGGTAGTCATGGGCCGGCATGGCCCGGTGGGCCGACAGATCCGGCTCTAGGTAATGAGGGTGCCCGAGGGGTCTATTGCACCTTACCCTACGGCAACAAAGCGCGGCAGGCGGATGGCTGCCATACTGACGGCCACCCGTTTCAGTTGGGGGTGGTCGGTTTGCTTGATGATTGTCCAGCAGACGGCGGCGCCTTCAAAGTTTGGCCGGGCTCCCATACCCGCTTGTTTCCCACGTTCGCCCTGCGTTACGACCAGCCAAGAATTCCCTATTATCCGCACTTGCCCGCGTTCAAGGGCATTGCCCACAGTCAGGCATACACAGCTGAGTTGAAGCGAGTCATTGAGGAGATCGAGCCCGTAGAATGTTTTGGTCAGGCCGGGGATATCGTGTTTTGGCATCACCGTCTGGCCCACGCAGCGGGACAAAATTACAGCGAACAGATTCGACAGGCGGTTTTGGCCGACTTCTGGACCCTTGATTTGGATGCCCTGCGCACCAAGCCGGTGACAGCAGACATGTGGGAGGATTGGTCTCCGGCCTTGCAGCGCCTTGGCGAGCAGTGAACAGCGATACAACGGAAAAGAACGGAGTAGTACATGACCGAGAACACAGACAATGCAGCCCAACACCGCAACGATATGTACGGCAACATCGAATCCCGTAGCGAGGATGATCCGAATGTGTCTGCGTTGATACCTGCGTCGACGGTTGTCCTGCTGCGCGATGGCGAGTCCGGTGTGGAAGTGCTGATGCTGCGTAAAAACTCCAAAATCACCTTCGGCGGCATGTGGGTGTTCCCCGGCGGTAAAATTGATGCGGCGGATTACCCGGGCGGAGAGGTCGATGCAAATCATCTGGAATCCGCCGCGCGCGCTGCTGCGGTGCGGGAGACCGAAGAAGAAGCCGGTATTACGGTTGCATCTGAGGACTACGTGTTCTTATCCCACTGGACACCGCCGCCCGGTCAACAAAAGCGTTTCGCCACGTGGTTTTTTGTCGCCAAGGTGGAAGGTGCCATGGACGTGGCCATCGACGATGGTGAAATCAAGGACCATGCTTGGCTTAACCCTGCCGAAGCGTTACGTAAGCACGGACAGGGCGAGATTGATCTGGTGCCGCCCACTTGGGTTACCCTGTATCACTTGTCACTGAAAGCGTCAGCAGACCATGTCTTGGAGCATTTTCGGCAAAACACGGGCATTACCTACAACACTCGAGTGGTGCCAGCGGCCTCTGGTGAGCGGGTGGCCATGTGGAAGGGGGATGCGGGATACGACGAGTGGAATCCAGATATCGAGGGTGCCCGTCACCGTCTGGCCATGCCACAGGGCGGCTTCGTGTTTGAAAACACGGTCGAGCAATACTGAGACATTAATCGAAGTCACAAGGGGCAAAGATGCTGGGTGCACACCATGTTGAGAGTCAGGCTCTCGAAAACGAAACTCGACTGGGGTTTGATTTGCATCATCTCAGCCCTGTCATTGGCACTGAGGTGCTGGGCATAGATCTGGGCCAGCCTCTAGGTGATGAGGTGATTGATTTTTTGCAGGCTCTGCTGGTGGAGCGCAAAGTGATTTTTTTTCGTGACCAGCCGCTAACCGCTGAGCAACACATCGCGTTTGCTGCGCGTTTTGGCGAGTTGGAAGTGCATCCCTTTGCGTCTAATGACGATACTTACCCGGAACTTATTCATTTGGATAACGGTCCGGGTCGGCCGCCGATCATTAATATCTGGCACAGCGATGTGACTTGGCGAGAATGTCCCTCGCTGGGTTCTGTATTGCGGGCGCGTCAGGTTCCTGAGGTAGGAGGCGATACATTGTTTGCCAACATGGAGGCCGCCTATGACGCGCTGCCTCAAGACACCAAGGCGCACATAGATGGCTTGGTGGCGGTTCATGACAATACGCCGTTCTTGGAGGGTATGCGCGCGGGAGGTGCGTCGGAAGAGGAAATTGAGGCAAAGCGACGAGAGTTTCCGCCCATGCGCCATCCGGTTGTGAGAACTCATCCGGTCAGCGGCCGTAAGTCGCTGTACGTCAACAGCGCCTTCACTCGCTACATTGAGGGAATGGATTCAAAGGCTTCAGACTTGCTGCTCGCTCAGCTGTATCAACAGGCCGGTATTCCGGACTTTCAGTGTCGTTTCCGATGGCGTGCTGATTCGCTAGCGTTTTGGGATAACCGAGGAGCCCAGCATTACGCAGCGGCCGATTATTACCCGGCCGTGCGGAAAATGGAGCGAGTAACGGTGATTGGTGATCGTCCGGTTTAGCTCCGGTTTGTATTAGGCCTCGAACAATCGTCTCGGGTTATCCACGAAGAGCATTTCGATGTCACGGTCCGTGGCACCAAGCTGTTGCAGTTCGGGGATAACATGCCGGTGCATGAATAGATACTGATCCGGGTTGCTCTTGTGGAAGTCGTGCTGCTCGGCAATGCTGCCATCAGGCTGTTCGTTATGAACGTGCAGGCAGATGCAGTCATGAGAGGGACACAGTCGTTCGCCGTAGCCCATGTCCATTAGGCGCTTTAGGGTCACGGTTCGCATATGCGGGCTGACCAAGCGTCCGGGGTATCGATCTAGTCCCAGAAAACAGCCTTGGTCCAAAATCCACTGCAGATATTCAGTGTCGGTGGTGTCGTTGCTGTGATCGATTTTAACCTTTCCCAAGTCCACCCCTTCTTCTTTGAAGATGGCGATCTGTCGTCGGGCCACATGGCCAGTCGGGTAGGAGTGCACCATAATCGGCACACCAGTTTGCAAATGGGCACGTGCCACCGCTCGGGCCATAGTCTCCAGCGGCGCCGTGACGCCTTCAAAGTCTGCTGCACACTTGAGCATGCCCGCCTTAATGTTGGTGCCGCGGAACCCCTCAGTGAGATCTTTGATGAATTCATCGGCCATTTGATTGGCGCCCACGCCGTGCATAAAACGAGGCACGTCCAGCCACCAGCCAGTGACATTGATCAGGTTCATACCCGACGCCTCGGCGACGTTTTTGAGCAGTGCCGGATCTCGCCCCAAGTCGAAGGTGGTGGCATCGAGCATGGTGTCGATGCCGTGGGCCTTGGCGGTTTTCAAACATTCGATAGCCCGCTGCTCCCGATTCGGACCCAGCAGATCCGGATAGTGGGTCGATAACCCGCTGGCGGCGACCATGACGTGTTCGTGCATGAGAGTGAAACCCAAGTCTTTGCTGTCGATCTCACCCAGTACGCTGTTAATGGTGGCCATGGTTACTCTCCGGCTTGATTTTGCGGCTAACGCTGCATGGCGCTCAGGGGCAGGGTCATTTCTTGATCCTCTGCGGTGGTCACCTGAACGAGGAACTGGCCTTCTTCAGTCAGGCTGTATCCCAGCTTTTTGAGACCTCCGGAGCTAGCTGCGGTAAAGCTCACGCTCTGGTGTCCCATGCTCTCCAGCACCATTTTTTGCGCGTCGGCCCGGGCTACAAAGCCCGGGTCCCACTGTTGAATATGCAGCACCAAGGTGCCTTCCATTTCTTGGATGTTGACGATTTCCACCATGGCGGTGCCTTCTGGAGACGTTATGCGAACCAAGGAGGCGATACTGCCGGCCTTGGCCTCGGTCCAGTTTTCTTCCAGCGTCGGACCGCCGATATCGCCAGCCCAGCTGCCGGTCATCCACGTCAGGTTACTGATCACTGGCTTTTCGGACGCCAGATGATGGCCGGCCATCGCTGTGCCTGTTAAAGCCAGGGCGGTGATCAGGGTGATGACGGATAAAATTGCTCGTCGCATAAGTCTCTCTCGATGGTTGAATTAGATAGCTTCGAGCAATCTGCCAGAAAGCTGGCGATGAGGCTAGACTGTAGCGCACACCTGAACCATGAGAAGGAGCAGTCATGCTGTCCAAGGGAGACGACTTTCCAATTCACCAAAGTCCTGAGCCCATAGCCTATGCCGGTCAGAGCCGGAATTTCTATGACCGCTATTTTTTTAACGGCTACGACATAGATGGCGATGTCTTTTTTGCACTGGGCATGGGGATATACCCGCATCTGGACGTGATTGATGCTGGCTTCTCACTGATTCGCAACGGAGTTCAGTACAACATCCTAGGTTCGCGTGCTCTGGGCATGGAGCGGATGGACACCGAGGTAGGCAGCATCAAGGTCGTTGTTGTAGAACCACTGCACTGTCTGCGCATTCTGATCGATGCGCCCCAACACGGCATTGAGGCCGATTTGTTGTTCCGCGGCCGCGCACCGGCGCAAGAGGAACCGCGCTTTACCCGTCGTCTTGGCTCACAGCTGTTTATGGACTACACCCGTTTAACGCAAAACGGCAGCTGGGAGGGGTGGATCAAGCATCAGGGCGAGCGCATTGAGGTTGCCCCGGTGCGCTGGCTGGGCACTCGGGATCGGTCTTGGGGGGTGCGGCCGATTGGTGAACGAGACCCTCAGGCCAACCCGTCAGCGGAACCTTTCCAGCAGTTTTATTGGCTTTGGGCGCCGATCAATTGGCAGGACGGCGTGACTTTGTATCATCTTAACGATGACGAATTTGGTGATCCTTGGAATACCGCGGGAGCCTTCGTGCCGCTGAACGGTCAGGGGGACGCGGAGCCCATGGCCCACGTCTCATCAAATATCGATTTTATTCCCGGCACGAGGCATGCCAAGGAAATTCGCATTCAGTGGCAGCGCAGGCGCGATGCCGGCGAGGTCATCATTACCATGCAGCCGAAGTTTCACTGGTACATGAAAGGCGTAGGTTACGGCCACGAAACCTTCGGTCATGGTTTCTATCACGGTGGACCGGCGTCAACCTATGAAGAGTATGCGCTCAGCGAAGTGGATGACGCCCATACCCTGCACATTCAAGCCATTTGCGACACCCATATGACCGGCTCGTTAGGAGAGCGTCACGGTCATGGGGTGCTGGAGCAGTTGATCATTGGGCCACATCAGCCGTCGGGCTTTACCGAGCTGCTCGATATGGCGCCCTAGCGGCTTTGCGCTGGCTCCATGGGTTATGGCGATTGGGTTTTTGGCAGCCTCGGCTTGGTACCGATGATGCCCAGCTCTGCCAGCTCGGCGATTTCCGACTCGCTGAGCTGCAAGATATCCTCAAGTACGAAATGATTGTGCTGGCCGAGTGTTGGGGCAGGACTTTCGATAGGGATGGGAGCCGCCTCGGTGCGAAATGGCGCACTGGCATTAGGCTGGAGCCCTACATAGTCCCGCTCTAACCATTGCAGGTACTGACGATCTTTGAGCTGCGGTTCGTGCAGCAGATCCTCGCCGTTGTTTAGCTTGGCGGCAGTAATGTCTTTGGACTGCAAGAGGTGCATGGCCGCCTCGGACGAATGCTGCGCCGTCCATTGCGCGATTGTCGCATTGAGGTTTTCGCGCTGCTGAAGTCGACTGGCTAGGTCGCCGAAGCCCGCCAGCTCGGGTATGAGGGTTTGCATGGCCTCCCACTGGCGGGCTGTTGTCACCTGAATGACCACCCATGCATCGTCGCCCTGACAGGGATATACCCCATAGGGGGCGTGTTCTGGATGGTCGTTGCCATACCGCCGCGGCGTCTCGCCGTGCACGGATTGGTGCAGAACGCCTTGGGCTGCGAGAGGCAGCAGGCATTCCACTTGGCTGAGATCCACAAACTGGCCTTGGCCGGTACGCTGCTTGTGCCACAGTGCCGTCAAAATGGCGGCAGTACCGTTCAACCCGCCGATTGCGTCACCAAAGGCCACATGCTGCATGGTCGGTGGCTGATCTGGCTGGCCAACCAAGTGGGGAAGGCCCGAGGAATGTTCAACGGTAGAGCCGTAGGCGCGGAATTCCGACCAAGGCCCGGTACTGCCAAAGGCAGGCATGGAAACCATGACTATCTGCGGATTGGTTTCAATCAAATGGGCATAGTCGAGCTTGAGTTTAGGCAGTACCCCGCCAGAGTAGTTTTCGACGAGGGCATCTGCCCTCGCCACCAACTGGAGCAATAGCTCTCGCCCTCTTGGGTGTTCCAGATCCAACGTGACGTTGAGCTTGTTGCGGTTCACCGAAAGATATTGAGGCGACTTTTCCGCGCCGTCATCGGCAATCCATGCCTCGGTGGCCTCCCAGCTGCGCCACCAGTCGAATCGTTCACAGCTCTCAACCTTGATAACCTGAGCACCCATATCCGCCAGACTGCGCGTGGCCAACGGCCCAGCCCAGCCCATGGTCAGATCAACGATACGCAGACCCTCCAACGGTTTATTCATGGCCTGAGTTCCAAATTCTGTTGTGGGCTCCTAGCTCGGCAACAGGCCCACCAAAGTGAGGCGGCGTCGCGAACAGACGGAACGGCGTCGATGGTGCGGCAAACGACTCGCCTGCCGCCTGCACCTGACTGAATGCCTGTCGGCTGCGATATTGATCAACCTCAAACAACTCCTCCATGGTCGGTACGCGAGCTAGAGGAATACGCATGGCCTGTCCGCGGTAGAACAGGTCCTCGGCACTGTGATTGGATAGTGCAGCCAGTATTTCCGGTTCAAGAATATCGGCCGACTCCAATCGACTAATGCTGCTTTGAAACAGCTCAATGTCGGCAAAGTGTTCCAGTTCCAGCAGCTTGCAAAAGGCCTTCCATTGCCCGGGCGTTAGATTCGTGACACCTAGCCAGCCGTCCTTACAGGGCCAGATACCCAATGGATACGTGGGCGGGAAGCGATTGATGCCCATTCTCGGCGGCAGGGGGTTGCCTAAGTAGGCATTAATCGCCGCCAGATCGGTGAAGCACATATTGGCTTCCAAAATACTGGCGTCGAGCTGAAAGGGGGCACAGCGATTGCCCATGCGCTGGGCCAGCAGGTGCCCCAGCGCGCCGTTAAAGGCGCTGAGGCCGCCGATGATTTGCGCCTGAAACCCCGGTGGGATCATCGGAGGCCCTTCCGGTTGACCTATGCCCCGCATCAAACCGCTCAGGGCCTGAATCGTGGCATCGGAACCGCGCATGCCGTTATAAGGGCCGCTCAAGCCGTACCAACTGATGGCGCAGGTGTTGGTTTCGGCGCCTGATAGACCTCCTGCTGGGGATAGGCTTTCGGGGTCGTATATCACCAGATCTGCCTGTCCCATAGTGGGTTCGTCCATAAGACACGACTGCGTTGCGACAACACTGTGTTTGTTGGTATTGAGGTAAGCGTGCATCGCGCTGTCGCCATTTGCCAGCAACGGCGACAGCTTTCTGGTGGCGAAACCATGCGCCGGTTCAAGGTTGATCACCAAGGCGCCGTAATCGGCAAAGAGCTTGGCAGCATAGCTGGTCGCCACGCTCCCGCTCACGTCAACAATGGTGAGACCCTGAAAAACGCCTTGTTCGGCGTTTACTTCCTGTCCGGGTACCTCAGCCATCCTCAGTCCAATTCCGCTAACCAATTCAGCAAGTAGCCGTTCACGGCCTCCGGGGCTTCCTGTTGGGTCCAGTGCCCGATCTTGGGTATGAGCACATTGGTGCGCAGGTCTTTGACAAAATTGGGCATGTTCTCAAGCGCAGGTCCTGCCATGGCGATGACACCGTCACGCTCGCCCGCAACAAATAACGCGGGTTGATGGATCTCGGTGGGCTTGTTCGCACTCAGCTCCCAGGTTTCATTGTGATTGCGGTAGTAGTTGAGGGGCCCGAAGAAACCGCTGCGGGTAAATTCGCTCACGTAAAAGTCCAGGTCCGAGTCGGATAACCATGGACCCATGTGTTCAGGGTCAATAAGACTGGTCAGCAAGTCGTCGTGCTCAGATTTCTCACCCAGAATGTTGAAATCCATTTCTCCGCTGGCCAAGTGGTAGAACTTGCGCAGGCCAGTGCGCACATCTTTCTCAAACTCGGCTTCTGCCACGCCGGGGGTTTGAAAGTACAGCTGATAGAAGAATTTGCCCGCAAAGAAGGCCTTCATTGCATCCAGTGGTGGTATGGGGGAGCGTGGGCTGAAGGGGACGGATAAAACACCGACGGCGGAGAATATGTCCGGATGCCACAGAGCACAGCTCCAAGCGGTCGGGCCACCCCAGTCGTGACCCAGCACGATCGCAGTCTCGTACCCCAGAGCCGCGACCAGTCCCTTGATGTCATTCACCACTTCAATTTGGTTATAGGCACCAATGTCTGCAGGCTTGTCGGAATCGCCGTAGCCGCGCATATCCGGTGCCACCACGTGATAGCCTGCAGCCGCCAGAGGTGCGAACTGGTGCCGCCATGAAAACCAAGACTCCGGGAATCCGTGTAGCATCACGATCAGCGGGGCATTGGGATCACCCTGCTCGGCAATATTTAGCTCGATGCCGTTCGTTGCGATGCGTCGATTGGTAATCTGGGGGAATGCGATTGAGGTAGTCACCTAGGCTGTATCCTGAAAATTGTGGTTCCGAATCATAGAACCAATATTTGGAGTCAAACAACTGTGCAAAACACCGGCGATGTGTCAGCAATATTCTTCGATTTGGATGGCACGCTGACCGATCCCAAGGAGGGTATTACCGGCTGCGTACAATTCGCCTTGGAAAATATGGGCGAAACCGTACCCACCAAGGATGAACTGACTTGGTGTATCGGTCCGCCCTTGGTAGAAAACTTTACCCGTTTGGTTGGGGCTGAGCGCGCTGGCGAAGCCGTTGGCTGGTATCGGCAACGCTTTAGTACGATTGGCTTGTTCGAGAACAAGGTCTACGAGGGTATCCCTGACGTGTTGAGAGGTCTTGTGGAGCGGTTCCCGCTCTATGTGGCGTCCAGTAAGCCACTGGTCTTTGTCGATCAAATTCTTGAGTACTTTTCGCTGGACGGCTTTTTTGTGCAAACCTTTGGCTCGGGATTAGACGGATCGCTGGCAGACAAAAGCGATCTATTGGCCCATGCGCTGTCACAAACCGGTATTGATGCTGGTGGTGCCTTGATGATCGGTGATCGCAGCCACGACGCCGTAGGTGCTCGAAATAACGGCATGGATTTTATTGGAGCCCTATACGGCTACGGCGATATTGAGGAGTATCAAGCGTCAGGTTTCAGCCGCTGGGCAGCGTCGCCCCGTGACCTGCTGGCTTTGATCTAGCCGGCTAGCCCGGGCGATTGGTTCGCTCTGCGAACAGTTCCTTGGGTCTGATTTTTTCGTATTCAGCGAGCACCGGAGCAAATTCCTCCGGTGTGCTGGCGTGAATGATGATTCCATCAGCGCCGGCGGTGAATTGATCCAGCCAGCGTTGAGCACAGGTTTTGGGGTCTCCTACCGCGGCAGGTCGCCAGTGTTCTGGAATCAGCTGCTCGATTTCCGCGAGCTCGGTGTAGCTGGCGACGCTGTCGATGGCGCCAGCCATGTTGGCCACAATCGGGGCGCGCCGAAAGGCGTGCAGTGTTTCCATGTCCCAGCCGTTGACGTTTACTAGTGCTTCGCCATAGCCGGGTATTTGCAGATACGTGGCTAAACGGGCCACGATGAGTTTCAGATAACGCTCTTCACTCACGTCACAGGCGGTTGCGAATACCGACCACAGCTTGCCGCCGGATCGGCCAACTGCGCGTTCACCGGCGCGGAAGTGGGCCACGGCTTCGTTCAAGGCTTGATCGCTCATAAAGGTATGCAGGTGGGCGCCGTCATAGACTTTTCCTGCCTGATGCAGGCTGTTGGGACCAAAGCCTACGTAAAGCACTGGAATATCTTCATTAACGTAATGCGCGAGCTGCAGGGCTGGATAGCTGCCTAACGTACTTTGGTGATTCAGTTCGCGCTCGCCGCGCCATAGCTTGCGCATCAGCTGGATGAATTCCGCTTCGCGCTCAAAGGTCGGGAAGTCAACGTTCATGGCCTTCCAGCGTAAACCTACCCCCTTGGCCAGGCCCAGTGCAAAACGTCCCTCAGAAAGGCTGTTTAGCGTCGAACCCATGGAGGCAGTAATGACCGGGTGCCGGGTATTGAGGTTGGTACCCGATGTGCCGATGTAAATGTTTTCGGTTACGGCGGCAACGGCGCCGCATAAGGCCGAGATTTCTTTGTAGTCGGCGCGTTCAGAAATCATGATGTTGCCGATGCCCAGTTCTTCAGCGTCCTGGGCCTGTTTCAAAATGTCTCGCGGCGTGCGGCTGTGGCCGGGCAGACCGTAGAAGCCCAGTTCGGGAAATTTTGACGTATAGGTGGGGTACATGGAGGTTCCCTAAGGTCGAATGCTTTTCATGTAAGGATTGAGAAAGGTTTCCTTGGGATCCACGCTGTCTCGTACCCGCCACCAATCAGCCCACTTGTTGTGCTGCTTGGCCAATTGGTTGCCGCTGAGAAAGTTTGCCTTACCCCAATGAGGTCTGCCGTCGAAGTCTAAGAAGATTTCCTCGCATGCCCGGTAGTAATCGGCATCCGGTAAGTTCACATCCTGATGAACGGAAATGGTAACGGTATCCCGCTGATAGGCTGTCGAGAGCCACACATCGTCCGCGGCGAGGGTGCGATATTCCACCGGCCAACGCACATCGGTAAAGGTGGTGTTTAACAGCGTCTGTATGGCCTGCATGCAGGCAGGGCCGTGATCTGCCTGCACGCTGTACTCCATTTCCGTGTGCAGGTGCGGTCGATGGTTCGGCAGCACCTCAAAGTTCCAGGCGCACCGTTCACCTTCACCGCCCAGCGGGTACTGGGCTGGCGCGTCGGTGGGGTTGATTACTTTTAAATTGGCGCTGTCGGTTTGGGGGTACCAGAAAAACTCGCAGTGGCGATTGTTGGCAATCAGGTCATCAAGATCGTTCAGCAGATCACCCAGCGGAAGCGTCCAGCTGCGCTCTTGCAGCCGATAAGACGGCACGCACTGCAGCTGCAGGGCGGTGATGAGTCCAAACGCGCCCAGATGCAGGCGGCTAGCCAGCCACAGTTCGCTGTTTTGCTCTGCCGAACATTCGATAATCTCCCCGCTGGCAAGCGCGATGCGCGCACCGATGACTCGGCTGCTGAGATTTTGCAGGCTTGCGCCGGTACCGTGGGTGCCGGTGGCTGTGGCACCGCTGATACTCTGCTGATCGATATCGCCTTGGTTGGCCAGTGCCAGACCGAAGCGGTGCAGGGCAGGGCCTAGCGTGTGGATTTTAGATCCGCCGCCAACCCACGCGGTGCCCTGATCCGTATCCACTGACAAAACACCGGAAAGGGCTTGCAGGTCGGCAATGATGTCGCCATCGACCACCAGTTCTTTGTGGGAGTGACCGGCACCCACCGCGCGAAGGGACTTGCCGGCCTGAGTACTGGCCTTGGCCAGTGCGGCCGCTTGATCCTCGGAATAGATGAAACTCAGTTGATCCGGTTTGCTGGATAGGCGTCCGGACCAGTTTTGCCATTTGGCCATAGTTGTCGTGCTCTGTTGGTTAGCGGCCTTGAAACTCCGGCGGTCGTTTCGCCATAAATGCAGCGACCGCTTCTTTGTGATCTTCGGTGGCCGCACAGCGCATCAAGGTATCGGCTTCGCGTGCCAAGTTGTCTCGCAATGACCCTTCAATCGCGCTGTTGATGTTGCGTTTCATGAAACCCAGCGCGATGGGCGGGCCTGCGGCGATCTGCCTTGCCAGTTCGGTAACCGCTGCTGGAAACTCCTCGTCAGCCACCACTTGGTTGAAAATGCCCAGGGCTAAGGCTTCGTTTGCTTGAACCCGGCGTCCGGTGAAATACAGTTCCTTGGTTTTGGCAGGCCCAACCAACTGATTGAGCAGCCAGCTGCCGCCGTAATCGCCGGAAAACCCGATGTTGCGATACGCAGTAGTAACGAAGCTCGACGCCGCGGCGATGCGAATGTCGCAGGCTAAGGCAATACACATCCCTGCACCGGCAGCCACGCCGGGTAACGCAGCGATGGTGGGTTTTACATGATCAAACAGGCGAAGGGTGAGGGTCTCCTGTTTATGAATCAGGGTTCGTACCTTGTTTTCCATGGTAGGTCGTTCAGCGCGTGGCGTGCTGGCAGCTTGCGCATTGTTGCTGCTCATACCGCCTACATCGCCGCCGGCGCAAAACGCGGGCCCCGCGCCGGTGATGACGATGCAGCCCACATCGTTGCGGGTTTCCAGCTCGAGCAGCGTTTGGCGAAGTGCGGGTGTGAGGTTGTCTGACAAGGCGTTCCGTTTTTCTGGGCGGTTCAAGGTGATCGTTGCCACACGCTGGTCAATGTCGCACAGCAGTTCATCGGTGCCAGTGTTCAGTTTCTCACTCATCGCGTTCCCCTTATTTCTTTCTATACGATGCCATGTTCTTTCAGATAGGCAATACGCTCAGCGTCCAAGCCCAAGGCTTGTAAAAGTTCGTCCGTATGGCTGCCGACTTCGCCACCGGGCCACTCCGTGCTGCCCGGTGTTCCTGTTAGCTTTGGCAAAATAGCAGGAATCGCCAGCGGTTCGTCCTGAT
This sequence comes from Gammaproteobacteria bacterium, assembly GCA_012269545.1. Classification (GTDB taxonomy): domain Bacteria; phylum Pseudomonadota; class Gammaproteobacteria; order Pseudomonadales; family Azotimanducaceae; genus UBA4421. The sequence goes on along the minus strand of JAAXKB010000016.1, from coordinate 7,271 downwards.
TCGGCACGGCCACCTGCTCGAACATCCCTCTGGCCTGGTAGTGCGGGTCCTCGAAGGCATCTGCGATACTGAAAATTGCGCCGACGGGCACATCTGCCGCGTCCATCGTTTGGATAACCTCGGCGCTGGTGAGTTTGTCTGCCCATGCCGCAATGGCGCCATCGATGAGTTTCTGGTGGGTGACTCTTCCGGGGTTGCCCGCCAGTCGGGGATCATTGGCCAGATCATCGCGCCCGATGGCGGTCATGAGTCGAACGTAAATCGAGTCGCCGTTGCCGCCGATCACCACGTGTTTGCCGTCGGAACAAAGATAGGTGTTGGTTGGCACGATACCGGTGATGGTTGAGCCTGCGGGCTGGCGCACGTCACCGGCCCCGGAATACTCCGGCACGATGCCCTCCATCAGATTGAACATGGATTCGTAGAGGGCGACATCGACCACCTGTCCTGTGGTGTCGGACTCGTCGGATTTGCGCGCCAGCAGTGCCAGCAATATGCCCATGGCGGCATGCAATCCAGCGATACTGTCGCCCAAACTCAGATTGGGTCTGACGGGGACCTCACCGCCGAAACCATTGATGTAACGAAAGCCAGAATAGGCTTCCGTTACGGATGCGTAGCCGGGTTTGCTGCTGTAAGGCCCGGTTTGCCCGTAGCCGGAGATTCGCGTGTAAATCAGTCCGGGATTGTTAGCTTTGACGTCTTCCGGCCCCAGCCCCCATTTTTCCATGGTGCCGGGTTTGAAGTTCTCGATCAGTACGTCAGCGTCATTGAGCAGTTGGCTCAAGACCTCGCGCCCTTCCTTGGAGCGCAGGTTCAAAGTCAGTGATTTCTTGTTGCGGCCCAGACTGCGCCACCAAAAGCTGGTGCCGTCTTTGTCGAGCAGTCTCCAGCCCCGAATAGGGTCGCCGTCACCGGGCGGTTCGACCTTGATGACCTCGGCACCGAAATACGCCAGCAGCGTGCCCGCGAAGGGCCCCGCGAGCAGCTGACCAACTTCAATGACGCGAATCCCGCTCAGGGGTTTGTTTCCCATGTACTGCTACGCCTTCGTTGTGGGACCACTGGTATTACGCCGAACATCGCGGAAGGGTCCATCATCTACGCGCGGTTCCTTGGGCAGGCCCATGACGCGCTCGGCAATAATATTTTTTTGGATCTCATCGGTGCCGCCGGCGATGGAAATGGCTGGGGTAGAGACCAGAATTTCCGCGATGACGCCGTCCATGGGGCTGTTAGCACCGGTCAGCAGAGCATCGTTGCCGGAAATGGCAGTGTGTACTCGAGCTGCAAGGCGAGCGACGTTGCTGGCTGCCAGTTTGCCCAAGGAGCCTTCAGGCCCCTGAGGTTTGCCTGCCTTGGCTGCTGCCTTTGCACGCTCGCCCGTCCACTTGGCAGACTCCGCCATGATGTGCAGCCTAGCAATGTCTTGACGCTGAGCCGGATCATCAATGGCGCCGGTTGCCACCGCACGTTGCAGAATCAAGTCCACTCGTCCTGCGCGCTGGGGATACCAAGTATAGGGTTCGTTGGCGATGGCGAACTCTTCTTCGAGATCTCTAAAAATTTTGCCCTGACGGCCTTTGCGCGCACCAATGTCCCGGGCCCGGTCAAAGGACCGGCGCTCATTCGCCAAGGTAGTCATCGCGCATTTCCAGCCGCCGCCCGGTTCCCCAACCAAGTCATCGCGACTGACAACCGCATCGGTCATAAACACTTCGTTGAATGACGCATGACCGTTCATTTGTGCCAGCTGACGGACTTCCACACCGGGTTGTTCCATGTTGATGACGAAGTAGGTCAGACCTTGGTGCTTGGGTGCATCCCAGTCTGTGCGCGCCAACAGCAGGCCGTACTGCGCGTGGTGGGCGCTGGTATTCCAGACTTTCTGGCCGTTAATAATCCATTCGTCGCCGCGCAAATCTGCCCGGGTTGTTGCACCGGCCAGATCGGAACCGCTGCCGGGTTCACTGAAGAGCTGGCACCACTGATCTTCACCGGTCAGGATGCCGCGCAGGTACTTTTGCTTTTGGTCGTGGGATCCGTGTGCAAGCAGCGTCAGCGCGGCCAGCATGCGCACGCCGCTTTGCGCTGCGCCGACAGCTCCATAATCGGCAAAGGCTTGTTCTACGATGCTGGCTTCCATCGGGCTCATGTCTTTGCCGTAGTAGTCACTGGGCCAACTGGGCGCCCCCCAACCTGAGTCAGCGACCAAGGAACGCCAGTTCAGCAGATCCATGTTTGGGTCCCAATGCTCGTCGAGCCATTGAGTTACTTCAGCGTGCAGTGTCGTTGTCTGGTTCATGCTGCGTTCTCCTGAGATCGGTTGCCAGATTCGATCGCTGTCATCATGCGTTCTCGATGTTCTGCCGGAGTGCCGAACAACACTTCGCTGCTTTTGGCGCGCTTGAACCACAGGTGAGTGTCGTTTTCCCAAGTAAAGCCAATGCCACCGTGCAGCTGAATGGTTTCCAGAGCGGTTTGCAAATAGGTTTCACAGACCGCGGCTTTGGCCAAACTGGCGTGTTCGGTTAAATGCCGGCGTTGGTCTTCGTCCAGGGTTCGCAGATCGCTACAGTCAGCCAACGTTTGGGCAGCCTGATAGGCGGCGCTGCGACTGAGTTCCACATCCAAAAGCAAGTCTGCCAGCCGATGTTTTATGGCTTGAAACGACGCGATGCTTCGGCCGAACTGATAGCGCAGCTGTGTGTAGTTGACGGCGGAATCAAGGAGACGTTGGCAGCCACCGATCATTTCGTTGGCCAGTGCAATACAGGCGACGTTTAGCAGGGTGTCCAGTAAATGATCTGGGGCGTGTGTCAGTTTTGTCGCCACAGCGTCATTCAACTCGATGTCGGCCATCTTGCGGGTGGGGTCCATGGTCTGCAGAGCGGTAACGGTCAGTCCGTTGGTGTCACCGTCAATCATGTACAAAGCGATACCGTCGTCGGCACGAGCGGCGACCAAAATTAGGTCGGCGCTTTGACCGTCAATGACAAAGCGTTTTCGGCCGTTCAGCAGGCTGCTGGCAGTCCCGCCGCCAGTAGCTTTAGTCTGAATATCATCGTTTTGCCACAGACCCGCAGATTCGGTAACGGCAAGGCTGCAGCGCCGCTCTCCGCTGGCCACATCACCTAACCAGCGTTCTTGCTGATCCGCATCGGCGCAGATCAGCAGCGCGTAAGCGGACAACACTGCACTGCTCAGATACGGCCCACAAAACAATGCCCGACCCATTTCCTCCAAGGCAATGCCAAGCTCGACCGGACCAAATCCTGCACCGCCCAGGTGTTCGGGTATGTGGATACCGGTGAGAGCCAATTCGGTGCTGGTTTGCCGCCACAGTTGGTTATCCAAGCCGTGATCCGTGGCCATCAGCTGGCGGACGCGGCTAGTGGGCATCTGGTCGGACAAAAAACGCTGAATGCTGTCCCGAAATTGATCTTGATCTGCAGTAAAAACCAGCGCCATAAAACCTCCCCAAAAGCATGGTGAACCGATGCTACCATGAGATCTGAGGCGTGGTGGCGTGATAAAGGCGAGAGTATGACCATTACTTGTATCGAAGATCTGCGTGTCTTGCATCAGCGGCGCGTACCGAAAATGTTTTATGACTACGCAGAGTCCGGCTCTTGGACGGAGCTAACGTTTCGCCGAAACGAGGAGGCATTTGCGGAAATCAAACTGCGTCAGCGGGTAGCCAAGGACATCAGTCAGCGCAGCGTTGCAGGAGTCATGCTGGGCGAATCCCAGCGGATGCCAGTGGCATTAGCACCCACAGGTCTCACGGGAATGCAGCATGCCAACGGCGAGATTCTGGCGGCTCAGGCGGCGGAGGCCTTTGGTGTGCCCTTTACCCTGTCGACCATGAGCATCTGTTCTCTTGAGGATGTTGCCGAGCACACAGAAAAACCGTTCTGGTTTCAGCTATACGTGATGAAGGACCGTGATTTTATCCGGGCGCTGATCCAGCGCGCCAAGAACGTTGGCTGCAGCGCCTTGGTACTGACCCTTGATCTACAAATTATCGGTCAGCGCCATAAAGATCTGAAAAATCAAATGACCGCGCCACCTAAGCTCACGCTGACCAACCTCATCAATATGGCCACTAAGCCGCGATGGTGCGTTGGCATGTTGGCCACCCAAAGACGCTCCTTTGGCAATGTTGTGGGGCATGCCAAGGGCGTTGAAAACCTGACATCACTTTCTGCGTGGTCGGCAGAACAGTTGGATCCGTCGCTGAGTTGGGATGATGTGGCATGGGTTAAAGAGCAGTGGGGTGGCAAGCTGATTCTGAAAGGCATCATGGACGCGGAAGACGCGGTTATCGCGGCCAACATGGGGATTGATGCCATTATTGTGTCCAATCATGGCGGCCGTCAGCTGGACGGTGCGCCGGCCTCCGTTGAAGTGTTGCCGGAGATCGTCGCTGCGGTGAACGGGGCTTGCGAGGTCTGGCTCGACGGCGGTATTCGCTCGGGTCAGGACGTGTTCAAAGCTATGGCCTTAGGCGCGGACGCTACGTTAATCGGCAAAGCATTTTTGAATGGTCTGGGCGCAGGCGGCAAGGCCGGTGTCACCCAGTGTTTGCAGATTATTGAGAAGGAACTGGATTTGACCATGGCGTTCTGTGGCAAGACCAACTTAGGCGAAGTCTGTGACGATGTGCTTTACACTGGCGGGCGAACACGAGATAAAACGTAGCCGCATTTGCGGCTGATAAGGGGAGAAAAATGGCGGTATCGACACAACTTTTTGATCTGAGCGGTCAGGTAGCCGTAATCACCGGCGCGTCCAAGGGCATGGGCAAGGCCATGGCCTTGGCCTTGGCCGAGCATGGCAGCCAAGTGGTGGTTTCCAGTCGTAAGCTGGATGCCTGTGAAGAAACGGCGGCGGAAATTAACGCAGCCGTCGGTGCCGAGCGAGCCATCGCCATCGCCTGCAACATTGGCTACAAAGAGCAGCTGCAAGGCTTGGTGGATGAAACTCGGTCGCGCTTGGGGCCTATCGATACGCTGATCGCCAATGCCGGCGTGAATCCGTTTTACGGTCCGATGTCAGAAATTCCTGACGAAGCCTTCGATAAAACCATGAATTCCAATTTGCGGTCCAATCACTGGCTGTGTCAGATGGTGGCGCCGGATATGCTGGCCAAGCAGCGTGGCTCCATCATGATAACCGCCAGCGTCGGCGCCTTTGGACCGTCGGATACCTTGGGTACCTACAACATTTCCAAAATGGCGGATATCGCCTTGGTGCGTAATCTGGCCATGGAATGGGGCCCACAGGGTGTGCGTGTTAACGCCCTGTGCCCGGGCTTGATACGTACCGATTTTGCCAAAGCCCTGTGGGATAACCCGGAAGCGGCCAAGCGAGTGACGGAGCAAACCCCGCTGCGCCGCTTTGGTGAGGCCGATGACTTTAAGGGTATTGCGGTATTCGTTGCCTCGGATGCCAGTGCCTATGTGACAGGCCAAGCCCTGACGGTATGCGGCGGCACTCACATGTTCCGATAAGCGCCGTTCTCAAGCGCTAAAAGAAGGGGGCAAAACATGCAGCAATGGCACGAACCCGTAGCAGGGTTTGAATATCGAACCCATGTGCTGGCATTGACGGCGGAAACTCAGGCCGAACGATTGACCGCCTGTGGTGTAGACCCTCAGGTGTTTGGTGAGGACGTTGACCCTGCCTTTTTCATTGGTCTGGCCATTCATGCGGGTATCGATAGCGGTATCAGTGCTGAGGGAAACATCAACATGCTGCAGCGCATGATTCAGCATCGCCCCGCCAAGCTCGACGAGCCGCTGACGGTACGGGGCGAGATTCAATGCGTGACCTCAGTACCCCGTGGCCTGCGCGTTGAAACCGATGTCTGGTTTGAAGACGCCTCAGGCGAACGGGTCATCAGTTGTCCGCGCACCTCTCTCAGACCCCAGAGCGACGGCGCCGCTGCAGGCGGACCGGGTGCCGGAGACAGGCCGAAGCCGGTCATTTCTGATGTCGGTGAGCTTACTCTGTTGGATCGATACGATCTGACGCCGGAACGGGTCAAGGCATACAGCATTGAAGGCAACAGTATTCACTACGAGCAAGAAGCCGCAGAGAGAGCGGGGTTCCGCGCGCCGCTGATTGGCGGTGGTATGGGGGTCCACTACTTGACCGCTCAGATGTGGCAGAACCGGCGTCCGCAGGCCTTCGACGCATCGATCTATTTTCGCCGCCCGATCTTTTGGGATGAAACGGTGCAAGTCGGTGTGCTGGAGCGAGCTGACGCGTGGCATGGCATGGGCTTGGTGAAGCTGCCCTTAGCAGATGACTATGCTGCGGTGATCAAAGTAGGCACCGAACTGGCACTGTCCAGCTACCAGTTCGCCAAATGAACGTGAAAGGTGAACAGTTAGCTCAGAGGTAACTTGACCCGGGCCGTGCCAAACACCCGCGTCTCGTCCTTGGTGTTCTTCACCGTCATGTCGAGTTCGACGATGCCATCGTCTTCGTCAATATCGGTGACGACGGCGCTGATGATGGCGGGGGTATCGGCCAGCATGGGAGCACGAAAAACGGTATCAACGTTCTCAACGTGGCCGGTTGGTGCCCATTGATGAATGGCGCTGGTCAGAAAACCCATGCCCATAATGCCGGGCACTAAGGCACCGGGAAAGCCCTCTTTGCGTGCGCCCTCATGACTTTCGAAACGCGGCCCGCCCCAGCCAACGGCCCGGGCGAATTTACCGACATTTTCAAGCGATGTGTCGGGCTCAAAAACCGGCAGTTCGGCACCAAATTCAACGTCGTGGATTGTAGAAATACTCATGCTTCTGGCTTCTCCCGGACAACCATTCTGGAATCGATATTGGCGAGGTGCGTATTGGCTTCATCAAACAGTTCAGTGCGCACCACAATAAAAATCATGCGGCCCGATCGGCCTTTCTTGTCATAAATATCATGCAGGTGGGCTTTGACCGATAAAGGGACGCCGGCGCGCACCGGGGCGAAACGTTCTGTCGCCTTGCCGCCATCCATAGGTATGCCGCCCAAGGAAGGGAAATCGATGGGTAAATGGCGTCCGGAGGAAATGCTGCACAAGTAAGCGGGAGTCGCCTGAAAGTCTGGGTGAGCGGGGTCGATAAACTCTGCTCTAGCCTCGCCAGATGCTGTCGCGCTCGCCACAAGATTGTCGGCGTCGATTTGCAGATCCCGGCTGGCGAACTCCATGTTCAGAAATTTACTCTTGAGCTCGTCAAGATCAACCATCTGTGTCTCCTCTCCCA
>JAAXKB010000050.1 GCA_012269545.1 Gammaproteobacteria bacterium | reverse complement strand
GAGGGTGGCGTTATGGACACAACAACGGTGCCCGTTGGTTTAGCGAAATTGAAGAATTTCGATCTACACCACCCGATTTTTGAAATAGATTTGGCAGACCATAACATCGAATGGGAGACAAAATTTACTCCTGGCGATGCCTTTAAGCTTCTGCACAAATGGATCAAATGGTCGCAACGCAACCTGTCCAAAGAAGCACAGATTTACATCAATCTGAGAGATTTTCCGTTTGTGATGCAGAAGGCCCCGGAGCGGGTGTTCGAGCTAATCACTTTTCTCGCCTCATTGCCACAAGAACAGCGGCCGGTAGGGCTTATGTATGAGGAGCCCACCGGAGAATTCCTGCCGGAGGAGTTGGGGGTTTGGACGGCCGCTGTGCGCAACGTTATGGACGCTAACTCTTGGGACGGAGCCAATTTGCTGGTACACGTGCATAAAAAGTGGGGGTTCGCTGACCATGCCGTAATGGAGTGTCTGTCGGCAGGTGCCAACGGCGTATGGTCCAGTGTCTGCGAGGAAGGCGCGGCTGTTGGTCACGCCTGCTCAACTGTGGCTTTGATGAATTTAATTAGGCTCGGCAATAAAAAAGTGCTGAAGCGCTATAAATGCACAGCGCTTAGAGAAGCGGCACGCAAAGTGACTGAAATTACTACGGGAGATATGCCACCAGTAAAGCAGATAGTTTATGGCGAGCGCGCGCTGGATATTAGCTTTGATTTCGGTGGGATTGCTGGGGGCCGTGTTGGTAAAGGTGAGTTTGATTTAGCCAAGTTTTTCGGCATCAAGCCGCCTATGCGTATTAATTCCCTGTCCTCGCCAAGGATGATTAGAGAACGATTAATCAATTTGTTTGGCAAGTCCAGTCAATTCACGCTAAGTATGGCGCAGAAAATGATCGAGACTATGCTACGAGATCTGCGAACTAATCGTAAAGAAGAGTATATGAGCGCTTGCGGTCTCGCTTTATTGTTTGACCGTTCCGGCGGTAGGTTGACTGCAAAGATGCGGGACGTCATTGACAATACACCGTTGGATAATGAGTATGAGCGGGATCTGATCGCTGACGTGCGCAAGATTTGGGATACCTGGGATATTAAAGAAAAGGACGGCGAGACCAACGACGATCGATTGGAGTTTGATTCTTTTTACAATGGATTCATGGCGCCCTATTTCGGTTGCTTCCGCTGCGAAGACACCCGTCTTGGTTTGCGCGCTCTCGATATGGATCACGACGGTGATGTAGATTGGAGTGAGTTTCTGGTCTATCTGAAGTGGGCCGTCAGAGAGTACGAGGACATAAAAGATGCGGATGAATTGCTCGCCGTCGTTTTCCGCAAGGGCATAATGCCGGCGATGAGAGACCATCGCTAAGTGATGGAGTGCGGCGTGTTGTGCACGCGGTGCTGACGGGCTTCGTAACTATTCGCTAAACACAACAGTAAACGGGAGCTTGAACTATGTCTATTGAGCCATCAGACCCGCAAAATAGTGCGGTTCTTCAGACCTTGCTGCCTGAGACCTTGAGTCGCTTATTGCAACAGGTTGGTGCGGACGAACTGGAATCACAGCAATTTGCGATGCAGGGCTCTGTGATGGCGGACGTGACTGGTTTCTCTTCCCTCGCAGAGCGGCTCGGCAGTGAAGTCGCTGACGGGCTGGAGGAATTGAATCATGCGCTCAGTTCATATTTTGGGCGGGCGATGGATATAATTCAGGCTCATGGCGGGGACCTGCTGAAAATGGCTGGAGATGCCATGATGGTTTATTGGCCTCAGGATGGGGCATCAGCAGACTCAGCTCAAGCGGCAATTAGCTGCGCCCTTGAGATTCAGCGCCACTGTCACGAGTTCGAAGTAGTTCCAGGCAAGGTCCTTTCTATGCGCATTGGGCTGGCTCAGGGGCCGTTACATGCCTTTTTCGTCGGTGAGATTCATGATGGGTGGGATTTTCTGACCCGCGGCGAATCGCTGTTTAATATGATCCATGCGCAGCGTCTCGCCAAACCAGGCCAGGTAGTTCTTCACCAGTCCATCGAAGAATCATTTGATGAGGGCGTTCTGAATACGGAGGCCACTGACGAGGTTGAGTTCAGCGTACTGAATGAATTACAGACTACGCTGAGCGCAGGCGCCAGCGGAGAATGTAAAACTTCCGATCCGCGCCTTGAGGCCTTTGCCTCTCAGTTGTCCCGCCACCGTCTTGGTCTGCCTGATGGGGCCTGGCAGGCAGAGATGCGCCGGATAACTGTCTTATTTACCAGCATACCACTTGGCCCGCCAGATGATCTGATCGCGGATCTGGAAACAATCAGAGACTGGATGTCTATTTTTGCTGACATCGTTTTTCGTTACGGCGGCGCGATAAAGGAGTGGATCTATGAAGAACAAACCTTGACTCCACTGGTGGTATTTGGATTGCCGTCAATGTCTTATGAAGACAACGCGGCTCGGGGAATTCACGTTGCTTTCGACATTTTCGACTCGCTGAAAAGCTTCGGTGTGGACTGCAGTGTTGGCATCGCCACTGGCAAGGCCTTTCTTGGTGCAGTGGGTAACGATCGCCGACAAGAATTCGCGCTGTTGGGTGAGGTGCTCAACAGAGCTTCAAGGCTTTCCCATCAACAGGAATCATCCATACTGGTGGATGAAGCGACTCGTAATGACTGTGAAGCTCGCATTCAGTTCCAGTCTCTAGGCGAAGCAACGCTAAAAGGCTGGGCAGAAGCCGTTGAAGTCTTTAAACCACTCAAGGAGGTACAGACTCAGGTTGCGCGAGAGATCTTTGTTGGTCATAGCAAAGAACTTCGCATTTTATTAGATGCTCTGCAAATGCAGTCAATCGGTGATGGTGCTGCATTCTGGTTGCAGGCTGGCCCCGGTATGGGCAAGTCCTCTCTGGTCAGAGAACTGATTCATCATGCTGAAAGCCTCGGTGCAAGGATTCTTTTGGGGATGGGTGAATCAATTCATCACGCTACCCCCTATCATGCGTGGCGGCCCTTGCTGCGCCATTTCATGGGTATACAGGAGACAGATTCGAAGGCACGCCAAATCGAACTGGTAGAAAACGTGTTGAGTAAGAAATTTCGCTGGCGTTCATTGTCTCCATTGCTGAGCGACATTTTGCGCCTTGGTGTTCAAGATAATCATCTGACGGAGCAGATGGTAGGCGTCATGCGTGTATTCAACACCAGTAAGCTGATCTGCGAAATTCTGGAACTTCAGGCCAAAGAAGAGCCAATGGTTATTATTCTTGAAGATGCGCACTGGATGGATTCAGCCTCATTGGAACTCATTTCGGCAGTGAGTGAGTTGAATTCTTCTATCGTCGTGCTGCTGACCAGTCGAGTGTCAAATGATGACGCTAACATAAAGACCGAGATTCAAGCCTTGAAGAGTATACCTCTGCAGCCCTTGGTTGAAGAAGAATGTGAACAGCTGATTGCTGCACGACTCGGAGCAACATCATTGGAACCGGCACTGCTGCAGTTCATACACATTCGCACTAAAGGTATTCCTCTATACTGTATCGAGCTTGCCTATGCGCTTCAAAATAATGGGAGTATCCAGACAACGGGCGGAATTTGTCGCTTGAAACCGGGGATAGATTTGCAGTCCATGCAGCTGCCAGAAAATTTACAGGCGGTTATAGCAGAGCGGATTGATCATCTAGATATGGAAATTCAGATGACCGCCAAAGTTGCAGCAATTATTGGTGATAGCTTTGTGATGGATATCTTGGAGAAAGTTTATCCGGGCAGCTGTGACGGTAGTCAGCTTAAGCAACACGTTGCCCAGCTAATGGATTCGCATCTGATTCATCAGACTGGAGAAGGAACCAGTAAACAGTTTCAGTTTAGCCATGCAGTGATAAAGGATGCGATCTACGGAATGGTGGTGTCTTCCCAGCGTAAGGCGCTGCACGCCTCAATTGCGGCAGAGTTGGAAAAGGTGGACGGTACCCAGACTCTGCCCCAAGTACTGGCTTATCACTGGTTGAATGCGGGAGAGAGCGTCAAGGCGGCGCACTACTTCGGTCTTGCCGCGGATATTTCATTGAAAGAGGGTGCCTATCGCGAAAGTCTTGAATTCAGTACCCAGGCTGTGTCGTTATTAGAGAAGGAGCTCTCAGGCGCAAATTTCCATATTGGCGCCGAAGAAAATACTTCAACTTTACGCGGGAAATGGATTCGCCTCAAAGCTGAGGCCCTACTGGGGTTGGGTGAGCTGCCACAAAGTGTCGCAGCTTTTCATGAGGCAGTCGCAGCCCTAAATGGTCCCAATCCTGATTCCAAGCCCAAGCAGGAAATTACTGAAGCAGCCACTCAATGGCTAAGTCTTGAAGACGTCGGTGGCTCAACTACTGCAACTGGCGCTGTAATTCCTGAAGTTGCCCTGGACCTGTCCTTGGCTTATGAGAAGCTTGGTGTACTTTACTTGTTTTCATGCCTTCCAGAGATGACACTCAGCGCCGCCTATTTGTCAATGCACTATGCGCTTGAGCATAAAGAGAATCCGGTGCGTCCGAGAGCGATGGCCCTCCTGTCCCTTGGCTTCGCCTTGCAGTGTAATATGGAGTTGGCTGAATCTTATGCGAGCTGGGCTACCAAAGAGTCGCAGGGCGAGAGCGCCGTTGGCACTCTGGGGCGTGTTAATGAGTTTCTATCCATGTGGTACATGGGACACGGAAGATGGGAAGAATCAGCAAAGCTGCTGCAGGATTCCCGAGAGACATTCACCGATTTGGGTGATCGCCGTTTCCTTATCGAGTGTTCCTGTCTGTATTCCACTAACAATCACTATCTTGGGAATTATCGAGAGCGTGTCCGACAGGGTGAGCGAATTTGCGAACTGGGTTACCAGACTGGGGACGTGCAGGCTCAATGCTGGGGAGTCTTGGACCAGATAGAGAGCCTCTTGACTCTGAATGCCCTCGACGAAGTCGCTAGAAATGGGTTGCCCTTGTTAGATCAGGTGGGGATCAGTATTTTTGGCTGTGATGTCATCATGACTTATGGGTTGCTAGCAAAATATCACCTGCAGAGCGGAAACCTTGCTGATGCAATCAGACTGGCAGAGTGTGGCTTAGAGGAAACCCGCAACGGCGACCCAACTATTGTTTATATCCTGGAAGCCTATGCCGGGATCGCTACTGTCTTCATAGAAGCTGCCCGAGAGGACAATGAGGCGGTTTTAGCAAAACAAACGGCTTTGAATAATGCCGAGGAAGCGTGCCAGGAAATGGCCAGGTTTGCAGCAGTATTTCCTATTGGTCGGGCCCGTCACGCGCTTTTACTGGGGCGTCTCGCGCATGCCCGAGGTGATATGGAGCAGGCATTGGTTCACACCCAGCAGGCTTTTCGTGAGGCTATGACCTTCGGTATGGACTTTGAAAAGGCATTGGCATTGCGACAGCTGGCGGAACTGGAAACAAAGCGAGATGCCGCCCGGAGTAGTCTCAAAGAGCAGGCTTTTGCACTCTTTGACTCATTGGGGATCGGAGGAAACGAACTGGAATGGCTGCGGTATTAGCCGGAAATCACTATCTGATGACACTGCAAGACTGCGTGAGGGACTTAAATGGCCGGTCTGGGCAGATGATACGCGATCAGTGAAGGTCAAACGGCGTTTTTCCTCGATGATTCAAAATTTGATAACCCGCCCGGCGTATGCCTGCCGAGCGGGTATCAATTCTTAAGGTTTTTTACCTTGATTGCCTGAACCGGCGAGATCGCTTTGCAAAGCGCCACGCTGACGTCCGGAAATGGCGCCGCTGCTCAAAAGGTTATTAAAGCCGGTGATGCTGCAGTTGGTCGGGTTGGTCGCGTCGGCGCAGTCAGAAAGAATAGCGCCGACTTCAGCAGCGGCAGCCGGCTCGAGATCCGTTGCCAGCCGGGTAGCGAACCAGTTGCCGGGTTCCAGCGGCCTGTCCCCATCCCGGTAAGAGGTGCCGAGCTCGGGTATTCCGGCCCAGGCCAGCGAAGGGCTGAAAAATCCACTCGGCGATCGATGCAGCGCCGCCGGCCGGAGCAATCATCAACGTGTCGGGCGTATGCGAAAGCGCCTCGAAATATGACAAGGCCAATATCCTGCTCAACGGAGGCGAGCTCAGCGCGGGTAATGG
>JAAXKB010000028.1:101480-171308 GCA_012269545.1 Gammaproteobacteria bacterium | reverse complement strand
CGCCTTGGTCGAGGGCCATGAAACCCTTGCGCCGTGGCTCTGTGACGAACCTCTGCGCGGGCGACGGCAGGGTAAACTGGCGGATCGCGTCAAGCCGCGTGCCTGCCGCGTCGCTGTAAATACCGAATTGAGTCACGCTGCCATCCGCAGTGCCAACAGCTAAGGAGTAGCGGCCCAACAGAGCGGTCATAGCCGTCATCGTCTGCCCGGGCTCAACCAGTGAGCCTCGATACATGCGCGTGGGACGTTGCAGCGAGGCGACACCAAAAATCTCAATTTCGCCGTTTCCTCCAATGGCGTAAATCCATTGGTTTCGTGGGCCGATATACACATCCGTCACCGGGAATCCTGCGTTTAACGTCACTTGCTGGGCGCTACCGAGTCCGAACCCCAACTCTACGTCTCGATACTTACGCAGCACCAATTCGCGGTCATTTGCGGTCAACACCAATAATTCATTGTCAAACAGGTGCGTATCGATGGATGTGGTGTCGCCTACCGGTATGCCGGCACGCCCAAGCGGAAAATCAACGGAGGAGGCCTGCTGACGCTGGTCGTTTTCAAAATTGACAATATGCTGAGAGCGAACAAAGTGCAGCTGGCGCTCTGCGTCCACCAAGGCGTAAAGGTCAACCAAGGGGTATACCCGCTGAATCAAGCGTACCTGCAGCCCCAGATCGAACGCGGCCACCGCACGGCCGCTGGCTTGATCGTAGAACTCGACAATGCCGTTCTTGCTAAAGCGCGATACAACCTCACCGTTTTCGCTGATATCGACCAGTGCCGTGGGTCTTTCGGCGGCTCGTAAGCTGTTGCCCTGTTCGATATCAGCACTTTTGAAAATGGGTGCAACCACCCAAAGCAGGTAGGCAAAAATCAACGTGATTGCCGCGATCACCGCGCCACCGCCAATACCAACCACGGTCTCCGTGATGCGGTTTGTCCAGTGGCGGCGTCGCGATAGGCGCCCTAACGAGTCGGCATCATTCATTTAGGCAACCTGCTTGGAGTGCGAAGAAATTAAAGTAATTTGCTCAGCTCGCGTCGAGCGACCTCTGGCGAGACGGCAATATACCCATCCTTCGCCACAATTTCCTGCCCTTCTCGCGAAAGAACCAATTTTATGAATTCTCGCTCCAACGGAGGTAGGGGCTGTCCGGGTTTCTTGTTCACGTAGACGTACAAATAGCGCGAAAGAGGGTAGTCGCCGCTCAGCGCGTTTTCGGGCGTTGCCGCTACTGGTGCGGAGCCGTTTTTCGACAGAGCCAAAGCCTTCACTCCAGATGTAACGTAGCCGATACCCGAATAGCCAATACCGTTCAGGGACGATGCGACAGCCTGTACGACGGAAGCGGAACCGGGTTGCTCATTGACACTGCCCTTGAAGTCACCAGAGCACAGGCCGACTTTCTTGAAGTAACCGTAAGTACCAGAAACCGAGTTCCGGCCGTACAGTTGGACCGGTCGTTCTTGCCAACTTCCAGACAGGCCAAAGTCGCCCCATACATCAACGCTGGCAGAGGCTCCACAGCGGCGTGTTTCGGAAAACGCAGCATCGACCTGGGCAATGGACAGATCGTCCAGAGGGCTGTCCTTGTGAACGTACACCGCTAACGCGTCGATAGCGACCCGCACAGCGGTTGGTTTGTAACCAAAGCGGCTCTCAAACGCTTCAATTTCCTTATCCTTCATAGCACGGCTCATGGGTCCGAAGTTTGCGGTACCCTCGGTCAAGGCGGGTGGGGCTGTTGATGACCCGGCTGCCTGAACCTGGATATTGACGCTGGGATAATTGCGCTTGAACCCTTCCGTCCACAGCGTCATGAGGTTCGCCAGCGTGTCGGAGCCAATGCTCGACAAATTGCCGGATATGCCCGTAACCGTCTCGTATTCCGCGAGCTCAACGGTGTCTTCAGACGCACCGCTGGCGGCCGCGGTCGTTTGTTCTGCGACAGGCGCGATGGCGACAACGTCCACTTCAGTAGTCACTTGAGCGGCAGCGGTCTGCTTGGGTGGCTGGTCGCCACTGCATGCCACGCTGAGCAGTAGCACTGCGCCTGCTGCCACCAATCCTAATTTCCTTGATTTATCAATCATTTAATAGCTCCATTTAAGAATCAATTGTGGTTTTTCGAGGGTATTTCTGTTCTCTCGAAGCGGCGTCGCCACGTTAAACAACGTGTTCCGTCGCCGCTTCTTGTTCTGCATGCGCGGGCCGAAACTCGCAGTAAAATTTGCTTCCTTCATTGAGTGTGCTCTCGATGCGCAACTCAGAGTCATGCCGTTTGAGTACATGCTTGACGATGGCCAAACCAAGACCCGTGCCACCGCGTGCTTGAGCTCCGGAAACATCGACGCGGAAAAAACGTTCCGTCAGACGATCGAGGTATTCGTTGGGAATTCCCGTGCCGTTATCTGCCACCGTTAGCCGTACGTTGTCTTTAACGTCTGTCCAAGTGATTTCGATCTTGTCGCTGCCGCCACTGTGGCGAAGTGCGTTGCTGAGCAAGTTGGTACATACCGAATGCAACTCTTTTTCACTGCCCATCACTTGTTGCTCGGATTCGCAGCGGGCAATGATTTGTCCCGGATGACTCTGCAGCGATTGCAGTTCCTCCACCGCACCCTGAATCACCTGAGACATGGAAACCAACCGGGGCTCAGAGATGTCTGTCGCCGCTTCAAGTTGGGTAAGCAGCAGCAGATCCTCTACCAGAGCCTGCATTCGACTCATCGGCGTCGCGAACTTGCCGATCAGTTGCAGGCGCAGCTCATCTGAAACGCTTGGGTCCTCTATTGCCTCAAGGTACCCATTGACGACGGTCAGAGGCGTCCGCAATTCGTGAGACACGTTGGCGACAAATTGCTGCCGCATGGTCAGCACGCGATTCGATGAGGTGATGTCCCGCACTAAAATCAGTTTACGCAAGGTTTCGGATTCGAAGCTCCGAGCCTCGAGCTGCTGATCAGGATTGAGAGGGGAGGTGAATTCTAACGGGGCATCGGCCTCGGCGCTGCGCAAAAACGCAGCAAAATCCGGGCTGCGAACGATGCTGCCAAGCCCCAAGCCAATATCGTTCTTTTTCAAGTTAAATAAGGATCGGGCTGCGCTGTTCATGGTTTCAATACTGCCGGCCTCGTCTAACAGGATTACCGCATCAGGGATCATCTCGGTTACCCCAATGACCTCCCTGATGCGCGCCAAGGTTGCTCGCGTGCGTTGGCGCTCTCTGCCCAACTGCCGGTAGGGTGTCATCGCCAATGCATACCATGCATCAGAAACGTCCGGGGGCAACTTGAGAGGACGCTTTGCCCACTCCCGAAATCGTTCAAACTCACCGTACTGTCGAATTCCCCAAACCAAGGACGCAAAAAAAAAGCACCAACCCATCTGACCCGAGAGCAGGCCCCCACCCGTGGCAAGGGCTGCGAGTACCACGATCCGCTGCAGTTCACTCATTGGTCTCATTTGTCTGTCGACTCCATGGGCATCACGAGATCAGGGAACAGCGTTCGCGATTGTGTGCCTTTGTTATGACAAAACGATGACAACATGTATTCCGATCCGGATCACGCGTTTCTGCAAACCAACTAGTACTTTATCGCGAGGTCGAGCATGAATCGTCGGTATTCCTGTTCCGTTCCGAAATCAACGTTCCTATCGTTCAAGAACAAGGTTCCACCGAGTTTGACTTTCTTGCTAATCGCATAGCTTGCCGAAAGCCTGTGACCCTCGGAGTCGGTGCCACCGCCGCCGAAGTCAGAATCGGTTATCTGGGCATAGACCGAATCGGCTTCTATGTTTTCGTACGCCCAGCCAAAGCTCCAGTCCGACAGGCCGATTTTTGCGCCAAGGGTATAACCCGTATCGTAGTCGTCGGCGCCTAAGTTTTTCACGTAATCTGCGTAAACAGATGCCTTACCGAAAGAGGTTGGGAATTTGAGCTCGGCAAAGGCTTCCACCAAGTCAAAGCTGCTTAGGAATCTGCCGTCACCTGTCACACGGTTACCTCGGGGATTGTCGGGTCTGTACTCTGCAGACCCTTCGATTCCCGTGTACTCGTAGTAGCCCATACCGGCAATAAGTGAGGCGGATTCAAAAACAGATGATTTGATGCCAACCTGTGTGCCAAGCAGCAAGATATCGTCTCCGGCCTTTGACTCCGTGATCCATGAGGCAAGGGCGTTAACGAACAAATCGTCTTTAGCGTATTGAGCTGCAAGACCTTCGGGCCGCAAGTCGCCATCCCAGAGCAAGCCGTTACCACCCGCACGGTAAAGGGGGTTCTTAAATTTGCCAGCGTACAGATCCGTATGTCGGCCTGCTGGCTGAAAACGCACATAGGCTTGGTCGATATTGATCTGCTTGGACGAATCGTTGTCGCCCAAGGTTTGGTTGCTCGAGATTGGGTCCTCGCTGCCGCTGGCGAGCGCAAAGCCAATAAGCATCTCGTCGGATACCGTTGCCTTAACGCCGACGCGGGCGCGCATGCGGTTGCGGTGTCTATCTGGGGTGTTCTCAATATCAAAGGATTCGAAGCGGTATCTGAAATCGGCATCGTATTTCAGTTTCGATTTTGCAGCTTTCGCGGGGGAACTCTTGTTTGACGCGATCGCCGATTGGGACAGGCTCTTTGTCGCAGCGACGTCGACGCTGTTGGCTTTCACAGCCACTTGAGTTTGTTGTTGCTGGGCTTCAAGAGACTCCAGGCGGGCCGTTAACGCCTCTAACTGGGCGCGCAGTTCCGCGATGGTGTTCGATTTGTGATCTGCCCATCCGGCAGGAACACTCAGGCATGCAATAATGGTAAAGAAGGTTGCGTAGCTCCGTCTGCTGCGTAGAAATAGTGACATAGAAATCTCCGCGATGTTTTGATGTGCGGAGAATGAGCTTCATTTATGACAATCTCGTGACAATGTGACACGCATCACAAATTTGCTCGAGATTACGACTGCCCGACCGTGAGCGCTCCAGCCGGGCGGTCTGGAAGGGCTAAACCTCCATAGGCTTCAGCAGTTTTGGCCAACCGTCCATGCTCGCTTCAATTTGCTCACCAATAGCTTCAACGGTCCAAGGTTCAGACATCGCATCTTTCTCAGCTAGCACATCGTATTGCCAAGAAAGCAGGGTTGTGCGATTTCCGCTAACACAGAATTGTCGCCCGGTGACCTTTGCCGCCGCATCTGTGCAAAGCCAAGCTACGGTTGGAGACACTTTTTCTGGTGCCATGCGAATAGCGGTCTCTTCGCTCTCCGGCATTAAATCTTCCGTCATGCGCGACAAGGCAGCCGGTGCCAGCACGTTGACGGTGATACCATACTTGATGCCTTCCAGAGCCAAAACGCGCATAAAGCCCGCTACTCCAGCCTTGGCTGCGCCGTAATTAGCTTGACCAAAGTTGCCGATCAGTCCCGATGTGGAACTCGTCATGATGATTCGGCCGCCTTCACCTTGGGTGAGCATTTGCTGCCACGCGTGCTTCGTAGCGAGATAGCTGCCGCGAAGGTGTACGTCAATCACCGCATCCCATTCGTCATCAATCATGTTTTTGAAGGAGCGGTCACGCAGAATGCCTGCATTGTTAATCAAGATATCTAGCCGACCAAAATTATCGACAGCGCATTTGACCATAGCCTGCGCTGCAGCATCATCGGTCACCGAACCATAGGTGGCGGCAGCCTGACCGCCTGCCGCACGAATTTCGTCGACAACGGCATCAGCCATACTGTTGCCGCTGCCCGTACCGTCGCGAGAACCACCCAAATCGTTAACCACGACACTGGCCCCATGCTGAGCCAACAGCATCGCGTGGGCGCGCCCTAATCCACCGCCAGCTCCTGTGACAATCGCTACTTTTCCATCCAGTAATCCCATTGAGTTCTCCATTTTTTTGATCGGTAAACCTGAGTGTTCGAGCTGACGCTCCCCGTTTCGTTATGGTGAGCTTGGTTCTCCTGCGAATCAAGCATGCTCCCGCCAGGCTTGCCGTCGTATGGGCAAGGGCCAACAGCCGCTACGAATCAATCCTTGCTGCACGACAGACTTCTTGACGGGCGTATGTTGCGGTGGGAGCATCTGCCTGCTTCACAACAAATCAGTAGGGGATCTCGATGCGAATTTTGTTGATTTTAAGTGCTCTGTTGGGGATGGCGGCGTCCTCGATAGCGCAGGATTACAAAGCGCCGAGAGGAGCCGATGGAATCCACCCAGATTTGAACGGAATATGGCAGGCGCTGGGTTCGGCGCACTACGATATCGAAATGCATACAGCGAGCCACTCGCTGCAGCTGCGAGAAGGTCCTCATGGGCCGCTTCCCTCAGTAAAAACACTGTATCTGGGTGCTGTCGGCGCCGTGCCTCCGGGGATGGGTGTGGTGGTTGGCGGGAAAATACCCTACACCGAAGAGGGGTTAGCTAAAAAGCTTGAAAACAAAGCAAATTGGCTGGACCGAGACCCGGAGATTAAGTGTTATTTGCCCGGGATTCCGCGCGCCACCTACATGCCTCAACCGTTCCAAATATTTCAAAGCGCCGACTCGATTTTTATGGCCTACCAGTACGCAGGGGCCGTGCGAGAGGTTTATATGGATGACCCGGGCGAAGCGCCGGTGGACAGCTGGATGGGATGGTCTGCCGGTCGCTGGGAAGGCGACACGCTGGTCGTTGAGGTTACGGGGCAATACGACAGCACTTGGTTTGATCGCGCCGGCAACCATCACAGCGATCAGATGAAGGTTACCGAGCGGTTCACACCCATGAGCCCGTATCATCTGATGTACGAGGCCACGATCGAGGATCCGGTGACGTTTACCGAGCCTTGGACCATTCGGCTGCCGCTCTACCGCAGAATGGAAGAGAACGCCCAACTGATGGAATTCAAGTGCGTTGAATTCGTGGAAGAGTTGATGTTTGGTCAGTGGCGTCGCAATCCACTGCCTCGTTAACGAAGGGGTGACAAAGATGCAAATAAGATTGAGCAAGTCTTTGAATGCTGCCGCTGTGGGCGCGCTGTTGTTGCTAATGGGCTGTGGCACGAGTCTGCACGCCGCCAACACACCAGATCTAACCGGTACTTATGATCTGGCCACTTTGACGCCGCTGCAACGCCCGGTGGCCTTTGGCAGCAACACATATTTAAGCCGCGAAGAGGCGGAAGACATCCGCATGGCCGACCAGCGACGGAAGGCAGCTGATAATCAAGCCAGTGACCCGAACCGGGAGGCTCCGCCTGCGGGTGGCGACGGCTCGCCCGGCGCAGCCGGAAATGTGGGCGGCTACAATGCGTTCTGGATCGACAACGGCGATACCACTTTTGCCGTTGACGGAAAGTTCCGCACCTCGATCATCACCAAGCCTGCAAATGGGCGTCTGCCGGAGCTGACACCCGCAGGCAAGAAGGCCAGAGCTGCCCGCTATCGCAACTACCGTCCGAACCAAGGCACCGCTTGGTGGGTCGAAGAGGGCGGTCAGGGCCCATACGATGACATGGAGCTGCGGCCGCTGGCCGAGCGTTGTTTGCTGGGTTTTGGTTCGGTGGGTGGCCCACCCATGCTGCCAGTGCTGTACAACAACCTTAAGCGTATTGTGCAAACCGATTCCCACGTGATGATTTTGACGGAAATGGTTCACGATGCCCGCGTCATCCGCCTTAATGCGCAGCATCGTCCGAGTCATATGCGTACTTGGATGGGTGATTCTGTTGGTCGTTGGGAGGGCGATACGTTGGTCGTCGATACAATAAATTTTGTATCTAATCCTGCGCTGGGCGGTGCCGACGAAAACTTGCGTGTCATTGAGCGATTCAAGAAAGACAAGGATGGGTCACTTCTCTACAGTTTTCGCGTCGAGGATCCTACCGTATGGACTTCGGCTTGGGAGGGAGACTTTCCTTGGCCCAGGACCGACGCTAAGGTTTACGAATACGCCTGTCACGAGGGTAATTACGCCTTAGGTAACATCATGCGTGGGGCGCGATTGCTGGAGCAGGACGCGGAAGCCGCCAGTTCAGCAGGCGGAGATTGAGCAGCGCATGGCCTTAAATCATCGCGTAGACTAAAATCGAACTTTAGGATCTGAATCACAGGGAGATAACCGTGAAAAAACTGATGAATTGGACACAGCAACACTGGCTGAAGGTAGCCTTAGCCGGTGCGGCTTTTGCTGCTGCAGGCACGCAGGTTTCTGCTCATCATGCCTTTGGTGCAGAGTTTGACCCCAACCGGCCTTTGATTTTACGCGGTCCCGTTGTCAAGGTGGAGTGGGTGAATCCTCACGCGTGGATCCACATGGAACACACGACAGACGCCGGTGAAAAAGAAGTTTGGATGGTCGAAGGCGGCACGCCGAATACGCTCTTGCGACGGGGTCTGAACAAACGTTCTTTGATGCCCGGCACGATGATCATTGTGGACGGCTATCAATCAAAAGATCGGTCGAAACGCGCCAATGGTCGAGATGTGACGCTGCAGGACGGCAGGAAAGTCTTTATGGGCTCTTCAGGGACCGGAGCGCCGCGGGACGGCAGAGACCCCACCGAAAGATAATACCCTACGGTGCAGCGCAGGGTTGGCAACTAATACAGGCTGAGCCAAGGAGTCGCTGACGCCAATTGAGGAATTTCTCAGGCTTACATGGAGCGCAGGGCGATTTTGCCCTCGCGCTTCATGGCGCGGTAGAGGCCATAAAAGCCCCAGCCAGAAAGTCCGCTGATAATGCCCGCAGCGCCAAAAACCCATGGCCCGATACCTTCCCAGGCTCCCGGCAGCACTCCTCCGTGCTGCCAACCAGCGTATAGTATGATGCCCAAAAACGGTGCAATAGAGCCACGCAAACCAGTCAAGGTGACGTGCAAACCCATGTAGGCGGCTAGCTGATCTTGACGCGCAAAATCATTGTGACCGAGCTGCCAGGCTAACGAACCTCCCCCGCGCGCGATACCCATGATCGTTCGAGCGATCACCAGCCAGACTAGCGACTCAAGCAGGGCACCGAGCATCGTCAGCAGCTGAGCCAAGATCCAAAGCACACTTTGTCTGGCGCGAAATTGAGCGACATGCACGCGATCAAGGTAGTTCGCCCATAGCGGCATGCAGATGAGACTGACCGCAAAGGGTATGACCATGGTCAACATGATCGATACCGTGTAGGAGGCCTGCATTTCCCGCGTGATGATGAAAATTAACGGCGCTTCAATCAGCATATTGCTAAAGCCCGCGCCAAACATATTGATCTGATACCAACGAAACCATTTATCGGTTCTGAGAATTTGGATGAACCTCATCGAATGGGCAGGGCTGCGTCGCTGCTGACGTTCACGTACTCGCTGGCGGGCTTCTCCAACCACGCGAACCTGTGCAAACAATAACAGCCCAAGGCCTCCCAAAACGGCACCAGACCAATAGATCCACGCCAAACTGTCCGGGTAAAGATCGAGTAGCGGGCCGATCGCGGAAGAAATAATCACGGTCACGATGGCGTTGATCATTTGCAGCTGACTGGTCGCTCGGGCACGCTGATGCCTCGCAAAATTTAGGCTCCAGATAACACTGCGTACCGTCACGACGCCGGCCAGCAGCACCCGTGAGGCGATCATACTGCTCACCAAAACCGCTGCACCCCAGGTGCCGCTGGGCATTAGGGCGACACAGACGACGCAGGCGATAATTAAGGCTTGCAGCGCGCAGGCGAAAGCGATTTTTGAACGCCCGGCTGATAGTCGACTCCAGAAAAAACTGGATAGGTTGGCAAACATTGGCGCGGCACTGATAAGCGCCAGCGTGAGCGGTTCAACCTCGTAAATTTTCGCCGCGATAACGCCGACTACCCCGCCTTCCAACAACACGAGCGCGGCCGGCGTTGTGAGCTCGGCCGCTCGCTCGGCGCGAAAGCTGCGCTGTATTGACGGCGTCAGGCGCAGATCAGACCAGGACACGACCAATCCCCTTGATGATTAACCCAGCAGATCCCGATGAGCGCAAAACTATCGATTAGGCCCTCGGTTCATAGGGTAGGGCTGCCATCGCTCTAAGGGCACCCGGGGCAAAACCGTGGGGTTTACGCAACTCATCGGCCACTTGTTACGCAACACCAACGCCACTTCACGGCCAACGCGACGGCGAGTTTCCGGCCGCATGCGTGTTGTCGCTGAGGCGACGTGCGGACTCACCAAAACGTTCTCCATGTGCAGTAACGGATTCTCGCTACTGGGGGGCTCTTGTTCCAATACGTCCAGACCGGCTCCAGCAATGGCACCGCTTTGCAGCGCATCGAGTAATGCCGCTTCGTCGATGATCGGTCCGCGCGCTGTGTTGATGATGACCGCGTTGTTCTTCATTTTGGCGAACGCGTCAGTGGAAAATGCGTGATCAGTCTCCTCGTTGTGCGGGGCGTGAACCGAGACAAAGTCCGAACGGGCTAACAGCTCGTCCAAACTCACCGGCTCCACACCGTCCTGAGAAATCGTTAGTTCACTGACATAGGGGTCGTAGGCAATTACATGCATACCAAATGCCTTGGCGCGTCGCGCCGTGCAGCGAGCCACATTGCCGTAGGCAAATAAGCCCAATGTTTGCCCCATCAAGCGCGGTGTGTGGTTGAGTAACGGCCGTCCGGACCACCATTGCCCCTCGGCCGCCATGCGGTTCATGGTTTTCATCTGTCGCGCACAGCCCAGCAGGAGCATCATGGCATGGTCGGCTACTTCCTCGATAAAGACATCAGGCACATTGGTAACCACAATGCCGGCGCGGGTCGCGGCCTCGACATCCACCATATCGACGCCAACGCTGCCCACTCCAATGACGACACAGTTTTCTAGATGTTCGATGAGCTGAGCGTCGATTCGAAAGCCCCAAGACGTGATGATGGCGTCCATATGTTTCACGCCAACAGCAAATTCCTCCGGTGTTTTGGCGGCAACTTCGATGATTTCCGCAACGGGATCCAGTGCTTCCAGTTCCAGCGAATAACGAATGGCGAGTTCTTCCGGGTTGGCCTGTCGAGGCAATTGTATTCCGATTTTCTTTTTTTGTGCTTCCACCGATTTCCCCATTGACTGCAAATATCTCGGAACGAGTCTAACAGGCTTGCTCAAGTCGATGGGTTATCTCATTCTTGTGCCGCTACATTGTCATTAAGGATATAAGACGGTGCCCGATATTTTCGCGTGGGTCATGCTAGCGCTCGGCATAGGTGTCGGCGCGGGCACAGCAGCTGCGGTCCTGAAAACGCGCGGACAAGACGCCTTGCACGCGAAAGACACCGAACTGGCGGGGTTGGCTGCCAAGGAGAGCGTTTTGCAGCTCCGCCAACAGGAATTGATCCAGCAAGTTGGCCAGCTGCAAGGCGAGCTGTCACAGAAGCAAAGCGACGTCTCGGAGTTGCAAGGACGCATGGATGAAGCTCAAGCCAGCTTTGCCGCTCGGGAAAAATTATTGCGAGAATCCAACGAGCGTATGAAAGTGGAGTTCGAATCCTTGGCTACCAAGGTCTTAAACGCTCAGGGTGCGCAACAACGACAATCACTGGACGTTTTGTTGAACCCATTTCGCGAGCAGATTGGCGATTTTCGCAAGCGCGTTGAAGAGGTGTACCGATCAGACACCAAGGAACGGGCATCGTTGCTCAAAGAAATGCAAAACCTGCAGTCAGCCAGTGACCGCATCAATACTGAGGCTGAAAATTTAACCAAGGCATTAAAGGGCGACAATAAAATCCAGGGCAACTGGGGCGAGTTGGTGCTGGAGCGTATTCTGGAGGACTCCGGCCTGCGCAAGGATCACGAGTACTTTGTGCAACCGTCCAGCCGCGATGAGCAAGGGCGCACAAAGCGGCCCGACATTGTCATTCGATTGCCCGAAGGCAAGGATGTTGTGGTGGATTCAAAGGTCACGCTGGTGGCCTACGAGCAAGCTCTGAGCTGTGAGGACGAGCAGGCGCGTCAGGTGTTGATGAAACAGCACGTGGATGCGGTAAAGGGGCAAATCAAAAAACTCGCGGAACAAGATTACGATCAGCTGCCGGACTTACGGTCTTTGGACTTTGTGTTGCTGTTCATTCCGATTGAGTCGGCGTTTACCTTGGCCATGGAAATGGACTCCAAACTTTTTGTTGATGCTTTCAATAAACGCATCATGCTGGTGAGTCCCACCACACTGATGATGGCTCTGCGCATTATCGATAACCTTTGGCAAGTGGAGAAGCAGAATCGTAATGCACAGGACATCGCGCAACGTGCCGGAGCCCTGTACGACAAACTGCAGGGTGTCGTCGAGGAAGTTGACAAACTCGGTAAACAATTGGGTACTGTACAGGGCACCTACGATACGCTCTATGGCCGCCTAGCCGGCGGCCGCGGAAACCTTGTCGGCCAAGCCGAAAAACTCAGAGAACTGGGTGCGCCGGTGAAGAAAATCATCTCGCCGCTGCTGGCCAGTTCCGTGGATCCGCATGCCGGTACTGAAGAAAATACGTGAATCGAATCAGCTCTCTGGCGCGCGAATAAAGGCCGGTGTCTCGCAGATCGTATACGGATGAAGCTGATTGTCCTGCAGCGGCCATCGCAGCGTTCGCGCTCCTTCCAGTTTTTCTCTGCTTAGCTGTTCGTCACTGGGTTTATGCGACAGACTGTCAATAGCCTGCCAGATTGGGTTAAAGGGCGCTAAGCGATCAAAGTAACAGCGGCTTTCTCCACGGGAATCCGGCAGTTCCAACACTTCGATTCTGTTGATCATGGACCAATGGGAAAACCATGTGTCCTCGCCATCGCGCACGGCAAAGAGCAAGGGGACAGTTAAACGGGCTGTCTGCGCCTGAAGAAAAAAAGTTTTGGCGACGCGCCAAAGATTTTGATCCTTAAACAGGCCACCCGTGTCAGCCTCCAACATCGACTCAATGCTTTTCGGTGTGACGACGGTGGCTAAACAAAACTCCGATACGTTGTGGTCGATACTCATGCATCCTCCAGACGCTGTTCATTGTTCCGCGGGTGCGGTCATAAGTCTCCGATCGCGAGCGATCTGAGCTATTATTGGTCGATGGCGACCAACGATCCTAACCCGTTTTCCCCAATCAATGCAGATGTATCCAGCGGGCGGGTGATCCTAGGTGAGTCTGAACGATTCGACAGCGCAAACAGGCCATTGCTACAGCCCAATGAGGCGGCCCCAGACGATTATTACCAAAACAATTGTATTGAGGTCTTCGACTTCGTGCTCGCCCATCATCAAGCACTGCTGCCGACAGAACTCGCAGGCTCTCTGCAGCAGTTCTTACAGGCAGATGACGGCGCTCAACGGCTTTTTGCGCGATTGCTGACCCGCAAAGGCCCTATCTTTTTTGAAAGCAGGCTGGACTATCGCGAGGTCGGTGATACCGATCAGGCCTTGGACAGCCTATCAAATTGCGGGCTGATAACGCGCAGCGCGCCCGTACCTGCCGAATGGTTACTTAACCAACTCACAAAGAGCGACTTGCTTGCTCTTTTTCCTGTCGCAGGAGGAAGCCTACGATCTGCCTCCAAGGACACGTTAAAAACACGGATACTCAGCCGCTACCCTGATCGGCGTATCTGTTGTGTGGTGGCCGCAACGCAGCCCTGGTGCACGGTGGGCAATCCGTGCCATTGGCGACTCGTGCAGCTACTGTATTTTGGCAGCAGCGGTAAGGATTGGTCCGCTCATATTCGCCGAGACCTTGGTCATATCCGCTACGAGCCCGTCGAGCTTTCCAAATCCCGTTTCGCAGATCGGGTCAGTTTGCTCAGCTACCTTGAGGAACGCGAGTTGCAGCATCGGATCTATCGTTTGGACGAGTATCCTCAATTGCTTCCCGCACTGATTACAGCGGTAGAAAAGGCACCCAACGGCGAACTGACGAAGCGTCTGCGTCAACGCAATGTGTTGCGTCTCGGCAAATGGTGCGAACGACAGCAGGCACTAGACGACGCGCTTAAGGTTTATCTCAATGCAGAGATCCCGCCAGCACGAGAGCGTCGAGTTCGGATTTTGCACAAACAAGGCGAGCATGAAGGTAGTCGGGCTCTCTTGGCGGACATCGCAGCTCAACCACAAAGCGCAACAGAGCTAATCTTTAGTCAACGATTTGGACGCCGGGGACAGGGCTATCAACCTCCTGTGACAATATGGCCGATTGAAAACACCCCGGAGCATGTCGAACACTACGTTCTGGAAAGGCTCACGGCTCAAGGTGGATGGGGTGTTCACAGCGAAAATGCCATGGTTAAAACGCTCACGGGGCTGATGTATTGGGATGCAGTGTTCGCACCTGAGCCCGGCGCTTTTACCAATCCCTTCCAAGCCGCCCCCCATGACCTGATGGAACACGAGTTCGCTGCCCAACGCAGTGGGTTCTTGGAACAAATCGAAGCAAAAACGGATGATGAATTGCTTGAACATCTGCGGACCATAGAGCGCGCTAAGTGGGGCGTTGCAAACCCCCTAGTCAACTGGAGCCTGCTTGAGGCCATACCCCTGCAACATTGGCTGGACGCGGTGCCTCTTAGCTGGATTCGCCAGCTGAGTCATTTCCTGATTCGTAATTTGGCCGATTACCGTAAAGGCTTTCCCGACCTCTTTGTTTTTGGCGCCGATGGGGTCGCGGAACTGGTGGAGGTGAAAGGACCGACAGACCAGCTTCAACCGCAGCAACGGGCATGGTTTGAGGTGTTCGCCAACCTACACATCCGTGCTCGCGTGATTAAGCTGAAGCGGTAGCATGACGCCAGTTGCTGTTCGAGATTTGGTGGCCTTTGTCTTTCGCTACGGCGACATCTATCCAAGCGGTGAGGGCCGAAGCGTAGAGGCTTGGGAAGGCACCATGGCGCATACGGCGATACAAAAATTACGGGCGACAAACGATCGGCACTATCGTAAGGAAGTCAGCATGAAGCTGCCTGTAACGCTGATGGGGGAAGAACGACAGCTGCAGGGCCGGATCGACGGACTCACACAAAATGATTTAGGCCAGCCAGTCATTGAGGAATACAAAACATCGCGCCATCCGCGCTCGGTTTTGCGTGGTGCGGATGAAGCCCAGGCTTGGCTGTACGCCGGCATGCTGGCTGCACTTGACGATAACATCGCGACACTCCAAACCCGGGTGATCTACATCAGTCCCCAAGGCAGTGTCCTCAGCAGTTTTGCCAGCACCCTGAGCGCGGCAATGGCCCGAACATTTCTCGCTTACGTCTTGGCCTGTTTTGACACCTATTTACACCGCCTGAACCAGCGAGCAAAGCAGCGTCTGGCTTGGGCAGAGACTCTGCAGTTTCCTCACCGGGCATTTCGTAAGAATCAGCGGGCGATGGCGGGCCAGGTATACAACAGTGTTCGCAGGCAGGAGAACTTACTGCTGGAAGCGGTCACAGGCAGCGGCAAAACCATGGCTGTGCTGTTTCCCGCGCTCAAAGCCCAAGCAGCGGATGAACAGTTTTTCTTTTTGACGAGCAGAAGTCGCGGTGCAGACGCGATATTGAGTGCGGTCAAACAATTGATCGAACCGTCAGTACCGCTGCGAGTCGTCCACATCACAGCGAAAGAAAAAACCTGTCCAATGGCGGAGATGACCTGCGATGCCAGTGTCTGTCCTAATGCAGCCGGTTATTACACCCGCCTGCCGAAGGCCCTAACTGAGCTGGAGCAAATTCCTTTGGTTGACCGACAAGCCATTGAGGATTCGGCGAAGGCGCACGCTCTTTGCCCCTTTGAATTGAGTCTGGATACTGCGGTCGCCGCCGATATCGTCATCGGAGACTACAACTACGTTTTCGATCCGTCCGTGCGTCTACAACGATTCGCCTACGGCCGGCATCTATCATTGCTGATCGACGAAGCCCATCAAATCAGCCCCAGAGTGTGCGACATGCTCAGCGTCGAGCTGACGTTAACGGATATTGACGCCGCTCTGCTTGAAGCACCGGCGTCTTTGTCTCAGGCCATTCGGTCAGTACAGACCCATGTCCTTGACGCCGGCAGAGCAGTGACCGAGAAGGCTGGGGCTTCTGGGGGGCAAAGACAACAAGCGGAATTAACCGACACGGAGACCCTAACGGAATCTCTGGGGGTCTTGCTGCAAAGCTGCGATGCCATAATGGGCACAGTCGACTCTGTCCCGGCAATCACAACTCACTTGGAGACGCCTGCGGAACGCGGTCAGACCCAATCATTGTTTGCAACACACCAGACCAGTAACTCAGTCGCAGCACGGAACAATACGGAAAGCGTTGGGGCTAGCGCAGGATCAGCCAACACAGGACAGCTGTTATCCGGCGCTTTGCTGAACCTGTACTTCATCGCCTTACGCTGGCAGCGATCCCTGCAATGGACCGAGACAGAGAACTATCGGCATATTGTCACAGTAGAGTCGCCTCAGGCAGGCGCTGGCTACGCTAAGGAGGAGCAGCGCGTTAGCGTTGCCAGACGCTGCATTGATAGCAGCCAATACAGTGCTCAAATCATGGCAGAGCACAGGGCCGTCGTACGTTTTTCCGGCACGGTATCCCCTTTAGAATTGTTTCAACGCCTGCACGGTCAGCTGGATAATGCGGATGTGGAGCAGGCAGCTACATCCATCGCCTTGCGTGCAAGAACACCGTTTCGCTCTGAACAGATCAAGGTGCTCGCCGTTACCGACATCAACACCTTCTACCACCAGCGTCAGCAAACTCTGCCGCAGGTTTGTCACTTACTGCAGATGCTGCAACGCTCTCAGCCGGGGCGTTATTTACTCGCCATGCCGTCCTACCAATACCTCAATCAACTGGCAGATTGCGCTCATGTTCCTGAGCATTTTCTCAGTCAATCCCAATTCATGGACGAAAAGCAACAGCAGGAACTGTTACAGCGCTTCCGGGCCATGGATCAAGCCGTGTTAGGCATTGTCATGGGCGGCATCTTTGGAGAATCCATTGATTTGGGCTCGAACGCGCTGGCCGGCGTGGTTGTCGTAAGTCTGGCACTGCCGCCAAGCGATTTACTTAAAACTCTGACCAGCGAACACTTCGATCAAGCTCACGGCGCCGGCTGGGGCCAGCAGGTGGCCTATCTTCAACCGGCGCTGTCCCGCATCGTGCAGGCCGCTGGTCGTGTCATCCGCGGACCTGAAGACAAAGGCGTGCTGTGTCTTGTTGATCCGCGTTTCGCCGACCCGAAACTGGCCGCATTTTTTCCAGAACACTGGCAAGTACAACAAAGCAGTGCAAAAGACGCGGAAAATTACCTGAAAGGCTTCTGGTCGAATGACTTCCACAGGGCAGGCGATTAAGCTGCGCGCATGAAACGACGCACCAAGATTATTTGCACCATCGGGCCGGCCACTGCCAGCTTTGACGGGCTCAAAGCCCTTTACGAAGCCGGGATGAACATTGTGAGAATCAATATGTCACACTCGGATCATGCCAGTGCTCTCAAGATCATCAACTGGATTAAAACGCTCAATCGCCAAGTGGACTATCCCATTCCGATTTTGCTGGATACCCAAGGACCGGAAATCCGTACAGGTGTGCTGGACAATCCCATGGAGCTTAATCCGGGAGATGTGGTCACATTGAGCGTTCGTGACGGTGACTTGGTCGAGCAGCGTTCCATTCATGTGAACTACACGGAACTGGTGGACGTTGTGGAGGTCGGGCGCATCATCACGGTAGATAACGGTCTGATGAATTTCAAAGTGCTGCAGAAAAAAGACCGCCAACTGACCTGTGAGGTAATTGATGGTGGAACCTTGGGCAGCCGCAAGCACGTGAACCTGCCTGGTGTGCGGGTAAATCTGCCGGCAATTACCGCAAAGGACCGGGCGGATATTGCCTTCGGCATGGCTAACGACGTCGATTTTATCGCCTTATCCTTTGTCCGCAGTCCGGATGACATTCAACAGCTGCGCGAATTTCTCGGAAAAAAACAGCAGTCGATAAAAGTCGTTGCCAAGATTGAAGATCAGGAGGGTGTGAACAGAATTCATGAAATCGTCGCCGTATCAGACGGCGTGATGGTGGCTAGGGGCGATCTGGGTATTGAAACCGATATCGCCGATCTGCCCAATATTCAGCGCCGCATCGTCCACGCCTGCGCCAAAAAAGGCAAACGCTGCATCGTTGCAACTCACCTGCTGGAGTCAATGATCGACAATCCCATTCCGACCCGTGCTGAGGTGACCGATGTCGCCAACGCAATTTACGAGGGAGCCGATTCGGTGATGCTTTCCGGAGAGACCAGTGTCGGCAAGTATCCTCAGCGTTGTGTCCAGCAGCTATCCAAAATCGCTGATCGAACAGAGCGTTTTCCTGGCCTGGGCTATGAAAAATCCCTGGAGGTAGACAACGACAAACAGCATGTCGCCATTCATGCAGTCGCGCTGGCCGAAGCGGTCAAGGCCAAGGGCATTATTGTAATCACCCGCAGAGGAATCACCGCAGACTATGTCACTTCCGCAAGACCACAGCATGTCCCAATTTTTGCCTTTACCAACGACAGTCAAACCCGTCGGCGCCTGGCCTTGAACCGCTCCCTTTATGCGCACCGAATCGCCTTCAGCAATGACCCTGAAAAAACCCTTCAGCGTGCCTTTGACCTGTTGAGGAAAAAAGAAGGTGTACCCATTGATGCCAAAATGGTTGTTATCTCTGACGTGCTCACCGATCAGCCTACCGAGGCGATTCAAATTCGGCAGCTGCACTAAAGCGACGGGCTAAAACACCATACGCAGGGCCACGAGCAACAGCATCACTGCGAAAATTCGTTTCAGAGTTGCCCCTGGCAGGCGTTGGGCGAAGCGCACACCCAGCGGGGCTGCGACCACAGCCCCAGCGACGATAAAGACGAACGCCTGCGGATCTACATAGCCGATCAAGCCAAGCTGATTGGATGCCGGAGCCAGCAGCATATAGCCCAAGGCTCCCACTGCAGCGATAGGGACCCCAAGTGTACTGGCGGTGGCGGTGGCTTGATGCGGCGGGATATTGAAATAAATCAATGTTGGAACGATCACGTTGCCACCGGCGATACCTGCCAAGCCGGACACGAGACCCGCTCCCAGGCCAATTGGAAAGGCACGAACTCCCGGGCGCCATTGACGGTGCGGCGCAGGTTTCCAATCAAAAAACATGATCATCGATACGATTGAAATAAACAGCGCAAAGCCTAGCTTTAGGGCTTGTGACGGAAGCTGGGGGGCAACATAACCGGCAGTGAGGCTGCCCAGCAGCACAAACGGCAGGAGCTGGCGCACGACGGGCCAATGCACGCGTTGCCCTTTAATCTGGGTGTAAGCGGCGGAAGCCGACGTAAAAACAACACACGCTAAGGACGTGGCAACAGCGACGAGCAAGACCACGTCGTTCGGGTAGAGGCCGGTGCGAGAAAACAGCAAATACAAAACGGGTACGATAATTACGCCACCGCCTATGCCTAGCAGACCGCCGATAAATCCACTGCATAAACCAACGATGAGAAAGAGTGCGATGAGGAGTAAAATGGTTTTTTCCAGTACGGTTGCCAGTATCGCAGTGTAGCGGAGTTTCGAAATATGCAGAATCGACACACAGTCGCCTTTTGGGCGCTATGGTTACTGGGCACCGCATCCTATGCCTTGGCGGAACCTCAGGAGCTGACGCTGGCCAACGGTGATCGCTACGAAGGCGAGGTCATCGACGGCTCCTTAGAGGGTTTCGGGCGTTACATTTGGGCCGATGGCAAGAGCTATGAGGGGAACTTTACAGCAGGCAAACGCGAAGGGTTTGGGGCACTGACTTGGGCCAATGGCGACCGTTATCGGGGAAATTTCGTCAATGGCCAAATGCAGGGCAGAGGTGTCTTCGTTTGGGTCAACGGGGACCGATATGAGGGCAGCTTTGTTGCCAATAAACGCGCTGGGCAAGGCACGATGCAGTGGCAAAGCGGTGAACGCTACGAGGGGCTATTCGAGGCCGGAATGATGAACGGTCAGGGTCTTTATCAGTGGCCTGATGGGACACGCTATCAGGGCACCTTTGTGCAGGATCGCCGCTCAGGTCTGGGTATGTTAATCGACTCGGACGCTACTGCATTCTCCGGTTATTTCTTGCAGGGTAGGCGTGACGGCATAGGTGTTGAGCGCCGGAGCAATGGCTCGATGTCGCTGCAGCAATGGCAAGACGGTGTTTTGCAGGAAGCTCAAACCGTTGCCTCTGATCCCCGATGCCGCGCCGATGATGCCGACGGAGCCTGGATGGTCAAAGCCGATGCTTGCATCAACGGGCTGGCCCACGGCGACGGATTTGCGATCACACTGACGGGCGAGCATTTGGTGACAGCAGGTCGCTGGATACTTGGCCAGCGAGTCAAAGGAGCGCGCGTGGCGTTACCTGGACCTCCTGCAAGCCCCGGGCGAAAAACAGCACCGGCAGCCGGACCAGCAATCACAGGCTCTGCAACCAATGGATAATGCTGGCAGCCCAACGCCGGCTGACGGCATGATAGACGGCTTTCGCGTCATCAGAGCGATGGGCAATAAATCTCCGCCGAGCACCCTATTGGTAAGACGCTCGGATGGTTCTGATGCGGCCGTGTTGAAATTTATTCCTCGGCGAAGTACCGAACGAGATGCTCTTCAAGCTGTTGATCACCCGGGTATTTGCCAGTTGCTCAAAAGCGGTATTTTCGAAGGGCACGACTATGTGCTGCTGACCTATTACGGCCAGCAAAATCTGATGGAGCGCGTGAAGGACGGCATCACGATCAGCAGTTTGATGCAGTTTCTCTTGCAGATTGCAGGTGCATTGGATGCGCTGCACCGGCAGGGATTTGCGCATGGAGACCTGCGCCCCGAACATGTTTTGATTACACCCAATTCTCAACCAGTCTTGATTGATCTGGGTTCTGCCTATCGGCTAGACGATATGGATTTACTCTCTTCTGGCGGTCAAACAGGCTCCGCTGCGTATTTGAGCCCAGAAAGAATTCAAGCTGCCTCATTGTCATTACCAGATGATGAAAGACGTTCCTCTGGAGCTGCCGACTACTACGCCCTCGGTGTGATCGCATTTCAGCTCTTGAGCGGTCGGCTGCCATTTGAAGACGAGTCTCGAGAAACCGTCCTGCAATCTCATCTGCAGGACAGCGTGCCGAAATTACCTAGCCATCTGCAAAATTTACAGCCGGTTATAAACGGCCTGATGGCAAAAAGTCCGCAACAAAGAATCGGCAATACCACTGAGTTAAAAACGGTGCTCAATAAGGCAGAGACGGAGAAGGAGCTATTAGCACAGGTCGTTCGCAGCGCAGCAATCGACACGCTAGAACTGTCAGCCTTATTCGCCGATTTGCGTTTGCGCCCGGACGAACTGGCGCTGCAGAACAAACGGCTGAGGCGTAAGCGCCAGCGTCGAATCGCGTTGCAAAGCTCGCTAGCCCTCCTGTTTACCGGTTCGATACTCACTGGGCTCTTTACGTTTCGCGCAGAGCTTTTGCCTGTTGTGGAAAACGCAGCCGCCTCATTGGGCATCATCGAGAATCCAGAGCTGACCGCTGCCTGGCGTGAAGCCCAATCATTGGCCTCGGATCCAAATCAAGGTCTCACGACCATAGTTGCAGCTTACCGCAGAGTGATCGAGGTAGCCCCGGGCTATGAACCCGCTCAGCAGGCGCTGCGCGACACAGCGGTTAGCTGGAAGCAGTCGATCGCACAGGCAACAGCGGAAAACGATTTGGAGCTTGCCACGACTCGATTGGAAGAGGCTCAGAGCGTTTTTGAGTCGGACCCTGAGCTAACCGTGCTTTCGCTGCGACTGCAGAACCGATTTCGTGCAGAGCGTCTGTTGGTCAGCACACAGTCGCTGTTACGCAGCAGCGGCCTATCTGACGAAGCCAGTGCCGCTGCAGCCGTGCAGGCGTTTGAGGAAATTTTGCGGATCTCTCCAGATCATGCGGCGGCGGCTCAAGGCCTGACGGAAATCAGCAGGCACTACGGCGAATTAGCCGCTCAGGCCGCCCAAGGAGGCGAAGTCGCCAAAGCGATTCGCTTGTTGCAGCGAGCCACCGCAGCACGCAGCGACCTGCGTGAGTTGGATCAGGTGCGACGCTTGATCTCTGAGGCTACGACAATTCAGAGCGCAATTGCGGAGTTGCTTGCCAAGGCTCAATCTTTGCGCGATCAAGGCCAACTGATGCTGCCAAGGGGCGAAAACGCTGCCGAGCTGTATTTGCAGGTATTGGCTACCGATCCAGACAATTCCCCGGCGTCTACCGGACTGAGTGCGATTACTGCTGAGATTATGCAGAAAACCCAAAGCCTGCTGGATGAAGGTGCGTTATCCGCAGCCCAGCAAATGGTGGCTCTTGCGGAGGCTCAAGGGCTCAACCCGACGCCGATAGCCAACATGCGGGAACGCATCGACACAGAAATCACCCGCCGGAGCCAAGTCTCGATTGGCCTTGAACAGGCCAACGTCCTGTTCGAGCAGGGATACATCACGCTTCCTGCGGACAACAATGCGGTTAAGAAACTGCAAGAGGTATTGGAGCTCGACCCAGCAAACGAACAGGCACTGGTGCAGTTGGCGCAGTGTGCAGCGCGTCTGGCCTTAGTCGCTCAGCAAGCCAGAGAAGCAGGGATGAACGCACAGGCCATCGACTATCTATCCCAAGCCCTTGCCCTGCGTCCGGCATCCGAACAATGGCTGCGCTGGATGACTCAATGGCAGGCAGATTCTTAACCAAGACACCAGATTGCAATTGCGGCGGGCGGATTCTATATTGCCCGGCGCTTGCATCAGCCCGCGCAGCTAACTGACACACCGAGGTATAACGCATGGTCCAAATTCCTTATCGCCGAGAGCTCGAGTTCGATTACGGCACGGTGATGCAGTTGGCACCGGGCATTCGAAGGGTCATCGCAAATAACCCAGGACCCTTCACCTTTCACGGCACGGGTACATACATATTAGGGACAGGTAAGGTTGCGGTAATCGACCCCGGCCCCAATGATGAGACGCATATTGACGCGATTTTGGCCGGGCTGCCCGGCGAGGAAGTCAGTCATATTTTGGTCACCCATACCCACATGGACCATTCTCCGGGATGCCGCCCGCTGCAGGCCAGAACCGGCGCACCGACTTACGCCTATGGCCCTCACGGCGCCGGCAAAATTGAACAGGGTGTGCAAGTGGAAGAGGGCGGCGACATGGACTTCGTGCCAGACCATCTTGTAACACACGGCGACATTATCCGAGGCGCAGACTGGACTGTAGAGTGTGTCTACACGCCGGGCCATACATCCAACCATCTTTGCTTTGCTCTGCAAGAACAAAAAGCTCTGTTTACCGGCGACCATGTCATGGGCTGGTCCACCAGCATCATTTCGCCTCCAGACGGCGATATGGCGGACTATATGCAAAGCCTAGAACTGCTCTTGGAGCGAGACGATGAAATTTACTGGCCAACCCACGGTCCATCAATCATCGATCCCAAAACGCATGTGCGGGCTTACATCGATCACCGCCTCGAGCGCGAGCAACAAATTTTGTCGTGTATCGACCAAGGGACCTATCAAATTCGTGACATGGTGCCTTTGATGTATCGCGACACGCCAGAGTTCATGTACCCAGCAGCGGCCCGCAGCGTTCTAGCAGCGATGGAAAATCTCGTGCGCAAGAGACAGGTTGTTGTGCAGGGTGAAGGTCTGACCTTGGAGAGTTCCTACAAACGGGCCTAACCAAAGCGAATTCACCGTTCCGCTCGAAGAACTCGGTCACCGTCGCTTCTGCTGCTCATGGTCGAGGGGCGGCTAAAGGGCACGACCAGCGGCAGCCTAATCACAAACGCGACCCCGCTTCGATCCTCCAAATTAACGGCGGTTACCGTACCTCCATGGTGCTCGGCAATGATGCGAACAACGTGCAGTCCTAGGCCGAAATGGAGCCTGTTGTCGGGACCTCGATGACTCACCATGGAATCGAAAATGGTGTTTAGGCTAGCCTCGGACAGTGCCGCCCCCCGGTTAGCCACTACGATTTGTGCCAGATCACCAAAACATTCCAGCTGAACTCGAATAGGCGTGCCCGCCCGGTGAAAATCCACGGCATTATCGATCAACTTGTCGAGCATTTGCTCTATACGAAAATCGGATACCAATGCCTGTGCTGGAGCAGGACTGCCGTGATACTCAAACTCAGCCATGGCGTGGGCCCCGCCGCAATTGGCGACATAACTGGCTAACAATTCGTTCAGATCGATTTCTTCGAGTTCTTCAGCTTCCAGGGCTTCCTCCAGATTAGCTGCATCGGCCAGATTTTGCACAATGGACCCAATGCGGTTAACCCCGCGTTTGGCACTCTCCAAGTACTTGCTGGAATCGATATCGGGGTGCTCATCGGCAAGGTTCTGCAAGGATGTGCTTAGGGTGTTGAGGGGGTTATTGATCTCATGACGCAGAGTTCGCGGCATATTTTCAAGAAACCCATTGTGCTGCTTTAGCTTTTCTAACATGTTGGACACGCTGCGCGCTAAGTCGCCGATTTCATCCCCGGCATTGATCTCGTTCAACAGCCCGCCTCGGCGCAGACGTCCCCGCACATCAATCGCTGCTGAAGCATCTCGACGCAAGTTGCGAATGCGCCAAGCCAATCGACCCGCAAATATGATTAGAGCTAGAAAAATTGCTAACAGACTCAGCAGTGATAGCAGCAAAACTTGCTCTAACGCGGTGCGTTGGAAACGCAGAATATCGTCGATGTTTTGTTCAACGATCACCGTACCAATCACTTGATCCGCAGACACAATGGGGTGGGCGGCTAGGATAATTTCCTCGTTACTGGATACGCGGTTACGCAGGGCTATTGGGTCTCCCTGCAAGCTAATGCGAATGGCTCGGTCAGCAGGGCTCTCCTGCAGCGCAGCACTGTCATCCAAACTAGGCTCTCGTTCGCCGCCAGCACCCAAGAACACGCTGCGAACAAAATCACCCGCGCGAGTCAGCTGTCGTGTGACTGTCCCGGCGCGGATGGTCGTATCGTCTTCCTTGGTTTGTTGCCGGGTGGCACCGACTTCTGCCCTAACCCGCTGCAGACTGTCTATGACCAGAATTTTTGCACCGGAATAACCCAGGCCCTGGACAATGTTGCGCACCTCTGGTGTTCGCAGCACCACTAAATTGAAATTTTGATTGGCCTTGGTGGGCAATGTTTGCGTGCTGCGCACGACATCACGCTGTAGCACATCGTCGACATCCACAAAGGTTAGGCCAAAATACTGTCGCGATCCCAGCAGACTCAAGGGGATACGGAACTCTAAAACAATTTCATTCGCACCGGCTAAGCGACGCAGGACGCCCTGCACGCGGTTATCCGCGTTCCCCGTGGCTGCGTAACGCCATTCGTTATCCATAGCAAAACCAGTCACCACATCGGACTCGTCGAAAACCAAGGACATGCGAGCATCCTGACCGCCCGCACCAATAAAGTTCAGCCGAATGTGATCTGCATTGTCCAAGCGCAGATATTCGGTGTCTCGATACACCAGGCGATCGTCTCTGATGCGCATATGGGCATACAAATAGTCAGCGCGCTCACCTAACAGCAGATCAAAATCTGCGTCCTGCGTTCCAGCTGGTGAACCGAAAGACAAATAGTTGCCGTCTCGAGCCTTTCCCCAATCCTCCGCACTGCCATCAAGTCGAATAGTATTCTCCAGCGGCTGAGCATAAAGCGGTTCGAAGTCTTCCAGCGTGACGGGCAAGTCATTAAACAAATCCTCCCGGCCATTGAAAAGCGTGGAGATACCTTCTGCGGTGAGCAGCTGGGCTTGGGACTGCCCTTGAATAAGCAGTCGTTCCATTTCCACCAGCTGCAGGTAACTGAACCAGGGCACCACGAGCAGGGCCAGCCCCATCAGAGCGAGTTTGGTGCCCAGCTTCGGTCCGCGGATATTTAGCCCCCACATCATTGGCAGCTTGCCTTACTGCTTAGTCCAGCGGTAACCGAACCCGTACTCACTTTTGATACAGGCAAACGCTTGGTCAGCGGCCTCAAATTTCTTGCGGATATTCCGCATGTGCGTATTAATCGTGTTGTTCGTCACCAACGATTGCATGGTTGCGTTCATCAGCGTTTCGTAACTCACCGCATGACCGGGAGCTCGCACCAGCTTTGCCAGCATGCGAAACTCGGTGCCGGACAGGTCAATTCGCTGACCTTTCCAACTCACCAGCAGGGCATCCTGATCCAAGGCAAGGTCGCCGATATTTTTTTCCGACGCGCTCTCTGATTTCGACAATGCACTGCGTGCTTCGTTAATGCGCAAGAGGGATGAAATGCGTTCAGCCAAGTACTCTAAAGAGATCGGTTTGGGCAGATAGTCCCATGCACCGAGGCGAAGCCCCGAGATCTTGTCGATTTCGTTAATCCGTTCCGTTAGAAAAATCACGGGTAGGCTCGGTGACCGGGCGAGCAGTTCTCGGCAGAGCTGAAAACCAGCATCCACCTCGTCGCCAAGAATGATGTCCAAAATCGCAAGATCCGGTAGGGCAACGTCAAACCCGGCGAGGGCCTCTTCTCGGCTTCCGTACGCGCTGACCTGATAGCCCTTGTTGGTAATCGCATCAGCATAGTTCGAACGCTGATCCGGGTCGTCTTCGACGATGACAATATGTTTCGCCACATCCAAATCCTTGGTTATCTCGATACCTAGTCTATCTCGTTTAGCCAATCTTTATGCACTCTTAGAACTGGCCCTCACGATTGTCTTCATTAACCTCAACTGCTTCTCAATCGGTTCTCCTGAAGTTCTAACCCAGCGTCTGCTGTACTGCTTCGTAACGCAGCTACTAACAAGAAGAAAGTCGCATGAAATCACAGACCGCTTTTCAACCGGGCACGCCTGAGCTCCGCCG
This sequence comes from Gammaproteobacteria bacterium, assembly GCA_012269545.1. Classification (GTDB taxonomy): domain Bacteria; phylum Pseudomonadota; class Gammaproteobacteria; order Pseudomonadales; family Azotimanducaceae; genus UBA4421. The sequence goes on along the minus strand of JAAXKB010000028.1, from coordinate 144,430 downwards.
CAAGCAGCTCTCCGGAACGAATCCACGTGTCGTATTTCTGCCGTTCTCCGAGACCATGCTCGATTCGGCGAGGCGCAATATGCCGTGTTGGCGGCAGGAGGCCGAGCCATCTCACTCGGACAGCAGCAACTATCCGGCGTTTGATCAAGCCAGTGACGCCGCCGGGCTGACACTGGTGCCCTTTGATCAAGAATGGATGTCACCAAGTATCTTAAAACGAGGCCACTGGGAGCCTGTTTCTGCCTAACAACCGTTGCGCGATGACGCCCTGATAGGCAATCTCTGGCGAACACATACTGGGGTTTCGCGTGGCATTTTTGATGGAAAACTGGCTTGAGGCAGCCGGGCTGGTCAGCGGCGTACTTTGCGTTTGGCTGCTGATCAAGGAACATATCCTAACCTTTCCCATTGGCATGCTCTATGCTGTGGTCACGGTCATTGTCGTAGCCCGAGCATTGCTCTTTGCCGATGTCCTGCTCAATCTCTACTATGTGCTGATGAACGCCTACGGCTGGTATTACTGGCTATACGGGGGCCAGCAGCTGCGCCAGCAGGCCGGTGAGTTACTGCCGCAGAGAATCACTGTTAAAGCGGTGCTTGTCTTAACGTTCATTACGCTGCTGGGCAGCGTGTTCATGGGCTATTTCTTTGCCCGCTACACTCAAGCGGACATGGCCTATGCCGACAGTCTGACCACTGTGGCAAGCTTCGTCGCCATGTGGATGAGTGCGCGCAAGTATCTCAGCAGCTGGATCGCCTGGTTTCTGATCGACGTTGTGCAAATAGGCTTATACGTGCTGAAAGGATTAAGCAGTGATCCCGGCTTATTCTTTTACGCGGCCCTGTACACCGTTTACTTGATCATGGCGGTTTGGGGCTGGTCGAGCTGGCGCCGCAGGCTAGCAACATGATCTGTGTGCTGACCGGTCCCGAGTGCTGCGGTAAAACAACGCTGGCCGAGGCGCTCTCAAAACAGCTGCGATGGCCCGTGTTACCAGAAATTGCCCGCGCTTACTTAACCCAGCGCGCTATTGATACCGCACAAGGGGCCTATCGCTATCGACCTTCCGACCTCATCGCCTTGGTGCAGGCACAAGGGGACCTAGAGGATCGGACTCGCACCAGTGACCACTGCATTGCAGATACTGATCTGCTCACGCTGACGATTTGGTGGCAGGAAAAATACGGCCCGGTACCGGCACTGTTCAACGAAGCGTGGTTGAGTCAAGCGCCGCGTTTTTACCTTCTTTGCCGCCCGGATCTACCTTGGGAATTGGATCCACTGCGCGAAAACCCGCAGGATCGAGAGCGGCTTTTCGGACTCTATGAGCAGCAACTGCAGCGGCGCGGCTGCCAATATGAGATTTGTGATGGCACCGGAAGCACCCGGGCAAAAAATGCCTTAGCCGCGATCAAACGCAAGCTGGATATCTAGAACTGGGGCAATTGGGCGAGCATGGCCTCTGCTACAGCCGCTTGCTCCGATACCTCTGCACGACGATTACCAGCATTCATCTGAAACGTTGCCCAAGCCCATTCCCGCAGCCAAAAATGTCCGAAAGCCCGAGTCAGCCGTTCGCTGGTGTAGTCAGGTGCCCAGTCTCTGGCCCAACGGCTGGCCAAGTTTGGCAACGAATCTACATCAAGCCCTAACCCTTGGTGCAGGCTGACCAAATCGAATAGGCCATCGTTTTGGCCCACAAATTCCCAGTCCAAGGTAACCCAGCCATGCTGGGTGACGAGAATGTTCCACGGGTTCAGATCGTTGTGGCAGGTGATGCTTTGCGCCGGTTGCAGCTGTTGAGTGAAAGCAGGAGGCAGAGAGCCCAGCAATGTCTGCGACTGCGCGTTAGGTTCTACAAATGCCGGAAGTAATGTCGGGACGCAGTACCGCTGTGCCACTGCAGGTAACGCGCTATGTAGGGTGTGCAAATAAGCCAGCAGATCGCCTTGCGCAAATCTGTCCGCAAATACGTCCACTAACAATTCACCGTCCACCCATGCGGTAACCATTAAGCCCGTGGCTACATCCAAAGCAATCGGGCGCACGCCCACGGACTCAGGTAAGCCTCTGTACCATGCCGATTCAGCAGCTCGATTCACGTAGGGCTGAGCACGCACGGGAATACGCAGCACATAGCGCGCGCGTCTCTGTCCGCCTCGATGAGTGAAAACAACGTTGGCGTTGCTGTAGCCCCCGCTGAGAAAATCGAAGTCCTCCAGCGCATCGCCACGCCAATCCGGCACGAGCGAGTAGATCATCTCGCACAGTTCTGTCTCAGATAAGCCCACCAAGCTTGAGAGCAGCGGCATCAAACTAGTGCGCTGTCTTTGCCACGGCTTGACTCATAACCTCGCCAATGGATTCGTGGATAACGAGGTCGGCGATGCCGTCCTGATCCGTTGGTTCTCGATTAATGATCACCAATGATGCACCGAGTTGTTTCGCGTATTGCGGAAAGCCTGCAGCCGGGTAAACCGTCAGCGATGAACCGAGGACGATCATTAAGTCACAGCCTTCTGTAAATTGCTGGGCCTTCGCCATCTCGGCTTCCGGCATGCTTTGTCCAAAGGAGATTGTGGCGGTTTTAATCAGCCCGCCACAGGTGGGACAGGGAGCTACCTCGCCGCGTTGTTCAAACTCTGCTCGGATGCTTTCCAAACCGTAGCGCGCACCGCAGGAAAGACAGCTCGCATAAGTCGCATTGCCGTGCAGTTCAACCACCTGATGATCTTCCAGGCCGGACTGCTGGTGCAGATTGTCTACGTTTTGAGTTATCACGCCTCCTGCGTGGCCCAAGGCAAACCATCGATGGATGGCGAGATGTCCGGCATTGGGTTCTGCGCGGGTCATCACATCGTTGGCGAATTTTCGCTCCCAAGACTCCCGACGCGACTCAGCCGAATTTACAAAATCCTGAAATTCTATCGGCTTCATCTTGTTCCATAGGCCCGTACCCGGGCTGCGAAAATCAGGAATGCCTGACTCCGTACTGATACCTGCACCGGTAAAAAACACCGTATTCCGGCTAGCCAGCAACAGATCTGTCAGAGACTGAATGGCATCTTCTTTCGTGTTCATGTCGGACACATTATCTCCCCGGAAGCTCAAAAATTTTAAAGCGCAATGCTACCATTGTTGTCAGATCAAGCCGGAGCAGAAGAATGCCTGATCTCCCAATCGTCTCGGCGGACCCACGAATGTGTTTAACCGACAAAAATCCATCTTTATCTCGCTCAGGCATGATCGCGTTGTGTTTCGCTGGCGCGCTCCTGTTTTGCGAGATAGTTACGGTTCAGGCTGAAGAGTTAGCGCCTCATTCGAGGGTAGAGTGGGCTGGGGTGATTGAATCGAGAGGTTTAAACGAATCCAGCGGCTTGGCTGCCAGTAAGCGGCAGCAAAATGTCCTTTGGTCGATGAATGACAGCGGCGGCAACGCCGAACTGTTCGCCTTATCCACGTCGGGGAAACACTTGGGCAGTTGGATGCTCGACATGCCGAAGCCCTCGGACTGGGAAGCCATGACCAGTTTTGTCTGGGAACAAAACCCGTACCTGCTGGTCGCAGATATTGGTGATAACTTCGCGGTGCGAGGGCAGGTCTCCTATACAATTATTCCAGAGCCGGACATTGAAAAACTTGCTCCGGATGCGCGGCTCAAACCGGTGCAAACCCAAACCTTTACCTATCCCGACGGGCCCAGAGACAGTGAGGCCATTGCGGTGGATGCCGATCAAGGCGAAATACTCATCATGAGCAAGCGGACGAAGCCGATAGAGCTGTATCGCTTGCCTCTGGATTTAGGCCGGAATTCTGGTCCACCGCGCCCTACGCCTGATCGAGTGGCTGAAAAAATCACATCTTTGAACGGGTTAGAAAAGCCCGATCAAGCCGCTGCTGACTTATATGGGGATGCGTGGCCGTTTTTAGCCATGCCGACCGGCATGAGCTTGCACGGTAATCGACTGCTCGTGACAACGCTGGAGCACGCACTGCTCTACGATCGGAGAAATTGGGCCGCGCCGCCCCAACGCATCGCGCTACCCTATATCGGTCAGCGTGAAGCGATTACCTTCGCGGGCGATAAGGGTGAAGTCGCCTACCTGACTCATGAGCGTGAATACGGCATGCGCCACGCGCACCTGCTGCGCTTGACGCTTAGCCCCCCTGAGTAGTTGCTGCGCGGAGCTCGCGAAAACTGGTGGGAGCACTGCCTATCCGGGCGATAATTGAGCGAGCAACATCCGAAGCCTTGGCGTCACTGGTATCGACTTCTAAGTCGTATGGGACCCCATGAGCATGAACTTGATCAAAGTGGGATACCGCAGTTCCGGGAAACCGCCCAGGACGCAGTGCCTCACGCTCGTGCACTACATCAAGACGACACTTAACCCCGATAAACCATGTTGTTTCCGCATTCAGTACATCAACGTAATCGTCCAAATAGGCGCGTTTAAACAACAAATCGTCCACAATGACATTGCAGCCCAGTGCATTGAGAGAGGCGACAGTACGGCGCATGCCCGCAAGTACCCGCTCGCCATAGTCTCCAAATCGAATATGAGTGACCCATTCTCCGTTCCGCTCTTCTGGCACCACATTTAGGCCAGATGCGCCCGGATCTCCGGCAGGAGAGTTTAACCCCCTAACGCGGCTAGGCATTCCGTCACGGAACTGATCTAGCGCAATATGCTGGTAGGGCTCTTTAAGTTGATTTTGTAGGGCCAACGCCAACGTGGTTTTACCCGCGCTGGAGCACCCGTTAAGCAAAATCACGTTGGACATTCTGTTTTCCCCAAAAAGTCTTTGATGAGACGGCGTTTACCCTGCGGAGAGGGCAGTGCAGGATACTGACCCTGACCCGCAACGCAAAGACTTAGGATCAATATGCAGTGGCATTGTGAGGACCACAGCCTGCGCAACGCGCAGCCAAGCTGGCCAATACTTGATGATACGGCGCTCGCCCTCGTTGTTAACGGCGCTCCCCATGCACGACTGCTGACAGAAGAAAGCGAGCTTGCCGACAGCATGAGTAGCCAACGCCTGATGGATTTCACGTCAGGCAGGCACAGTGCCCACATAGCACAACGCCTGTTGGGTTTAGAGGAGCAGCCAATCTTGCGCGTGAATCGTTCACCTCTCTGGCCGCCGGGCCAATGTGGAAGTATCAGCCACTGTCGAGAGTGGGCATTCGCCGGCGTGTCGACGCAGTTCCGCAGTATTGGTGTAGACATTGAGGCCATTGACCGGATCACAAACAAGCTGTTCCCAGCGCTGTTTCGGCCAGACGAAATCGACGCCTTTAACACGCAGCCTGATACCGCGGCCGCCATCACGTTTTCTGCTAAAGAAGCTGGATACAAGGCGATTTTCCCTATCGGGGCCACGTTTATCGGCTTTCAAGAAGCCAGTATCAAATTGGACTGGGCCCATCAGCAGTTTCGTATCCAATATCATGGTTCGCATGACCTCAACAAGGCGCTAGAATCCGGCATCGGGCATTGGCGCCTGACCAACGAACACGTGCTGACATTTTTTTCGATTCAGGAATAACGCCAACCATGCAAGCGCTTCTCGGAATTATCGTACTGCTGGCACTGTCTTGGTTGATGAGCGAGAACAGAGGAGCCATTTCATGGCGCTTCGTTTTCATTGGCATCGTCATTCAAGGTATTTTAGCCGCGCTCTTTCTGCGCGCTCCATGGCTGAGCGGAGTTCTGCTGACGATCAACGGGTTTGTCAGTGCAGTCGGTGAGGCTACAACGGCTGGCACCATGTTCATGTTCGGCTTCTTGGGTGGCGGCGATTTCCCAGTTCCATCCATCACCCAGTCGCCCTACATCTTTGCTTTTCGAGTGCTGCCTCAAGTCGTAGTGTTCTCGGTCGTGGTCGCCTTGCTTTGGCATTGGCGGGTGCTGCCTACTCTGGTCAAGGGGTTAAGTTGGGCGTTGCGCAAAACATTCCACATCAGCGGCACCGTGGCCACCGCCGCAGCGGCGAGCCTCTTTCTTGGCATGATTGAGACGCCCATGGTCATCCGCGCCTACCTAAGTCAATTAACCCGCTCAGAGTTTTTTACCGTGATGTCGCTTGGCATGGCGACCGTAGCCGGCACGGTTATGATTTTATTTGCCGCGGTATTGGGCGATATTTTGGATGGCGTTGTCGGACATATTGTCGGAGCGTCCATGATCAACGCCATTGGGGCAATTTATCTTTCACGCCTGTTCATCCCGGAAACGAAGAACATCGAGATTAGTCCTTCAGATATTGCCTTGAGCTATGACTCGTCAATGGATGCCCTGACTCGCGGTACTCAAGATGGTTTGGCCATGGCAGTCAATATCGGCGCTATGTTGTTAGTCCTCATCAGTTTCGTCGCGCTGGGCAACATGATTCTCGGTGGCCTGGCGGGTACTGAAACTTTGACCATTGAATCGATTCTAGGGTTTGCGTTTGCGCCGCTGGCGTGGTTGATCGGCATTCCTTGGGAGCAGGCCGGATTGGCGGGATCGCTTTTGGGCACAAAGGTCGTGCTTAACGAGGTAATGGCCTACGTGCAGTTTGCTGCCAGTGCCGATCTTTTTTCCGAACACTCCCGGCTGATCATGCTCTACGCTCTTTGCGGTTTCGCCAATGTTGGCAGCCTTGGTATTTTAATTGGCGGGTTATCGGTCTTGGTGCCCGAGCGAAAAAGCGAGTATTTGAGCATCGCGCCCAAATCCGTAATCTGCGGCACCTTAGTCAACTTGATCACCGGCGCGATTGTCGGCTTGGTCTATCTTGTCTAGCCCTGCGCAGCGATGCTGCTAGTCGGTGCTGAAACCTTGAATAGCGCGGCAGAGAGCTGCTAAGGCATCGGAACTGATGTCTCGATGCAGGACCCAGCGGGGTCGTCCCACTCGAATCCCGCTCTCGCCCAAGTGCTCTGCGAGGCTCAAGTAGGTTTCTTCCGGCAGGCTCAGATGCACCATGTTCGTTGCCGTACGAACGGCACTATCGCCAAAGTTATCTGTGAGGCATTGGGCCAGTTGCTCAGCGTGCCGATGATCTTGCGCTAAGTCATCGATTTGATGTTTCAGCGCATAGAGGCCGGCGGCAGCTATGACTCCAGCCTGCCGCATGCCGCCGCCCAGAACCTTTCGCCAACGCTTGGCTTCATCAATCAGCGTCTGCGAACCCACCAAAACCGAACCCACTGGAGCGCCCAAACCTTTCGAAAGACAGACCGAGACGCTGTCGAAGGGTGCCGCTAGCGCGGCAGGAGTCCGGTTTTGCGCCAGCGCCGCGTTGAAAAGCCGAGCACCATCAAGGTGCATGGCGAGACTGCGCCGCTCACCCAACGATGCTACGGCCTCAGCGTAGCCCAGAGGAAGCGGCTCGCCGCTGTGAGTATTCTCCAAACAAATCACGCGACTGCGCGCAAAGTGAAAATCTGCAGGCTTAATCGCGGCTTCAAGATCACCAAGACTCATCGTGCCATCAAATGCCATGGGCAGCGGCTGGGGCGAAATGCTGCCTAATACGGCGGCTCCGCCGCCTTCGTAGCGGAAGGTGTGGGCATTATCACCCACCAGATATTCGTCTCCTCGATCACAGTGGGCAAAAAGCGCCAGCAGATTCGACTGGGTGCCGCTTGGCGCGAATAAAGCAGCTTCTTTGTCGAGAAGAGCGGCCGCATAGTCCTGTAGCTCATTGACTGTAGGATCCTCACCATAAACATCGTCCCCCACCGGAGCTTCATACATGGCCTTACGCATACCGGACGATGGCAAGGTCAGCGTATCGCTGCGTAAATCGACTGAGTAGGGGGGCGAGGTCATAGGGCGAAGTTTGTCAGCGTTGTCAAGGAACACGTCGCGACAAAAAAAGGCCCGCTGTGGGGCCTTTGCTGCGTGTCATGACGTGTTCTGGCCGCTCTACTGAGCGAGCGACACATTGTAAACGCCGGCTTGCCGAGCGGAGTCCATAATGTGGATCATCATGTCCGTCGTCGAGTCAGGGTGTGGCTGAATGATCACGGGAGCTTCGGGGTTCTCAGCATGCAGCCGCTCAATATTGGCGCGCACAGAACGTTTGTCGATATCACGGCTGGCAATAATGATGCGATCACGGTTGGTTATACGAACCACGATGCTTTTCTTGTCCGGATCAACCGTTTTCGGCTTATCCTCATCCGGCTGGTTTACATCCAGACCAACTTCTTTAACAAAAGTCGCAGTCACAATGAAAAAGATCAACATGATGAAGACCACGTCCAACATTGGCGTCAGGTTGATCTCTTCGGTTTCTTCTTCGCTTCTTCCTCGCCCAAACGGTCTTCTCATCCCGAACCCTCAATGCAAAAAACTTGTCGGGGAGCATGTTATGTCATGACTCACTGCGATTCCATAGCGGCAGCAGACAGATTGCCGCATTCATAAGCAAAATACCGAGGGCAATGGGGCGATTGAGTAAGTATGCGACATCACCATCGCTAAGCATTAGAGCGCGCTGCAAATTTTCTTCGAATAACCCGCTGAGAATGAACCCAAGCAGCAATGGTGCAAGGGGAAAGCCAAATGCCCTGAGAACGGTTGCGCCCAGCGCCAGCAGCAGCATCAAAGCCAGATCAAACACGCTAAACGTTGTAAGTAAAACCCCCAGCAAGGCAAAGACAATAACCAAGGGGATCAATACCTGCTGGGGCAAACTGACAATGCGAGCCAAATACGGAATGAGCGGTAAATTCAATGCGAGCAAAAAAACATTGCCCACGTACATGGAGATAATGACACCCCAAAAAATTTCCGGTTGTTCGGTCACCAAGGTTGGCCCCGGCTGCAATCCGTAAGCCAGCATAACGCCCAGAAGTACCGCGGAGGTGCCCGAACCGGGCACCCCAAGACTGAGAAGGGGAACAAAGGAGCCCGTGGATGCGGCATTGTTGGCTGCCTCTGGAGCAGTAACGCCGGCCTCTCGGGATCCATCGCCGATGCGTTTTTCTAAGTCGTAGGCAAAGAAACTGGCCAACGTGGCGCCGGCGCCCGGCATAATCCCAATGATGAAGCCGAGCACTGAACTGCGGCTGGCAACGCGAAACAGCCGCCGAGCCAATGCCAAGGGTATTAGCAGGTCGCGCAGCGAGAATGAGCCGCGGGGCAACTGAGGTTCACCAATGGCGAGGCGAAAGGCCTCCGCCAAAGCAAAGGTCGCCATAACCAATAGCACAAAGGGAATGCCATCAGACAATTCCAGTAGCCCAAGGGTAAAACGCTGGGCTCCGCCCATCGGGTCCGTGCCCACTGTCCCCAACATTAATCCAAGTAACAAGGTGATGAGGCTAGGCAGGCGCGCATTGGAGCCCGCAAAAACCACGACGCAAGTCATAGCGAGGAGCACCAAGGCCGAATACTCGGCGCTTTGGATATGCAGTGCGATGGCGGCCAGAGAAGACGCAAAGATCAGCAGAATGATCGCACCCATGGTGCCTCCGAAAAACGAGGCATAGGCGGCTATCGCCAAGGCTCGACCGGCCTGACCATCCCGTGCCATTGGATAGCCGTCAAAGCTGGTGGCGACAGTGCTCGCCACCCCGGGCGCATTGATCAAAATCGAGGAGGTCGAGCCACCGAAAACCGCACCGTAGTACACGCCGGCCATCATGATCAGGCCGCCAGTCGGGTCGAGGGAATAAGAGACGGGGATCATCAGGGCAATTGCGCTGATGGGTCCGAGACCGGGCATCATGCCAATCAACGTACCCGCCAAGCAGCCAAACGCGACCCAAAGCACGTTTTGCAATGTCAGGGCCGTCCCAATGCCAGTTAAAATCCCCTCGGCCATCAGCTGAGAGGTACCGTCATTTGCAGTACTTGCTCGACAAGCACAAACCCGATCAGGGGTATGGCGAGACACAGCGCAACAATGACAGGCAGCCGTTTTTCGCCCATTGTCCAAAGCGTGCCGAACAGCAAGCCACCGAGCGCAACCCACAAGTTTAGCCACACAAGACTCAAGATAAATACGCAGATCAGCGCGCTGAGCCAAAACAAGGGCTTCAACTTGTGCAGCGAGGGGTGTGACATATCACCCGTTCGATCTCTTTGTCCAAGTGCCAGTCCAAGCACGGCCAGGCAAAGCAAGGCGCCATAGATTTGGGGCAGGGTGCGGGAATTTATCGTGTCTTGGGCGCTCCAAGGGTCCAGCTCAATCTGACCGACAAGCGTGAGATAGGCTGCTCCAATGGCAAAAAGCGTGAGCAGCAGCAGGCGAAAGCTCACGGGCGAATGAGTCCTAAACCCGTCATCACACCAGTGAGCAAGATTTCCTGCTCAGCGAGATAGGCCGTAAAGTCATCCCCGGATAAGAACATTGGCTGCCATCCATAGCGCGCCAGTTGTTCCTGCCACGCCGCCGTGTTCGTCACTGTGTTCATTAAGGCCTTAAGTTCTTCTCGTCGTTCAGCACTCGTGCTGAGGGGGGCGAAAATGCCACGCCAGTTATAAAACACAACGTCGAGGCCTTGGTCCACAAAGCTCGTCATGCCGTCCATATCATCGCGATCATTAGTCACCCCCAAAATGCGAACGGTGCCTGCTCGATGGGCGGCCAAAGTTTCTCCCAGACCGCTTACCATGACATCTACCTCACCACTGAGCAGCGCCAACTGGGCTTTCGCGCCGCCGTCATAGGCTAGGTAGCGCAGCCGACGCGGATCAATACCCTCAGCCTGAGCCAGTAACGACAGGGTGATGTGATCAAGGCTGCCCTTCACCGACCCACCCGCGATGAAGACCCTGTCTTTACCGCCTTTCAATGCTGCAGCAATATCCCGCCAACTTTGAAATTTAGAGTCCTTGCGAACTGCGATCACGCCGGGATCAGCAATTAGACCAGCAATGGGTGTTAGATCTCGATAGGAGTGCGGAAACAAACCCTGCAAGGATCGGACAATCAACGGTGCTGAGTTCACTAACAGAGTATTTTTTAACGTGTCTGCGTTGGATACAAAGTAGGCCATGGCTTTACCGCCGCCGCCGCCAGAACGATTTTCATAGCTGACCTTCGCTTGCTGATCCATCGTCACCACGGCATTGCCCAACGCTCTTGCCGTGGCATCCAAACCACCGCCCGGGCCCGCAGGAATGATCAGATGCAGGCGCTCTGCAGCCACATGAGCACTGCTTAGCGCCAGCGCGATAATGAGCAACCCGAGTCGTCGCAACAGCGGCACCTGGCACTTCATTTGTTGAGAAAGTTCAGCGGTAAGCCGCCGACGGGCCAATCCATGCTCACCAGTTGTCCCGTTGACGACAAGGTGATGAAGGCTGTTTTCAAGTCCGCTCCGCCAAAGCAGATATTGGTGGTAATACGATCGGGCATCGGCACGAAAGCGGGCGCGTTGTCTGCCGCAGAAAGAGTCGTGATGCCACCGTCGATCAAAGTCGCCACACAGACATCTCCGTTACCATCTACCGCTAGCGAGTCAAACATAAAGAAACCGGAGCGCCCGTTTAACAGGCGACGGGGTTTACTGGTGTCGATAACGCCGGGGGCGCTGAGCGCGTACGCCCAAAGACGCCCCGTCGGCGTTTCCGCGACGAACAGTTCTTTTTCATCAGCCGCCAGTCCAATGCCGTTGGGCTCCTGCATGGGGAAGATGGCTTCCACAATGTGAGAGCCATCGGGCTGGGCGTAAAAAACACCTGTACGGTCTCTGTCCCTAGGGCGATTTTTGCCGTGATCCGTGAACCAAAACCCGCCCTGCGCATCAAACACGATGTCATTAGGGCCTTTCAGCGGCTCGCCCTCACAGTGAGTGTACAGAGTAGTCACCGAACCCGTATCGAGATTGACCCGCTGAATACTACCACCCGAATAATCAGCGGGCTGCTCGCCGGGATAAACTTTGCCACCGCGCTCGATCCATTGGAATCCGCCATTGTTGCAGACATAGCACTGCCCATCAGGACCGATAGCCGCGCCATTTGGGCCTCCGCCAAGGTCTGCGATGGTTTTTCTCTGACCGTCACGGACGCGAGTCAAGCGGCCTGCCTTGATCTCGACCAAGATTATGCTGCCGTCTGGCAGAGCAATAGGGCCTTCCGGAAACGCCAGTCCGGATGCGATCAGCGTGAGTTCTGGTTGCATTCAACTCTCCTTGTAGCCCAAGATTCCACTCCAACCGAACCGATATAGCAAGGACAACGCCGTGATACGAACGCTTTCTTGGATCCTATTAGGCTTGACAGTCAGTTTTGGCTGTCAGTCGTATGTAGACGGCTCAAAGCGAACAATAGGCGAGGTTACAGACGATGCCCAAATCACCGCAATGGTGAAACTGAGGCTTTTAGATGACCCTGAGGTAAAGGGATGGCGGATTAATGTCACCACATCTCGCGGCGTCGTCACGCTAGAGGGGAGGGTGCCGTCCAACTATGCTCGGGAAAAAGCGATCCGGCTCGCCGGTGAGACAGGTAGCGTCCGTGATGTTGAGGATCGGCTAACCATTGTCGAATAAATAGATTTTAAGTTAATAAAAATTTCTATCTTATTGTTTTATATCCAGTTTCTAGGCCTAAGATAGTCCGCAAGCCCCGCCTCTCGACTGCCGGGCTCTGGCTGGTAGTCATAGACCCACTTCACTAACGGTGGCAAGGACGCCAGCACGGACTCAATGCGGCGTCCACTTTGCAAACCGTACTTTGTGCCCCGGTCGATGGCCAAGTTGAACTCCGCATACCGGCCACGACGGTAGAGCTGAAAATCGCGCTGTGCATCGGTGAAAGAGGTATGCATTCGGCGAGCAAAAATGGGCCTGTAAGCCGTTAAAAAAGAGTCGCCGACGCGCCTGACTAAGGCAAAACTGTCGTCGAAACCACCCTCTGTCCAATCATCGAAAAAAATCCCGCCGACACCGCGGGTTTCGCCACGATGACTGAGAAAAAAGTAGTCGTCGCAGGTTTCTTTAAACGGCTGGTAATGATCGCCGACCGCGTCTTTGGCAGCTTGATGCCAAAACCGTACGTCCTCGTCTTCGGGATAGCACGGGGTCAAGTCGTAACCACCGCCAAAATACCAGACCGGCTCATCGGCCTCGACATAGAAGAACCGCAGGTTCATGTGCGTAATGGGTACGTGCGGATTGCACGGGTGGACGATCAGTGAAATCGCAGCGGCTTGGAAGGCGCTGCCAGCCAGATGAGGGTTACGCTCGGTTGCCGCTGGGGGCAATGCGCTCCCCTTGGAATGGGTAAACTGTACGGCGGCCTTCTCGATGTGAGCGCCGTTCGCAAGTACGCGGGGCTGGGACAATCCGCCGTTTGGCGGGATGAACCGCTCGAGAGAAAATACAGCCTTGCCATCCAAAGTCTCTAAGGCGGTACAGATCGTGGTCTGCAGCGCCATGAAGTAGTTAACGACGGATTCAATCATGTTCTCTAGAGCCAAACGTTAGGAGGCTCTCCCAGTATAAGGGCAACGCGTCGATTTGGGTTATTTGAATCTTTAAAAGCCGTGGCTTGACCGTCGACCTGTCCAACTTTGAGAACGAAAAAGTTGTTAAATCCGGGACTGAGTAATTCCTCGAAGGAGCCAAATTGGGCATACTTGCCCTATGAACGACCTCGATTTTATTCCGCACATTGAAGCCCTCGAAGGACTCGTCCGCAAAGCCTGCGCGCATTTGGACGGTGATCTGGACGAAGAGCAGATTGAACTCTACGACTTGGCTTTCGTCCAAGCGGAATTGCTGGCGGCTCGCACCTTGATCGCTGAAGCGCAGCGAATCGACGGTTTGACCGCTGCGTGCAACTACTTCTGCGCAAATGCGATTGTCTCGATAACGCAGAAGTTCTCCGTACGGCCACAAACCTTTGGCCTGACGCGAGACGAACTGCCCGAATTAGAGGGTTTGCAGGATTTCTTAGCCCCGAAATCAATAGCGTCCTTGGGCCAGCACTATCTTGAGCAAGGCCTCGCGGATGACCGTTTGGACGATGAAAAGCGCATCATTCGGGATACCTTTAAGGATTTTGCCGATGATGTGGTGAAACCCTTGGCCGAAGAGGTGCACCGTAAAGATTTATTGGTGCCCGCAGAAATACTCGATCCGCTGAAAGAAATGGGCGTCTTTGGCTTGAGCGTGCCGGAGCGGTTTGGCGGTCTGAAACCGGACCTAAGCGAGGACAGCATGGGCATGGTCATCGTCACTGAAGAGCTATCTCGCGGTTCGCTCGGTGCCGCTGGTAGTCTAATCACTCGGCCGGAAATCATGGCCAGAGCCCTGTTGGAGGGTGGGACGGAAGAGCAGCAAGCGCGATGGCTGCCTCAGATAGCTTCAGGCCAAACGCTGTGTGCGGTTTCCGTTACGGAACCCAACACGGGGTCAGATGTTGCTTCCGTGGCGCTCAAAGCAACAAAAACTGATGGTGGCTGGCACCTTAACGGTGGCAAAACGTGGTGCACCTACGCAGGGGCAGCCGGGGCGTTATTGGTGCTGGCTAGAACCGATCCAGACGCCAAGCCAGCACACAAAGGGCTGTCACTGTTCGTTGTCGAAAAGCCTCCCTATGACGGGCACGGCTTTGAATTCAAGCAACCCAGTGGCGGTCGTATGAGTGGCCGCGCCATTCCGACATTGGGCTATCGCGGCATGCACTCCTTCGAGATGTCTTACGAAGACTTTTTTGTTCCGGACGATTGCCTCATTGGCGGCAAGGCAGGCGAGGGCAAAGGCTTCTATTTCACGATGAGAGGTTTTATGGGCGGACGCCTGCAGACAGCCGCGAGAGCCTGCGGTCTGATGCGAGCGACCTTTGAAGAGAGTTTGAACTACAGCCAGGACCGCATGGTGTTTGGCCGGTCGGTTGCCAGCTATCCGCTGTCGTTAGCCAAGCTCGCTCGTATGGGCGCGCTAATTACAGCTTGCAAAGCCTTCACTGCCCACGTCGCCGGTCTGATGGATCAGGGGCTCGGCCAAATGGAAGCAAGCTTGGTTAAGCTGTTCTCTTGCCGAGCTGCAGAGTGGGTTACGCGCGAGGGCGTGCAGTTGCACGGTGGCATGGGATACGCGGAAGAAGTTGCAGTAAGTCGATATTTCGCGGATGCTCGCGTCCTTTCGATTTTTGAAGGGGCAGAAGAGACGCTGGCCATTCGTGTGGTAGGCAAGTCACTCGTCGACCAAGCGCGAAACTAATCGCAGGATCAGCCCGAACCATGGGGCAGGAAACGTTCGATTTCGTCATTTTTACATTGCATTAGAGACTAGGAGCAGTCATGGACTTAAGTTTTTCAGAACAGGACAGAGCTTTTCAGGCTGAAGTACGGAGCTTTCTTGAAGAAGCTTGGCCGCAGGAAATACAGGACAAAAAGGCGCGCAGCGCCCTGGGCAAGCTGTCGAAGGATGACCTTGTGGGCTGGCAGAAGCGCCTCGCCGCAAAGGGATGGGCAGCTACTAACTGGCCAACCGAATACGGTGGCGCCGCATTCACTCCAACGCAAAGCTACATCTTTGATGCTGAGCGCGCCCGCGTCGGTGCCCCCGGCGTTGTGCCCTTTGGTATCACCATGGTCGCTCCAGTGATCATGAAATTCGGCACAGAGGAGCAAAAAGCAAAATTTTTGCCACCAATTCTCAATTCCGACATCTGGTTCTGCCAAGGATACTCAGAACCCGGCTCTGGCTCCGATCTTGCATCCTTGAAGACAAAGGCAGAAGACAAGGGCGATCACTATCTGGTGAACGGCGTAAAGACCTGGACCACCTTGGCTCAATATGCGGACTGGATGTTCTGCTTAGTGCGCACCAGTAACGAAGACATCCGGCAGATGGGCATTAGCTTCATTCTTATTGACATGAAAACTCCCGGAATCTCCGTAAAACCGATTATTACTCTGGACACACCCGCCGAGGGCTACCAAGAGATCAACATGGTCTACTTTGAGGATGTCAAAGTCCCGAAGGAAAACTTAGTTGGTGAGCAGGGCAAGGGCTGGACCTGTGCGAAATACCTGCTTGAGTTTGAGCGCGGCAACGCTTATTCACCCGCGCTGAAGGGTGCCATGGCCCACTTGAGACAAGCTGCTGCTGCCGAGCAAGATGGCGCCGGTCAAGCATTTGCAGACAGCGCGGATTTCATGAAAAAGTTTAATGACGTTGAAGTCCAAATTCTGGCGATGGAAGCGACGGAGTTGCGAATTTTAGGAGCCTTAGCAGCAGGGCAGAACGTTGGCCCAGAGAGCTCAATGCTGAAAACCCGGGGCACAGAATTGCAGCAAGCCGTGACCGAATTGGCATTGGAAATTACCGGCCACTACGCTGCGCCACTGGATCAATCAACGCCAGCGCCCGGGGATAACTTCCAGCCTGTTGGGCCTCAGGCCTCTAACGGTGTCACGCAAGAGTATCTCAACACGCGTAAGGTGAGCATCTACGCGGGATCTAACGAAATTCAGCGCAACATCATGTCCAAACTGGTGTTGGGCCTGTAAAAGCTCCGCTATCAGCGAGCGTAAAGGCGGGGCAACCCGCCTTTTTTTTGGGCCGGTGAAATACGTTAGGCCAAGCTTCTAACTGTTGAAGTTTTCGCCTTCGAAGCTGCCAAATAGCCGCTTACTCATGTCTTCTGACACTCGGGTCCATTTCCCCAACCAACGCCCAAGCCGGCTGATGCCTACCGAGGGGTTAGGGCTTTCTTTGATCAAGTTTTGATACATGGTTCGCCGAGTTCTCTCAGAACGGTTTTGAATCAGCGACGCGATATTCGTGACGATTTTAATGGCAATACGCGGGTGTTCATGAATGATCCGGTTGTAAGCTTCAGCGTCCAAAAACAAATAGTCTGCCTCGGTCCGAGAGACCACGGTCGCCGTCCGAGAAGCTTGCAGTACCAAATTCACTTCTCCCAGCAAGCCCGGACCCGAGAAATTGCCGATATTCATCGCCACGGTTGTCAAATTCACGCGACATTTGTAGAAAACAGAAAATTCCCCGTTCAGCAGCAACAGCAGGTGACTGTCGCTGTCGCCCTGAGAGAGCATTATAGTGCCGGCCTGTGCATGACGTTGTTCCATGATTTCCACAAGAGTAGCCACTTCATCTGTCTCCAGATCAGGGATGACTTGCGACACGATCTCAATTATTTCTGCACTTTCCAAATGGTAGCCTCTTGTGATTTATCCCTCGCCGAACCGTCGGAAAGTCCGTTAACCCTCAAGCCCCTATAGTAAGTAGGTCTGCGACTCCGTCGCGATGATTGTCTCACCCTCTAAGCGTTCCACTTGAGCCTTGATAGCGTCTAAATCCGCATCTACAACACCCGGATTAAAACCCGACAACGCGAGGGTTTTGACGTTTAGGGCTCTGGCCGTTTTGTATCCGACCTGCCAGGTGGAGTGCCCCCAACCCTTAAAGCTAGGATAATCTTCATCGCAGTAAGCCGCATCGAAAACCAACATATCAGCGTCTTGCGCTAACGCTGCGACACCCGGATGAATGACGTCCGATTCGCTGTGTTCATGGTCAAGGCAATAGGCGAGCGAACTGTCACCGTGCTGAATACGGAACCCGACGCTTTCGTTGGGATGGTTGAGCGAATGGGCATGAACTGTTGCACCGCCGAATACCCGAGACTCACCGGACGCCATTTCCGTCACCGATTTAACGCCTTGAAGGGCTGAGAAGGGCACTGGGAAATTGGGGGCCAACATTTGTCGCTCTAAGCACTCGACGAGGCTCAGACCATCTCTCTTAGGGCCGATAATGTTGATTTCATTTTGCGGATTGTAGGCAAGTTGAAAAAAGGGCAAGCCCTGAATGTGGTCCCAATGGGTGTGAGTGAGAAACAAGTCGATCTTGACCGGCCCGGTCGTTGTCTCTTTCAGTGAACGCCCGAGGCTTTGAATCCCGGTACCGGCATCCAGAACGAGTATGTCGTCACCGGCCCTGACTTCTACACACGGTGTATTACCGCCGTATCGAGCGGTCTGGGGGCCGGGCACCGGAGTTGAACCTCGTATGCCCCAGAAAGTGACATCCAATCCCGATTCCTTGATCGCCATATACGAATTCGCTCTGATTAATCGATAGACCTTGCTCTGCACGGAAGGTCCGAGGGCTGGAAGTATACCCCTCTAACTGTCTGATATACAAAGCGATACCAAAGACAGAGTTTCTGCAGCTCATTTTTTATCGATCTCAGCTGCAAATAGCAGTCTAAAGACTTTAGTCAATTTGGCTCTACAGCGTTGCATGAACCCTTAGGCTCTTGTTCACTTGAGGTGCGCGCTCACCGCCAACAAGAACAAAAATAACGGGCCTGTAAGCTAATGGCTCAACAACTTCTTGATCTGGAACATCAAGCACCAGCTGAAGACACACTCAAGCATAGAGTGTGGCGTCAAACAGAGGTGGGTGCTATTGATTTGGATTTCGCAGGCGGGAACCCGTTTATTTCGCATAATATATATTATGTTAAATTATATATCTGACTCGACTTTCTCCGAGGTCTTCAAACGTACCGTATATCAGATCACGGCTAACCCGCCGCTCCCCCTTTGTTCGCCCAAGGCCAGCAGCCTGCCAACAGCCTTTAGTCCTGCTGCTTTAGCGACAGGTTATTGCGCGGCTTGGTACTCGAGTAAGCTCTGAATTGCTCGTGACGCTTGCTCC
Organism: Gammaproteobacteria bacterium; assembly: GCA_012269545.1. Taxonomy (GTDB): domain Bacteria; phylum Pseudomonadota; class Gammaproteobacteria; order Pseudomonadales; family Azotimanducaceae; genus UBA4421. The sequence goes on along the minus strand of JAAXKB010000028.1, from coordinate 125,777 downwards.
TGGGTTAGTCCGCCAGCGACAACTAGCTGACAAATGCCATACATACCAATGCTGAGTCTTGTTTGTTCATCAGAAACCTTTAAAAGCTCGGTGACCGCTTGAGAATATTCTCCGCTTATGTCTCCTCCAGCTATTCCACTGGCAACCAATTCTGCAGGCGTCGTAATACTTCCAGTTGATGTCGTGACATAAGCTGCCGGCTGAATGCAACCGGAGCCATCTGGTCCTACAAATGCAGCATTGAACTGAGCTGGCCAAGTGACTACGTATCCTAAAATTTTGGTACCCGGCGCTAGTGTACTTTCCTCAAGTAAGCCAGCCTGAACAGCGCCCGTATCCGTAACGGTTACCCACGACATTTGTGGCTTTTTCGAGCCATATTTCATTTCTGTCCAACTGCACCCAGTGACAAGCGCTAAAACGAGCAGAGGTACTGCGACCTCCGTTGAGAATTTCATCGCTGTTCTCCAGTCAAGGGACGTGAATAATGAATGCTGCTCTTATTTACGGCTAGCTCATTAGGTTGGTCTTTAGCCCAATTGTCTATCAGCTCTCATGTTTTGTGAGCGCATGGGTTACTCAGCGATACCAAGAATTGGTCGGGGGCTGCCTTCAGCTAGGCTAAGAACTCCAGGCTGGTGGCACCTAATCGGTCCAGATGAGGAATCAGCGAAAACGAAACTGACCGTTCACCAACCCCTCTGCACTGCCCCGATCGATACTGGCGCGATCAATGGCGTAGCCCTGATCGTTTTCAATACCCGCCAGCCACTGCACCAGAGCATTAAACGGCTGCTGTTCCACTGCGACGCTAACACTACCGTCCGATTCGGGTTGCAGACGAGTCAGCGTTATGCCGAATTGAGCCGCGCTGCTGGTTATCTGGGCGATTGTTGGCGCGCCACCGCGAACCGGGAGGCCTGTGCTGTCCGTGTTTTGACTGCCGCTTCGCACAAGCGCCGGTCGATTCGCTGCTATCCAGTCGGCCAGTGATTGGCTTTGCGTAGCGCGTCGCTGTTGTTCGTCGGCGAAATCGCTTAACGGCTGCCACACACCGATATAGAAAAACAATATCGCGCAGAGCGCGGCAAGCGCTTTCAAAATGCGCTGATCGGTGGTGTTTTTGGCGGCATACCATCGATGAGCGGTGGTTCTACGCCACTGATCTGCCAGGTTTTGCAGCAAGACGTTCATCTCTGTAACCTCACGAGCCCGTTCACAAATAGGTCCCCTTCAATCGTGCCCGTACACGGTCACGTTCTGCCGTTGCATCGCTCACCTCCACCACAATTCCAGCCGCTGCACTGCGGTTTTTGATTGCATCTAGCTCATCAAAACCGCTGATTAAGACGTCGGCGGTGAGTTCCATTTGCTTGGCGCGAAAACGCACCGCTTGAAGCTCGCTGTTTGGTCCAAGCACCGACGTCGTGCGCAGCATTAGATCCATCATGCTCACCGTACCTTCAGCGTCTGCGGTGGCGCCAATTTTCGATGCCAAGCGGCGCTGTAGCTGGGTTGTCGTGACCGGAACACTATCGTCCGGAAATAACGTCTCAAAGGCCGCAAAATTCTCCGCTGTACGTTCGTTAGCCTGATACTCAAACCACAGTCCCTGAGTGGCTAAACCCACAACCGCTATGGCAACCCATGCGAAGGCCAGTGCAAGGGTATTACGCCACTTGGCGCCCACTCCTTTGTCTTCATAGCGCACGGCAAAATCGCCCTGCAGCAGGTTCAGCAGCCCTGAATTGATTTTCACGGCATTACCCGGAGCTGCCAGCCGCTGCGCCAGATAATCCACCGGTGGCATCTGCATCACGATTTGCTCCGGTGCAGACGAAATTTGGCCGAGCTCAAGGTCGGATAATTCACCGCCAATACTTGTGATCGTATCGATTGCCAGAGCATCCAGAATACTGGGCACCGCGGCCCGGTCGATTAATGCATCTTGGTCTGATGTCACCACCAAAACCTGCTCCTGATCAAACAATAAGGCGGCGTCTGAATCCTGCATGCGTATCACTTCCGCCTGAGATACCGCCGTGCCGGCCGTTATACCTGCATCAAACATCATTCCAAGCCATGCTCTTAGCAGGTCAACCTCAATGACCGCACAGGCCGTAGGTTGACCCGGACGAATCGGCCGATGAGCGATATGCACATTCTCAATATCGCTGGTGATGAATTCTTCTAGGGCAAAGGGTAAGGCCTGACGAATACTGTTTGCCGTACGGCCCGGTACGCTTACGTTGAGATACACCACGTCTTCACTGGGTAACACCAAGGCCACGCGGTCCGGCTGTTCAAACCAATCGGGGTGTGCCTCGACTAAACTCGGTAAATCTGCAGTGCTCACCTCACCCGCGACACGCCCCCCCTGCTCATCTTGGTGGCACCAGTGCCACGTACAGATGGCTTTGCTTGGAACGACAGTCCGTTTGGGACTTAACATCAGCATAGATTTTTTCTGCTCGATTACTGACTAAGGTGAATTGCTGTCTAAAACGACCTTAGCACGATAGTTTTTGCCAAAATCGCGTTGCAGCAGTGTTACCTGCCCGTTCGTTGAATCCCGCAGGAACGTTGAAGACAGGCTAACACGACTCTGGCTGAGCTGCGCCTGCGCCTGCATCAAAAAATACTCACTTGTGACCGTGAGCTCGCTCTGCACATTCAGAAATGCTGGATTCGCAGATACAAATTCGGCCACGTCTTGATAGTTTCTAGACTGCTGCGTTAGCGCTTGCGCATCCGCGAGAGAGATACCCGGATCCAGTATGGACAGAGTCAGCGCGTCAGCCGTATTCACGTTAATTTTGTTTTGAGTCGCTGGAACGACACAGACCTGAGCAGAGAGAGAACGAATATCCTCGTCGCTGACATCAGCCAGCATGTTCAGTTCACTGAGGTCGCGCATGATCTGATTGGCCGCCAAATGCGGGGGCTGCTTGATTTGATAAGCAGAATCCTCTGCTCCTAGTCCGCTAACAATTTGGTCCGAATCGACCCAATCCTTAATCAGATCCGCCAAATTCGGCGATAAATTCAGTCGTTCAGCCAGTCGCTGCAATCGCTCGACGTGGTGATTGCTCGGATCATCTGCCAAGTTATTGAGATTGAAACATCGATGTAAATCGATGACCTGGGCCTGCATCACGCCCACCCCGTCCAGATCTAAGGGCACAAGCGGCTGGGCCCAAATCTCCTCCAAATGATCCACATTTGGTCCTGAGTTCACGGCGTCATCATAGAGTGCCTGCCGCACCAGTTCTTCAGCCCCCAGGACGTATTGCAGTGCTTGGGCGTGCTCAAAGGTATTTTGGTGCTGGTTTATCACCAAGTTGTGGCTGGACAAGATTTGCGTCGTCAAACCAACCAAGATCGCCGTAATCAGGAGCACGGTAATCAGTGCAACGCCACGCTCTTTGTGAACACGCCACGCTGTCTGTTGCGCTGCGGGTGTAGGTTTAACCATCAGGCACCTCCCAGACACGTTCGACAATGCCAACAGGCGACATGGAAATGCGCAAAATCAGCCCCGATAACGCCGCCGAGGAGCCTTCGGGCATCGCGACCGGCGGCCAGAATTTATGTTCTTCGCCCCGGGCGTCGATAACAAAAAATTCGAGGTCATCGACGTTTTCGAGAATCGTTTGAGTAAGAGGCTCCTCGTCGCCCAGCCGGTCTAGCACGGGCCAATAGGCGCGAACCAAATTGTCACCCTGTAAGCGGTAAGCCACGCGCTGCAGTTCCGAGCGAGGGCGCTGCAGGGGGTTACGCCAGCCTCCCCGGGTCATCTCTAGGGCACCCTCATCACCAATCATCAGCGGTGGAAATGACTCGCCACTCGCCGTACGAATAGCACGCTTTTGGTACTGAAGCATATCGCGTTGCACCACGAACATCGCCCTGTGTATTTGCGCTAAACGACTCCCTCGGTCTTCCAGCACCTCGTAAGCGTCCAGGGTTCGGCCCAGCAGCTGCGCGCTGATAATGCCGACAACGGAAAAAATGAACAGCGCCACAAGAATTTCCATGAGGGTAAACCCCCTCTGAGAACTGCCGCGTGCCCCGGAACGCCCTGAGGATGATGACGCTATTGCAGCGCTCAAGGTCATCAATATTGGCCCAAAAATCCAGAAAGCTGGCTGTAAGGGCCCTGCCGGCCCTCTTCGTCCGTCGCTTCGAACACAGAGACCTCTATCCGCCTGATCCAAGGGTGCTCTGTGGTCTTAATCTTGGTTTCGACTTCCCATTGTCGATCGGCGAAAACCAAGCGGGTTTGCTCTGTTCCCTCAGCGAGCGATTGTGCTTCGCGACGCTGCAGCATGCGCATCCGCGTCAGGTGGTTACTGGCGATCCAGTTGGCCAGCGTGCGCTGTTCCAAGCCTCGGGTTTGATTCGCCATCCCGCCGATCGCGGTGGAAATTCCAGCACCGATTACGCCGACAATGGCGATCGCGACGAGCATCTCGATAAGAGTAAAGCCCCGCATCAACGCCCCCCTTGACTGAACTCATCACGAGATTCTACTTCGATTGGACTGAAACCATCCGTCACCAGCCGAAAGCCCTGTGCGGCATCGCCTGAGGGGCTATCCGGGGTTACTTCGAGTGTAAAATGACTTGCTTCACCGCTGGAGAAGAACACCACATCCGGCAATTCCTCTGGGCGAGACTCTCTCAGTGCGCTCTGGTCTTGTTCCTGAGGCTGGGCAAATAATCTGGTGGTCAACTCGTTGCCCCCTTCACCCTGCACGCTCAGATCATAAAGCACAGGCTGAGGTGGCTCATCGGGTTTGAATGGAGCCTGAAGCTGAGGTATCCACCGTTGCTGCATCTCATCAAAAACGACAAACACGTATTCTTCTTCGGTTACGCGCATGCCCCATTCCTGATTATTTTGAATCGCCCGATCGCGCGCCAACTCGATGCGTTGGGCCATGCGCTGCCCGAAAGCCTGCATGCCGCGCTGATCACCGCCCATATTAAACGAGATCGCTGCCGCGCCCATCAAAATACCCATCACTAGGACCACGACCAAGAGTTCGATCAGCGTGAAACCGCAGGCTCTGCCGACTCTGTGCTTTCGCGCGTCCATAGACACCCCGAGATTCGACACTTTGCAGAAATTTACAGCTCAGAAAGCCGAATATCCGCAGCGTTACCCTCGCCGCCTTCGACACCATCAGAACCCAAACTCGACAGCTCGATGCGGCCATCAATGTTTTCGTAAAGATAGGGCGAACCCCAAGGGTCGTCCGGCAGCTTCTTCAAGTAGCCCCCCGGATTCCAATTTTTTGCTTCCGGTGAACCGTTTGGGCGTTCCACCAACGCATTCAAGCCTTGATCGGACGATGGGTAGCGAAAATTATCCAGCCGATACACATCCAGCGCCGCAGATAGGGTGCGCAGGTCGGTTTGAGCTGCCTGAACCCGCGCGGCGTCAGGTCGTGACAGCAAGGTCTGCGCAGCGAGACCACCCAAAATGCTCAAGATCACAATGACCACCAATATCTCAATCAGGGTAAACCCTCCCTGATGGCCCGGATGGATGCCTTGATGAGGAATGCGCCGTTCGCGTTGTCTTGGTGCCATCTGTATTCCTTTTCTCTAAACCAACTGATTCATGCTCAGCATGGGCAGTAAAATTGCCATGACGATAAACAGTACGACGCCGCCCATCAGCAGTAGCATGAGAGGTTCAAACAGTTTCACCATGGTTGCAACCACCCGCTCAACTTCTGACTGCTGAAAATCCGCCACTCTGCCCAGCATGGTATCCAAAGTACCGCTTTGCTCCCCCGCCGCCACCATATGCAGCAGCATCGGCGGCATTTGCCCGACCTTGGCCAAGCTGATGTGCAAACTGATGCCTTCGCTGACGCGCTGGGTTGCTTCGGTTAAAGCGCGCTGCAACCAGTGATTTGATACCACGCCGCTGGCAATATGCATGGCTTCGACCAGCGGCACGCCTGAGCGGGTCAAGATGGACAACGTGTTGGTGTAGCGAGCGGCATTGGCGCTGCGCGCAACGCGCTGAACCAGCGGCATATCAAACTTCAGCCTGTCCCAGCGTAATCGCAAGCTAGGTTGAGACAGGAGCCAGCGCGTCAGTGCGATCACGGCTCCGGTCAAAAGCATCAGCAACCACCAGAAGCTCGCCATAAACTCGGTCATCGCAATTAGCACCGAGGTAAACCACGGTAATTCTTGGCCCGTGTCAACGATGACATTGACCATATCCGGCACGATGTAGACCATCAATCCCGAAATAATCAGAACCGCCATTACCAGTAGGACGGCGGGATAAATCATGGCCATCTCAACGTTTCGGGTCGCGGCAAATTGCCGTTCTTCATAATCCGCTAAATTCTCCAGCACCTTGTCGAGAAAACCCGATTGTTCGCCAGCTGACACCGTGGCTCGATACAGCGAGTTAAAGCTGCCCGTATGGTCGCCAAGGCTGACGGCCAAGCTGTAGCCTTCAAGCACCTTGCTGCGAATCGCCATGATCAACCCTTTCACATGCTGCTTGTCTGCTTGTTCAGCCACAGCAGCCAAGGCGGCTTCGATGGGCAAGCTGGAACCTACAAGGGTTGCCAATTGGCGGGTAAACAAGACTCGGTCCAAGTGACCTAAATGACGCTGGAAGGTAAACGAGCGACTACTTTTCGCTACCTGACTTGAGGTAATACTGACCTTGGTCGGCACGAGGGATTGATCGCGCAACAACGACCGCGCATGCCGGGCGCTGTCGGCTTCGATAACGCCTTTCTTGCTGCGCCCTGATGGGTCAAGGGCCTGATATTCAAAGGCGGCCATTAGACTGCCGCAGATCGGTGCATTTGCTCAGTCATCCAGACTCACCCGCAACACCTCTTCAACACTGGTCAAACCAGCAAGGACTTTTTGCTTACCGTCTTCACTGATGCTCGGTGCCAGGCTGCGTGCGTAGCGCGCCAATTCCTGCTCGCTGGCTGAGTCGTGGATGAGCTGGCGCATTTTTTCATCTACCGTAACCATCTCGTAGATACCCGTGCGTCCTGAAAAACCCGACTGGGAACAGGCAGCACAACCACGCGCCTCATACACGGTGGCATCGGGGGCCTGCAGAAAAGAGGCTTCTACGGCATTGGCCCGTCTTGGCACACGGCACTCATGGCAAAGCACCCGCACCAGTCGTTGGGCCAGCACACCAATCAGACTGGAGCTGAGTAAGAACGGCTCAACCCCCATATCAATCAATCGGGTCACGGCGCCCACTGCGGTATTGGTGTGCAGAGTTGACATCACGAGGTGGCCGGTCAGGCTCGCTTGCACCGCTATTTCTGCGGTCTCCAAATCCCGAATCTCTCCAACCATCACCACATCAGGGTCTTGGCGCAAAATCGCTCTGAGGCCTCGCGCAAAGGTCATATCCGCCTTATTGTTCACTTGGGTTTGTCCGATACCCGGTAGGCTGTATTCGATCGGATCCTCCACCGTCAGGACGTTGATGGTGTGGCCGTTAAGCTCTGCCAGCGAAGCGTAAAGCGTCGTGGTTTTGCCGGAACCTGTTGGGCCCGTGACGAGGAAGATACCGTGGGGTTTGCCCACGGTCTGCTGCAAAGCCTCAAGCGTATGCGGAGCCAAACCCAGCTTTTCCAGCTTCAATCGACCGGCCTGTTTGTCTAACAAGCGAAGCACCACGCGTTCACCGAAATTCGCTGGCAGCGTGCTAACGCGCACATCGACCTCGCGGCCGCCAATACGCAGAGAGATCCGTCCGTCTTGAGGCACTCGCTTCTCAGCAATATCTAGGCGCGCCATCACTTTAATTCGCGAGATCAGCAAAGACGCCAACTCGCGGCGCGGTCGAACAACTTCACGCATAACCCCGTCAACCCGGAACCGGACTACCAGCGCTTGCTCAAATGTTTCGATATGCACATCAGACGCATTTTCACGTATGGCCTGAGAGAGCAAGGCGTTGATCAACCGGATAATCGGCGCGTCATCTTGCTGTTCAAGCAAATCCTCGGTTTCAGGCAAGGCACTGGCCAAACTGGCAAGATCCATCTCGTCACCCAGATCTTCCACCATCTGCTTTGCTTCGCTGGAATCTCGCGCGTACGCAGCACTGAGCAGTTCATCAAAGTCTTCCGAAGAGACGAGCCGAACCTTGACGTGCTGCTGCGTGTATCGACGGATCTCGGCCAAGGTAGACAGACTAAGCTGACTTTTCGCGCAGGCTTGGGGGTTTTCGCCCTGCTCGTCGAATACCAATACAACCCCAAATTTTCGCGCGAAGGCAAAAGGTAATTTAGGCTCGGGTGCCGTGATCTGTTCTTCCATATGACTGCGCTGTTGGGCAGCTTTCTGATCCTGAATCAACCTGTGCCCTACTTGGTCGGAAGCGACGTCATGTGACATGGATAACCAGCCTGTTCTTGCGCGAGATGCCGATTCGCAATGTTACCCCACGGGAGGGGCAACGTGGCCTTTTCGTTCAAAGAAGTGTGAGGAATTTCCTAGGATTGTCCTCCATGCCGATAACCTGCTCTGGTCACAGCAAGCATTAACACTGGCGCTTCGAGGATTGCATCCATAGTATCTGCGCTCACTGCACCACAAGGACCGCCCAGTTTGAATTTTGTCGGGTCTCATATCATTTCAGTAGATCAGTTCGATCGCGCCGCCGCTGATCGCGTTTTCGAGGTTGCTGATAAAATGCAGCCCTATGCCATGCGCCAACGCATCACTCGAGTACTGCAGGGGGCGATTCTTTCCAACATGTTTTTCGAGCCAAGTACTCGTACACGAGTATCCTTTGGCTCTGCCTTTAACCTGCTTGGCGGCGAAGTACGAGAAACCACTGAGGCGGCTTCATCGTCTTTGGCCAAGGGCGAATCACTGTATGACACCGCTCGAGTGCTTTCAGGCTACAGCGACGTCATCGTCATGCGCCATCCGGACTCTGGCAGCGTTGCCAAGTTTGCACAAGCCAGCCGCGTACCCGTGATTAATGGCGGCGACGGTCCCAATGAACACCCCAGTCAGGCCCTGCTTGATCTGTACACCATGCGCACAGAGATCGCGGCGCAAGGTCAATCCATCGATGGTTTGAGCATCGCCCTGATCGGAGACCTGCGCTATGGCCGTGCTGTACATTCTCTGTGCAAACTGTTGTGCCTGTATGCCGACATTCGCCTGCACCTCATCTCGCCACCCGAATTAGCCCTGCCCGACGATATTATCGAACTGTTAAGAGCAGCCGGACATGAGGTGCACGAGTTTAACGACATGGCTGAAGGCATTCAGGGTGTTGATATTCTCTATGTAACCCGCACTCAGGAAGAACGATTTCCGTCACAGCAGGAGGCGGATCGTTATCGCGGGCTGTTCCGGCTGAATCAGGCGGTGTACACGCAAAACTGCGCTCCGAACACGGTGATCATGCATCCGTTGCCCAGAGATTCCCGTGCTCAGGCTCAAGAACTGGACGAGGACCTGAATCAAAACCCAAATCTGGCGATTTTCCGGCAAACCGATAACGGCATGCTGATCCGCATGGCCCTGTTTGCTCTGATTCTCGACGTTGTGGACGAAGTCGACAACCACGCGCAACCGGTTACTTGGTATACCGACAAGCGACATCGCTGATCGCTGTTAGCAGGCAAAAAAAAGGGCTCAATCAGAGCCCTTCTATTGATCACGCCGGAGTCAAATTTGCGACTCCAGTTCCGGCAGCGCCGTAAACAAGTCAGCGACCAAACCGTAGTCGGCAACCTGGAAGATGGGAGCATCTTCGTCCTTGTTGATGGCCACAATGACCTTACTGTCCTTCATGCCGGCCAAATGCTGAATCGCTCCGGAGATACCCACAGCAATGTACAGATCCGGAGCGACGATTTTACCCGTCTGTCCGACCTGCATGTCGTTTGGCACGAAGCCTGCGTCCACCGCGGCGCGAGATGCGCCAATAGCAGCCCCGAGCTTATCTGCGATGCCGTCCAGCATGCCGAAATTTTCACCATTCTGCATACCCCGGCCACCAGAGATGATCACACTCGCCGCGGTCAGCTCAGGCCGCTCGGATTCTGCGATTTCCTGCGAAACAAAACTTGAGACACCCGCATCGGTCACGTTCGCAATGGCCTCTATGCTTGCGCTGCCACCGGTTGAAGCGACGGCATCGTATGCCGTACCGCGGACAGACACGACCTTTACAGCGTCATTCGATTTAACCGTAGCGATGGCGTTGCCGGCGTATATCGGACGTTTGAACGTATCGGGGCTTTCCACTGACACGATGTCAGAGATTTGTGCGACGCCTAGCTTTGCGGCCACACGCGGCAGGAAACTCCGACCGTTGGCCGTATGCGGTGCCATTACATGACTGTAGGGAGCCGCTATTTCCGCAACCAAGTCCCCTAGATTTTCCGCCAACTGATGCTCGTAAACGGCATTGTCAGCGACCAGTACCTTGTTCACACCGGGAACAGCAGCAACCTGACTCGCCACTCCGTCAATATCGCTGCCCGCAACCAAAACGTCGATATCACCGCCAATGGCCTGAGCCGCAGCGATGGTTACCAGCGTTGCGCTCTTGTTGTCTTTGTTATCGTGTTCTGCAATTACCAATATGCTCATGAGATCACCTTAGCTTCGTTCTTCAGTTTGTCGACCAGTTGTTCAACAGATTCCACCTTGATGCCGGCCGCCCGCTCCGCTGGCGCCTCGACTTTCAACACCTCAACCGTTGGGGACAAGTCCACGCCCAACTCCTCTGGAGTTAACACGTCCAGTGGTTTTTTCTTCGCCTTCATAATGTTTGGTAGAGACGCGTAGCGCGGCTCGTTCAAACGCAGGTCTGTTGTAACCACTGCAGGCAGCGTCACAGATAGGGTTTGCATGCCCCCGTCGATTTCGCGCAATACTTGGGCCTTGCCATCGGCAACTGTCACTTCAGATGCAAAAGTGGCTTGCGGCATTCCAGTCAGGGCAGCAAACATTTGCCCCGTTTGACTGTTGTCGCCGTCGATACTCTGCTTCCCGAAGATCACCATGCCGGCTTGCTCCCGCTCCTGAACCGCCACCAATGCTCGGGCAATACCCAGTGGTTGCGCGTCAACGTCGGTTTCCACCAAAACTGCCCGGTCTGCGCCTAGCGCAAGACAGGTGCGAAGCTGTTCCTGGCAGGCAGTGCTGCCCACGGAAACGGCGATCACTTCCTCCGCAACGCCCGCCTCTTTTAAGCGGACGGCTTCTTCGATACCAATTTCGCAAAACGGGTTTACGGACATTTTCACGTTGCTGAGATCAACACCGGTGTTGTCGGGCTTTACACGCACTTTGACGTTGTAATCCACCACTCGCTTGACAGGTACAATTACCTTCATTGAATCTGATCCTCATCTGTTGGCCTGAAAGGCAAGGGTCCTGCCTTTGCCAAACAAGCGATTTACAATGCTTCGGCCAACATGCCAATCCCTCAATGACTGGGGGGCTTAGGGCGCAAATCATCATTTCAATTCTCAACCAAGCCGCGGCGCACGCCGCATAATTGCAGCGTCCTGTCGCGTCTTTGGGTAAGTTCCCACTGCCTTGCAGACCCTTTCAGAGCCTTTGAACCACGAAAGTCAGGTGACGAAAGCACGCAAACCGATTAATCTGCCGCCTGCGGGCCCACTGCCGAAACCAGCAAAATGGGCGGCGTATTGTCCCTGTGCCTCGGGCATAGGTCAAGAGATCGCAGAGTGCGAGAGCCCAAGGTCGAGCCATCGGCGAGCTTTTAAATCCGCACGAGCGATTATGATTATTTCGGAAAGAGAGGGATGACAGAGCAATGGAACAACCAGTAGAGCGCGAATCCATGGAATTTGACGTGGTCATTGTGGGAGGTGGTCCAGCTGGCCTAGCAGCCGCTTGCCGTCTGATGCAGCTGGGTGAAAGTAGTGGCCAAGAGCTCTCAGTTTGTCTGGTTGAGAAAGGCTCTGAAATTGGGGCCCACATTTTGTCTGGTGCGATTTTCGAACCCACAGCGTTGAACGAGCTATTCCCGGACTGGGAAGAACGAGGCGCCCCGCTCAACAACCCAGTCACCGAAGACCTGATCTATTACATGGTCAACGACACCAATCGCATCAAGGTGCCAAGCTTTTTCGTTCCAAGCGACGCGCACAATGACGGCAATCACGCCATCAGTTTGGCGAATTTGTGTCGCTGGCTTGGCGAACAAGCCGAAAACATGGGCGTGAACATTTTCCCCGGGTTCGCTGCGTCAGAAGTTTTATACGATGAAAACGGTGCCGTGCGCGGCGTCGCAACCGGTGACATGGGCATCAGCAAGGAGGGCGAGCAAAAGGGCAGCTTCACCCCCGGCTACGAATTGCTCGGCAAGTACACCATTTTCTCAGAAGGCTGCCGAGGTCATCTGGGCAAGCAGCTGATCAGCAAATTCGACCTCAACGCAGACAGCGGCACCCAGCACTACGCTATCGGCCTGAAGGAACTGTGGACCATTGATCCTGCCAAGCATAAGCCCGGCAAGGTGATGCACAGTATCGGCTGGCCGCTGGACCACATGCCCGGCGGCGCCACTGGCGGCTCCTTCCTCTACCACCTGCCGGACAATCAAGTGTCGCTAGGGCTGATTGTCGACCTCAGCTACAAAAACCCGCACCTGTCACCGTTTGACGAAATGCAGCGCTGGAAACACCATCCGCTGATTGCCGATGTGCTAGAAGGCGGAGAACGCGTTTCTTATGGCGCTCGCGCCATTTCCAAGGGCGGTCTGCAGGCGTTACCGAAACTCACCGTGCCCGGCGCTCTGCTTGCCGGTGATGACGCAGGATTCCTCAACGTGCTCAAAATCAAGGGCAGTCATACGGCCATGAAGTCCGGTATGTTGGCCGCCGAAGCCGCATTCGATGAGCTTGCTCAAGGCCATGCCCAAACCGAAGCCACGACTTTTCAGTCTCGTTTCGAAAACTCATGGTTATACGACGAGTTACACCGCTCCCGTAATGTCGGCCCGGCACTTCACAAGCTTGGGGTTTTAGGCGGATCAGGCTATGCCTTCACCGACCAATTTTTCGCCGGCAACCAGCCTTGGACCCTGACAGATCCGACACCCGATTACGCCACGCTTAAGCCAGCGGCAGCCAGCAAGCCGATTGACTATCCCAAGCCCGACGGCGTGCTGTCTTTCGACAAGCTGTCATCGGTGTTTTTGTCCAATACCAATCACGAAGAAGATCAGCCCTGTCACCTGACGCTGAGAGACGCTGACGTGCCGATTCGAGATAACTTGCCCATGTACGCAGAGCCGGCCCAACGCTATTGCCCTGCCGGTGTGTATGAAATCATTGAGGAAACTGATGGGCCGCGGTTCCAAATCAATGCGCAGAACTGCGTACACTGTAAAACCTGTGACATTAAGGACCCGTCACAAAACATTACTTGGGTAGTTCCAGAGGGTGCCGGTGGACCCAACTACCCGAACATGTAGGGAGGCAACCTCATACACGAAGCGCCAGCCATCTGGCGCTTTCTTTTGTAGCGTTTACCCCGCCTTGCCAATTTTATAAGCAAAGTTCTGCAAGCAGCGCTTCAGGCGATCACCGAGCCTAGGTTGAACGCGCTGCCATTGCTGAAGACCCACAGGTCGTCGCCTCGCTGTTCACCCTCTTCCACCAAACGGTAAAACACACTGCGCTGTATTCTGGCTTCTAGCCGGTCTCGAATATGCAGAAAGGGGCGCTCGCCGCGCATGACAATCGGGTGTTCCTGATCGGCGATAACGTAGTCACCCACGTTGGTGCTGAAAAGCATCTGTTTGGCCTCACCCACCCCCCTGACGTCCAGATCAATCGCGATAAAGGGTGCCTCCTCTACCACGATCCTCATTTTTTCAGCCGGTGTCACCAGATAATAGTCGTCTTTTTCACGACGCAGAATGGTCGCAAACAAGTCCACCAAGGGCTGCCGCTCGATACGAGTGCCCTCGTGATACCAAATACCCTCTCGATCAATACGAATATCAATGACGCCAACATGCTCCGGCTGCCACAGATGCAGCGGCGGCAGCCGCTTGCTGCGTTGCAGGTTGGTTAGCGTCTCGAATAAATCGTCGATGTCGGACATGTCGCACCTTGGCGGCTGGCTGGATTAACGGGCGAAGGGTAAACGCTAACGAGGCCGAAAATTGATCGGGGATTACGACTTTTCTTCACCTCTGCCTCAGCTTACCGCTAATTCAGCGGCAGACTGATCAACCTCCAATGAATTTCATCACGGTGACTTCGCCTTGAAAATTCTCGCTTTGCTTATCCGCTAACGCTCCCAGCAAAATCTGATGCAATTCCTGCTGGGCTTCGTCGTCTGGCAAGTTCAGCAGATGCCGAATGTCAGATGAGCGCGCACTGGACAAACACCCATACAGCGCCCCATTGGATGACAGCCGCAGCCGTGTGCAGTTGCGGCAAAATGGCTCGCTTTCATTGGCGATGATGCCGAAAGTACCCTTCTCAGGAATCTCGTAGCGTACAGCGGTTGAGTCAAAGGGTGCGTCCGTCCGGCTAAACGTATAGTGCGAGGCGATAAGGTCGAGAATTTTCTCCATAGAGAAAAATTCTTGATCGTATGTCGGGCTTGCCTGCAGGTGGCCCATGTTCATAAGTTCAATGAAGCGTAGCTCAATACCCCGCTCCAAAGCGTAATCGAGCATTGGCAGGATCTGGTCGTCATTCACATGATTCATGGGCACCATATTGATCTTTACTTTCAGACCACCTGCCTGCATCAATTCGATGCCGTGAAGCACCGTGTTCAGATCGCCAGAACGTGCGATGTCGCGAAAACGCTCTCGATTCAAGGTGTCCAGACTGACGTTAATGCGCTTCATGCCAGAGTCGATGATCGCTGGAGCATAGCGCGGCAACAGTTGCCCGTTGGTCGTCAGAGACACATCGGTCAGTCCGAGGGCCATGATGCCTTGCAACGTGTCCGCAAACTTTGGCGACAGCAGCGGTTCGCCGCCGGTAATACGTACTTTGTCGATGCCCGCGGTCGCGATGAGTAAGCGCGTTGCGCGAACCATTTCTTCGCCACTGAGTTCGTATGCGGCAGCCTGCAGACGTTTGCCGTCAGGCACGCAATAGGTGCATGCGTAATTGCAGGCAGCGGTCAGACTTAACCGCAAATTGCGGAATCGACGACCCATTCGATCAACAATTAAATGCTGCTTATCGCTGTGTATTTCTTGCATAAAATTCCTGCAGTTTGCTTCGCAAACCCAATCCGGTGGCTACAACTGCGCGAGCAGCTGCTCAACAAAATCCTCAGCCCAAAAAACGCGATTCGACCCTTTGACCAGAATTCGATCTCCGGCCGCGAATCTGCCGGCCAGTTCAGTGGCAGTGTGAGGGGTTAGGGCGTCGTATATCGCCAATACCTTTTCGCTGAGTTTGTCTTTCGTCTCTCTGGGCTCTATCTCTGACCAAGCTTGCTGCATGGCTTGTCCGACCAAGACAATACCATGTAATGCTGGATCATCGGCGACGGATTCCAGCAGTTCTCGGTGAGCGGATGCACTCTGCCCCCCTAACTCTCGCATATCACCTAAGCAGGCGTAACGTTTGCCCTGGACGGGCTCTGCAAGAAAGGCAGACAGCGCGGCTTTCATACTGCTGGGATTAGCGTTATAGCTGTCATCTACCACTTCTATCCCGCTCCTAACATGGACGTCCCCGCGCCCCCTAGGGACGATGGCGCTATCTAAATGCAACGCGGGAGCGATATCAAAGTCCAACAGCTTTGCTGCCAATAAGCAGGCGCTCAGAGTCAGCCCCCGATGGGCACCGCCGCCGGGTACGCGCGCCGTCAAAGACTCACCAAACAATGACAGCGACATACTATCGCCGTGAATCGAGATGATTCGCGCATCGCTGTCAAAAGCATGGCCAAAACGGTAGCCAGACATGTCCAGCGCATCGTGCACAACCCGCAGGCCCGAACTGGGCAGGGTCGAGAAAATCGCTGCTTTTTCCTTAATCAGTGCATCCCGCGAAGCGAAATTTTCAATGTGAGCACTATGCACGTTGAGCAGAATCGATAGGTCCGGCTGAACCATTTCCGTGAGCGGCTGGATTTCACCGGGATAACTGGTGCCAATTTCGAATACCCAAGCCGGGGCCTGCTGCCAAGCGTTGGCGAGCGAAAGCGGCACACCAATGTGATTGTTGAAACTGCCGGGCGGAGCGTAGCCTTCCAGCGCTGCGGACAGAAAGGTCTTCGCCGTGGTCTTACCGCTGCTGCCGGTCACTGCAATGACCGGACCCGGCAAACGGGCTCTCGCTGCTGCACCAAGCTGCCACAGGCCCGTGTAGGTATCCGGCGTCGTGAACTGCGCAATTGCTACGTCTTGAGGTTTACAGACCAAGGCCGCAGATGCACCGCGCGCCAGCGCGTCAGCGACATAGTCGTGACCGTCCGCGGTGCTCCGCGCACTGGGATGGAAACGCTCGCCTGGGTCCCCTGCCAAAGCGACGAAGAGGTCGCCGGCCTTCACCAGACGACTGTCCACGGTGACACCTGTAACGTGCTGACCTGACCTAGCTCCGCCGGCAAACAGTTCCGAGAGATCCGCCATCGTCCAAGACAGGGGCTGCTGACTAACCTGATGTTCCATTGCGCCATAGTAGCCTGATTAACAATCAGGGGTTAACTGCGCTTGAAATGCACAATTACCCGAAACAGTCATGGGTTTGTTAGTCCCGTGACGGTATTCTTTGAAAGATACGTCTTTGGAGACTCAACATGTCAGACACCCCGCATAACGAGGGCTTTTTCTCACGCTGGGGCCGCCGTATCACCAGCCTGCGAAACTTTATCGTCAACGCCGTCTTTCTGCTCTTTGTCGTGGTGATTCTCAGTACCTTGCTGAGCACTCCAGATCAACCTGAAATTTCTGCCAACAGCGCATTATTTATCGCGCCGACTGGCGCCCTAGTCGAGCAGGTAAACCCGCCTAAAGATTGGCGGGACTTAATTTTCCAGCCCGCAGATCAGGGGCTGATCGAAATTGGTGACGTGCTCAACAGTATTGATCTGGCGGCACAGGACGACCGAATCACGACCTTAGTATTGAAGCTAGATCAGCTGTCTGGCCTCACGTCGAGCCGCGCCATCAGTATTGGCGAACGGCTCGCCGCCTTCCGTGAAACCGGCAAAACCGTTCTCGCCTACACCCGATACAGTGGGCAATTCCAATACTTGGCCGCAAGCTATGCTGACAAAGTCTTTTTGCACCCGATGGGCAGCATTGTGCTTTCGGGCTTAGGCGGTGACAGGCTCTACTTTGCCGGCATGCTGGAGAAGCTCAGGGTCACAATGCACATTTTTCGCGTAGGCGAATTCAAATCTGCCACCGAACCATTCTCACGCAATGCCATGTCGGATGCTTCCCGCCAAGACAGCCAGCAACTGGTTGACGGTATCTGGCAAACCATTACCGACACCATTGCCAACAATCGCGGTTTGAGTACCGATACCGTCTCTACCTTTGCCAACGCCTTCGATGTCCTGCTGCAAGACGCTCAAGGGGATGCCGCAAGGGCTACTCTCAACAGCAATCTGGTGGATGGCTTGGTCACAGCTGAAGAATTCCGACAGCAAATCGGCGCTCAGGTGGGCTGGCAGGGCGACATGCTTAATGGCATTGACTTCCAGTCGTATCTGGCGATAAACCCCAGCGCAATGCCAGCCTGGTCAAAAAACGCCGTTGGCGTCATCACCGTGCAAGGCGCCATCATGGAGTCGGGCCTGCCCAGCAGCGACGTTGCCAGCGCGGAAGAACTGGTGGAACAAATTCGCATCGCCAAGAACGATGATCGTATTAAGGCCTTGGTCTTGCGCGTTGATTCCCCCGGCGGCAGCGCGTTTGCTTCGGAATTGATTCGAGAGGAACTGCTGGCCCTCCAAGCGACCGGCAAGCCTGTTGTGGCGTCATTTGCCGCGGTAGCAGCATCTGGCGGCTACTGGATATCCGCCAGCGCGGATGCAATCTACGCGGAACCCACAACCATTACCGGCTCCATTGGCATCTTCGGCATTGTGCCAAACTTCTCAGAGAGTTTGGGTGCCTTGGGCATTTACACCGATGGCGTATCCAGCGCGCCTCTTGCTCGCGGCATGAGCGTGGTCGGCAGCCTGAGCGATCAGGCGAAAAACATCCTTCAACTCTCTGTAGAGCACGGGTATGCAGAATTCATTGACTTGGTAGCGAACGGTCGCGGCATGCCGCAGACAGAGGTGGAAAAGATTGCCCAAGGACGGGTGTGGAGTGGCCTCGCCGCCAAAAATCTCGGCCTGGTCGATGAACTGGGCGGCCTGCAAAGAGCCGCAGCCCACGCAGCACAACTTGCCGGTTTGGCGAACTGGAGCACTGAAGACATTCGGATGCCCTTAGACCCTCAGAGCCTGATTATGATGGAACTGATGCAGGCCATGGGACCCTCCCCTGCGGGACGCGAACGGGAACGATGGGCCTCAAAGTTTCCGTGGTTTGAACCCCTGCAGAGCAGTATGGAGAAGCTTTCAGCGTTTAATGACCCCAGACACCTCTATGCCCTGTGCCTAAGCTGCGTTGCGCGCTAGCTTCGGCTGGACTCCGCGGAAGAAGAAACTTTCTGCCAATAGTCATGAGTCATCTGCTTAACCTCTTTACGCATCAAGAACATGCCAATCAGGTTAGGCAGGGTCATCAGCGCAACAGTTACCGCCGAGATCAACCAAATCAGCGAGGTATCGACAATGGTCGCTAGGAAAAACCCAAGCACATACAGACACCGATAAGGCAAAACCCACGTGGTACCCAACAAGTAGGTGACCGCACGGTCCCCATAGTAAGACCAGGCGATCGCCGTCGAGAAAGCGAACAGAGTCAAACCAAGGGCCACCAGTAAGCCGCCATAGCTGCCGAGGAAGCTCTGCTCGAACGCTTTGCTGGTCAGAGGCACCGAATGCAAAAGCGAATCACCGCTCAGGCTCAGTGAACCGTCCATCAACTCACCTTCTTCGACTACCATCATTCCGTCGAAGGGTTCTCCTTGGGCGGAAACCCGTACGTTCTCAGCCACGGAGCGATTGTGGAGGATCGTGACGTTGCTCAAATCAGGCACACCGGCCTGAACGGTCAGTGTGCCGCTGAACGCCCGGACAGGGTCGTTTGCCGGCGGCATTAGGTCTAAGTGCGCAGACAGTTGACGCACATGCACGGGGTCTTGGTCACTGTACGCACCGGCGATGATTTCCGTATCAGTCTGGCTGAAAGCTGTGGGGTATTTTTCCTGCCAGACGCCCGAGGACAAAATCACCAATCCCGTCAGCGTGCAGATGATCAGGGTATCGATGAAGGGCTCAAGAATGGCCACCATGCCTTCGGCAACCGGCTCCTTGGTTTTTGCCGCTGCGTGCGCAATCGGTGCGGAACCCTGGCCCGCCTCATTTGAATACAGTCCACGATTGACGCCACGATTAAAGGCATAAGCAAAAGACGCCCCCAAAAAACCGCCCGCCGCAGCCGAGCCTGTAAAGGCATATTCAAAGACTGAAGAAAACGCTGGTATGACTTGGTTCAGATTAGAGAAGATCACCGCAAAGGCACCCAAGGCATACAGCATAGCCATGGTAGGCACCAAGGCAGCGGCTACGGCCGCGATACGACGCACGCCACCGACAATAACGAAACCCATCAAGCCCGCAAAGATCAGCCCGCTCAGATACGTGGGCACACCAAAAGACGTCTCAATTCCCGAAGCCATGTTGTTAGCCTGAGGCATGTTGCCAGAGCCAAAGGAACTGATGACCGTGGCGACGGCAAAAAAGACCGCCAGCCATTTCAATCCAAGCCCGTATTCCATGTAGTACATGGGACCTCCGGCCATAAAGCCCTGGTCATCCTTTTTGCGATATTTATGGCTGATCGAGACTTCGACAAATTTCGTTGTCATACCCAAGAACGCGGTTGCCCACATCCAGAACAGCGCCGCAGGACCGCCTAAAAAAATCGCAAAAGCCACGCCGCCGATGTTACCGGTGCCAACCGTGCCAGACAGCGCGGTGGACAAGGCCTGAAAATGAGAGGTGTCGCCGGGATCATCAGAGCTCGTGTGCTTTCCGGTAACCACAGACCACGCGTGTCCAAAGAAACGAATTTGTGGGAAACCCAGATAAATCGTAAACAACAGACCCATACCCAGCAGCGCAATCGGAAAATAAGCAGCGCTTCCCAGCAAGCTATCCAGCATTGAGAAGAAGTCAGTGATGAGCGCCATAGGATCTCCCGGGCTTTGATCTGGGGGCTAGGTAGCCGCCAACATGAGTTGAGGCAGGAGCAAGCCCCTGCTGTTTACCAAACGCCATAGCGTCACGCTGTTATTGTCCAAACAATGCATCGTACATCACGTTAAAGAGCCGATTTTGCTCCATGACACCGCGCACAGCCGATGCGTTAGCACCAGCAGCGAAAGCTGCCACATCCTCGCCGGCGTGGGTCTCTGCCTGCATCGGCACAGTCCCCAACTGCTGAAAATTCCGCGCTTGCGTGTCCACTTTGCTGAGGTCTGGTCGTTGTTTCCTATAACCCGGGCCATTGGCATAGCTCAGGGTGGTGTAGGGCTTTCCGGTCGCGTCCAACATCGGCTTACCCGGCTCCGTCTCTACGGTTCCCAGAATCGGGTTACCACGTCGTGGATAGCCGCTGATGGTCATGGTGTGGCTGTGATCGGCGGTAACAAGGATTAGGGTGTCGGTTAGGTCCACATTGTCCACCGCCCATTGGACGGCATCAGACAGGGCCACGGTGTCTCCCAGCGCACGAAAAGCATTCGAAAAGTGATGGGCATGATCAATACGCCCGGCTTCGACCAGCAAAAAGTAACCTTCTTCCCTAGCCGACAACTGCTTGACCGCCAGTGCAGTCATGTCGCGCAGCGACGGCTCATTGCCGGGATCTCGGGCTCGATCAGCCTCGTACTGCATATGCGAAGGTTCAAATAGGCCCATCAACTGACCCGGCACCGGTGTTGGTGACGCGAGCCATTCGGCCACGGTGTCGCCGTTCCACGCGTAGCGCCGATTCGCGTCGGCGGCAAGCCACTCATCAATCAAATGACGACCGTCATCCCTGGCACCCTGCTTGCCCGAGTACTCAGGGTCCTGAGTATCCGATGGCATGAACTCCCGACGACCGCCGCCCAAAATCACGTCTAAGCCATCGCCAAAAGGCATCGCCACTAACTGGCTGGCGATGTCCCGACAGCCCAGCGCCTCGGCATCATCCGGAGTCGTCGCACTGCTTTCCCAATTGCGGTTGGGCGTATGAGCGTAGGCGCCCGCAGGGGTTGCGTGGGTAATACGTGCTGTGGAAACAATGCCTGTGCCCATGCCTGCCTGTTCCGCCAGTTCTGCCAGCGTTGGCAAGGTATTTCGCAGCGCGGCAGCGCAATCATCCCGCGCCACGCTGTCATTGACACCAAGCACACCAATGCGGGTTTTTTCGCCCGTGACGAGGGCGGTAATGGTGCCGGCGCTATCGGGCACCTGAGCGTCCGTATTGTACGTTTTGATCAACGCCAGATGGGGGAACTCCTCGAAGGCTAGGCTGTACTCTTCACCCGTCGCTCCGCCTGCTTGTCCTGCATAAATACGCGCTGCCGTAACGGTGCTAATGCCCATTCCGTCGCCAAGAAAAAAGATTACGTTTTTCGCATAGCTCTGGGCGCTAGCCAACAGCAGCGCCAGCACGAGACCCAGCTGTGCAGCGCCCTGCCAGCAGGCATGAGTCCAGTGGCTTGGTTGATTCATTGTTTTTTCCTCTAATGACACGACGGCCTCAGCTCAGGCTGCCCTGCTGACACTGCGCAGAGTGACGAACTCTTCGGCTGCGGTCGGGTGGATACCCACTGTGGCATCGAACTGCGCCTTGGTTGCGCCTGCGACCATGGCAACCGCCAGCCCCTGCACAATTTCACCGGCATCCGGGCCAACCATATGGATGCCCAGCACCTGATCGGAGCTGCGACATACGATCATCTTCAATAGCGTGCGTTCGTCACGGCCCGATAGTGTATGTTTCATGGGCTTGAATTGAGATTCGTAAATATCCAAATCCCCGGCATGGTCAACCATTGCCTCAGCTTCGGTAAGACCCACAGTACCGATATTGGGCTGACAGAAAACCGCGGTTGCGATGTTTTGGTAATCCATCCGGCGCTTGGGCTGATCGGTAAATAAATTACTCGACACACACATGGCCTCTTCAATAGCAACCGGCGTGAGTTGAACACGGTCCGTGACATCACCAATCGCGTATATGTTCTCAACATTGGTCTGATAGTCGGCATTCACTAGGACTTGACCGTTATCGCCCAACGCCACACCAGCATCCTCCAAGCCAATATCTTGAGTTTTCGGGCTGCGGCCGGTAGCACACAGCACCGTGTCCGCTATCAGTGTATTGCCGTTGGTTAAATCCAGGCGCAATGAACCATCGTCTTGCTTGTGAATATGAGTTGCCTCGGTTTCAAACAGAAGTTCGACGCCCTTTTTCTCAATTTCCTCCTTCACAAAGGAGCGAATCGAGTCATCAAAGCCTCGTAAGAACATTTCACCGCGATACAGCAGCGTAGTTTTTGCACCCAGACCGGCAAAAATACCGGCAAATTCTACGGCAATGTAACCACCTCCAATGACCGTCACTTGTTCCGGAAAATCGGGCAGATAGAACGCTTCATTGGAGCTGATAGCGTGCTCAATACCGGGAATATCAGGCATGTCCGGCCAGCCTCCAGTAGCCACAAGAATGTAGCGGGCGGTTACAGTTTCCTCGCCAACCTGAACCGTATGAGCATCAAGCAAACGCGCGTGCGCATCGTATAACGTCACACCCGCATCGTTAAGTAGATTACTATAAATACCGTTTAATCTACTGATTTCTTTAGTTTTATTGTCTCTTAATGTCGGCCAATGAAAGGCGCTGTCCGGCACATCCCAGCCGTAGTTTTGGGCATCTTGAAACTCTTCGTGAAAGTGCGAACCGTAGACAAACAACTTCTTCGGCACACAGCCAACATTGACGCAGGTGCCGCCAAGAAACATCGATTCCGCTACCGCCACCTTAGCCCCGTAACTGGCCGACATGCGGCTGGCGCGGACACCACCAGAACCGGCACCCAAAACAAATAAATCGTAATCAAAATCCATGCTTTTATTCCCGCAGAGTTTTTGCGTGCGCTAACGCATAGTGCAAACCGTGTAACACAGCGCCCCCAAAACCGTGAAGAGTACACATTCCTCAGACGCTGCTGCGTGTCGGAGTCTGAACAAGCCTCATCAAAATAACCAGTACCCAAAGACTTAAACCAAGCCGGACAGCACTTTGATGGACAGCTTGATCGCAGTTAGGGTATAAATACTGTATAAACATACAGTCACCTGCTGTTACTGAAACCGGCAGTTAATTTTTAAGCGTTCGCATCCATCATGTCAGCAGAAAAAAAATCCGACATCGACGCCCTCACCCATCCGATGCTCTGGCGTGGCAAAGACTTATTATCGGCCACAGATCTTAACTCCTCGCAGCACGCTGTTTTCACCAGTGGTTACGCCGAATTGGACCGTCACCTACTTGGCGGAGGCTGGCCCCAACAAGGGCTGGTTGATCTGCTGCTGCCACAGGCCGGTATTGGCGAACTGCGTCTGATACTGCCCGTTTTACAGCAACTGACCCAAAACGCTTATGTGGTATGGATTAACCCTCCCTTCATCCCTTACGCGACGGCCCTTGAAGCCTGCGGCGTAAACACCCGCAACATTCTGGTCGTGCGCACACGGTCCCACGAAGACACGCTGTGGGGCATGGAGCGTTGCTGTTTGTCCAGCGGTTGTGCTGGCGTGCTGGCTTGGCCAGAAGAGCGCAAGCTCAACATCAAAGAAACACGGCGCATACAGTTGGCCGCCCGCAGCGGACGTACACTGGCCCTGTTTTTTCGCCCGATCAGCGCCATCACGCGATCGAGTCTAGCGGAACTGCGTCTGGCCTTGCGGCCTGCACACAGTGTCGACCGGCTGTCATTGGACATCATCAAGCGCAAGGGTGGCTGGCCGGTTAACCATATCGAGCTATGTCTGGCCGAAGCCTCCCAAACATCTTACGACCTTATGCAGCCTCTACATGAGCAGTTGGCCCTCTGGCAAAAGCAGGGTGCTCAAGAAGCACAACAAGAAAAACCGCACGAAACACGGCAAGAAA
>JAAXKB010000028.1:0-101380 GCA_012269545.1 Gammaproteobacteria bacterium | reverse complement strand
AAGCAGGGTGCTCAAGAAGCACAACAAGAAAAACCGCACGAAACACGGCAAGAAAGAAAAACGACGCAAAACAAAGAGCAAGAAAATGCTCTGTACTCAGACTTTGCTCACGACATGAATCCCGCAGAGCCCGATATGGCTGCAAACAACGCATTGCACTAGCCCAACCCGCCATGTCACCACCCACCCAACAAACCCTTACAGGACACTCACAGCACAGCGCAGCCCATCACAAGTGGTTGGCACTGCATTTTCCTAAGCTGCCCTTGGATATTTTTCGATGCCAAGGTGTGCCCGATGAGCAGGTTCAGATCGTTATCCAAGAACAGCGGGTTTGTCAGATGAATGAGGCGGCAGCGGCAACAGGCATCTTGCCCGGCTGTACTCTGGCGACTGCCTACAGCATCCGTTCTGAACTGACGTACTTCGAGCGTAATCCGGGCCAAGAACAAGAACGCCTGGCAGATTTGGCCCAAGCCCTGTACCGCTACAGCAGTGTGGTCAGTCTGGAACCACCAGACTGTATCGTGCTGGAAATCAGAGGCAGCCTGCTGTTGTTGGGAAGCGCCGATATCATCGCTCAAGATGCCCTTGCTCTCTGCGCAGACATGAACCATTACGCCATTGCTCGGTCGGCTCAGACACCTCAGGCCGCCATTGCGCTAGCCAGAGCCCAGACCGACCGCCTCTTCGATGTGCCGCTGCATGTACTGGAACTTCTGAATCAGGGTTTCAGCCAGCACAATCTTGAGCGTCTGAGCAACATGGGCATTTACACCCTAGGTCAGTTGGCACAGCTCCCGCGAGCCGGTCTGGGTAAACGTTTTGGCCAGCAGTTGACTCAGTATCTGGGCCGTCTGCAGGGCGAACTGCCGGACCCCAGACAAAGCATACGTCCGCAAACACGTTTTTTCCGGCAACAGCACCTACTCAAACCCATCAACAATAAGGAGGTGCTGCTACGCGGCCCCATGCCCTATCTGGCCAAGCAGCTCGAGCACTGGCTGATTGCTCAACAGCACGGCTGCATCAACCTATGCTGGCAGTTTGCGCCCTTCAAAGGTGAGCCGACCGAACTGCAAATCCGCTTCGGCGGCGGCAAGCAACGGCATCAAGACATCCTGAAACTAAGCACCCTCAAGTTGGAACAAGTCGATCTGCCCTCCGAGGTGCTTACCGTCGGCTTGGACATGACGCTAAGCCGACCTTGGGTCAGCAACAATCAAGACCTGTTTGGCAGCACGGCCAGCGCCACGATAGCCGTGAGCGAGTTGGTGGATGAGCTAAGCGCACGACTGGGCACTGAGGCTTGCCACAGCATTCGCCCCAGAACACAACACCATCCAGAACAAGCTTGGCGCGGACTCAGAGGCATACCACGCGAAAACAAACCCGCCATTACGAGTGACCCGGCAGCCACCAACGGCCGCAGTGCCGGATTGCTGCCGGGCAAGCGTCCGCTTTGGCTTTTTCATCAGCCGCAACCCGTACCAGGCGATCATCTGACTCTGCTGCAAGGTCCCGAACGCTTAAGCGAGCCAATGAGCCACTCAATGGCTAACGACAACAGCAGCACCCTCACTGCAGCAGCGTATCGGGACTACTACGTTGCCCGGCATCGCCAAGGCGCACTGTGCTGGGTATTCACATCCCCTCAACCGACGCCTAGGCAGACGGAGCGAGGCGGCGATTGGTATCTGCACGGTTATTTTGCGTGATATGAACAGACACAACAGCTCCAACAGCGTCAGCTCCCAATCCTCTGTCTCCACGGAAATACGCGATCAGGTACCCCTGTATCTTGGCCAGACTGGCAATCATTTTGCTCATCGGCGCTATGCGGAGCTGCACTGCATCAGCAATTACAGCTTTTTACGGGGAGCTTCCCACCCAGAAGAGTTGGTCCAGCAGGCTTACGAGCTGGGCTATGAGGCCATCGCCATTACCGATGAATGCACGTATTCCGGCTTGGTCAAAGCGCATAAGACGGCCAAAGCCTGCGGTATCAAGCTGATCTGTGGTGCGGAGTTTGTGTTAACCGACGTCATCGACTCAGAAGCCAGTTCAGCATGTCGGTTAATCCTGCTGGCCTCTAATCGCCAAGCCTACGGTCAGATCGCCAGCCTCATCAGCAAACTGCGTAAACGCTCTGAAAAAGGCACCTATCAGCTATCCCTTGATGATCTGCAGGTGGGTCTGAGCGACTGTCTCGGTATCTGGGTCTGTGAAGGCCAGAGCGTGGAACAGCTTGTTGCTGTGGGTGCCCAGCTGAAAAATCTCATCGCCCGCCTTTGGGTCGGGCTCGGGCTCTTTCATGATGGCCAAGATCTGAGCAAAACTGCCAATGCCCTTACCCTCTCGACCACGTTGGAACTACCGATTGTAGCCGTCAACGATGTCCACACTCACTGCCCGGAGCGTCAGGGGCTGCAAAACATTGTTACCGCCATTCGGCTGAAAACCGACATACAAAATTTAGGCTATCAAGGGTTCTGTAACGCCGAACGCACCTTGCGGCCGATAACCGCTCTGCAACAACTGTATCCGGAGGAAATGCTGGCACAAACCGTCGCTATCGCAGATCTGTGTCAGTTCAGCATGGATGAACTGCGTTACGAATACCCGGAAGACTTGGTTCCGCCACATCTAACACCGGGGGCTTACCTGCGCCAACTGACCTATGACGGAGCCAGCCAGCGCTGGCCCCAAGGCATACCCAAGGACACCGTCACGTTGATCGAAAAAGAACTCGATCTGATAGCCCAGCTTCGCTACGAGCACTACTTTCTGACCGTACAAGATATCGTGCAGTTTGCCCGCAGCCAGCATATTTTGTGTCAGGGCCGGGGCTCTGCGGCCAATTCTGCCGTGTGCTACTGCCTGTTTATTACCGAAGTAGACCCTGCGCGCATGCATTTGCTGTTCGAGCGTTTTGTTTCCATGGAGCGAAACGAACCGCCCGACATTGATGTGGATTTTGAACACGAACGTCGGGAAGAGGTAATCCAGTACATTTACAAGCGCTATGGTCGTGACCGCGCTGCCTTGGCGGCTACGCTGATTACTTATCGGCCGCGCAGCGCCATTCGCGACGTCGGCAAAGCCGTTGGACTGGATCAGGGCGTATTAGACCTCCTTTCCAAATCATTGGCTTGGTGGGATAAGCATGACGTTTTGGATGAACGCCTGCGCTCCATTGGCCTAGACCCGAAAAGCCCCCAAATCCAACAATTTCTGCTCTTTTTTAACGCTATTTTAGGCTTCCCTCGCCACCTGTCCCAACACGTTGGCGGCTTTGTGATTTCTGCCGGGCCACTGGCCCAATTGGTGCCCGTCGAAAACGCCAGCATGCCGGATCGAACGGTCATTCAATGGGACAAAGAAGACTTGGAAACCTTAGGTCTGCTAAAAATTGATGTGCTGGCACTGGGCATGCTGACCGCAATCCGCAAGGCATTACAGCTGGTTCATGCCACGAACCCCCAGGATCCGCCACTCACCATCCAAGACATTCCTGCCGAAGACCCAGAGACCTATGCCATGCTCCAGCGCGGTGACAGCGTAGGTGTGTTTCAGGTGGAATCCCGGGCACAAATGGCCATGCTGCCGCGCTTGAAGCCCCATAACTTTTACGACCTCGTAATCGAAGTCGCCATCGTCCGCCCGGGGCCGATTCAAGGTGACATGGTGCATCCGTATTTGCGCCGTCGTCAGGGCTTAGAGCCCGTCAGTTATGCCAGCCATGGCGTACGCCGCGTACTGGAGCGCACCTTGGGTATCCCGATTTTTCAGGAGCAGGTTATCGAGTTGGCCATGGTGGCTGCCGGTTTCAGTGCCGGTGAAGCCGATCAACTCAGGCGCGCCATGGCTGCTTGGAAAAAGCGCGGTGGCTTGGATCACTTTGAGGCAAAACTGGTTAACGGTATGCTCGAACGCGGCCACAGTGAAGAATTTGCCCAGCGTATTTTCAATCAAATGAAGGGCTTTGGAGAGTACGGCTTTCCTGAATCTCATGCCGCCAGCTTTGCCCTACTGGTCTATATTTCCGCCTGGCTGAAACGTCATCAGCCGGCAGCCTTTTATTGCGGCTTACTCAATTCGTTGCCCATGGGTTTCTACTCACCGTCCCAGTTGGTGCAGGATGCCCAGCGCCACGGCATTGAGGTACGCCCCTTGGATGTGTGTATCAGTCAATGGGATCACTCCTTAGAAGTGCCAAGCCAACCCGGCGCCGAACCGGCGCTGCGCCTTGGCCTGCGAATGGTCAAGGGCCTGAGAGTTGATGTCGGTGAACGCATCATGGCGGCACAGCGACAGTCTGAAGAACACAGCCGGGGAGTAATCGGCAGCGCCAAGGAATTGGCACGCAGCGCCAACTTAGACGACCAGCAGCTTGGTTTTCTGGCACGCTCAGGTGCCCTGTATCGTCTCGCCGGACATCGGCATCAAGCCCACTGGGATGTTACCGGCATCGCTGCACCACTGCCGCTGGAGTCCGCGCCTGATACTGGTTTAACCAATTCCGCAGAGCTCAGTCAGCCCGCGTCAGATGGCGCCACCCTGTATGCGCCATCGGTGACCGAAGATCTCTTTAACGACTACCGCTACACCGGACTGACACTGGGGCCGCACCCCATGACCCTGCTGCGCGAACACCCAGAACTCAAAGGCTTCAGACGTGCTACGGATTTAGAGCAATGCCGTACGGGGCAAATGATTCGTATTGCCGGTGTCGTCACCGGCCGGCAAAGACCGGGCACTGCCAGCGGTGTCGTTTTCCTCACGCTGGAAGACGAAACCGGTAACACCAACATGGTGATTTGGGCCACAGTAATGGAACGCTTTCGGGCGGTACTGTTGCAGGGACAGCTGCTGAAGTTCAAGGGCATCGTCGAACGCGAGGGTCGTGTCATTCACGTCGTAGCCGGTCATGTGGAAGACGCCGGCCATTTGCTCGAAGACTCACTCGCAGCCAGACAAACTTTTAAGTCTCGCGATTTTCACTGATAAAACAGTGAATGACGCTTTATTCCTAAAAGGATTTTCAATCAAAAGCGGCAACGAGGCGGCACACCACATTACCGCCCCCTAGGCGCGATTTCCCGGCTGCACAGCTTACTCGCCGCCCCCCACACCCGCGCTGCCAGAGCTTGTTTCTTCGCTTACCGCCACGCGTTCGCGGGGCACGTGGCCTTCATAACGCAGCGTCGTAAAACCAAAAAACATTTCGTGCATGGTCTGTAAACCGAAGAACACAGGTCTGGTTGGATCCGGATTGCCGGGGTTGCGATCCGAGTTATCCATCGCCCCTTCCGCCACCAGCTTGGTGCCGCTGGGCATGAACAGCGGCTCTTGCAGCTGATATTTGAACTGCCAATTAAAGTCGTACTTGGGAACAGACAACAGCAACTCCGAGGTACCGTCTGGATATTCAGCCGTGTAGCTCATGTATTTCCCGCGAAAGTGCATATGCGGCATCATTTCGTACAAATAGGCGTCTTTTTCAATCAGCTGTTCGCCCCGCAGTTTATGTTCCTTGGCGCCAGGCGGGATAATGAAACGCCGTTGCCCCGCCACTCCGCCGGACATCACGTAGGCCGGCGGTTCGTCATGCAAAAACAGACCGACTTCCGTGGCATCGACAGTTTCACGCCCCGACGTGGTGTAGTGCATTTGCAGCAACAGATTGGAGCCAGCAGGAATCAGGCGGCCGCTGTTGTCTTCGAAGGTGTCAGGCTGCCGCCCGGGAGCAAACCCGCCAAGGTTTTGGCCTTGCTCCTCCGCCTCTTCAACATCGCTCTTGTCAGCCGGGCTGGACAGGTAGGTGATGACGTGGTGCAGCACTTGTCGATCGCCGGGCACAAACTCGATGCCACGAATCCAAACATCGCGATCCAGATTCAGTTCCACAGGAACATAGCGGTAGTCGATCACGCCGGTCGCCGGAATGGTCTGCGGCGGAACAGATAGCACAATATCGGGCTCGCCCAAGGAATATTTCGCATCGCTAAACGTCAGCGCAGCCAGCGGATCGGTGTCACCGTCGTTCGGTGCTCCTTGATCAATCCACTGAATCAGCTTTTGTTGTTCTTCAACGCTAAGACCCGCCACATCTTTCAGCGGCTTACCCACGTGGTTGTCGATCTGACCCGGTGGCATGCGGCGTGTCATCACGACCTCGCGCATCATCGGCGACCAGCCCTTCACCATGGCGTGACTGGACATGGACCACGGCGCGATGGCGCCATCGCGGTGACACGATACACAGTTTTGCTCCAAAATCGGCGCAATATCCTGCGCATAGGAAATCCGATTGTGAGCGACATACTCAATGTCTGATCCTAAACCCGCGGTTCCCGCAGCAGAGGTTTGCGCCGGCAGCGCCGACAATGCGGCGTCCAGCCCGTCCACGGAACCGCGGTACAGTAGCTCTCTGCTCGCCGGATTGATCACCAACACTTCACCAAGTTTTTCCGCGCCCAAACTTTTCGCCGTCATTTGGCTTTCGTCCATCAACACTGGCATGTCTGCACCGGCAGCCTGCAAACGACCTGCTACGTCCGCGCGGCTGTCTGTGCTCACAGGGTTCAAAACCCAAAACTGGGCACTGCCAGCGAAGTTACGGGCAATACTAGACAAAGCTAAGACCGAGCCATCTTCCGCCAAGGATGTGCCACCATTGACCAAAATCACCACGGCATCGTGATCACCGTAGTAACTGAGCTGATGAAATGTTCCGGTATGATCCAGCAAGGCAAAATCACCGACCCGATCAGCGGCAGATGCGGAAAAAGACAGGCCTAACGACAGCACGGCGGCAACAAACAGGTTCAAACGTTGCAAAAGTTGCATAAGAACTTCCTAATCAATGTTCTTGTTTAACTACTCATACGAATAGACGTAACGGTTCTGAGAGATTTATAGCACAATTGCTCTTTTGGCTCGAAGCAAACTGGTACCGACTTATGACACCAAGCATTGGCTCGATGGTAGTTCGCTACCGCTTCGCCTTAACACTACTCTCCTTGATCGTAGCCGGAGCCATGGCTTGGGGCATGCAGTTTTCGACCTTTGACGGAACCACCGACTCCATTCTCAGCAAGGGTGATCCCTACAAAGCAGAGGTTGATCAGGCGCGAATCGATTTCCCTCCCAGCACATCCATGCTGGTGGCGTTTGAAGTACCCGGTGATATTTTTACTTTCGAGACACTCGGCGCTATTGACGAGCTCACCCAGCGCTACATTGAAGTCGATTCGGCGCTTGCAGTGAGCTCTATTCTCAACTACCGCCTCAACGAGTCCGATAAACAGACCTATGGGCGAACCTATCTGATTCCTGAACTGGATACGCTTACCGAAGCGGATCTGGTCCAGATTAAAGAAATCGCTCTGGCGGATGAGGACTTGCTGAAAAGTCTGCTTTCGCCCCAAGGCGATTTCACCATCGCGTCAATCAAGTTCAAGGTCAGCGAAGACACGGCAGAGAAGCGCCTTGCCGTGGCGGAGTCAGCAGTTGCCCTGCGTGACTCTGTGCGCAAAAAATACCCCGATGTTGGCCTCTACATCATTGGCGGTCCAATGTTCGAACGGGACAGCCATTTGGCATCCATTAAGGACAACCAAATTCTATTTCCCTTAGTGTTGGTCGTCGGTCTGGTGCTGCTGTGGTTCTGCCTGCGCTCGCTGCTTTCGGCCTCTAGCCTATTCGTACTCACAGCGATCACGCTGGCCGTCACGCTAGGCTCCCACGCCCTGCTGGGCATTCCGCTTAATCAAATCTCGCGACTCGGTCCCTTGGTAGTTGCCGTCATCGCTATGGCTGATGGCATACACATCGTATCCGTCTACGCCCAAGGTTTGTTGCGCGGTCTGGACAAAGAATCTGCCATGGTGGAAAGCCTAAACATCAACTTTACGCCAATCGCCTTAGCCACCATTACCACTACCATGGGCTTTTTGAGCCTTAACTTCAGTTCGGCGCCAACGATTTACGGCTTTGGCAACATCATTGCCATAGGCGTGTGCTGGGCCTTCGTGTTCACCATTATGCTGCTGCCGGCCATGATTCTACTGATCCCGGTGAATCGGGTTCCCAAGCCTCTGGGCATTGGAGCGTTCATCAGCACAATGACACGGCTAGTGGAAACCCGTGAACGCACATTGTTTTGGGGCAGTCTCGGGCTCATTTTGTTGACCCTGTGTTTACTGCCCTTAAATAAGCTGGATTCTGACCGTTTCGCCTTTATCGACAAAAATTCCGACGCTCGCATAGTGCTTTCTGCTCTGCGCGAAAAAATCGGCAATGATCAATCTCTGGTCTATGTGATTCGCAGCAGCGGCTATTACGGCATTACCGACCCAGCCTTTTTGCAGGAGGTGAATCGCTTTACCGAGTGGCTGGAACAACAGCAAGAGACCAGCTTCGTGGCAAGCTACACCGACTACTTGAAGGCTCGTCACAAAGCCGACCACGATGATGACGAAGCCTACAACACCGTTCCCGACGATCAGCTTACCGTGATCGATTATCTTGTCGGCTATCAGCTGGTGCAGGAGATCGAACCCAGTCTGCAGCCGATCTTTAATGCCGACTACTCTGCGGTGCGCCTGGCAGTAGCAACGTCCAATTTAACCAATGTCGAGATCTTAAACTTTGCAGATAAAATAGACGCCTGGGCAAAGGACAATGTATCGCCGGACTTTGCCATCACCCGCGGGGACAATACGATTTTGTATGCCCGCATCAATCAGACCATCAGTTCGGAACTGCTCAAAGGCTTTTCACTGAGCTTTTTACTGATCACTCTTACCATGATCGTTGGATTACGCAGCCTAAAATATGGTCTGTTGAGTATTTTCCCAAACGTCTTCCCCGCCACCATCGTGTTCGGTTTTTGGGGGTTATTCCAAGGCCTCCTGAGTCCTTACACGCTGATGTTGTTCTCCATCAGTATCGGCTTAGTGGTAGACGATTCGGTGCATATTTTAAGCAAGTACATCAGCGCCAAACGCGAGGGTGCGACTCCTATCGGAGCCGTGCGCTACTCCATTGATAAAGCGGGCTCTGCCATTACCATCACGACCCTAAGCCTCGCCGTTGGCACCTTCCTGCTGGTTTTCTCCAGCACCAGTATTTTTCAAAACGTGGCGCTGCTGATCACGCCGATCATCGTGACCGCCCTCTTTTTGGATCTCTTATTTCTGCCGCCACTACTGATGCGCTTTGATGCTTGGATTGACCGAATTCGTGGTGTTACAGACAATGACAGGGACGCACCACCGCAGCCATCCTCTGCGTTGGAAACCGTCAAAATATAAGGAGAAAAACTAGTGAAACCCGTATGTTTGGTGATTGGAGCCGGCGCCGGTATCGGTGGCAATGTAGCACGCAAATTCGCGCAGGAAGGCTACCACTCCGTTCTTTGTCGCCGCAGCGATGAGGACGGTCTCAATAGAATGGTCGCTGAGATACAGGATGATGGCGGTAGCGCATCAGGCTTTTTGCTCAACGCCATTGATGACAATAGCATTGAAGATCGGGTGGCTGCAGTGGAAGCTGATATTGGCCCAATCGACACGGTGATATTCAATTTAGGGGCACAGATTGGCGACCGACCACTGGCTGCGACCACCTACAAGGCCTTTGAAATGGGGTGGCGCTTAGCGACGTTCGGACTCTTTCGAACAGCTCATGCGGTCACTCCACATATGGAGGCGCGCGGCAAGGGAAACATTATCGTGACTTCTGCCACGGCAGCCGTTCGCGGCAACGCGGGTCAGCACAGTCACGCCGCTGCCATGGGCGGGCGCCGTATGTTGTGCCAGACCCTCAATGCACAGTTTTCCGCCAGCGGTATTCACGTCGCGCACGTCATTGTTGATGGTGCCGTCGACGCCCCTGACACGCTCGGCAAGATGCTTGGACCTGAACGCTTCCAGGAACTGCGAGAGACTA
Source organism: Gammaproteobacteria bacterium (assembly GCA_012269545.1). Taxonomy (GTDB): domain Bacteria; phylum Pseudomonadota; class Gammaproteobacteria; order Pseudomonadales; family Azotimanducaceae; genus UBA4421. The sequence goes on along the minus strand of JAAXKB010000028.1, from coordinate 91,423 downwards.
AGGGTATGGAGCATGACGGACTGATGCTGCCGACTAAAATCGCTGACACCTACTATCACGTCGCGCAACAGCACCGATCGGTCTGGACCCATGAACTGGACCTGCGCGCCTATTCAGACCGACCTTGGTGGAATCATTGATCTAAAATCTGTTCCCGCAACGGTTCAGAACGAAGTGAGGCCGTTAACTTAAGCATTTGCTGGCGTTACCGCATTGAGGTCATCTGCTATAGCGGGTCCAAGCGCATCAGATATCGGGGCGGAAAGCCCGTCAGAATGCGAAATGACAAAGGCAGACCATGCCGGGCATTTACCTCGTCATGGTCGGTGCCTTCCAGCAACACCGCGCGATACGGCAGGGTCTCACCGCCGAAGGTGATATCGACCTTATCGTTCTCCAGCGCATCGTTGAACCAAGCACGTGGCCAATGGTTCGCCGCCACATAAAGTGCGCCATTGCTTTCAAGCCGAGCGACAACGCGATCGGCTCCCTCGCCTTCACTATCGTAGGTGGTGATGACCATCGTGTTAGAATCCGCTGGCTGGAAGTAGCCCAGCAATGACTCAAAGGTTGCAATAATGCCGACATAGACCAGTGCAACGATCACCAAAATTTTCGTCAAACGCATATTCCCTCTCCCAGTTCATTTTTGAGACTCATCCTGAGAAGAAAAGTATGCGCCATAAAGTTCGCGGCGCAAGCGAGTGGACCGCACTTTGAATACCCAAGATGCCAAACAGGCGAACATTACCTTGTGATTGGATACGGACTTCGTCAAAATCTCCCCGTCGGAGAGATGGCAGAGCGGTTGAATGCACTGGTCTTGAAAACCAGCAAGGTGTAACAGCCTTCCAGGGTTCGAATCCCTGTCTCTCCGCCAATATTGCAATAAAATCAATATCTTGCGAGTAACTATTGATTTTACTTCCTATCAAACCCCCAATAAGCTTTTGACTGAGTCGGCGCAAAGCCCTGTATTTTCTACTCAGCCCTTCTAAAACCGCAGATCACCGTCCCCAACCCGGGGGCACCCCACGGGTCAGCTTAGGACTCCCTGTGCTGCTATGTTTTTGCAATGCGCGTTAAAGATGTCAGCGAAAATCATTGATCACCCATTCAGACACGATTCCGACGAAACGCTTGAAGCAGCAACCGGTTATCTGCTTCGACTCGGCGAAAGTCTCCTTTGCGAAGAGCAATTCAAAACTGCCAGTTTTGTTCCCAAATTGACGAAAAGCTACACATTGACAGGCCTATCGCCTCCGACGCGGGTAATTACTCCAGTATCCTTGAGCCTAACTGATGATGACTTGCAGCTGGATAGTTTGTGTGGAACTCAGCATTCTCAGGGCTCCCGCAGCACCAAATGCCCCCTCAAAATACGTCATCACTCACGTTATGTGTGTGCCTTACACTCTTTGGCAATCTGCAGCATTCACTGGCGATCTCCTGCTGGGCTTAACTGGATATCAAGGAGGGTATCTGTGATGGAGCAGGTGGCACGATTGAGGTCTTTTTTGCTTGCTGCGGTCGCTCTGCGGGCAATAGATCTGCAGAGGAGACCAAGAGTAACGGAAGCGATTAAGATTCATGCACTCGATGACATGCTGAACGTCAATCGACCCGCTGTTCGATAAGCCGGGCGCGCGGCGTGGAAGTCTGTGTACTCCATTAGCCTTGGTGTCAGCGCGACCTCGTAAGCGATTGCCCATTTCAACGTAGTTGTCATGATGATGTCTGCGGCTGTGAAACAATTTCCGACCAGATAATCCGTCTCTTTCAGAGCAGCATCGGCAACCTGGACTTGTGTTCGAAAACCTTCGATAGCTGTCTTAACGGCAGCGGGTGCTTCACCATACTGCGCCGCGAGGTCACTGTGTTTACGCAGAACGTAAAGCGTGTGTGCGTCGAGTTCCATTTGGATAAATGCACACCACTCGTTATATCTGGCCCTCTCTACCGTATTAGAGGCGGGAATCAGCCCTGAATGCTTGCCGTAGGTGTCTCCCAAGTAGGTGACGATAGCGACGCTTTCGGTGAGGACTAGTTCGTCGTCTTCAAGCACAGGAATCTTTCCTTTCGGATTTAGGGTTCGAAATGCGTCGGTCTGTGTCTCGCCGGTTCTTGAACCGATCAGTTTGGGTTCATAGTCGAGCCCGAGTTCGTGTGCCATCCAGTGTGCACGCATTGCGCGCGTGCTTGCGCCCCCCCAAATCCGAATCAATTTGCTCTCGCTATTTCTCTTTTTGTTTTATATTTATTAGTTCACTGGCTTCTATAATAGTCCGGCAGCAGAGATCAAATGAAGCACAAGATGTGGCCAAGGGGTTTGGACGCCAAAAGACAAAGATAGGCTATGGTAAGCAGCATGTCTTTTACTCAATCCGCAAAACAGCTGCTAATGACTTTGAGCAAGCTGGTGTTCCTGAACGTATTTCTGCTGACATTACCGGGCACGAGAAACAGACGAAGACTGACGCACTGTACTTGGAGGTACGTTCGTTACGCTGCGGTAGGAGGCGATTGTGGAGTTTGAGAAACTCATTCTAGAGAAAGAAGCTGAAGCTAACGTGCTGCCCTTTCGCGGAGACAAGAGGAAGTGCGAATCTGCAGACCTTTGGAACCGGGTTTGGGTTTGGTGTCAATGGTCTACTTACCGATTGGGAGTCAAACAATAGCATGCGATCCCATGTTAAGCGTTTCATTTTATCAACCATTCTGAATGCGATTATGTTCGGGCTGTTCCTTTTCTTCTTTGCGAAGGTCATTCTTTGACAAATGCTGTCGATAGCGCCTCGTTGGTCTCGACCAGGTTCACGATAAGCAGCATGCATAGAACAGATCATCACAGGTTTGCTTTTGTCACTGATGAGTGCTGTTGGTTGAAAAAGAAAGCGTTGAGCCGTGTTTGATTCAGGAGGGAATCCGCATGAAAAATCTAATCGATCTTCCCATTATGACTCAAGCCTTAGATACGGCCAGACAAGAGTACGCTAGAGACAATCCGGCAAGCGCCGCCGCGTTCGCACAGGCAAAAGCTTCGGGTATCGCCGGGGGTACTAACAGAGCCTCTATTTTCTACTCCCCTTTTCCTCTTACATTTATCGATGCGAACGCGGCGACCGCGACAACCGCCGACGGGCAGCACGTAACTGACTTTCTTGGTAATTTCACGGCAGGATTATTTGGCTTTTCGCCGCAGCCCGTAATTGACGCTGTTTCACGAGCAATGGCTAATGGGCACGCGTTAGGAGGAGCTCCCAACAAGATGGAGGCGAAGGTCGCCAGCGCCTTGATTGATCGCTTTAAAGCGATGGAAATGGTTCGCTTCAGCAATACAGGCTCTGAGGCAAATACCTACGCCATCAATACTGCGCGCGCTGTCACTGGACGCTCTAAGATACTCATGTACGAAGGCGCTTATCACGGCGCATGGATTCACGGCGGGGATTTAGCCTTAGACATACCCTACGAAAAAATCTACGTCCCTTACGGAGATGCTAATCACATCTGCCAAGCTATAAAAGATAATGCGTCGCATCTAGCAGCGTTCATCATGGAACCGGTGATGGTCAATCCATGGATTTACTTAAAAACTGTGGCACCAGCGTCTTACCTGAAGCGGATACGAAAAGCTTGCTCCGAAGCTGGGTGTGCGTTGATCTTTGATGAGGTGATGACTTCACGTCTTGCTCCTGGGGGTGCTCAGGAATTGGTGGGCGTAGCGCCAGATCTGACAACGTTTGGTAAATATTTCGGCGGAGGTATGCCTTTTGGCGGTTTTGGGGGCAAGCGCGAGTGGATGGAGCGCCATGATCCTTCTCATGCTTTAACTATTAATAGTGGTGGTACCTTCAACCAAAACGCTTTGTCATTAGCGGCCGTTGACGCGGTGCTTTCCTCTCTTTGGAGTCCAGCGCAATGCCGCGAACATAATTCGAATGCTGACAGGTTTCGAGACCAACTGAACGCATTACTGAGAGCCTTGGATTTACCCTGTCAGGCTTGTGGAAGCGGTAGCTTGATAACGCTGATTTGGCAGCGTCGACCAGTAATTCGCGATACTGCACGCGAAGGCGAAAACCAAGTACTGGATGTTTCGAGACACAAAGCGGTTTCAGACGCTGCACAATTATTTTGGTTCTATATGTTGAAAGAACACGACATTTTGGCAGGCAGCCCACGGCTAAACTACCTAACCTTGCCAGTTGCACTAGAGCCGGATGATTATCAGAACTTTCTCATTGGTATTGAAGGATTTTCAGCGACATATGCCGCGGAACTTGAGCAACTAGGCAAGGTTACTAGCTAGCGCCGTAATTGAGGGAGCTCAAATAAAGCAGTATCGAGCCTGACCGTTGAAGTTTGGGCTGGCGAAAAAAAACCGTGACAAGAGAAGGACATGAGAAACATCATCACTGGTTTGCTTTTGACGCTTATGGGTACTGTTGGATAGGCTAGAAAGGCTGATAAAACTAGATGAAGTATGCACTGCGTTTTATGTTTTTTTCCTCGCTCCTGCTGGTCGCGTGCATTTTTATTTTTCTTACGTCGTGGCCTCGCCCAACTGACACTACCGAGCCTTGGGTTTTCAGTGCAGATGGCGCTCAATTGAATTACTGCAACCCCACTGTCTTAGATGGCGCGGGGCCGACTGCAGATGATATCCCCAAGGCTTATACGCCGGATTGCGGTTTCTCCCAAATGCCCATGCCGATTTTATATCGTTGTCGACAACCTATAGCGGCAGGAATCCCAGACATGAGAGGATTATGGTTGGCGAAGTCGGGGTTCCTAGGCCACACTGAAAGAATAGAACAGTGTGGCAACAGAATGGTCATAACGACTGCTGGGCTAATCCACGATTTTCGTGTTGACGGTACCCTGAAAAATGGGGCTAGAGATATACAAACTTCTTGCACCAATCTTGCGAGCGCAATCAAAGTCGATGTGAATGCCAAGCTTGTGTTCAGATTATTCAACCTGTTCGATACCGTAAGCCGACATCTTGATAAAGGCGAAATGATTTTTACATTTGTCGACGGAACGCAGACGCGGATGCAGAGAGCCTGCTTCTTGCCAGACAATGATAAAGGCATTTACGGGGCTAGATAGCTTGTTTGAGCCTCAGTGACTCTTCTTCAAAACCACCCCTAATGTACCCAGCGTCTACCTACAGCTACTGATGTATGGCTAGAGGCTCCCCGGGTGGCTAAAAAGAACCCCACCCTGCTCTAATGGCTAGGGTGATTTATGTGGTACATATTGTGGTACATATACCGCCGCTTGATGGAAATAGTCCCATAAGTAACTGATATCTATGTATATTTTATATACTAAATGCGGTCTGTCTCTCCGCCATTAATTCCAAAAAAATCAATGACTTACATAGATATCGCCCCTCAGGGGGTTGAATCGGGGGCGGGTATAGTCATGGCCTTAGTTGCAACACGCTGAAATAATCGAGACCAGCCTTTCATAACTGAGGGGACAAACATGATTGAAATTTCTGGCGGCGCCATTGTCCTTGTCTTAATTGCTTTTGGCTTCCTCTTTTTCTTGCTTCGCGACATATTTGGGTCGAATGATCCTGCGGTTGCCAACTCAAAACGCCTTGCTAAGTAAGCAAAAGCTGCAAAGTTGAACGACACTGATTTGGACATCCCGCAGGACCCTGAGCAGACAGACCCTTACGAACTGGCGATGGCTGAACTTGTTAGCGAAGAAATCGATAACGCTGTTTGGGCGAAAGCTTTTGCCTTGGGTGAAAACGACGAGGCTACTAGACGGATGTACGTGAAACTGCGAGGCGAGCAGCTGTCAAAAAATGGAGCTAGCACCTCGAAAGATACCGGTGATGCTGAGGAAGTAGCCTCAAAATTCAACCCTATTACCTTGGCTTACTTTGTTGCGGGTTTTGCGCCCGCCCACCTGATAGGAGCACTAGTTTTTAACGTTACCAATGGAGTCCCTACAAGCTTTCTTGCGATTGCGTCTGGACAGTTGTGGCTCGCCTACGTTTTATGGCCTTTTGGGGTCGGTTATCTCCTTTGGAAACGCCAACAATGAAAAACCTAACCCTTGTCATCCTGCTTGCCCTCGCCCCGCTGAGTTGGGGCGAAGAGCGTGTTTGCGAAGTCACTGACTCCGATAAAAAAAACAGGCGAAATTAGGGGCATCGAAAGATGCAAGCAGAACGACACGATTGTTTACTACGGTAAAGGTATCCCATTTGGCATGCGTACTCTTCCAAAGTACTGTCATGCCGACACAATCAAGTCAGAAGAGTACGTAAACCTAGTGGCACTAAAAAAAGATTTGCACTTTTTTATCACGTGCTCTGCGCGAGGTCAGGCGCTGCTGGCTCGGCCCGAATAAAAAGCCCCCGCACCGAGAGGAGAAAAAATCGTTACAAGGAGTAGAGCTTAGCCACATTCGTGCGGGTAATTTTATCCCGGGTTTCAGCCCCAAAGCCCTCAAACATTTCATCTAACACCTGAGCCGAGCAAGGCCAGGTTGAGTCGGTATGCGGATAGTCCGAACCCCATAACAAAGTATCCTCGCCGATCATCTCGCGAGTACGAAGCGCAGCGGTGTCGTCTTCAATCGTGGCGTAAAACTGGCGCTTCCAAATTTCCAAAACATCCATAGGCGGTTTACTCGAGGAGTCTTTTGCGTACTCTCTCGCCCAGCCTTGGTGAACTTTGTCAAGCCAATGGGCTACCCAACCTGCATTGAATTCAGCCAAAACAAACTTCAAATTCGGATGTTTTTCGCAGACACCGCGCACCATTAACTCCACCAACGTGTCGTGAATCAAAGCTGAGGAGCCCGCATACTGAACGATGGGGTCACGAGTTGAGCTTGCTTTCAACCAATCCGGCGCGTGAGACATGCATGCGACATGAAAGGCTATTGGAAGCCCAGCTTCTTCCGCCAGGGCCCACATCGGCTCATAAACGTCATCGCTATATCGTCTGCCTCTGGGCGCGTTGGAGGGTATAACGATTCCTTTCATCCCCATTTTAATAATTCGAGCCAACTCCTCATGCGCTCTTTCAGGTTGTTGCACAGGCAATGCCGCCAAACCAACCAAACGACCCTTTGATGCAACCTGTTGAGAGTACATCCAGTTGTTGTAGTTCCGCTGCAGGGCCACCAAGAGGTCGATGTTTGGCAAGCCAAACATCGGGAACCATCCCGGATATAGGATTTCCGCAGAAATGCCGTCAATGTCCTGATCATCCGGCCGACGAGAGCCATCCTTGAGTCCCGGGCGCATTGCCGCATAGCCACCTTTAAAATAAGCCTGAATCTCCGGATCATCCATGGAGCCGGCGCTGGGTTTAGACGCGTGCGCCCTAGGCAGTGGCACTTCATAGTCCAGCCTAGTACCCGCCAAACACATAATGGCTACGTTGCGAGCACGTTTGGGTTGATTTGGGATAGTAATCCAGTCGCCGTTTCCCTCAGAGTGAACAATTCTCGGGGCATCATCGCCAAACCTTTCAGCCAAACCCTCAAAGACTTCCGAACTTTCGATAGCATGCGAATCCGCCGATATTGGTCGTGGGTCATTCAAAAGCGTCATATCGATTTTTCCCTCTCGTCTAGCTTCCCTCCCAATCCTAGCATTAAGCAGACCGCTGATATCTACATCATCATAAGACTTCCTTTTCTTACTCGGGACGAATTGCTTTGGTGAAATTTGCCACCGGCGCCGCTTTGAGAACAAGTTCTGCTGTCCGGTTACAGATGCCCGAAATTCCACCGCTAGGAACAAATTGCGGCGCGCGACTACCCGATAGAAACGCAGCTCCAAGTACCCAAGCCTAAAAGCGCTCTTCTAGATGCGACTGAATGATATATTCAGTCGACTTCATTGGTTATCGAACGAAGGTGTATGCATGTCGATTTTAAGACCTCCAATCCGATCCCTTATCTTGTTCACTTGCCTAAGCGCCCTATCCCTACCCGCAATGGCAACTAGTCTTCGAGTGGGTTTTGCGCAAGTTCCGATTACACCAGACGTCCATGATCAATGGACTGACGTAAATGATGATGCGCAGTTTGACCCTGATGTAGACGAGTGGGTCGATGGCAACAACAACGGGCATTTTGATCCGGTTTGGATTGCAGGTTTCCAGAAGCAACGCCCTGCCCAAGGCGTAAAGGATGAGTTGATGGCAGTTGCCGTGGTAATCGAGGACGGTGACCGCCGCATGGCTATTGTTGCTACCGACACTATTGGGTTGATGCGCAAGTTTGTTCTGGATGTACGCCAATCGGTACCGGAGGAGTGGCAACTCGACTATCTTATGCTGCACGCGACGCACAACCATGAGGGGCCAGACACCCAAGGTTTATGGGGACCAGGCCTATTCACCAGCGGCGTCGATCCGCAATACATGCAAGCTTTAAAGCGCAACATCTTGTCCGCCGTCGAAGTAGCTATTGCCAACCTAGAGCCGGCGCAAATGTCTATTGCGCGCATCGCCACTGACCCACTGGCTCCAATCGTCGATAAGCGCAAGCCCACTGTGATCGACGAGGACATTCGCGCCCTACTATTTAGACGCTCAGACAATTCCGTTATTGGCACGTTGGTAAACTTCGGCATTCATGTAGAGCTCGCCTGGGACAGAAACCTGCTGTTGACCGCAGACATTGCGGGTTACTTGCGCCAGGGCATTAGCGAGGGCATTTACTACGACGGCGAGTTACGCAAGCCAGGACTGGGTGGCACCACCTTATGGCTCACCGGTAACATAGGAGGCCTGATGACCTCAGGCCCTAGCGATCCTGTTTACGACGCCTTCCTGAAAAAAAACATCACAAAGGCAGGCCATGAAAAGGCCCGCGCCTTCGGTTACAGCCTTGCAAACAGTGTTATTGAGGCAGCCGAGCGAGGCGACTTCTCCAAAACCATGACTCCCCAGTTAGCAATTCGCGCAGACGAAATTGAGCTTGGCATTAGCAACTTTATGCTGGCATTGGGCACCCTGACCGGCCTCGTGGACAGCGACCCGACACTGCACTGGACACCACCCTTCGTTCGGTATCGTAGCGAGGTCGTATTTATCCAGCTAGGCAACGCCACCATCACCGGCATTCCCGGTGAGTTGTATCCAGAAATCGCCGTGGGGGGTATCGAAAACCCTGTCGGCGCGGATTATTTGCTGCCACCTCAGGAAGTGCCTCACTTACGCAGTCAGCTACCCGGAAAGGTCAACTTAATGATTAACCTTGCCAATGACGCGATAGGTTACATCATTCCAAAAAGCGAATGGGACAATAAAGCACCATGGGTCTATGGCGATGAAGAAGAAACCTACGGCGAAATCGTATCGTTAGGTCCTGAAACAGGACCGGCGATACATCAAGCTGTAACCAAAATTGTCAAAGGCGATCCGTGATCTGGCTACCAACACTGACTTGCCTTGGCTGTCAGCCAAGACCTGGTCAACTAGCGTAGTGAAAGCAGTATGTCTAACTGAATCAGAATCGAGTGCTAAAGGCGATAACCATGTGCGATTGAACAGAGTTAGCTCCTGCGGAAGTGGCAGAGGTGCTCGAGAATCGTCCAGCGCAGCCTGCCTTTAGCGTCGACGAAGGCAGCTATGCATTACTCACGAAATAGTAAGCGGTAAACACGAAAACGTAGGCGACGGCGTAATAATAAAACAGTGCTTTAGGCGGCATTTTGGCATTCCTGTATCGTCGTCTACGGGCATCAACAGTAGAGCGAAGAGCTGAAACAAACAAGAGAAAGCTGAAGTGCCTTATCTGCCGCTACCTCCCTTGAAAACGTCCGTATGAGGGTGCCTTGAACATCAAAGGCATCAGTGTCAGCAGGAAAGCCGTCATGACGTGTCCCATGTTTCGCAGGCAATCCCTAACTTGGGCCTTCATCAAATTTTTGCGTGTCAGCAGCAAGCTCAATCCACGGTTGTTTGCTCCTCAGGAATATATCCATCTGCGGTCTAACCCAAGACGCATCGTCAAGGCTCGATGCCTTTAGTGCTTTCATCCCAACGAATACCTCTGGTTTTACAATCACAGGCGTGCCGCATTTGGGACAGAAATAGCGATGAACGACACCGCCGTTGTCACCGACAGTAGTAAATCCCGTCAGCTCGCCTTCGACGCCCAATTCATCCTCGGGCACCATTACCGCAGTGGTGCAAGGTGCGCCAGAGAAATGCTGACAATCTTCACAGTGGCAGTTAAAAATTAACGCGGGCTCCGCGTTGCACGCATAGCGCACGGAGCCGCATTTGCAGCCACCAGTCATGATTGAAGGTGCGGTAGCCATAGTCTCCCTTATTGCTCTTAATCGTCGTTCACTGCGTGCTATTCACCAGTCACACCTCGTGCGCTGCGTCATTGCCCTGCCACAATTCTTTTTTTGGCCTGAGTCGGCTTGGTCTTGGGCAGTCATCGTTGTGCTTGTGCAGCCTGACACGATCGTTGTCAGTGAAAATAGCAGGGCCGTAAAGATGTGCTTCATGTTTTGTAAATCCGTTAACTGGCAGTCGCAGGTGAGGCTGATGTTAGCTCTTGTTTACCTGTCGCTAGCAGAGAGCCTTTATCGTACTACGCATTTACGGTGCCGTTCGATGAAGTTACTCAACAACACAAAATCTGCTCGTTCGATCCTGCTTTCGTCTTAACGTACATTTGCAGCCTGGGGCGCACCCATCGCCCCAGAATGGCGCAAAAACAGGCAAAATCCCGAATGGCGCACCATTTCGGTGCCTGATGTGTTGCTACTCGGGCTCTTAGCGTTTGCCAGACCTGTCACAAGGCGCTTTATTTTTTTCTGCCAGACGGAATTTTGGCACGAATTCCGCAAGAAAGTTTCACGAGGTTGAAGGGAAACGCAGAAGTTCCCACATTTAGCGCAGGGAACTCGACCCGCACCACCTCCCCGCTAGTTTCGAGTTTCCTGCGCACTCACCCCTCATGCTCCAAACCTCGGTCCAACCTGCCCTCCTCTTCGACATTCTCTTAACCCAGCGAGAGGTGGCACGTTTATGGCATCAACTTGTCTAAATGGCGACGAGAGTTCCCTATTCGCCCCGGTGGCTACTGGACAAGCGAAGCATCGAACAGCATTCAGCGCTGCGAGCATTGACCTCGGCGCGGTGCAGGAAAACGACAACTTTGAGGTGACGTAAGAATGAACACCAAGACATACACAGCTGAGGCATGGGCGACACACGAGGACGCAGCCGCTGATAGCAGGATATTGGATCTGCGCGTTAATCCGTTAACGAAAGTCGAGATCCCCCGGCCTTCACCCGCCGACTTGGAAGACATGAGCGAATTTGAACGAGCGCGACACACCAGCAAAACGTGGTCCATGGGCCAAGACTAACCCAAACGCGCCAGCAGAGCGCCTCGGCGATACGGAAAACTGGTCGCCATTTATGCGTGGGTGCAGTGCCAACTCGGCTGGTCGCGCCACCCTAGGCGAGCGTTACTTATTAAAGTCCATAAGCACGGTCATATATTTCCACTGCGGATCGGCTGTGTAGTACTTCTCTGCGAACTCGCCCAATTCTCCGCTTTCCTCACGAAATGCTAGGTAAGCATCGTACTTCTCGCGACTGTCCCACATCGAAACCGCCTCAACTCTATCCTCCTTCGCGTCTGCATTGTCTGCAAGATACAGCCACCGGCAACCGTCATAAGCCTTTGTCACAGGCAATTTGCCGCTCAACTCCGCGATGAACTGAATGCGTTTTTCCGGTTTCACAAACCACGTTATGTTCACTATTAAGGCCAAGGTTTTCTCCCCATGTGTTGAAATCAATCGTGTATCCCCTGCAACTTACTGCAGATCACAAGCCAAGAACGTCATCCTTTTTAACGCCATTGCTGATGGATCATGCAAATACCTTTGCGCTCCGCTTTCCTTACGGTTTAGGCGCTGTTTCAAGGATGTTTGTGATAACGCCTGCTTAGCGCCAAGTTGCCCTCATTTTCAGTCTTCGCGTTGATGCACGCAACAGCACGAACTGCTCAGTAAATTGCACGACTGCCGCGATATCGTCCCGCAGCCCGCTCATGCGACCCCAAACGCGCAATTACGTAAGACAGAGCAAACGGATCAGTATCGTTACCTGCCGCATACACGTAGGAGCATCCCCAAGTATTGAACCGGTCTGAAACGCCACCCACGTCTGCATCCACTGCTACGTCGCACCCCTTGCTAACCATGACGCTAGCTGCGCTCGCGACCCCGAGCTCGATATTTGGTTGACTACCCATCGTCTGGCGATTGATATTCTCCAGATCGTTTCAGGAGATGATTAATGCCTGCACAAGATACTCCGGCCATTGATCCAAAGCGCAGTGCGACCCTTGCCGAATTTGGTGCCACCCTGACGCCATTGGAACCCATTGGCGCTGCGGTCCGCGGCTTAGATTTGGCCTCACCGGTCCCGCCGCCGCGCCCCGTTGTGCAGGCTTTGGAGTACACCATGGCCGAGCGTGGCTTCGTCGTTTTCAAAAACAGCTCGCCCTTGTCTGCTACCGACTTTCTCCAAGCCAGCTGCTGGTGGGGCGGCAAGGAACTGCACAGCACCCACGGTGTGCATCCGGCAACACCCGGGGGCAACCCGCATCTCTTTCGTCTGTCCAACGATCACCGTCAAGGCATCAAGGGCGTAGGACCGCAGTGGCATAACGACGGCAGCTTCAACGTCGATACATTTTCTCACGCCGGTTACCATATGGTTCGTGCGCCGGAAAACGGCGGCGGCACAAATTTCGCACTGCAAGCTGCCGCCTTTGACGCGCTAACCGCCCGGCAGCAAGCTTACTGGCATCGCCTTTCCTCGGTGAACGCCACCTCCGGTGTTGTTCATCCTGTCGTGCACAGACACCCTCTTTCGCGACGCCTCTGCGTTTGGCTGCACTTAGGTATGACTGGCGCGGTCATTGAAAAAGCAGCAGACCATGACGCGTTTCGACTGCTCGACGCCGCCGAACTGCGCCAGCTGTGCCACCAATACAACGATATTCTCAACGCCGGCTTAACCAACGGATACGCCATTGCCTACGAATACGAGGACAACGACTGTGTCTTTATCGATAACTTGGCCGTAGCGCACCGCGCGGCACCCGAAGCGCACCTATCTGCTGAGCAACAAGGTCTGCGCATCCTGCATCGGAGCACCGTACGCGGCGTGCAAAACCTGATGCCTGAGTTTGGCCTGCCCATTCAACTGAATATCTTTGGCCCCAGCCCCCTTGGCGACGGCGTGTGGCAAGCAGGCGGCTTGGGTTTTCGCTGGGACGATGACGCTCCTATGCAGAACTAGGTCGCGCCGGGCAACAAAAAGCCCGGGGTAGCGTGCACTACTGCCCAAGATTCGCATCAAAACCACACTAGATAGCCTGGATGCCTTTGATGTAGATGTCCACCAAGCTGCGAATACGCTGCTCAAATTCCTCAGCGTCTTTGACGCCGCGCTTACAGCCTGCAGCGGCCAAATTCAAAATGCGGGCCGCGCCAGCCGGTGACAGGGAGCCAGAACCGAGGCGTTTGCTATCGCTGCTGAACAACGCGTCGAACACGCCCGCCAATCGCGCTTCGAACTTGGCGTTCGCGTTCGCCACCACATCGCCACACAGCCGGCTGTATTCGTCTTCCAATTCCGCGCCGTGAGAGGAGTCCAACACCAGATTCAAAAACCGACTGTGGCGTATGAACAACGCCTGAAAAACGCGTTCACCCAAATCTGCGCTGTCGCCGCCGCTAAGCACCGCGTCCACATCAACCAGTAAACGCTCGTGTACGCCGATGGACACGGAACGAAAAATCTCATCCTTGTTCTTAAAGTAGGAGTACAGCGACGCTCGCGACACTTCTGCTTTCTGCGCGATGTCATGCATCGACGTGCGCTGAATCCCATACTGAGTAAATTGCGCCAAGGCAGCATCGAGTATGCGTTGCTGTTTATCGTTCGCTGGCAAATCAAACACCCCTGTTCATGATTTCGACCCCGTGATTTCTACGTATTGACAAAATATGTCTCATTTGTCAATTTCGTGAGGAACGATTTACACCATACCAAGGTACGCTATGGACGAAACAGAGTTGCTCAAAGGAAAAACAGCCATTGTTACCGGCTCGTCCAGCGGTATCGGTCGAGCCACCGCAGAATTGCTGGGCCAACACGGCGTCCACGTGTATCTGGTCGGCAGAACCCAATCCGCTTTGGAAGAGGTGAACAACAGCATTGCACAGGGCGGAGGCACCGCGAGCGTGGCCCAAATCGACATTAACGAAAAGGGCCGCATCGCCGCCTTGGTCCAGCAGGCCTTGGATGAGACCAAGCGACTGGACATCATGGTGAACAACGCGGGCCTTGAATATCCGGGCTCCATCATCGACGGCGAAATGGATAAGTGGCGCGAGATGGTCGATACCAATATCCTCGCCCTGTTGGCAGGCTGTCAGGCTGGGGTCAGAGCGATGCGCAGCTGCGGCGCCCAAGGTCACATCGTGAACGTGTCTTCAGTCTCTGCTCAACGACCGAATTCCGGGGTTTATGGTGCCACCAAACACGCGGTTAATGTCATCTCATCCAGTCTGCGCGACGAACTGGAAAACGACGACATTCGCATCACCAATGTGCTGCCCGGCGCAACATCAACGAACTTTGCCCGCAATTTTCCACCGGCATTCGCGGAACAGTTTATCAGCGCCGCGGGACTGGATATTCCCTTTACCCCCGGCGAGCTTTTACCTGCGGAAACACTGGAAACGCTGGCGAATAACCTCAAGCCCATGCTGTGCAACCCCGTCGACGTCGCCAACGCCGTGATCTACGCGGTAAGCCAGCCAATCAACGTTAATATCGCTGAAATTGTGGTGCGGCCACCCCGCGCCATGAACGTCGCCCACTAATACCAGCTGTAATCGGAGGCCTTTATGAACGCACAGACCACCACATCGACAGAGCTGAATGACGGCTTGCAAGAATTATTCGGCGCCGCCGCCCACACGACGCCCCTTGCAGAGGGTCAGCACATGGGGGTTCGAGTACACGGCGTGGACCTCACTCAGCCCTTATCCGCCTCCCAAGCCGAACTGCTTGTCCGGCTGCTTGATCATTACAGCATCATGAGCTTTCCCGATCAGGGCAGCACAAACGGTTTCCGACTGCGCTATTTGGAGCGACTGGCCAATCACTTTGGCGCGCCCATACCCCACCCAAAGAACTACGCCAATTACATTGAATACAAAAAGCACGGGGTACCACTGGAACTACCGCCCCATGAAAAACAAACCGCGAGCCTGTGTAATCTCGCCTTTCCCGATGACATTCGGTGCGTGGAAGATGCCGAAAGCCCAGCGGTCTATGTAGTGACCAATCTGCCCGGCAGCGGCCCGGATCAGCAAGAACAGCTCGCCAGCGGCCTGCACTGGCATACCGACATCGAATTCGAGCCGGTACCGCTGTCCACCAGCATGTTTTACGTGCAGCGCGCGCCCACCTCGCGCAACGCCCAAAACGGTACTTGGGTGGACGACGTACCGCCTGTTGAGGGTTTTTATCATCCGGATTCAGATGCAACTCTGAACGCGCGGCGCCTGGCCCTGCCGCTGAATGGTGAAACCGCCTACGCAGACACCATTCGTGCCTTCGCCGATCTGCCTGACGAAAAACAAAAAGAGCTGGAGCAGACAATGGTCAGGCGAAGACTACGGGTAACGGACCCGGGCTGGCTGATCCCCTTGGTGTATACGAACCCACGTACAGGCAACAAATCGCTGCACAGCCCCATCTGGGCCTCTCGAGGAAAAAACATTGCGCCGGTGCAAATAGACGGTTTGACGGATCAAGAGACCCGCGAGTTTCTGGACGACATCGAAGCCCATATCCTGCAGCCAAAATACCGTTACGATCACGTTCATCATGCCGGGGACGTGACTGTGTGGAGTAATTTCGCAACGGTTCACAATGCTCCGCCGGCCAAGAGTATTATCAACTGCGCGGATGACGCCCGACTGATGTACCGCATCAGCTGCAAGGGCGAGCCCAGCTATCAGCTGCCGCGGCCGGATTCCGATGAGTGGCTGGCGAACAACATTCTGCCGCCCTATCGCACACCCGATGAGTTGCTGCAGACGGGCTGAACTGAACACTCATTGCCAAGCAATCCGTTACAACAGTTAGTTACTTTGTGACCTGCCTCTCGAAACGATTCAAACAGCAATAGCCCGGTGTTCTGCGAGCGGTAAAACGACAGACAACTCCCTCAGGCAAATACGCAGGGAATTGATGATGACGCTGTTCATTACGCGGGCAATCGTTACCGTATGTTTTTTGGTTCTAACACGGTGTTTCCATACGTTTTTGTTGTTCAGAAGGCATCGTTACATCCGACAAAAGAGCGCCATTCGTGACAAAAGACACACCAGTGAGACAAAACAAGCTTGCGACAGACGCACTCGACCGAAGCCACCCTGGGTGCTGAAAGAAGTCATCCATCTGCAAGCTATGTATCCCCGCAAAGGCTGTCGCGCGATCAGTTATCTATTCAACCGACTGTACGAGCACGATAAACACATCACCATCAGCAAAAGCTGGGTATACGAAAAACTGCGCCAACACCGATACGCCGTCACCCTAGAACGCAGACGAGTCCACAACAAACCCGCCAAAAACTGGCCTAAAAACCAATTATGGCAAATCGACTTGACGCATATACCCGACGTCAACGGCGAACCCATTCGAATTCTTGGCTGCATCGATACCGGTACACGCGCCTGCGTGGCACTTGAGCAGGTCAAACGCAAAACCAGCGCAACTCTGCTGAGGCAAGTACTTCGCTTTTGCCGAACATACGGCATGCCCAAGTTCATTCAAACCGATAATGAAGCCTGCTTTACCTCGCTGATTTTTCGACTGGGACTTCATTTGGCACAGATCAAACACAAAACCAGCGACGTGGCCTCACCATGGCAAAACGGTCGTATCGAACGATTTTTTGGCACGTTCAAATACTATGCGCGGCAGGACACGTTCCAACGGGCGTATGTCGACACAGACTTGCAGTTGGTCCAGCTGTTTTATAACAGCGTACGCCCTCACTCGAATCTTGGCGGTAAGACGCCCACTGAAGCGTGGACACAGAAAAGCCACAACGCGAAAGGTAGAGGCTACTTCGTCAACGAATGGGACAGTGTGTTAACAGGCATCTATTTGCCTCCCTAACCACGGGATTCAATGTGCTATCCGTTAACGGCAAGCGCGGGCTCAATGTCCACGCTAATCTGAGGGCACTGCTGCGTTTTGCGGTTGATTCGATGACTGAAGCACCACTTTGGCAGGATTTTTGGTGCAGAAGGCGCGCCTGATCACAGAGAACAAACCCAAGGCGCCGTTTGCCCATCAAAAATCAGCGCGAAAACTGAGGAAACAGGCTTTGGACGGGTGTGGACAGGACAACTCGGTTGATGTCCGGCTTCGACCGCAACGGCGTCCACGATGACAACTCCATGCTCAGTTAAGCCGTTTCCCCAACGACTCTGGGAACCCTCCTCTGAAGATCATTCAACAAAAAAAAAGTTACGTGGCAATGCTACCCGTCGGCGTTTTACTACCGTTGGGCGACCGATCAATAAGCAGCTTAGGGATTTTGTTTCTTTTCTTCCCATACTTCTTCGCCCGCCATCGGAAATCGGTAGCACCAACGGTCGCAGCTGCCGTAGAGAAAGAAGCGCCGCTGATGCAGTACGGAAACCTGCCCTACTTTTTCGAAGGAATCCGATGCACTTGAACCCACCAACTAGTGGGTGACGTCTCTGGCCAGAAAGGCCACCAACTCCGGTGGCGGTTGTTGCGCCATGACTTGTGCGACGATTTCGACAAATGCCTGATGGTGCAGGGGCTGCTCGAGTGACGCTTGGTAGTTCAACACCATGCGCACGGCATGGTCTACCGCATTGAGATCAGGCTTGTCGTAGGCGTACAAAATCAATGCCGCGGTCAACTCGCCATGAAACATGTAGACGGGTAAGGTCGTCAGCCACGTGCAGACTTCGCTAAGACGATCAAAATTCAAATGATTCAAAGGCTGCTCCAGTAGTACGACAGGGAATGTTTCATGAGTGCAGAAAACGACATTCGCGATCTGATGAATCAGTATTGTTATGCCATCGACTGCGGCGACTTTAAAACTTTACAGCGCCTGTTGCAGCATGCCCAATGGATTGCTGAGGGCCAAACACCGGGTCCGGAAGCGGCTAACAATGTCATTCTTTACGCCGACGGCACGCCGCGTACTAAGCACATCATCACTAACATCAGCATCGACTTGGACAGCGGCGATGCCACCGCCAGCGCCCACTCCTACGTTACCGTCTATCAAGCCACAGATGACTTCCCGCTACAGGCTATATTTGTCGGAGAGTACTTTGACACCTTTGAGAAAGAAGGCGGAAGGTGGCGGTTTGCCGTGCGTGAAATCAAACGCTCGTTAATCGGAGACATGTCCCGCCACCTGCGGATTCCTTCTCTGACCATTCCCGGCGCCTAGTTCCGTGCGGCCCAGCGGCACGCCGCACCGTCAACTTTGGGTGCATATTTCTTGCCCTGTGGGGCGGTCTTGATATGCTCCACCGTGTTTAACCATCAGACTTTCGTTGTTACAACGCAATAAGGGAAACCACATGTTTACCGCAATTCGTAATCTGCTATTGGTCATGTTTTTGGTGCCATTGATGAGCCAAGCCAGCGAACCGGACGCACCGCACACCTCGGCCGAGTGGCAAATTTGGGCGTATTCCACCGCAGCTCCGTCTTTTATTGGCGAGCGCGCGACGGTATTAAACCAGAGCAATGATGTGCTGCGTGAGGGCAGTAACGGGTGGACGTGTATGCCGGGTAACGCTCGCCCGATGCCGGAAGCTGGCTGGCCTGATGCCCATCAAGCCATGCCAATCTGCGCTGACAAGGAGGCGCTCAAGTGGATGCAGGCCTACCTGACCGAAACGACGCCGGAACTGAACCACGATGGCTTTATGTGGATGCTGCATGGCGATGTGGGGGAAGACAATACGACCCCCATGGTGATGAACAAGGCAGATGCGCATGCCGGCCACTGGATTGAGTCTGGTCCCCACTTAATGTTGATGCCAAAAGATCCACAGACCATTGCCGGTCATACCAGCGACTTTCGCACCGGTTCGCCCTATCTGATGTTCCCCGGATCCCAGTACGCGCATTTGATGATTCCGGTAGAGGGCTACTACCAATACTCCGAATCACCCTAGGCGCGACCGTTGTCTCAATTGTTTAAGGAATCAATCGTGAAAATCACTCAACACCTCGGCACCTGGATTGTCCTACTGTGCTCGGCCTCGGCCTTTGCCGGCCACCATGAAGGCGGCCACGTGGGTGGTAGCGCTGAAATCGGCGCCCTGACCGTCGAGCAAAAAATCGGCCTGGCCAAGGCGGCAGCGCCGTCCAACGTCAGCGACGAGGCGCGTATTCTCGATGCAGACAACACGGTGTTGCAGGACGGCGACAATGGCTGGACCTGTATGGTGGGTACGCCGCCCAACTACGAAAACCCCATGTGCGTTGACGCGGTTTGGCTGGGCTGGCTGGACGCGTACATGAACAAGACGCCGTACAAAAATGAAACCACCGCCATCGGCTTTTCTTACATGCTGGTGGGTGACATACCCGTTGACAATGATGACCCCTTCAACACCGACGAGGATAAAAATACTTGGGTGCAAGAAGGCCCACATCTGATGTTGCTGGTTCCCCAAGGCTTGTTCGGCGATTTGCCCAGAGATCCCTATGCGGGTGGACCCTATGTCATGTGGGAAGGCTCCGAGTACGCCCACATTATGGTGCCGCTGGAAAAGACGACTCCGTTGGTCTATGCGGACTAGTGCTGGCCGCACATTACCTCAGGCAAACTGACGCCTGAGATACGTGGCGCGACGCTGGTAGGCTTTACTTACACCAACCGAGCACCCCATGACCCCAGAAGACTATTTGCAACACATCGACTTTGCAGCGACCACCAAGCTGGATTTTACCCCGCTGTTTACTGAGCCCAAGGTCTTTCGCTCGCTGGTGCTCGATCTGTGTCGTCCCTTTCGTGCAGCGACCATCGACAAAGTCGCCTGCCCTGAGTCCATGGGGTTTCTTCTTGGCTCCGCCGTCGCAGCAGAGTTGAAGCTGGGCTTGGTCCCAATTCGCAAGGCGGGCAAGCTACCCAACATCAAACGCAACGTGGCGCGTCAGCGGTTTGTGGATTACACCGGTGAAGCCAGCAGTTTCGAGATCAACAAAGCCGTGCTTGGCCAAGGCGAGCGTATTCTGCTGATTGACGATTGGGTGGAGACCGGCGGTCAGCTGCGAGGGCTGACTAAGCTGCTGGAAAAACGCGGCGCCGTGGTATCCGGCATTTCGGTCCTTGGTTTCAACACCGCGGGAGCATCGGGCAAGCTACGCGATGCCTACACACTGGCAAGTATTTTTGACTACCACGCGCCGGATAAACGCGACCTGACCCAACGCTTGGATCGCCGCTAATAGCCCAGCTTTCACAGCTCAATCACGCCCTCGCACGCACAATTGCGTTCTCAGCATTACGGATTTGAGCATGCGCGTTGCGTTTATTTTGCTGGCAGTGCTGGCCACTTTTGGCTGCTCCAGTGTTCTCAGAACGACATTGCCCTTCAACGATTTACCCGCCCCTGAGGGGCCTTATGCGGTAGGAACCCGAGTCGAAACTTGGCAGGACGCTTCCCGCTCCGAGGACTTTACGGACGATCCCGACGATCTGCGGCGCATTGTGGTCCAGTACTGGTATCCATCCTTGCCGACAAAAGTCTCTGCGCCTTTGGCTTACATCACCGAACCCGACGTAAGAATGCCAGCCTTCGCCAAGTCCATGGGACTGCCCAAATTCTTGGTGAATCACATCCGCGACGTGCAGACCCACAGCCTGCCGAGCGCCGCGCTGCATCCGGACGCCGACAATCTGCCGCTGATCGTGTTCTCTCACGGCTTAGGCGGGATGAAAACCCAAAATTCCATTCAAGCCGAAGAGCTGGCCAGCCGGGGTTATGTGGTGATTGCCGCAGATCACGCCTTCGATGCCTTCCTGACCTTATTTGATGACGGTACCACGGCAGATTATCGCTCCAGTGGCCGTGGCATCACGACGGAAGAGGAGTTCTGGGCGGCCAGAGGACCTCAACTGGCCACTCGAACCGCTGATGTGGCCTTTATGCTTGATGTCATCGCCGCAGCACAGACCGGTGGCGAAGATGAGCGACAAACCGCCCGCCCTAACCCGCTTTGGCAACGGGTAGATCTCAGCCGCATTGGTGTCTTTGGTCATTCCTTCGGGGGCGCCACCAGCATTATGGCCTTAGATAGCGACCCGCGAATTCGCGCCGCGGTGGTTCTGGACGGCTGGATGGTGCCGGTGCCGGAGCCCGTTATCGACCGCGGAGCCGCAAAACCTGTACTCTACCTAGGGCAAGAAAGTTGGGGGGAACCGTTGAACTACGAGAAACTCTCACGCTTTGAAACCAACAGTGCCGTGCCGGTGCAAACGGAGATTTTGACCGGCACCAAACACATGGACTTCGCCGATTCTCCGCATCTGTCCACTTTTGCCAAACGCGTGGGCTTTGCTGGGTCGGTTCCGGCTGAACAGCTGCGCGCAAAACTCAACACGGATATTTTGCGCTTTTTCGCCGACCATGTGGGCGCAGCTTCTGCCGGACAACAGGACTGATAGATGAAGACGCGTCTCTGGATTTTCTCAGCAGTGGCCCTCGTGACTGCCGGATGGCTTTTTCTTGCACCTGGCAGCGACGATGTCTCGCCACTGCAGGCGCTTAAGCGAACCCTGCAAATGGACAACGCACCGCTGCCGGATTTTAGCCAGCACACTGACGTAAGGGCGAAAAAACAAGCGTTCTTTGATTATTTGCAGCCCATCGTGGCTGCCAATAATCAGCGCGTACTTGATGATCGGGCGCGCCTGCGGACGCTGGCGGACACCTCTGACGAGGCGCTCTCTGGGTCAGACCGACGCTTTCTTCAGCAGCTGGTAAACCGCTACGAAGTGGATGCTGCAGCTAGCTCTGAGGCGCAACGCGCCGAACTGCTGGTCCGACTGGATACCGTGCCGATGTCTTTGGCCTTGAGTCAGGCGGCCATGGAGTCGGCATGGGGCACGTCGCGGTTTGCGCGCGAGGGCAACAATTTGTTTGGCCAGTGGTGTTATAAGGCTGGCTGCGGCATCGTCCCCAAACGCCGGGGGGAAGGTCAGGTGCACGAGGTGGCGAGTTTTGAGAGTGTTGATGCCGCCGTAGCGTCTTATTTGCGCAACATCAACAGCCATCGCGCTTACGCCGAGTTGCGCGCAGCTCGAGCGGCGTTACGGGCAGCAAATCAGCCGGTCACCGGCAACGCCTTGGCCAATCACCTGCTGCGCTATTCCGAGCGAGGCATGGATTACGTAAAAGAAATCCAATCCATGATTCGGATCAACAAACTGGCGGCCTTGGACGGGGTGTAGCCACTCTACTCGTTGTCCCCGTCGGCCCCTCCCGCGTTAGCCGATGATTTGACCGCGATGCGCATCGTGATAACCGCTGGCGATGTCGTAGGCGACTGCACCGCCAATAACGACCGTATCCACACCGAGGGCGTCGCGCACGTAGCGGTAGCCGTCACCCGGCACGTCCTGCACAAAGTGCTCAACGCCGCGGTCGATGGTCGCTTCGTCAAATACTGTCACATCGGCAATAAATCCTTCGCGCAACATACCTCGATTGCCCAGACCCCACAGGTTCGCCGGATCTGAGGTGATCTTCTTCACCGCGGCTTCCAATCCGAGATAGGCGGTATCGCGAACGAAATGACCGAGCAAATAGCCGGTATCACCGTACGTAGCGAAGGACAGAATATGCGCCCCGCCGTCACTGGCGCCGATCATGACGTTGGGATGATTCATCAGGTCACCGACCAGCTTGTCGTCGTTATGGCCCATGTCTGCAGACAAAAAGTGTGCCTCAAGGTCTTCCTCCAGCGAAATATCGATCATCACGTTCAGCGCATCGCTGCCGCGCTCGGCGGCGATCGTTTCTAACGTTTTCCCTACGTAGATCTGGTTGGCGTCGGACTGCACCTGACGCAGCACCAAACGATTCCACAAAGACATCATGCCTTGGGCCTCGGCAACGAGGGTCGCCCGGGTATCCGCGTCCTGCAGGCCGGCGATGATCTGTTCCGGCGTGTTGAAGCGCATCAGCGCGTACCACTTGGGCAGACGAATAAACAGCAAACTGGGCACGGCAAAGTTAAAGGAAATATCGATGGGCCGAGTCTGCACCTGCGGCCATACCCGTGCGCCCCGTGCCGTGTGCTCGGTCACCCGCTGCATGATTTGCTGGGCGCCCTCGGCATTATCCTGACTCACAAACAGCGGCGACAGCGTGGTGTTGATGCCGTGGGTCAGGCTGATATCAGCCAGCTGGTCGACGCGCGCCAGCGTTAAATCCGTATCATAGAATTCGTGCACTACTTGGAGGATTTTGCTGTGCTTGGATAGTACGGCACACAGTGCATCTAACTCATCGGTGTTCGCGTAGCGGCTTGGCACAGGCTGCAGGCGTTCGTCCATGTCGACAAAGCTCGTGGACAGGCCTATTGCTCCGGCCTCAAGGCACTGGTTCAGGAGCGCACACATCGCATCGGTTTCGTCTTTTGTTGCCGTACGCTGCATGGATTCGTCGCCCATCACCCACAGACGCAGCACGCTGTGGCCCACAAGGGGCGCGACATTGATGTCCAGATCTTTGCCGATGCGCGCGACAAACTCATCAAAGGTTTCCCAGTTCCACTCCACTCCTTCGGCAAAGGCTTTGTGCGGCATTTCTTCGATTTGATTGAACATGCCAACCAACTTCATACGATGCTCGGCCTTCAGCGGCGCCAATGACAGGGAGCAGTTGCCCGGCACAATCGTGGTGACCCCGTGTTCGATGGCCGGCTTGGCGGCGCCATCCCACAACAGCTGTGCGTCAAAATGCGTGTGCGGATCGATAAACCCGGGTGCGACCACTTTGTTCGTTGCGTCGACCGTGTGCGCGGCCTGTTCATGCACGCGCCCAACCTTGACGATCACCCCATCCTTCACGCCCACGTCAGCGACGAAGGCAGGCAGCCCGCTACCGTCGACGACTTTGCCGTTCTTAATTATCAAATCCAGCATGATCTCTCCTAATCTAAACCGTTATATGCTCCGGCCAGCGCATCGCGAACAAGCTCCCAGCCTTGACCAATCAATTCATCTACATGAGTCGCCCCGCAGCTTTGCATGAGTCGCGCGCCAGCCACAGTGTCGAGGGCAACTTGAGACTGTCCGCCGTTAGTAAACGTCAGCGACACAATAAGCTCCGCCACACCCTCATGGGCTGCGGCGAGTCGAACATTCGAAATGACCGCGGTCACTGTTGCGGGGCCGCCAGCGGCGGCTCTAAGAACAAGATATCGCTCGGCAAAATCGGATTGCCCATTTCGCCGGTGGCATCGTCAATGATGCGTCGCGCAAAGACGTGCAGGTTCCAGCTTTGCAGCTGTGCTACGGCCGTTTCTTGCGCCTGATCAGACAGCTCCCGCTCAGCAATGCTCTCCCAAGTATCCCCAGCTTGCGGGTGTATGGACTGCCGCCTTTGCGCGGCGCTCTGCGTATTTTCCTTCCCCAAAACCTTCTCCACAAACTCTGCTCGGCCCGCGATGAACTATAGGGGATATGCTTAAAAAGACAACGTGTGGACACCTGACCACAAGGTTATCCGAGCCCAAGCCCAGATTGCATTTTGCTCCCACTTTCACCTAGTCTGTGAGCTGTAGTTTTTGGGCGAGAATCTTGGGAGAGCAGAACATGAACGATTCAACAAAGTCTATCGACGCGGTTATTGTCGGGGCTGGGTTTGCCGGTATTTACATGCTGTACAAACTGCGTCAGCAGGGTTTGGAGGCGCGGGTGATTGAAGCCGGTTCCGGCGTGGGCGGCACATGGTATTGGAATCGCTATCCCGGCGCACGCTGCGACATTCCCAGCATGCAGTACTCGTATCAGTTTTCTGAAGATCTGCAGCAAGAGTGGGAATGGAGCGAAAAATACGCCACTCAAAGCGAAATCCTTACCTATGCGGAACACGTTGTCGAACGCTTTGGACTGGCTGATGGGATGACCTTTAACACCCGCGTGGATGCGACCCACTACCTGCCCGATCAGGATCAGTGGCGAGTGGAACTGGATTCCGGTGAGCACATTCAAGCGCGTTTCGTGATCATGGCCACGGGCTGTCTGTCCAAGCCAAACTACCCGAACATTGACGGACTTGATGCGGCCACGGTGCCCGTCTACCACACGGGCAACTGGCCTCACGAAGGCGTCGATTTTACCGGCAAAAACGTTGGCGTGATCGGCACAGGTTCATCTGCCATTCAGAGCACGCCGATTATCGCCAAGCAAGCCACGTCTCTGAAAATCTTTCAGCGCACGCCCAACTATTCCATTCCTGCGTATAACGAGGCCTTGGATCCTGACTACGTCCGTGAGCTGAAGTCACGTTATCGGGAATATCGGCAAGAAAACTGGCAGCGTGGGTTCGGAGCAGACTTTGACGACAATGACCAATCGGCCCTGGAGGTTTCTGCTGACGAGCGCCAACAAGCCTATGAGGCGCGTTGGGCCAAGGGTGGACTCGCCTTTCTTGCGGTCTACAACGACTTGGTCTTTGACATGAAGGCCAACGATACCGCCCGGGAATTTTTCAAAAGCAAGATCACCCAGCGTGTCGACGACCCTGCGCTGGCGGAAAAACTTGTGCCGAGCACGCCAATGGGCTGCAAACGCCTGTGCGTGGATACCGACTATTACGAGATCTATAACCAAGACCATGTCTCGCTGATTGATTTGAACGAAACGCCGATTACCCGCATTGATGGCAACGCGATCGTCACCGGCGATGTGCGGCATGACGTTGACGCCATCGTGCTCGCCACGGGCTTTGACGCCATGACCGGCGCCGTGATGAACATTGATATTCGCGGCCAGCAGGGACAAACCCTGCAGGACAAGTGGGCGGCGGGCCCGAAAGCCTACTTGGGCTTGGCCACCGCTGGCTTCCCCAATTTATTCTTGGTCACCGGCCCCGGCAGCCCGTCGGTTCTGTCGAATATGCTGCCGTCCATTGAGCAACACGTGGAATGGATATCCGACTGCATCGCCTACATGAATTCACATCAGCACCGCAGCATCGAGCCCGAACCCAGCGCGGAAGACGCTTGGGTGGCTCACGTCAACGAAGTTGCGGATACCTCGGTCTACCCGGGCTGCAATTCGTGGTATCTCGGAGCCAACGTTGAAGGCAAGACCCGGGTCTTTATGCCCTATCTGGGGGTCCCGCCCTATGTGGAGAAATGCAACGAGGTCGTTGCTGCAGGTTACGAAGGCTTCGCCCTGACAACCCGCTGAGGAAAGCCTGTGGCCGATTTTTACCAGTCCGGGCACCGTCAGCTGCAGGAGGAGTTTCAATCCACCGCACTGGCGGATCGCTTGGAAGAGATCATCGTGGTGCCCGCCCTAGACGCCGACGCGCAGGCCTTTATCAGCCAGCAGGACCACTTCTTCCTGACCACGGTAGATGCCGACGGTTTTCCCACTGTATCTTACAAAGGCGGTAACAGCGGCTTTGTTCAGATCGTGGACGAAACCACCCTGCTTTTCCCGTGTTTTGACGGCAATGGCATGTGGCTTTCCATGGGCAATATTGCCGACCACCCAAAAATTGGCATGCTGTTTATCGACACCGTGGAGCCCCACCGGATTCGCATACAGGGCAATGCGCGCTTGATTCGCGACCCAGATGTACTGGCGCGGTGGAAAGACGTTGGGCTGGCAGTTGAGGTTAGCCTGACGCGCACTTGGATTAACTGCCCGCGCTATATCCATCCGATGGAGAAGCGGGGTCAGTCGAAACATGTGCCGAGCGATGATCGAGATACCGAACAAGCCGAGTGGAAGTCGTTAGATCTCGTCGCCGACGTAGTGCCACCGCAGCCCCACGAGATAAAAGGGCCAAGTTCAAACAGCTAGAAATGCAGACTTTTTCATTGAGCTTCTTAACGGAGCCCTCAATCTGGGTTTGCTACCAGCGCCTTGCGAGATACCGGGATCGTGTCAGCGTACTTTTGATGGTCAAGACGCATGGGGAATGGGTGTTCATCCGTCTGCTCAAGGAAAAAATGCAGAGCGTCGTCGTAATCCGTCGAACTATGAACCTGCACCTCGTCAAAGAAAGCCTTGTATGCCTGATAAAAGTCGGGACCGGGCTCCACGACCATGTTCAGCACCGAATCCGCTGCCGGTTCATAGCAGGTGTTTTGGTGAATCATAGGCACTGGAAGCATGGCCATACCGCCGGGTTTCAGCACACGATAGATTTCTCGCAACCCTGATTCGAAACCCTCGACGTAGTGCAGAACCATACTGCAAAGAATGACGTCGAAGGAATTGTCAGCCATCGGCATCTTGCGAACGTCTACCCGGCGGTCTACGTTTGAGCGAAATAAATCAGCGCTCAGATATTCACCAAATTGCGGCCTGAGACGCTCTTCCAAGCAGGGTTCCGGCGCGAAGTGCAGTAAGGAAAGTTGAGATCGATCACGCCCCGCGAGCAACTCATCCAGCAGTTGCCACTGGAAACGATGCCGCTCTAAGGAACTGCAGCCCGGGCACTTCGCGTTAAGCCGCGAGCGCAACCACTTCTGCGTTTTCTTGTGCGCAAACGGCCCGACGTATCCGCAAACGACACAGCGATACTTGTCTCGTGACCGATACACCATTGGGAATAGCACGCGCTTAAGCGCAGTTTTGCTACGATGAACTGCCTGTGACCAAGCCCTTGTATGCTGCACAGTCAAAACCCTTTCAACCGATAGGTGGGCGAGACACCGCGAAATCGAAAGCGTGTCTCCGTGTCACGCCAGGAAACCGAGCGGTCACTGACTTCCCACTCTAGGCGAAAATTGAACCATTGAATACGCTTCTCAACGTGGCGCCGCGCAAAATAGCCAACGTATTTGGCCAAGGGCAACACCGTCGACAGACCCAATCCGTCAATCAATACCAGACGCAGATCGCCGCCATCCTCAGCAAGTACCAGATTGTGGGGCATGAGATTTTTGGTCAGCACAAGTGACCTGCGCAGAAATTCGCAAAACTCGTCCACGGCCTGCCGCACGGGTTCATCAAGGCCATGCGATGCGACGTAAGCCTCTAGCGTTTGCGCCGGTTCGTCTTCTGAGTCGGCAATAAAGTCCGTAACAAGACCATTGCCCAGCGAAGTCTCGACCCAGCCAAAACATCGTGCGATGTGACGATCATAGGCCGCATTGCCCCGAACAATGGCAGGCTGCTGATAGGCTCGATACTCCCGCCTGTTGTCATCAAAGTACGCCTCTCGCATCGCGCGCTTATAAAATGGTGATGACGCTTGCAGACTGCGGGCCCGACCCTCTCTCAAGATTTTGATGCATCGATCAGGGAAATCTGGATGCCGAAAGCATAGGCGGTTGTCACCGCTGGCAAACGGTGTCGCTCCAGTCAGCTCGATAACGCTGGTGCGCTGCTCTTGATTCGTCGACATCGCCGCAAATCCTTGCGTTAAAACCTCAGGCCACATTGTTGCACGAGTCACCAAAAACCACAGCCGCAAGTTCCGCAGACCGACTGATCATGATTTTGTGCAACAAATCCCTTGTTCAGGCATCGCAATTAACGTCTATGCCGCGTCGCACGGTGCTGTCCGCCAATGGGCGACAAAACTTCAGCAACAGCAAGGAACCGCTATGACCAAACCGTTATCTCAAATCAATAATGAGACATGCCGATATCGGCTGGCCCGAGCGGGTTGCCCTGCCTCGGCTGGGTATCGAACACATCACGACTCAAACAGATAGCGGAGCGTTTTCATCATCGATTCATGCCTTTGACAATGAGCCGATTGAACGCAATGACGAACACTGGGTAACGTTCAGTGTCCTGCCGTCGCGGCGGAATCCTGCCGAATTTATCCGCTGGGAGGGCAAAGTGTCAGCTCGGCGTCAGGATAAGCCCTTAGACAACTCGAAGGCTTCGGCACTCTGCCGCCGAAGCTCTGGGGACAACAGATAGTCGGCAGCGGTTTGCGCGAGGGCCTTGGCGCCGTCGATCACCGCTGCATCACCCTGTTCGGATCGTGCCCACTGAGCAAATTCAGGATTGTGAATCACAACATTGGGCGGCGCCACTGCCAGCATCGGGTGGATGGATGGCAGGCGATAGCTGACATTACCCATATCGGTACTGCCTGCGCCAAATTTCAGCGCCTGTTCGTGCTCGACAAAACTGCGTCCCAGCTGCTCGGCGTGATGCCGAAAGCGATCGGCCAGAGGCCAGTTGGTGTTCAGATCCAAGTAGTCTACGCCGGCCCAATTTACCTCCACCGTACAGCCACTGCCGGTCGCACCGGCTTCAAAGCAGGCCTGTACCCGGGGCTTGAGTGCCGCTAGGTCTTTTTCATTGGCCGCGCGAACGTAGAACTGGCCCACGGTACGGTCCGGTACGATATTGGGCGCCGAGCCGCCCTCTTCGACAATGCCGTGAATACGCTCGGTAGAGCGAATGTGTTGGCGCAGATTGGATATGGCTTGGTAAGCCAGCAGCAGGCCGTCCAGTGCATTCACGCCCTTGTGCGGCATTGCCGACGCGTGAGAGGCCTTGCCGTGATAAATCACTTCCACTTCAGCGATGCAGATCGAGGGCATGGTGGCTAAATTTACGCCTGCCGGGTGAATCATCAGCGCGGCGTCGATACCTTTAAATGCGCCTGCCCGCGCCATGAGTTCTTTGCCGCCACCCCGCTCTTCCGCCGGCGTGCCAAGCAGTTTCACCCGCCCCGGCAGCTGACTGGCGACGGTGTTGAGTGCCAGCGCAGCGCCCAGTGCCGTTGTCGCGATGATGTTATGGCCGCAGGCATGACCAATGTTGGGCAGCGCGTCGTACTCGGCCAGCACAGCAACCGTGGGGCCATCCCGATCAGGATTGATCGTGCTCTCAAACGCTGTTGGCAACGTATAAACACCGGTTTCGACCGGAAGTGCGTGATCGCGCAATGTGCTCGTTAGCGTCTCGCAGGCAAAATGCTCCTCGAAGGCTAATTCAGGTCGTGCATGGATTGCATGAGACACATCAATCAGCGTCTGCGCGACGGTATCCACCGCCGTATCGATTTCTGCCCGCAGGGTCGCGTGCTGGGTATCGCTCATTGTTTGCTTCTCCCTATTCCAGCTGTTGGCCGATTTCGTCCGCAAAAGAATAGCAGAACCTGACGCTCATACCTGCTCTCGACCGCCGCTTCGCGTACACTGCCGCAGTAAACGATGAAGCATTTGGTGGGGAGAAAATGGAACTTAGAGATAAAGTGGTTGTAATCACCGGCGGTAGCGGCGGTATTGGTAAAGCTATGGCCGAAGCATTTTTGCGCGAGGGTGCGACGGGCATCATGCTGGCTGACCTAGATGCGCAAGCAGTCGCTGGGGCGGCAGCGGACATTGGCTGCGACGGCATGTCCTGTGATGTCACCGATGAAGGCCAAGTGGCGGCCTTGGTGGCAGCCACAGAGGCCAAGTATGGGCGAGTTGACGTCTTTTGCTCCAATGCAGGCGCTGGTGGTAACGGCCTGCTAACCGATGCCGCCAATGAGGTTTGGCAGCAGCAGTGGGAACTGCATGTCATGTCCCATCTGTATGCGGCGCGCGCGGTATTACCCGGGATGATTGAACGCGGTTCGGGCTACCTGCTCAATACCGCGTCGGCAGCCGGACTGCTGGCTGCCCTAGGCTCCGGCCCCTACACGGTGAGTAAGGCGGCGGCCGTCAAGTTTGCCGAATTTTTGTCCATTACCCACGCGGATGACGGTATTAAGGTGTCCGTTCTGTGTCCGCAAGGAGTGAACACGGCCATGGCTCCTCGCAGTTTGGGCGACGGCCAAACCGACGGCATCATTGAGGCCTCGGCGTTAGCTCAGACTGTGGTTGAGACCATGCGGGAGGAGCGCTTTCACGTGCTGCCGCACCCCGAGGTCGAGGAGTATGTGCGCCGAAAAGGCGACAACGTGGACCGCTGGCTGCTGGGCATGCAGCGACTGCGCAAGCGCACGCTTGAGGGTTAAGCAGGCGTAACCGCAGGTTTACCGCCGAGGCGATGCGTTAGCGCGCACCGCGCCCGGCACCTACCAGACGGCGACCTGAGACTAGGCGCTGATACCGCCGTCGATAACCAGTTCGGATCCCGTCATGTAGCTGGATTCGTCACTGGCTAGGAACAGTATGCCGTTTGCAATATCCGCCGGCTGACCGGCTACCCCGGTCGGCACGGCCTCGGCCGACATTTCTACTGGGTCGTAATTATTTGATCCATCCTCAAGCATGGTCGGATCAATTTTGTCCCAAATCGGTGTCACGATAATGCCCGGGTGCACCGAGTTTACCCGCACAGGCCATCCGTTGCGGCCGCACTCCAAGGCGACACCCTTGGTGAACAAACGAACACCGCCCTTGGTGGCGTTGTAGGCTGACAGGCCCGCAGCGCCCTGCAGGCCTGCAACAGACGAGATATTAATCACCGACCCGCCGTCGGCCATGTCTTTCATGACCGGTACGCAGTGTTTGACCCCCAAAAATACACCATCCAAATTGATGGCTTGCTGGCGCTGCCAATCCGCCAGCGACATCTCGAACACATCACACATGATGGCGATGCCTGCATTGTTGACCAGCACGTTGAGCCCGCCAAACTCCTTGACGCACAGGCCAACAACGCGCTCCCACTGAGCCTCGTCGGTTACGTCGTGTTCTGCCCCATGGGATCGTCCACCGGCATCGCGAATCTCAGCCGCGACGCGATCCGCAGACGCCGCGTCCACATCCGTTACAAATACCGACGCCCCAGCTTGGGCCAATCGCTTTGCCGTTGCCGCGCCAATTCCAGAGCCCCCGCCTGTAACCAAGGCAACTCTGCCCTGCAATCGATTCTCTTGTGTGGCCATGCTTCCCTCTCTCCGTAGCGTGCGATTACTGTTGACTCAGACTGGTGTAGACCCTGTTCACGAACCCTAACGAGGCCGTTTCCGGACCGTAAACTTCATCAAAATCTGCCGTGGGTTTGGCGTCCATCACCTGCTGCAGCGTCTTGCCGTCATCAATCATTTCGGCAATGCGAGCGCGGACGGTTTTGAGCATGTAAACATAGCGGGACAGCGCCGCCGTGTCGGTTACAGGCCCGTGCCCGGGGATGATGATGCCATCGGGGCCAACCGCCGCTAACGTCTGTTCGCAAAAGTTGATCATGCCGTCAATGCCGCCGCCGCTATCCACATCCACAAAGGGATACCCCGAATTATTGAACACGTCACCAAGGTGTACTGCGTTCTGGTTGCGGAACCACACCGCCGTGTCACCGTTCGTATGGGCTGGCGAAAAGTGCATCAGATCTATCTGATTGTCGTTAAAGTGAATCTGCATCCGGTCGTCAAAGGTCAGCACCGGCAAGGCTGCTTTCGGATAGGGCTGCTGTTGGTACTTGGCAATCACCAGATTGACCAGCCCGCCCTTCGCCATATCGGCCCGGGCATTACTGTGCGCAACAATAGTCGTGCCTGAGGGACCGAGCGCGTTGTTGCCTTCGGCATGATCAAAATGCCAATGGGTGTTGATTGCGTAATCAACGCCGTCACCACCGATTTCACCAATCGCTGCTTCGATCTTTTCCATCACCTGCGGAAACTGATCATCCACGATCAACACGCCGTCACTGCCGATGGAAACGCCGATATTGCCTCCCACGCCAAAGAGGACATACAAACCGTCAGCCACTTTCTCTGACGTAATCTGCGCACCAGCCAAATCCCAGCCAAAGGCGCTGGCCAAGGCATCGAGACTCAACGGCTGATCAGCTGACGCCTCGTCGGTCTGGTGATTGTCTGCCGAGACCGGCTGAATCATGCCAAAGGCCAAAAGACTGGCCGCTAAAAATTTGTAACCCTTCATTCCAATTTCCTCTGAGCGTTAACTTCCCGAAATTTATACCACTACTGGCGTGACCACAGGACCCGCAATGACGTTTTATTCCCGCTCGCTTAGTGCCGTGCAAAGCATTCAATTCAGCCCAAAAACGCAAGACTGCGGTGGTCTCCTCCGAGCACTCGCTGAGCGGGCACACCTAACCAGTCGCTGATCAATGTACCGTAGACCCGCCGAAAATCCGTGGTGTAGGCCAGATTATCTCCCTCACCTAACCCTGCAAGAACCGGGGTTTGACCATAGTGCCCGCCTGTCACCGGCGTGCCTGCCACCAACATGAGATTGGCACTGCCGTGGTCGGTGCCCAGATTCGCGTTTTCCTTAGGGCGGCGACCGAATTCCGAATGCAGCATCACCACCACACGGCGATCATGCCCCATGGCTTTCAGATCTTGCACAAAGGCGTAGACCGCGTCCGACACATAGCTGAGCAGGCGACGATGCAAGGCCGCCTGTTGCACATGGGTATCAAAAGCGTTGTTGCGCACAGCGACGTGATACAGCTGGGTGGGCAGGCCTGCATTGATACAGGCCGCGACCTTGGGCAAATCCATGGGTACGACGCCGTAGTCGGCCCGGGGTCGATAATCCATCCAAGCTTGGCGTATTCGCGCAGACGAAGCTTGAGCACTGGCGTCAACCGCTAATAAAAAGTCGCGATTGGAGCGCACGACCCTTGGTGCGGCTTCCGCGGACAGTACGGAACCGGGACCGCTGCGCTGAAATCGGAGCGGGTCGTCGAATACGACTGGTGTGTGAACTGCGCTCTTTACCGCGAGCGACTGAGTGCTACCAACATTAATGAGCATATCCTCACGACGCTGGCGCACCATTTGATCCGCCGTCCGGCCCATCCAGCCATATTCATTGCCCTGATGAGGTGCGCCAGTGTGCCAGTAGGCCATGGCGTTAAAGTGCGAAAAGGTCGGATCGTCGTAACCGCAGCCGTGGATCAGCGCCAGTTCGTCGTTTTGCCACAGCTTTTGAATGCCCTGCAATCCCGGGTTGAAGCCGAAGTGATCGTCCAGCGCCAGCAGCTGCGACTGGGGTATGCCAATGGTCGGGCGCAGCCGGTAATAGTTGTCGTCAGCATAAGGCACGACGGTATTGAGGCCATCGTTTCCGCCAGATAGCTCCAACACAACCAAGATCGGCGATTGATCATCCTTAGAGGCACCCGCGATTGCCGGCGAACCTAGCATCGGCCCAAGCAACGACAGCCCAGCCAGATTTTTTATGACGTTACGACGTTTCATAGCACGCCCTCCTCCCAATTAAGTACCGCTAGCCAAGCTGATATTCCGGTCTGCTCAGCATCGCATGCAGCAGGCGGCGCAAGGGTTCTTCCGCATAACTACTCGATGCTGCGATGTCCGCGGTGCCCAGCTGCGTCTCGAGCAACTCGGCCAGCTGTTCGCGCACCCCCGGCAGCAGCGGCACCTCAAAGAATTGCCGCTCGAAATGCAGTACAACATCCAGCGACGATCCAAGCCCGGCATCCTGCACCTGTTGGGACAGATTAAGCCGAGCAAAATCTCTGGGAATGGGCCGGACCCGCTCAATGGCCATCTGCCAGCCACGCATACTGCCCAATCGGGTGTTGAACGCTTCGTCACGATCCGCCAAGGCGTTCGATTGCGCCATTTCGCCGCTCATCATGCCCGTGGGCTTGGTTGCCTGAGATACACTCATTCCGGTACGTAAGCGTTTTTGTACCCGCGCCACCTCAGGCGTAAATACCGGAAACCGATCAGGCGGCACGAAATTGAGATCGGGAAAAACAACATCTAAAACAAAATTGCCGCGTTCAAAAAGCAGCGACGGTGTGATCCAGCTTCGTCCCTCGGACCATCCGGCAACCGTGGGCGGATGCAGCAGGCGTTGCCCCAAGGCTCCGGTAACCACGTTGAAATCCGGAACGCCGGGAACCGTTGTCAGGCCCATTTTGTGATAGGTCGACACCACGAGCTCGACCGGGCTTTTTATGTGCTCGCCTTGGCTGGCATAAAAATCTTCACTCAAAAACAGTTCGCTTAAATACGCGCCAATATCGAAGTCGTGTGCGCGAAGCCGCTCACCTAGCTGGGCTTCCGCCGCAGCAGTCAATTCATCCCGAACAAAAAACCGGTACAGCTTAGCAGCGATAAAGCGACTGGTTTGCGGACGCGCCAAAATCTGGTCAATGATTTGAATGCCATCAAAAGAGCCGCGCTGGCCGAGAAACACTTTCTCGTCGGCATCGTGAGTCTCTGGATTGACGTAAAACTCCAGTCCCCTGACCGACCAGCCGGTAAAGGCTCTTGCGGCTTCACGCACATCCTGTTCACCGTATTCGCCCACACCCATGGTGAACAATTCCATGATCTCTCGGGCAAAATTTTCGTTAGGCGCATTCTTGGTGTTCACCCCAGCGTCCAGAAACACCAGCATGGCAGGGTCCTGTGCAACGGCAATCAGCAGATCCCGAAAATTACCAAGGCCGTGGCGCTGGAATGTTTCCACCTGCAGCACCATCTTCCGGTAGTCGCGTACTTTGTCTTCGTTGGTGGCGAAATGACCGTGCCAAAACAGCGCCGCTTTCTCCTGCAGAGGGCGTTTGCTGCTGAGCATTCGGTTAGCCCACCAATACGCCACGCGGTCGGTTTCCAGGCGGCTTGCGCGTAACCAGTAAAAAAACGTGTTTACGATAGGCTGCAGCGGGCGATTACCGCCGGGTTTAACTTCAATGCCCAAAGCATGACCCTGTCGCTTGGCCAGTTCGGTAGTCGCCGGACGGCTGGGCGGGAATGGATCGAGACCGGGATCGAAGATTCCTGAATGTTGAAATGCCGCCTCGGTAGACTCCTCTGCGCTGCCCGCAAAAAAGGCCAGCGCCTGCGCTGCAGAGCGTCCAGTTAGCGCCTCGGTTTCTGCTTGAGTTGCGCCGAAGCCAGCTCTGGAAGCCAGATGTTTCACCTGAGCTGCACTTAGCTCTCCTTGCAGAGGCAGCAGGCGCAGTGGCGCCTCCAGCGACGGCGACGCAAGGCTTGGAAACGCACAGAGCAAGGCACATAGCAAAACCCTACACCGAGCCCGGCAGGCGTTCAGAACGAGCCTGTTTGAGCGCCGGCCAGCCCGCGCTTGGACACCGGTCTTATATTTTCGCCGGTTTATCGTATCGGTCATGGGATCCCTCTCCTCTCCCTATCTTACCTTTCTCGTCTTTTGCCCTCTCGCTCTGCCGCCCTATCTGTGCCGCTCGTCCCTGCGTCGGACCAAGTCTGTCGCTCCAGTGACTAGGCTGGCATCTCGGGCGGTAGCGCCCGATGCCCTAAAATAGCATCGGAAATTTTCTCTGCCATCATTATTGTAGGAGCATTGGTGTTACCTGCAATCAATGTCGGCATCAGCGAAGCGTCCACGACTCGCAGTCCGGACAGGCCATGCACCTGTCCGTGTTCATTGGTCACAGCCATTTCATCTTGCCCCATTTTGCAGGTACCTACCGGATGGTAGAGGGTTTCGCCCGTGCGACGAATCCAAGCGTCAAGTTCATCATCGTTGTCGATATTTATCTCAGCCGGCGGCTTGAGCTGATCGCCACGATAGTCGTCAAAGGCTTTCTGCATGAAGACCCTGCGTGTTTCCCGAAAACCATTACGGGTATCGATCAGATCCTGCTCCACGGAAAAATAGTTCGGATGCAGGGCCGGTGCGCTATCAACTTGAGCATCGCGTAAACCGACATGACCGCGACTTTGTGGACGGCAGGCATAAACAATGCTGGAAAATCCGTGCCCAGGGGTAACGCCTGCCCTGCCGTGAACATCTGCCATGGCCGCACTGACGTAATGAATTTGCATATCTGGCAAATCCTTATTGGGATGGGACTTAATAAACGCACCGCCCGCTGTTGGCGGAAAGGATGCATCGCCACCGCCTCCGATCAGATACTTGATCCCAGCCCAGAGGGTACCCAAGGGTGTTGCTGAACGCGCCAGCGTCACCGGTTGAGTGCAGCCGAATTGACTGACGACGCCGATATGATCTTGCAAATTTTGTCCAACGCCGGCTAATTCGTGCACCATGGCCAGACCGTGGGGGGTAATTTGGCCCGCTGGGCCAACGCCGCTGCGGCGCAGAATTTGAGGCGAATTCAGTGCTACAGCAGACAAGATGATTTCTTTGCGCGCGGTCAACGTCAGTCGCTGGCCCCGCACGACGACATCGACAGCAACCGCCCGACGACCCTCAAACCGCACTCGGTCTGCTGAGGTATGAGACAGAATTTCAAGGTTCTGCCGGTCCCTCACTGGGTGCAAATAGGCTCTTGCCGCACTGCAGCGTTTGGTGCCTTTCATGGTGTGTTCATAGCGCGAGAAGCCTTCCTGCTGACGGCCATTAAAGTCGTCAGTTAACGGAAAACCTGCTTGTGCGCCGGCCTGCACAAATCGGTCCAGCAGAAGGTCATCGGTGCGGCTGGATTTTTTTACGTTAAGTGGCCCGCTGTCGCCATGGTAGGCATCATCACCGCTGCCTTCAAAAGATTCCGCCCGTTTAAAGTACGGCAGCACTTCTGCATAGGACCAACCCGCATTGCCCTCTTGTGACCACCGTTCGTAATCTGCTGCGTGCCCCCGGATATAGACCATGGCGTTGATGGAAGACGATCCGCCCCAGCCTCGTCCGCGTGGCCAATACATGCGACGGCCATCGACGTTGGGTCCCGGTTCGGTTTCATAAGCGTAATTCGACGCGTTAGCTTCAGGTACCAGTCGAGCATATCCGGCCGGCATGTGGATAAAAAAATTCTTATCTTCGCCCCCGGCCTCAAGCAGAAGCACCTGATTGTTGCTGTCTGCAGATAGACGGTTTGCCAGCACACAGCCCGCACTGCCGGCGCCGATTACGATGTAATCAGCCTCTTTTTTGCCCATGGATGTTGTCATGCTCGCTCCTGTCATCCGTAAGAAATGGAAACAAAATCGCATGCACTATCGCTAAAGGCCGCGCTGAGCGCAAAGGCCAGTTGGCGCTTTTGCTAAACAATGGGGCTTTAAATACGCAGCTTGTCCTAGGCGATGGAAGCGCCCGCAGCAACCGGTTGGTCGGCACTGAGCAAAACCACATCACCGCCGGATTCAACTGCCCCGAGCACAAGGCACTGGCTCATAAACGAGCCAATCTGCTTCGGCGGGAAATTCACTACTGCGACCACCTGTCGGCCAAGCAAAACATCCGGCGCGTAACGCGCGGTAATTTGTGCACTGGTTTTGAGCACGCCAACGCCCTCGCCAAAATTCAGCCAAAGCTTTATTGCCGGCCTGCGGGCTTCAGGGAAAGCCTCAGCTCGTACCACCGTGCCCACGCGAATATCGAGTTTAGCGAAGTCGTCCCAGCCTATGTCTGGTTTTCGATCCATCATTGCTCCGCCAACCCGCTATTACTGTCTGTCAGGCATTGTGCAGAATAACTGGCTGCCACTGCCCGTCGAAATCGTTTGTGTTTCGCCATACCCGACGCTCCGGGCGAGCATCTAAATCCAGTTGGCGCGCTGGCTCAATCGCATCTTCTGCGGCAAAGTTGAAACTGTCTATCTGACCATTGCCAACATCCAACACGGAAAAGCCAGCATACTGACCTTTCAACGTGCCGCCGTTGATCACTTGGGTGCTGGGGAAGTCGATAACGGTGCGAAAGTGCATATGCCCGTTAATCACGAAGCGAGGCGGATTCGCCTGCTGCAGCAATGCGTCGAGCGAGGCAGAACAGCGGCTGGCAGAACGCTCGGAGCCAGGCCAGATTTTGGCCAAGTCGTCCTCAAGCACGCCATGGCAGAGCATTAGCTCGCCAGCATCCGTCGCCAGAGTACGCACCTTGGGGAGACTTTCAATAAACCGGATGGTCTCCGCGCGGGACTGCTCACGCAGATGTGCATCCTGCACGTGGCGCACTCGATCCTGCAAAAACCAGCGGTCGTGGTTCCCGGCAACGGTCATCACATCGGCATCCTGCAGCAGCTCACAGCAGGCGTCTAGGTCACCAACTCCGTCCGGCAAATCGCCAGTGCAGATGAGTGCATCGACCCGCTGTCTGGCAAGGAATTCGAGTGCCGCTGCAAGACGCTCATGCTCTGCATGCACGTCTCCGATGATGCCAATACGATTCATACGACAAACCTTGAAAACTTGCCAAATCGTATTGCCGCAGCGGTGAAGTCACCGTGAAGCCGGCGTTAATCTTCTGCGACAAAGCCTTTCCAAGAGTTCATATAATCAACGAACACCGGGCTCAAACCCTCCGCGAGCAAATGGTCTCGACTCACTGGATTAGCAATCGGCTCAAAATCAGGGTCCCGCAGCACGTGCTGCGGAAAGTCGTGATGTAAAATCGCGGCTCTGCCGATGGTAACGAAGTCGATATCGGAGGCGATCACAGCCCGGCATTCCTGCGCCGTGCGTATTTTGCCGGCAACCGTCAGCATGACTTGTCCACGTCTTAACTGCGCAAAATAGTCCAGCAGACTTTGCTGTTGATATTCTTCTTCGGCCGGCAGCTTGAAGCTGTCCCAAAGAGAAATATCTAAGAAATCCACAAGATCTCGGTCGATTAACCGCTGGCAGGTATCCAGAGCCTCCTGCAGCTGCATACCGAATCGCTCCGGGGATACTCGAACGCCCAACAAGAATTCCGCACCACATTGGCCACGAATACCGGCGGCAATCTCCATTAACAACCGCTGGCGGTTTTCTAGAGACCCCCCGTACTCATCCTCGCGCCGGTTGGTTTCCGGGCTCAAAAACTGGCAAACGATGTAGCCGTGGGCGCCATGGATTTCCACGCCGTCGTAACCGGCCTGCTGGGAGCGCACCGCGCCAGCAATGAAATCGTCACGAAGTTGATGCACTTCCGCGAGAGACAGTGCGCGTGAGCCGGTCTCCGCGTCGTCGGAAGGACAAACGGGCGCCTGCCCGATCAGTTCCTCGGGCGAGCGCATACCGGCATGATGTAACTGCACTACGGCAATGCTGCCTTCTTCCTTGATGGCCTTGGCGAGCCGAATGTGCCCTTCGAGGTGCTCATCGCCAAATATACCAAGCTGCCCCGGAAATCCTTGGCCTACAGCCTGAACGTGGGCAGCACAGGTCATCGTTAGTCCAAATTGACCCTTGGCACGCATGGTAAGCCAGTGAAATTCTTCATCAGACAGGCGACCATCGGCGTGACTCTGCGAATTGGTCAACGGAGCCAGCATAAATCGATTTTTCATTTGCTGACCGGACTTAAACTGCACGGGTTGATCGAGGCGACGGTCCGACAAATCGGATTCGGATTCGCTCATGGTATTTCCTTGTTGTGTGGATAGACTCAGAGGTGGAGATGCGCAACGGCAATGGGATGACAAACCCATCAGCACCCGCACCGCGACAGTGCATACTAATTAACAGCGCCAGCGGTGTCGAAAAACTCTTTGCCAACGAACCAGACTCTTCACAAACCGTTCATTACTGCCACAGGATACTGAGCCCAATTAAGCACCTGCGCCGCTTCACTAATTCTATCGCCTGGCCGGAGGTAAACGCTGATGTTGAAGAGCCTGAAAAAAAACCATCTGGATGCGCTAAGCGATGACGAGGCTAGCATTTCGGTGACCGATCTCGACGCAAGTGGCGCTGAAACGGCACCTGACCAAGCGGAAACGCCAAGCGGTCGGTCTCGCATCATCGGTATCCTGCAAATTGCCCTGATACTGCTGTTAATGGTCGCAGCCCTTTACTACTCCCGAGCCCCTGCCGTTCCGGCGAGCGTACAAGGCATGGCAGGCATGACTGCGGCCGATGTCACCCCAGCGCCCAACGTCGCAATCATCACACCCTTGGCCGGAACCAATTCAGTCGTGGTCGCAGGTAACGGTGCCGTCGGCGTGTCGAGCAGCGTCGACTTGGTGACTCAGGTAACCGGCAGAATTGCCCGGATGGACCCAGCGATGGTCGTTGGCGGCGCGTTTGAGGCGGGCGATATCCTAGTCGAGCTTGAACAGGACGAATTTTTGCTCCAACTGCGCCAAGCTAGAGCCGATGTGGAAGTGCAGATGGCTAACCTACTGCTGCAAAGGGCAAAGAGTGACGCCGCTGTGCGCAATTACGCTCTGGTTAATCCGAATAAAACCGTACCCAGCTTAGTCGCACTGCGGCCACAGATCGCCCAAGCCGAGGCGCAATTGCTGGCAGCCGAGTCCCGCGCAGACATTGCGCAGCTAAATCTGCAGCGGACGCGTTTCTTCTTGCCGTTCGATGGCATGATTACCCAAAGCAGCGCGCAAATTGGGCAACTGATCAGCAGTGGCAAGTCGTTTGGTCAGGCCTATGCACTGAACAGCGTCGAGCTTGTGGTGCCTATCGCGCAATCCGATCTTAGGCAAATCGCTCCGGTAAAAAATCGGCGGGTGCAAATTCTCACGGATGGCCAGCGCCTCGATGCCTTTATCGATCGGGTCAGCGCCGAGTTGGATTCTCGAAGCCGGTTCGCCCGGCTGTATATACCGTTACCACAAGACCCAGCGGATGCGGCGCTAAAGCTCAAACCCGGCATGTTTGCGGATGTCATCATTGAGGGCCCTGAACACCAAAACAGCCTCGTGATTCCTGAGGCAGCTTTGCAGGCAGGCGACTTGCTCTTGCATGTGCGGGGCGGAGTCCTGCGTGAACATCGACCAAACGTGCTGGGCAGAAACCCCGATGGCATCGTGATTGAAGGATTCGACATCGGTGAAGGTATTGTGATCGGCAACGTATCCGGCATCAGCGCCGGCAAGCCCGTAGCGACCATCCCATTTGGGTCGCAGGACCGCTAACGCCATGGACAGTAACGACACAAAACGCGTCAATGCTGCATCGAAGGAATCGGCTACTGAGGCAGTCAGTCCATCCACCGGCTTTGGCGTTATTGCCTACTTTGCCAACAATTCTGTCGCTGCCAATCTGGTGATGGGGCTGCTGCTGATCGGCGGATTGATCTCAGGAATCGGTCTGAACGCGCAGGTATTTCCGACTCTCAACCCCGGTATTATCACCGTCGTCGTTCCCTACCCTGGCGCAACCCCCAGTGAGGTGGAAGAGGCCATCACCCGTCGGGTAGAAGAGGCCGTGCTCGGCATTGAAGGGGTAGACGAGGTGCGTTCGTCCGCCGCCGAGAACGTCGGCACCGTAACCATCGAACTCAAGGACTACGTTGATGACAAGGAGGTCAAAGACGATGTTGAGTCTGCCGTAGAGCGCATCGCAGATTTCCCCCCAGAAAATGCAGAGCAACCTGAGATAGAACGGGCGCAAACCGTCAGCGATGTTATGACCTTCGTCGTGACATCCGAGCGCGACGAAATGACGCTGCGCCAGGCCGCTGAGTCACTCGCGGATCAACTGCTAACGCTGCCCAGTGTGACCTTGGTTTCTCTGATGGGCGCGCGGGATTTGGAAATATCTGTCGAGGTAAGCGAACAAACCTTACGCGAATTCAATTTGTCCATCGCAGACCTAGCCCGGGCAATCAACGCGTCTTCGCTCAACTTATCGGCTGGGGAACTGCGAACCGATGCCGGCGACCTGTTACTGCGAACCAATCAAAAGCGCCTGCGCGGACCCGAATTCGCCGACATCGTGCTTCGAGCAGAGCCTGATGGCAGCATTTTGCGACTGGGCGATGTGGCTACTATCCGCGATGGCTTCGTCGACGAGGACGTGATTCAGCAATTCAATGGTCAGCAAAGTCTGCTGGTCAAAGTGGAAAAATCGGAAGCGGAGGACGCCTTGTTCATTGCCGCCCAGCTAAAGGCTTTCCTGAGCAGCTACCAAGCACCTGCGGGTACGTCGGTGGAAATCTGGGATGACCAAACGACTATTCTTGAACAGAGACTGAGCCTATTGGTGCGCAACGGGCTGCTCGGGTTTGCCTTGGTCTTCCTGTTCCTCGTGGTCATGCTGGATCTGCGCTTGGCGACGTGGGTAGCCATGGGTGTGCCTATTTCGTTCCTCGGGGCCATTTTGTTTTTCGCCCCCTTTGGCGTGAACATCAACATGATTTCACTGTTTGCCCTGATTATCGTCCTTGGCATCGTCGTCGATGATGCCGTAGTTGTTGGAGAGAACATCATCACCGAGCAGGAAAAACACGGTCTTAACCCGACAGCGACCCTGCGCGGTATTCGCGGAGTTTTCAGCCCGGTGTCCATTGGCGTGCTGACCACTATGGCAGCCTTTGCCCCTCTGCTTTTCGTGACCGGTACTTTCGGACAGATTCTTGGCTCTGTTCCCATCGTGGTAATCCTAGTGCTGAGTATGTCGCTGCTGGAAGTGTTCTTCATTTTGCCAGCACACCTGTCTCACGGTCGATCCTGGAGCTCAGGCCCACTCAAAAGTCTTCAGGACTCGGTAAGCCGCGAGGTTATGTCTTTTAGAGATCGCGTATTCCTCCCGAGCGTCTCTTGGACCGTACAGCGGCGCTACTTTGCTTTGCTTTGCGGTATTTGTTTTCTGGTCGTCGCGGCCGCTACAGTTTCCAGTGGTGCTGTACGCTTCATCTTTTTCCCTGCTTTGGAATCAG
This sequence comes from Gammaproteobacteria bacterium, assembly GCA_012269545.1. Taxonomy (GTDB): domain Bacteria; phylum Pseudomonadota; class Gammaproteobacteria; order Pseudomonadales; family Azotimanducaceae; genus UBA4421. Next base: position 47,645 of record JAAXKB010000028.1, on the reverse strand, counting down.
ACACCATTCGGGCCAATCTCACCTTTCCGGTGGGTACACCTTTTCGCACGACCGAAGCGGCGGCCAATCGAATCATTGAAGCCGCATATCAGGTCAACGACGCCAACAACGGCACTGCCTTCAGCGCCATTAGCGCAACGATTGGCGGGGCAAGCCGCGCGGGTGGCGGGCCAGGCGGCGGCTCCTCCATGACAAACGCTAGCCACTTGGCTTCCATGTCGATCACGCTGCAGGACGAGCCCTTACGAACGCTTTCGGCAGCGGAACTGGCGCGTCAGTGGCGGATCGCAACCGGAGAGGTTGCTGGGGTTGAGAGTCTGTCGTTTCGCTCAGACTACTTTAGCAATGGCGCGGCGGTCGAATTTCGCCTCGCGCATCAAAACGATACGGTTTTATTTGCCGCCGTCGACGATTTGAAAGAGCGCTATGCCGAACTTACTGGTCTTTACGATATTCAGGACACATTTAATCTCGGCAAGCGTCAGTTCGATATCGAACTGACGCCAGCCGGTGAGGCAGCCGGCCTGCTGCCTGCGGATGTAGCGCGACAGCTTCGCAACAGCTTTTTTGGCCAAGAGGTACAGCGAATTCAGCGGGGACGCAACGAACTCAAGGTCATGGTTCGATACCCAGAAAGCCAGCGACAGAGTACTCAAGACCTAGAGCGTATCCGCATTCGCTTACAGGACGGTACGCAAACACCGCTGTCTACCGTGGCAAGACTTAAGGAATCCCGCAGCTTTTCTAGCATTGAGAGGGTTGATGGCCTGCGTATTGTCAGCGTCACCAGCGAGGTAGACGACACCCTTATTACGCCAACTCAAGCAAACAATGCAGTGCTCAATGACATTATCCCTGCGCTGCTGACCCGCTATCCCGGCCTGCAGGCGAACCAAGCGGGCCAAGGGAAAGAAGAAACCGAAGACATGGCCTCCCTAGGACGTATGATGGCGGTGGCGATGTTGACGATCTTCGTACTTCTGGCTTCTCAGACACGCAGCTACTTACAGCCCTTTGTTGTCTTGGCCGGTGTGCCTTTCGGCGCCGCGGGCGCCGTGATCGGTCACTTCCTGCTGGGTTACAACATTTCCTTTATCTCCATCTTCGGCATCGTCGCTCTCAGCGGGGTAGTGGTGAACGATTCGCTGGTACTCATGGATCAGTACAACCGAAACCGCCTGATGGGCATGACGATTCAGGCATCCGTGACGGAAGCCTCTCGACGGCGTTTTCGCGCCATATTTTTGACCACTGCCACCACGGCTCTCGGTTTAACACCAATGTTGTTCGAGACCAGCACGCAGGCGCAGTTTCTCATTCCCATGGCCGTGAGCCTTGCAACCGGCATCGTATTCGCCAGTGTGATCATCCTGTTTTTGATTCCCGCGTTGATCGTCATTCTTGAGGATGTCAGGTCGCTGCTAAGGGCTGGATCAATGCGAGAGCTACAGGCCAGCTAAAGCCCGTTCGGTTATCATAGCGCCATGATTTATGCCCTCGCCGTTCACGGCGCACCATACTCCAGTAACGCAGCAGAGCATGCGCTTGGCTTTGCCGATGCATTGCTCGCCCGAGGACACCAGATTGAACGCGTGTTCTTCTTCCACGAGGGCGTCTATCAGGGCTTGAATGGCACAGTACCGCCGCAAACGCGATACAACGTGAACCTTGCGCAACGCTGGCAATCGCTGCGCAGCGGCGGCACGGAGCTTGCCGTATGTATCGCCAGCGGCATCAAGCGCGGGGTCGTGGATGAGAACGAACAAGAACGCTACGACCTGCCGTCGCACACCCTGAGCAACATGTTTGAGCTTGTTGGCCTTGGCCAACTCATCAGCGCCATTGCTGCTGCTGACCGCTACGTCGAGTTCCCGGCATGAAGCGCTACTTGTTCATCGTCAGTCGTCCACCCTACGGCAGTAGCTTCGCTGCAGAGCAGTTAGAAGCAGCACTGGTTGCCGCTGCTCTTGACGGCGATGTGGCCATTCTGCTGCGCGATGACGGCGTATGGGGTTTGCAGCACCACCAATCTGCCGAGGCCATACAACAGCCAACCCTCACCAAGACGCTCAGCGGATTACCGACTTATGAAATAGAAAGGCTTTTTGTGTGTGCCCGCTCGCTGGAGTCGCGCGGCATCGAGCCAGATCAAACCCTGGGCTTTGAAGCCATTGGTTATGCCGAGCAACAAGCCCTAATCAGCAGCAGCGATGTCGTTATCGGTGGGCAGCGATGAGCCTGCATCTGGTGTTCAGCGATGCAGGGCTAAAGTCGTGCCTACTGCGCAGACACCCGCAGGACCTTGTTCTGATGCTGGATGATGGCGTGTATGGTTGCCATCGGTGGCATCAGGCGAATCTGCCATCGAGCATGGCTCGCCTGTTGCGAACGGATGCTGAGGCCAGAGGTATCAGCGCGGTGCAGCGTGGCGCAATCGAAACCGTAGACTATGACGGCTTTGTCGAGCTGACCGAAGCACATTCGCCCATCATCAGCTGGAAGGACTGATACCATGTCATCGGTCGACTTTCCCAAATTGGATAAAGAAGGATTTCTTCTCGACCTGAACGAGTGGAACCGCGATGTGGCTCATCGCCTAGCGGCAGCCGAAGGCTTGGTGCTCGCAGACTCTCACTGGCAAATCATCGACCTGCTGCGCGACTTCTTTGATCGCACCGAGACGTCCCCGGCCATGCGACCCTTGGTCAAGTTAATAAAAGAGCAGCTAGGCGAAGGCTGCGGTTCCAGTGTCTATCTGATGGGGCTTTTTGGTGGCAGCCCGGCAAAAACCGCGGCGAAAATTGCCGGCCTTCCCCGCCCGACCAACTGTCTTTAACGAGCTGCTACCGATCAGCGTTGACGATGCTCCAGCTGGTCAGCTTACTGCTGAAGTTTGATCTCGACTTGGCTGGGCACTGCGACAACTTCGCCAACGATAATGATCGACGGACCGCTGATCCCAGCAGCCGTCACTGCCTTGTGCAGTTCGGCCAAGGGCGCATAAATCTCGCGCTGCTCTGGTAGCGTTGCATTCTCAATCAGAACCGCCGGCGTTGTGCCCTTCCGACCGGCTTCCAACAAACGATTCTGGATTTTTTCCAAATTGACTAAGCCCATATAAATCACAAGGGTCTGATCATCCCGCGCCCATTCTGACCATTCCAGATTTTGCGCATCAGCTACACGATGACCGGTCAAAAAACGGACCGATTGACTCATGTGTCGATGGGTCAAAGGTATGCCTGCATAACTGGCGGCAGCCATTCCCGCCGAGATACCGGGAATTACGCCTACCGTAAATCCATGAGCTGCCGCCTCCAACAGCTCTTCACCACCGCGACCGAAGATGAAGGGGTCACCACCCTTGAGCCGAACCACTTTTTTGCCGTCTTGGGCTTGCTCAACCATGCGGCGATTAATCGCCTGCTGCATGGTGCTGCCCGTCCGCCGCGGCGCGGCTTGCGACCCCTGGGTCGCCCCCCAACCCGTGGCACCCGCCTCTTCTCGGGGCCCATGCTTACCCACATCGACCAATTCAACATCGCGACGCGCATATTCCAGCAAAGACGGGTGGACGAGTTTGTCGTACATCAGCACATCCGCACTCTGAATGGCACGTAAGCCGCGCAGGGTGATCAAATCAGGATCGCCGGGGCCTGCGCCAACCAGTACAATTTCGCCAGCTTCCTGGGTTCGGTTGAGCATGTCCAGCGCTTCGTTAACCGCTGCGTTCAAATCCCCCTGCATAGCCTTGCTCGCGGCCGGACTCTCAAAGACCGCGTCCCAAAATCCCTTGCGTGCATCAACGCTGGAAAGTTTTTGCTTCACCTGCGAGCGCAATGTTCCAGCCAGATCAGCTAGCCGACCAAGTTTCAGCGGCAAGCGTGTTTCTATCCAGCCCCGCACGCTGCGCGACAGCGTAGGAGACTGGCCCATGCTGGATACCGCAACCAAGATAGGGAATCGATCGATAATCGCTGGGAATATGATCGTACACAGCTCTGTGCGATCCACGCAGTTCACCAAAACACGCTGCTTCATCGCGGCCACAAAAACAGACTCACTGACCTGCGGCGCATTGGTCGCGCTGATCACCAATCGCAGCCGAGAATTGATCGCTTCGGAGTAGAATTCCTTGCGCTCGATCACCAGCTCACCCGCATCGCGCATGCGCTGGATCTGCGGATCAACCTCGGGTGCAATGACCGTGATCTGCGCGCCGGCGCGAACCAGCCATCGCAGTTTTCGCACAGCGGTTTGACCGCCGCCGACCACCAAACACGGCTGCCCTTGCAGCCGATGAAAAAGCGGCAGATAAAACACGTTAGCTCTGTAAATCCATGCCAGTAACGGAGTGTTTTGTCACGGATTCAGCTGCCATCGATCCGCCCCGCCCAAATGGGCACGCAATGCCTCGGGCACTGCGATGGTTCCATCACCCAACTGATTGTTTTCAACAAGTGCTACCAAGGTTCTGCCAACGGCCAAGCCGGAACCGTTCAACGTATGCACCAGCTGTATGTCGCCATCGGCGTTACGAAAACGCGCCTGCATCCGGCGCGCCTGAAAATCGAGAAAGTTGCTGCAGGACGAAATCTCCCGATATTGATTTTCGCTAGGCAGCCACACCTCCAGATCAATGGTTTTCGCCGCGGTAAAACTGGTGTCTCCGCCGCACAACACCATGGATCGATAAGGCAATTCTAACTGCTGTAAAACCGTTTCAGCGTGACCGGTCAATACGTCCAACGCGTCCCACGAAGTCTCCGGATGAACCAGCTGCACCAGCTCTACTTTTTCAAATTGGTGTTGGCGGATCATCCCTCGGGTATCGCGCCCATAGCTGCCTGCCTCACTGCGAAAACACGGAGTATGACAAACGTGTCGTATGGGCAAATCGGCTTCGCTGAGAATTTCGCCCCGATACAAATTGGTAACGGGAACTTCGGCGGTGGGAATCAAGTAGAGGTCGTTTTCCGCGTCCACCCGAAACATGTCTTCTGCTGCCTTGGGTAGCTGACCCGTGCCGCGCGCGCTGTCGGCGTTGACCATATACGGTACATACACCTCTTGGTAGCCGTGCTTCTGCGTGTGCAGATCCAGCATAAATTGGGTCAAAGCCCTGTGCAGTCTGGCCAGAGGACCACGCATGACCACAAAGCGCGATCCGGTGATCTTCGCTGCGGTTTCAAAGTCCAAACCACCCTTGTCTGCAAGATCCACATGATCAAGCGGCGCTGCATCAAACGCACCCGGCGAGCCCCACGTGCTGCGCAGTTCATTATCAGTCTCGTCCTTGCCCGCGGGAACGCTCTCATGGGGCATATTAGGCAGCGACATCAGCAGCGTTTGCATGGCTTGTTGAACCTCGGCAAAGGCCGCCTTAGATTGATCTAGGCGCTCGCCCAAATCGCCGACCTCGGCAAGTAAGGGTGCAATATCTTCCCCTGCGGCCTTGGCCTGGCCAATCGATTTCGATTTGACGTTGCGCTCGTTTTGCAGGTCTTCGGTCTGCTGCTGCAAACGTTTGCGTTGTTCTTCAAGACTTGCAAATCCGGCAACATCAAAGTGATAGCCTTTCACCATCAGGGCCTGAGCTACCCGATCCGGTTCACTACGCAACAACTTGATATCTAACATGCATCTATCCGCGATTAATCAAATAAAAAAATCCAACCAAGGGTTTGCGACATCACTCTTGCGTTGGTTGCTGGCCTGTAGCTAAGGCATCTGCCGCCGCCAATCGCTGCAGGCGCTGGCGGATCTTCTCTTCCAGACCAGCGGCGGCGGGATGATAGAACGTCACCGGCTGCAATTCATCTGGAAAGTAGTTTTCTCCTGCCGCGTAGGCGCCTACATCGGTGGTATTTTCCGCATGAGCGTGTCGATACCCTTCGCCATAGCCCAGTCCTTTCATCATCTGTGTAGGTGCATTGCGTAAATGCATGGGCACCTCGTGAGACGGCGTTTGTTTAACAAACGCCATGGCCTCTCCAAAGGCTTTATAAGCCGCGTCGCTCTTCGGCACGCTGGCAAGATAGAGTACCGCTTGAGCCAGCGCCAGCTCGCCCTCCGGAGACCCGAGACGCTCAAACGTTGATAGCGCAGATTCCGTGAGTTGCAGTGCCCGGGGGTCGGCATTACCAATGTCCTCGCTGGCCATTCGCAGAATCCGCCGCCCGATGTAACGAGGGTCGGCGCCACCGTCGAGCATGCGGCAAAACCAGTATAAGGCGGCATCCGGTGCGCTGCCGCGAACGGATTTATGCAACGCCGAAATTTGCTCGTAAAAAATGTCGCCGCCCTTATCGAAGCGCCTTACCTGCTCGCCCGCAACCGATGCCAGCATCTCTTGGGTAATCTCACCTTCGGTAAGCTGAGCGGCGATTTCCAAGATATTCAATGCTCGACGCGCGTCACCGTCAGCTACCGCTACCAGCATATGACGCACCGGTGTCGGCATGGGCTTGTCCAGAACCTCTAGGCCGCGCGACACCACCTCAAGCAGCTCCTCGTCTGTCAGCCGCTGCAAGACATAGACCCGGGCTCGGGATAACAGAGCCGCATTCACTTCAAAGGAAGGGTTCTCCGTGGTTGCGCCGATAAAGGTCACCGTGCCTGCTTCCACGTGAGGTAAAAAAGCGTCCTGTTGGGCTTTGTTGAATCGATGCACCTCATCAACAAAAAGAACCGTACGCTTGCCTTGAGCCAGATATTGTTCTGCCAAAGACACTGCCGCGCGGATGTCTTTTACTCCGGACAGTACGGCGGACAAGCTAACCCATTGGCAGCCCGCATTATCAGCGAGCAATCTGGCCAATGTCGTTTTGCCGGTACCCGGTGGTCCCCACAGCAACATCGAATGGATATGTTGCCGGGCTGCCAAGCCACCCAGCGGTTTGTCCTTGGCCAATAGATGCGTCTGGCCAACGTATTCGCTCAATGTGACTGGCCTCAGCCGGTCAGCCAACGGCCGCGGATCTAAGCCGCCATCGTCAGTGGCGCCAAACAGGTCAGCCACGAATCACATCCGTGCCCTGAGGCACCGACAACTCAAACAATTGCGCTGGCAGTTCGGTCACCATCTCAACGTTGAGAAAGCGGATCTGAGTTTGTTGGCCTTGCCAGTCCAAGATCACCAACGACTCGAGAACACGGTCAGCAAAGCCAATTTCCAGCAGCTGAAAAAACGATGAAGGTGCATCCGAAAACAACCGATAAACCTCTGTGGCGCCTCGCCGATCATAGGTCACACTGTAATCTCCGCTGAGCAGGCGCGCAGGTTCCATTAGCACATCGGCGGGGGTTTCGTTTTGGGCGTCCGTCCAGTCCCTGATCGTCAGCTGGGCCAGATCCTCATCGTAAATTTGCAGTTCGTTTTGCCGTACCAAGATCACCTGCGGCAACGGCGTGTCGATTTGCCAGCGCAAGTTTGGCTTGGCTAATGCCATAGTGCCTTGGCTCTCCTCCAGCACCACGCCATTCGCATAAATTTTCTGCACGATATCGGCGCGCATACCGTCCAAAGCCGACATGCGCTGGCTCAAAGCCTGCGCTGGACTGAGCGTGTCTGCACTTAAGTTCACGCCAAGCAACAGCAGCACCAGCGACACTGTCAGTGCCCAAGGCCCTCCCCGGCCGAAAGAGGCCCACTGACTAAACATTGGTCCTAAGCACTTGCCCTAACCATTCCGCTCGGGCACCAATACTTCGCGGCTGCCATTTGTGTTCATGCTTGAAACCACACCGGCGGCTTCCATGGATTCGATCAACCGCGCAGCGCGGTTGTAGCCTATCCGCAGCTTGCGCTGTACGGCAGAGATGGATGCGCGTCGAGACTCCAGCACAAATGCCACAGCCTCGTCGTAGAGTTCGTCGGACTGTTCTGCATCATCATCCGAATCCAACTTAACGAAGGCTTCACCCTCGGTCTGTCCAGTGAGAATGTCTTCAAGGTAGTCCGGTGCACCTCGCTGCTTCCAATCTTCCACCACGCGGTGCACTTCATCGTCCGAGACGAAGGCACCGTGCACGCGCTGCGGCAGTGCGGTGCCCGGCGGCAGGTACAGCATGTCGCCATGACCAAGCAGCTGTTCAGCACCGCCCTGATCCAAGATCGTCCGAGAATCGATACGTGATGAGACTTGGAAACTGATACGCGACGGTATGTTGGCCTTAATCAGGCCAGTGATCACATCAACAGACGGCCGTTGGGTAGCCAAAATTAGGTGAATACCAGCGGCCCGGGCCTTCTGCGCAATGCGCGCAATCAACTGCTCTACTTTCTTGCCCACGATCATCATCATGTCGGCGAACTCATCAATCACGATAACAATGGCCGGCAGCGCCTCCAGCTCCGGCGCCTGTTCGGCCTCTAACGGCCACAGAGGATCCTTAATCGGCTCGCCCTTGGCGGCAGCCTCTTTTACCTGCCTATTAAATCCGGCTAAATTCCGAACGCCTAAGGCGGCCATCAGTCGATAGCGTCTCTCCATCTCTCCTACGGCCCAATTCAGCGCGTGGGCTGCCTCTTTCATGTCCGTGACTACGGGCGCCAAGAGATGAGGGATACCCTCGTAAATCGACAACTCCAGCATTTTGGGATCGACCAATATCAGGCGAACCTGCTCGGGGGTTGCCTTGAGCAAAATGCTGAGAAGCATGGAGTTGACGCCAACCGACTTACCGGAACCGGTCGTACCCGCCACCAGCAAGTGCGGCATGCGCGCAATATCCGCAACGATGGTCGCCCCGGCAATATCCTTACCCAGCGCCAGCGCCAAATGACTCGTCGCTTCCTGAAACGAAGACGAATTGATGACTTCGTGCAGCTGCACCATTTCCCGGTGTTCGTTGGGGATTTCGATACCCACATAGGGCTTGCCGGGAATCACTTCAACAATGCGTACGCTTATGACGGCCAGAGAGCGGGCTAAGTCCTTGGCCAGCGCGCTGATTTTCTGCACCTTCACCCCAGCAGCGGGCTGGATTTCAAACCGAGTAATTACGGGGCCCGGCAGCACAGACACGACAACGGCCTCAACATTGAAATCCGCCAGTTTGAGTTCCAGTTGCTTGGACATGGCCTCTAATACGTCAGCACTGAAGGCCCCGCCCTGATTGCCATTGGGCTGATCCAACAAGTCGACATCCGGCAGTTCGGTAATGGTTTGACTGTCAAAGAGGCGTTTTTGCTGGGTTTTGCTCGCAGGTTTTTTCTCCGCTGCCGCAGGCAAAATCTGCACGGAAGACTTACCCGCATCAGATGCGTCAGGCGAACTGCCAGCGGCTGCGTTCTTCGCCTCCAGAGTTGCCGTAAGTTCAGCTTTACGTTTGTGCGCAATGGAGTTTTCTTCTTGCTCGGCCTGTGCTTGCGCCCGCTGACGCTCCTGAGCTTTGGCCAGACGCCGATCGTTCAGCCGATCAAACGTCTCCGCGCCTTTATGCCAAAGGCGGGTCAGCCCACGCCCCAACATTTCGGTAATCTGCAGCCAGGAAAACCCCAGCGCAGCTTGCGCGCCGATCAAGAAGCCCGCCGAACACAAAACCGTCAATCCGACAACGCCGAAAACACCAGCTCCCCAGGCGCCCAAGGCCATGCCCAGTACACCGCCCGCGCCAGACGGCAGCGAATCCCCTGAATAGTTGTGCAGATACATGAGCACGCAAGAACACAGCAGGGACGCGATCCAACCGCTGGAGCGCACACCAATCCCCAGCGCGTCGGGTTTGATGACGCGCAGCTTGAGTAGTCGCAGCGCCCCGTAAATCAGCCCCATGGGTAGCAGATAAGCCATCCAGCCAAACAAAAAAAGCAGAAAATCCGCAAGATACGCTCCGGCAGAGCCCACAAGATTCTGCGTGTTGGTGTTGGCACCGGTATAGTTAAACGACGGATCTTCCGGTGAATAGGAAGCAATGGCGAGCAGCACAAACACTGCTAGGGTGCCGATGAGCACCAAGAACATTTCGCGCAGCGGCAGCGGACGATTGGTAGCGGGCGTCGACAAAAAAAGTATCCTCTTGACGAGGGTCAAGTGTACGCACTCGCCGTTTCCGGTACAAATGGGCACAATGCACAGTGAGACAGCGTATGCCTCTGCCACCCGACCAAAACTTAACGGAAAACGACGATGCGCCCAGATAAAATAAAAGTTATTGACGAAGTTTGGGATGACGCCCGAATCGACAGTTTTTTGGATAAGGAACCCTTGGGCAACGAGCCTGCGGACTTCAGTAAACTGCTGAACGCCTATCGCAGCATGCGAATCGAGGATTTTGGCGTCTTTCTTCAGCGTTACGAGGCCAAGGGCGGCAATCGGCAAGCGACAAACAACGCCGGCCAAACGCTGGGCGACATCATCAAGGACCATCGGCAGTCCACCGCATTTCTCGCGCTACTTAACGACTGACCTAGTATTGTGCGACCGGTACCGCTGCTCCCCGCTCACCCGGTAAGCTTCCCGGATCCAAGAACGGCTCTTGACGAACCGCAAGGTTTGCTTGCGGCCGGCGGCGCTTTGTCGCCAGAGTGGATTATTGAAGCCTACGCGCTCGGAATTTTTCCGTGGTTCGAACGCGACGACGAACCGATATTTTGGTGGAGCCCTGCCGAGCGAGGGGTCATCGTGCCGGGTAAAATGAGAGTTACTCGGAGTCTGATGAAACGTCTTCGCAACAGCGGGTGCAAGATTACATTCGATCACAGCTTCAGCGACGTCATCAGCGCCTGCGCTGATGTGCGGGCAAAATCAGTGGGCACGTGGATCACGCCAAGGATGCGCGATGCCTATTGCGAGCTGCATCGCAGTGGCATGGCTCACAGTGTCGAGGTTTGGCAGGAGGGTGACCTGGTCGGCGGTTTATACGGCCTGTCTCTGGGTCGGATGTTTTTCGGCGAATCCATGTTCTCCACCGTCAGCGATGGGTCCAAACTGGCTTTTTATCATCTCAATCAACGCTTGCTGGACTGGGATTTCACCTTGATCGACTGCCAAATGATGAACCCGCATCTGCAATCGCTGGGCGTGCAAGCCATGCACCGTGACGAGTTTCTCGGGCTTCTGGCCAACAACGACCTCAGCAAAACCCGACTGGGATCTTGGTCTGATTTGGGGGCGGCAGAACCCAATGAGAACGCTGCAGCCAAGGCGCAGGGGCCCTGTGCATGACCGCCGACTCGGACCAAGAAGCCCCGTTAGATTTTTATCTCACGCCACCGCATCCCTGCTCTTACCTCGATCGCAGTGACGCGCAAACACTGTTTGCCGACCCGCGCCGGATTATCACCTCAACGGCCTATCAACAATTGTCCGCTCAGGGCTTTCGCCGCAGCGGCGGACACCTATATCGGCCCAGATGCGGTCGCTGCAATGCCTGCATCGCGGTTCGGCTACCCGTCAGCAGTTTCCAGCCAACACGCTCTCAGCGTCGCACCAGCAGGAAAAACCAGGATTTAACCGTGCGAGTAGAGCCAGCCCGGTTTACGGCGCGACACTATCAAGTCTATGAACGCTATATCAGCATGCGCCATACAGACGGTGATATGTACCCAGCGAGTGAAGATCAGTTCAAATCGTTTTTACTTTGCGCCTGGGCAGAAACGCAGTTCGTCTGCCTTTATCGTGGCGAACAGCTGATCAGTGTGGCGGTAACCGATCAGCTCGACGATGGACTGTCCGCGGTATACACGTTTTTTGAGCCCTCAGAAAGCGCCAGAAGTTTGGGTGTCTTCAGTATTTTGCAGCAAATTGAACAATGCCGCCGCCTAGGCTTGTCGCACCTTTACTTGGGCTATTGGATCAAAGAGTCGCCGAAGATGGCGTACAAGAGCCAATATCGACCTCTTCAGATGTTCATTGAAGGACGCTGGCTTACCCTAAACTGACCGCCCCTAACCGTTGGGCATGAATTCAGGGTGTGATGGCACTTCTATTTGACGTGTCCTTCTGGCACCATCGCGCGCGATGTTAAAGACCTAGAGGCCGCATGGCGAAAGAAGAACAGATCGAGATGGACGGAACCATCATTGATACGCTACCCAACACGATGTTTCGGGTAGAGCTCGAAAACGGGCATACCGTCACCGCGCATATTTCCGGGAAAATGCGCAAAAACTACATCCGCATTCTCACCGGCGACAAGGTCAAGGTGGAACTTACCCCCTATGACCTGAGCAAAGGCCGCATCACCTTCCGGATGTAGCTCAGCGCCTGAGCCATATGCCTCGCTCAGGCCATCCTGCCCCTAGGCTTCCGCTGCCGATAAAATATTGAGGCTGAGTTCGTTTTCTTCAATGGATACGCGCACCGTCCCGCCAGACGCCAATTCACCAAACAACAAGTCTTCCGCGAGTTGCCGCTTGATCTTTTCCTGAATCAACCGCTGCATGGGTCTGGCGCCCATCTTCTCGTCGTAGCCCTCGCGCGCGAGCCATTCTCTCGCCTCGTCATCGACCTCTAGCGTGACACGCTTTTCATCCAATTGCGCTTGCAGTTCTGTCAGGAACTTGTCGACCACCGTCTTGACAACCTCAAGCTTGAGCGCACTGAATTGCACGATGGCGTCTAAGCGGTTGCGAAACTCCGGCGTAAACATCCGACGAATCACTTCCATGCCATCCGTCGAGTTGTCTTGCTCTGCAAACCCGATGGAGGGCCGACCCATTTCCTGAGCTCCGGCGTTGGTGGTCATAATCAGCACAACGTTGCGGAAGTCAGCCTTACGACCGTTATTATCCGTGAGCGTGCCATGGTCCATGACCTGCAGCAGCAAATTGAATACCTCTGGATGAGCTTTTTCAATTTCATCCAGCAGCACGACGCAATGCGGGTGCTTTGTCACGGCTTCGGTTAACAGACCGCCTTGATCGAAACCTACATAACCCGGAGGTGCGCCAATCAGGCGCGAAACCGTGTGACGCTCCATGTATTCGGACATATCGTAGCGCAGCAACTCGACACCCATGGCATGCGCCAGTTGTTTGGAAACCTCGGTCTTACCGACTCCGGTTGGCCCGGCGAACAGGAAAGAACCGATGGGCTTTTCGCCGCTCTTCAATCCCGCGCGGGACAGCTTAATAGCCGAAGCTAGCTGCTCGATGGCTTCATCTTGCCCGAACACGGCCATTTTCAGGTTGCCTTCGAGATCCCGCAAAGATGCTTTATCCGAGGACGTCACTTGGGACGACGGGATGCGTGCAATCTTTGCGACAACTTGCTCAACATCGGATGCGCCAATGCTTTTCTTACGCTTGCTGGGCGGCTGCAGTTGCTGAGCTGCGCCGGCTTCGTCTACCACATCAATGGCCTTATCTGGCATGAAGCGATCATTAATGTACCGTGCGGCCAACTCCGATGCGGTTCGCAGGGCTTTGTCCGTATAGCGCAGGTTGTAATGCTCTTCGAAACGCGATTTCAGCCCCTTCAAAATGCGATAGGTGTCATCCACATCCGGTTCTATCACGTCGATTTTCTGAAAGCGGCGGGATAAGGCTCGATCCTTGTCGAAAATGCCCCGATATTCTTGATAGGTGGTTGAGCCCATGCAGCGCATTTGCCCCGAGGTCAACAACGGCTTGAGCAAATTTGATGCGTCCATGACGCCGCCGGAGGCTGCGCCGGCGCCGATGATGGTATGAATTTCGTCGATAAACAGAATGGACCCTTCCGTTTCCTTCAATTCTGCAAGTACGGCCTTAAAACGCTTCTCAAAATCGCCGCGGTACTTAGTACCCGCCACTAAGGCACCCAGATCGAGCGAATAGATCGTGCTGCCAGCCACAACCTCGGGCACTTTCTCGTCAACAATACGCTTGGCCAGCCCCTCGGCAATGGCGGTTTTCCCCACACCTGACTCACCGACCAGAAGCGGATTATTTTTGCGCCGCCGACACAAAATCTGAATCACACGCTCCAGTTCCTCTGAACGACCTACCAGAGGGTCTATACGCCCCGCTCGCGCTTCCTCGTTCAGATCTGTTGCATAGAGCTGCAAGGCTTTTTGACCCGCTTCAGCCGGCTCTCCGCCGTCTGCAGACTGCTGCCCCGCCTCTGAGGCTTCCTCGTCTTCCGCCTTACTGATGCCGTGGGAAATATAGTTCACCACGTCAATCCGCGTAACGCCCTGCACCTTTAGCAGGTAAACCGCCTGACTTTCTTGTTCGCTGAAGATCGCAACCAGTACGTTCGCACCCGTTACTTCTTTGCGGCCAGAGGACTGGACGTGAAAAAGCGAGCGTGAAACCACCCGCTGAAATCCCAGCGTGGTTTGCGGGCCGTGCTCTTCGTCGCTGACGGGTAAGACCGGTGTCGTCTCTTCGATGTACTTTTCCAACTCGCTGGTGAGTTTGGCGGCATTAGCCCCAACATTTCTGAGCACCTCTAATGCAGCGTCATTGTTCATCAACGCTAGCAGCAGATGCTCAACCGTAATAAATTCGTGCCGCCGCGCGCTTGCGCTTTGCGCAATTTCGTTCAGCGATTTTTCCAATTCTTTGCTTAACATGACGTTTCTCTTGTTTTGCTCGTGCCGCGTGCTGCGCTAGTCGGCTAGTTCAACCGTGGACATTAACGGGTGGCTATTCTCCTGAGCGTATTGGTTCACTTGCTCTGATTTCGTTTCCGCAATGTCCCGCGGAAATATGCCTACCACTGCGCCACCTTCTGTATGCACAGTCAGCATGATCTGAGTCGCCTTCTCACGGTTCATACCGAAGAATATCTCGAGTATGTGCACGACGAATTCCATCGGCGTGTAATCGTCGTTGAGCAAAATCACCTTGTACATCGGCGGACGCTTGAGCTCCGGCTCTGCCTCTTCCGTAACGAGGCCGACATCGTGTTCTTCACCGAAATCAGGTTCATCACCATCTCCAGCACGCAACGACCACCCTTTGTCTTTCTTGTGCTCATCGATTTTCATGATTTTGCTGTCACTGAGTTTCGACTTCCTTTTTGCCCACTTCCGCTTCAACTTGATTCCTCAGCCTCAAGATACCAAGTCCAAGGCAGACCTTCGACCTTCAAGCATAGACTGCAACGGTCACAGGCTATCCTCTTGAATGTGGTCAAAATGTCTTCTCTGCGAGGAAGTTGGGGGCATCCAGATGAAACCCAAGTCCTTTGTGCGAAGGCTGTAACAAAACCGAACTGAGACTGACCTAAGTCCTTGACTCAGCGAACAAAATTTTGGACTCTCGATCGAAGCAAGGAGTAGGAACATGCCAACAGGAACTGTGAAGTGGTTTAATAATGCGAAGGGGTACGGATTTATTGTTCCCAGTGATGGGGGCGCAGATCTGTTTGCGCACTTTTCGGCAGTCGCCATGGAAGGGTACAAAACGCTGAACGCAGGTGACGAAGTGCAGTTTGAAGTCTCCACTGGAGACAAAGGCCCTCAGGCTACCAATATTGTGACCACAGGCGTCAGCAGCGCGATAACCGATGACGATGCAGGATCGCCCCCAGCCTCAGCCGGCCACTAGACCACAGCTAAACAGAATCAATCGCCTCATTGAGGGTGGGCGAAGGTCGCATCGCTTTCGCTGCCAGTTCGGGATTCGGCGCAAAGTATCCGCCCACATCAACGGGTTCTCCCTGCGCAGCCAGCAATTCTGCATTAATCTGTTCCTCAGAGGCCGATAGCTTCGCGGCAAGAGCCGCAAATCGCTCTTTCATCGCTACGTCCTTGTTCTGTCGGGCTACGGCTTCCGCCCAGAATTTCGCCAGATAGAAGTGACTCCCGCGATTATCAATTTCATTCACACGACGCGACGGTGAGCGGTTGCTGTCTAGAAATTCCGCGATGGCCTCATCCAGCGTTTCACCCAACAGCTGAGCCGCGCTGTTGTCGAAGACTCGGCCCAAGTGTTCTAGCGACGCTCCGAGGGCCAAAAACTCCCCCAAACTGTCCCATCGCAGGTGCCCCTCAGCCTCGAACTGCTGCACGTGTTTTGGTGCTGACCCGCCTGCGCCGGTCTCGAACAGTCCACCACCATTAATTAACGGCACGATAGACAGCATTTTGGCGCTGGTACCCAATTCTAAAATAGGAAACAAATCCGTTAGGTAATCGCGCAGGACATTGCCAGAGACGGATATCGTGTCCTTGCCTTGACGCATCAGTGCTAACGAACGTTTCGTTGCCTCGGCTGGCTTCAAAATCGAAATGTCCAAACCCTCAGTGTTATGACGAGGAAGATACTCTTCGATCTTCGCGATCAACTGGGCGTCGTGGGCGCGACCGGCGTCAAGCCAGAAGATCACGGTACTGCCCGTGATTCGGCCGCGTTCTACCGCGAGCTTTACCCAATCTTGTATTGGCGCATCTTTCACTCGGCACATACGCCAGATATCGCCGCTCTGGACATCGTGACTGTGCACAACGTCACCGGCTTGGTTCAGAATCTCGATACGCCCGGCGCTTGGTATTTCGAAAGTCGTGTCATGGGAGCCATACTCTTCGGCTTTTTGCGCCATCAAACCGATGTTGGCCGTCGATCCAATGGTCGTGGGATCGAGGGCGCCATGAGTTTTGCAGTCTGAGATTACCTCTTGATAGACCGTGGCGTAGCATCGATCGGGTATTACCGCCTTGGTATCGTGCAGGCCGCCATCAGGCCCCCACATCTTGCCAGACTCGCGGATGGCGGCCGGCATCGACGCATCAACAATGATGTCGCTGGGCACGTGAAGATTGGTGATGCCGTAATCGGAATTTACCATCGCCAGATCCGGCCCATTGGTCAGACAAGCGTCCAGATCCGCTTTTATCGCATCGCACTGCGGCTGCGGCAGACTTTGAATTTTATCGTAGGCATCCCCCACGCCGTTGTTGGCGTCGACGCCCAGCTCGGCAAAGACATCGGCGTGTTTGCTGAAGGCATCCCGGTAATAGGCTTTCACCGCGTGGCCGAAAATGATGGGGTCCGACACTTTCATCATTGTTGCTTTCAAATGCAGGGAGAACAGAACGCCTTGCTCCGTGCTCGCAATCTGTTCGTCGTAGAATTGGCATAAGGCTTCTTTGCTCATGAACGCAGCGTCTACTACTTCGCCAGTACTAACAGCAATATCGGCGGCCAGCGTTTCAGTGCGATCACCCGAATGCAGAACAATAGAAAGCACATCATCTTGCGACATGGTTGCAGAGACCTCACTGGCGTAAAAATCGCCATCGCTCATATGCGCCACGTGGCTCCTGGAATCAGCAGACCACGTGCCCATCGAATGCGGATTTTTCTTCGCGTAGTCCTTTACGGCTCTGGTTGAGCGACGATCGGAATTGCCTTCGCGCAACACCGGGTTCACGGCACTGCCCTTGACTCGGTCATATCGCCCTTTGATGTCTTGCTCAGCCTCGTTTTGCGGCTCTTCTGGATACTCAGGCAAGGCGTACCCGTGATCTTGCAGTTCCTTGATCGCGGCCAGCATTTGGGGGTTGGAGGCGCTGATGTTCGGCAGCTTGATGATGTTCGCCGCAGAATCTTGGGTTAAAGTACCCAACTCTGCTAAATCGTCCGGGATTCGCTGGTCTTCCGACAACCATTCAGGGAAGCTGGCTAAAATGCGACCTGCCAAGGAAATGTCCCGCGTTTCCACCTGAACGCCGGCCGCATCTGAAAACGCCTTGATGATCGGGAGAAACGAAAACGTGGCCAGTCGCGGGGCTTCATCTGTCTCGGTGTAGATGATTTTTTGGTCGGTGCTCATAGATCCCCCTTGCGCTGACTTTAAGACATTACTGCCCCGCCCCATTGTGCTCTGCATAGACTGGCAGATGCACAAAAAGGCAGATTCGTGTCCCAACCCCTCCGAAAACGTCGCGGGGAATATAGACGTGCCCCACGCCTAGTGCAACTCTGTGACGATCAGTGCGGCTATTTCTAGTGGATTTTGAGGCCTAATCTGAGGTCTCGTTGCCGCCGTTCTGCAACCAGCCGACCGCCCTCCGCTGGTCTGCTTGGGTCGACTCTATCCATTGATCGCCTTTGTCACTGACTTCCTTTTTCCACAATATGGCTCGGGTTTTTAGGTAGTCCATGATGAACTCTGCCCCGGCGAAAGCGGCATCACGGTGAGCTGAAGCGGTAAGCACCATCACTATTTGATCCAGAGGGCGCAGCGTACCGACGCGGTGGACCACGGTTGTCGCCAACAGCGGCCAGCGCGCCTCAGCCTCTTGCACAATGGCTTCGATACTCGATTCCGTCATGCCGGGATAGTGTTCCAGAGTCAGTGAGGTGACCTCACCGCCATCGCCCGCATGGGCATTATAGTCTCTGACCAGCCCAACAAAGCCGGCAATGGCTCCCACCGCCTCGCCGCCCGACGCTCTAATTTGGGAATAATGTTCAGCAAAATCAAAATCTTCCGTCTGTATCTTAATTTTTGTTATAGACAACTTA
Organism: Gammaproteobacteria bacterium; assembly: GCA_012269545.1. Lineage (GTDB taxonomy): Bacteria > Pseudomonadota > Gammaproteobacteria > Pseudomonadales > Azotimanducaceae > UBA4421. Next base: position 29,239 of record JAAXKB010000028.1, on the reverse strand, counting down.
GCCCCCGGTAACCGGCGGCAGAAAGGCGACTTCAGCGCCAGCTGGAATGGTCTCGACACTCTCCTGCCAGCCATCATTGAGAAAGGCTTGATTGATTGCCACCCGAACACCGTCACCGCACAGCACCTGATAGGCCTCGGTTGAAAGCTGCTGCGCCAAGTCCTGCCGCAGTTCCGGCATGGAGGCGGCGTTACTGGTCAGTCCCGCTAAGGCAATACGCTCGCGCAGCGAGGCGAAAAATCTAATTTCTACCGTCACGATTTTCGCCATTCGCCACTTTTTCCGCCGAGTTTTTCATCCAAACCAATCGCCTCAATTGTCATGCCTTTATCCACTGCCTTACACATATCATAAACGGTAAGACAGGCCACGCTGACCGCGGTTAAGGCTTCCATTTCAACACCTGTTTGACCGCGTAAGCGGCAATTCGCGACAACTTTTAGTTCTCGGTCAGAAATTTCCTCGAATGACACCGACACTTTTGTCAGCGCCAGGGGATGACAAAGCGGAATGAGTTCCGAGCACTTCTTTGCTCCCTGGATGCCGGCAATTCGCGCTACCGCTAGGACCTCTCCTTTCTTAAGGCCGTCCGTTTTGATCGCCTGCAATGTGCTCGGCAACATCCTGATGATGCCACTGGCTGTGGCAGACCGTTCCGATAGCTGTTTGCCGCCTACATCGACCATGTTGGCTTCGCCGGAAGCGTTGATGTGGCTGAATTCCATACGATGACCCTTGAATCCGTTGTTGCAAATGCGCGGTGATAGGGCATGCCCAGTACCCCGGCAGGCCCGTACGTTATCATGGCTGGCGCTTTGACGAGCAACTACCGGGTCATAGTAGTAAGCTACTCAGCTTCGCACGATGCGAAGCAACCTGTCTTCATCTACCGTCAGCAACAAGTCCTATGCCTAGCGACCGACAAAAAAAACACGACAAGCCGAGCACGGCCAAAAAACCAGCGAAAGTCATCGTTGGCATGTCCGGTGGCGTCGACTCATCCGTCGCTGCGTATCTGCTGCAGCAGCAAGGCTACGCTGTTGAAGGTTTATTCATGAAAAATTGGGATGAAGACGATGGCACCGAATACTGTACGGCCATTGCCGACCTTGAGGATGCACAACAGGTTTGTGATCAGCTAGGCATTGTGCTGCACACGGCGAATTTCGCGACGGAATACTGGGATAACGTCTTCAGCAACTTCCTGCACGAATATCAACACTGGCGCACCCCTAATCCAGACATTTTGTGCAACCGAGAGATCAAGTTTGAGCAATTTGTGCGCTACGCCGAAACCTTGGGCGCAGACTACATTGCAACCGGTCACTACGTTCGCAGGAGTCCTATTCCTGACAGCGGTACAAAGCCCCCCGCGGGTCTTAATGAGACGATCAAAATTCTAAAAGGGTCGGATACCAACAAGGACCAAACCTACTTTTTGCAGGCGGTACCGAAGCACAAACTCGCGCGCTGCCTTTTTCCTCTGGGCGATTGGCAAAAACCAGACATACGACGCTTGGCGGAGTCTCTTGGTCTGACTAACCATCGCAAAAAAGACAGCACCGGCATTTGCTTTATCGGTGAGCGTCGTTTTGCCGACTTTCTTGCCCAGTACATTCAAGATGAACCCGGCCCAATGACTGATCGCCAAGGCAGGGTTCTCGGTCAGCATCGTGGTCTGCACCAGTACACTATCGGCCAACGACAAGGCATCAATCTGGGTGGCCTTGCCGGTAGACCGGAAAGCCCTTGGTATGTGTTGGCCAAACGACCGGCAAGCAATACGTTACTGGTGACGCAGAATGAAGCCGATCTGGCTGGCCGTTGGCTTAGGGCGCGTGAAGCAAATTGGCTTGGGCAGGTGGACTTCCCGCTACAGTGCAGTGCGAAAATACGCTATCGCCAACTGGACCAGCGGTGCAGCGTATCGCCAGCGGCAGACGGCTCATTGCTGGTGCGGTTCGACCGGCCCCAAAGAGCGATTACCGCAGGTCAGTACATCGCTTTTTATCGAGACGACGAACTTCTGGGCGGCGCTAATATTCAGATCGCGTCAACCATCACTTAACTGCGCAAAAGCAACGCCACGGAGGATTCCTTTCATGACCGACGCAGATCCTGTTTTCGCTATCGGTGCGGCTGATGGCCGCTATCGGTCCAAAGTCAATGATCTGACACCCATCGTCAGTGAGTTTGGGCTCATGAAATATCGCGTGGAGGTGGAATGCGGCTGGGTGCTTTTTCTCAGCCAGAACCCGGGCATTAAGGAGTTCGCGACCTTGAGCGCAGAGGACCAGGCGTACGTGCAAGCCATTGTCGATCACTTCGATGCCGGATCCGCCGCGCGAATCAAAGAGTTTGAAGCAACGACCAATCACGACGTCAAAGCCGTCGAGTACTTCCTCAAGGAAGCGTTCGCAAAGCGCCCTTCTCTCCAAGCGGTAAATGAGTGGATACACTTCGGCTGCACCTCGGAGGACATCAACAACACCGCCTACGGCCTGATGATCAAGCATGCACGAGACACCTTGCTGCCTCGAATGCAGACGTTAATCGACGCCTTGGATGCGCTTGCTACGCAAAATGCTGATCTGCCAATGCTATCCCGCACTCATGGACAAACTGCTTCACCCACCACTCTGGGCAAGGAAATCAAAAACGTCGCGGCGCGCCTCGAGCGTCAGCGCCAGCAAGTCCAAACCACGCCTCTGCTGGGCAAGTTCAATGGCGCGGTCGGTAATTTCAACGCTCATCTCGTTGCCTACCCCAACTTGGACTGGGCAGCTATGTCTGAGCAATTTATTGCCAGCCTTGGTCTGCAGAATAACCCTTGGACAACGCAAATTGAGCCACACGACTACATCGCTGAGATCAGTCACGCGCTGATGCGATTCAATCAAATCCTGCTGGATTTTGACCGAGACATGTGGAGCTACATCTCCATTGATTATTTCAAGCAGCGCAAGGTGGAGGGTGAAACCGGCTCCTCCACTATGCCGCATAAAATCAATCCCATTGATTTTGAAAATTCTGAAGGGAACATTGGTATCGCCAACGCGCTGCTCGACCACATGGCCGGCAAACTTGCTGTCTCTCGCTGGCAACGCGACCTCTCTGATTCCACCGTGCTGCGCAATCTTGGCACAGCCTTCGCGCACTGCAGTATTGCCTATCAAGCGACCATTAAGGGTCTGTCGAGGCTGGATGTGAACCCGGAGGCCATCGCCGCCGACCTCGACAATAGCTGGGAGGTTTTAGCAGAAGCCGTACAAACTGTTATGCGCAAATTTGCGATGCCCGAGCCCTACGAGCAGCTAAAAGCAGTCACGCGCGGCAGACGGCTGTCTGCTGATATTTATCAGGAAATTCTGCGAGAGTTACAGCTGCCGGATGCCGCAATGCAGGAACTCGAGCACCTAACGCCAGCCAACTACATTGGTTGCGCCCCTGCGCTTACGCGGCGTCCTCTGCCTTGATCGACGTCCGTGTCGCCCACTGGTCGAAGCGAAGTGACTGCCGAGCACTAAAAGCTATCCGCTACGAAGTTTTCGTTAACGAACAGCAGGTACCCGAGGCGGAAGAGATGGACGCTTTCGACGAGACCAGCATGCATTTGCTGGCGAGCTACGTTGAGTCCGGCTTCATCGGTTGTGCGCGCATTATGCCTAGCGGGCAGATTGGTCGAATGGCAGTGCTGAAAAATTTCCGTGGCAGAGGTGTTGGCAGCCGTTTGATGCAGGCGGCAATCACCCAGGCCAAACAACACCGTTTCGCGAGCCTGTTTCTGCACGCTCAATGCCATGCCGAAAGCTTTTATGCCCAATTTGGCTTTATCGCCTGCGGAGAGGTTTTTGAGGAAGCTGGCATTAGACACGTCAAGATGACATTGCCTGCCAACCTTTAATTTTGAGCTAGACGGAAATTAACGGCACAATCGCGCCGCGGCAAATGCCTGAACTTATGGAACGAAAAAACATGATGAATCAAAATCACCGTAAACCATTGCCTAATACCAAGCTCGATTACTTTGACGCCTTCGAGGCCGTTGAAGCGATTAAGCCCGGCGCCTACGCAGGCCTGCCCTACACGTCCAAAGTACTGGCGGAAAATTTGGTTCGACGCTGCGACCCAGAACATTTGACCTCAGCCCTCACGCAAATCATCGAGCGCAAGCGGGACCTAGATTTCCCATGGTTTCCTGCGCGGGTTGTCTGTCATGACATCCTTGGCCAGACTGCGCTGGTTGATTTAGCCGGACTCCGCGATGCAATTGCTGCCAAGGGAGGTGACCCGTCGAAGGTGAACCCTGTGGTGCCCACGCAGCTAATCGTCGACCACTCCCTTGCCGTTGAGCACGCCGGCTTTGAGAAAGACGCGTTTGAGAAGAATCGTGCCATCGAGGACCGGCGCAACGATGACCGATTCCACTTCATAAACTGGACCAAAACTGCCTTTGAAAATGTGGACGTCATTCCCCCCGGCAACGGCATCATGCATCAAATCAACTTGGAGCGTATGTCTCCCGTTGTTCACGCCCGAGACGGCGTAGCCTTCCCTGATACGCTGGTGGGCACAGACAGCCACACGCCTCACGTGGACGCCCTCGGCGTTATCGCTATTGGCGTTGGCGGTTTGGAGGCGGAAAGCGTCATGCTGGGACGCGCATCCTACATGCGCCTGCCGGATATCGTCGGCGTAGAGCTCGTTGGTACCCGCCAAGAAGGCATTACGGCAACAGATATCGTGTTGGCAATTACAGAATTTCTGCGCGACGAACGCGTGGTTTCGACCTATCTCGAGTTCTTTGGAGAAGGCGCGGATGCCTTAACGCTGGGAGACCGAGCGACGATTTCCAACATGACACCTGAGTTCGGTGCCAGCGCCGCCATGTTCTACATCGACGAAAAAACAACAGACTACCTGCGTCTGACCGGACGCAGCGACGAGCAAGTGGCGCTGGTCGAGAACTATGCCAAGCAAACGGGTCTCTGGGCGGACAGCTTGAAGGATGCGCAGTACGAGCGCGTTCTGCGTTTTGACCTATCCAGCGTAGGCCGTAATATCGCAGGGCCCTCGAACCCCCACCGCCGCGTCCCAACCACGGATTTAGCCGCTCAGGGCATCAGCGGCGAGGTAGAATCCGAGCCTGGCAAAATGCCCGACGGCGCGATCATCATCGCGGCGATCACCAGTTGCACCAATACCAGTAATCCCCGCAACGTCATTGCCGCAGGCCTGCTTGCCCGCAATGCTAACGCCAAGGGCTTGACGCGTAAGCCTTGGGTAAAAAGCTCACTGGCTCCCGGCTCTAAAGCCGTCCAGCTGTATCTGGAAGACGCCAATCTGCTGCCGGAACTCGAGCAGCTGGGTTTCGGCATCGTGGCCTTTGCCTGTACTACATGCAACGGCATGAGCGGCGCACTGGACCCGGCTATCCAGCAAGAAGTGGTCGACCGCGACCTTTACGCCACTGCCGTGCTCTCTGGTAACCGCAACTTTGACGGTCGCATTCATCCCTATGCCAAGCAGGCCTTTCTGGCATCGCCTCCCTTGGTCGTGGCCTATGCCATCGCGGGCACCATTCGTTTTGATATTGAGCAAGATGTGCTTGGTACAGGTCCCGACGGTAATCCAGTAAGGCTCATCGACATCTGGCCAAGCGACGAAGAAATCGACGCAATCGTAGCCCAAAGCGTCAAACCATCGCAGTTTACAGCGGTCTATGACCCCATGTTTCTGGACGTCAAAGACGTTACTCAAACCACGGATCCGCTGTATGAATGGCGTCCGCAGAGCACTTATATCCGCCGCCCACCATATTGGGAGGGCGCCTTGGCCGGAGAGCGCACGCTAACCGACTTACGACCTTTGGCGGTGTTGGGCGACAACATTACGACCGATCACCTGTCACCTTCCAACGCTATCTTGCTCGACAGTGCTGCGGGCGAATACCTGCACAAAATGGGCCTGCCAGAGGAAGACTTTAACTCCTACGCCACCCATCGAGGCGACCACCTAACGGCCCAGCGCGCGACCTTCGCAAACCCGAAGCTATTGAACGAGATGGTCACCGACGCAGGTGAAATCAAACAGGGTTCGCTGGCTCGCATTGAGCCTGAGGGCAAGGTGGTGCGTATGTGGGAGGCCATCGAGACTTATATGGAACGTAAACAGCCGCTGATCATTGTTGCCGGCGCGGATTACGGCCAAGGCAGTTCCCGGGATTGGGCAGCCAAGGGGGTTCGTTTGGCGGGTGTGGAAGCCATCGTCGCCGAGGGTTTTGAACGCATTCATCGCACAAACCTTGTGGGCATGGGCGTACTTCCACTGGAATTCACCAAGGGCGAGACACGTCTGACCTACGCGATCGACGGTACTGAAACCTTTAGCGTCAAAGGCAATCCTGCGCCAACAGCGGCACTGACAGTCACGATGACCCGGCGTAACGGCGAGCAGATCGATATTCCGGTTATCTGCCGCCTTGATACGGCGGAAGAAATGTCCATCTATGACGCCGGAGGCGTTCTCCAACGCTTCGCCCAGGACTTCCTCGACGCCTCGGTTTCAGCGGGTTAGGGCCACGCCATGAGCCAACAACATTCAGCACAAATTCGCATTCCTGCGACCTATATGCGGGGCGGCACCAGCAAGGGCGTCTTTTTTAGGCTGGCAGATCTGCCGGATGCAGCGCAGCAACCTGGCGCCGACCGCGACGCAATTCTGCTGCGGGTTATCGGCAGCCCAGATCCTTATGGGAAGCAAACGGACGGCATGGGCGGCGCTACGTCCAGCACCAGCAAAACTGTCATTGTCAGTCCCAGCCAACAGCCCGGCCACGATGTGGATTACCTTTTCGGGCAGGTGTCCATTGACCAACCCTTCGTGGACTGGAGCGGCAACTGCGGCAATTTATCCGCTGCGGTTGGTCCTTTTGCCATTGCCCAAGGCATGCTCCCAGCGGAACGCATCCCGGAGAATGGCTTCGTTGAAGTACGTATCTGGCAGGCGAATATCGGCAAAACCATCATCAATCGGGTGCCCATTACCAACGGACAGGTTCAGGAAACCGGCGCTTTTGAACTCGACGGTGTAACCTTCCCCGCCGCCGAGATCGCCGTGGACTTTGTGGACCCTGCCGATGCACTCGGCGGCGCCATGTTTCCAACTGGAAACTTGGTTGACACTCTCGATGTACCCGGCGTTGGCAGCTTGAATGCCACCCTGATCAACGCTGGAATTCCCACGATTTTCTTAAACGCGGCCGAACTGGGTTTCACCGGGCGAGAGTTGCAAGACGACATCAATGGATCCGGCGAGATACTGACGCGCTTTGAAACAATTCGTGCCCATGGCGCGATTAAAATGGGGCTGATAATGGAAATTGCTGAAGCCGAAAGCCGTCAGCACACGCCTAAAGTCGCATTTGTTGCACCTGCTGCTAGCTATACAGCCTCCAGTGGCAAAGCCGTTGACCAGCATAACATCGACCTGCTTGTTCGCGCGCTGTCCATGGGCAAACTTCATCACGCCATGATGGGCACTGCCGCGGTGGCTATTGGCACAGCCGCGGCTATTCCCGGCACACTCGTGAACACGGCTGCCGGCGGCGGCGAACGCAACCAAGTGGTATTCGGTCACCCATCAGGAACTCTGAAAGTGGGTGCCGAGGCAGCAATGGTTGATGGCGAGTGGCAGGTGACTCAGGCGAGTATGAGCCGCAGCGCACGTGTGTTAATGGAGGGCTGGGTCAAAATCCCAGGTAGCACGCGCTAATCGCTGCCCGCTTCAGCGTGGCATCAGCACGTCAGACGAGAGCCGCGCGCTCACCGCCTGCCAGAGAAGGCAGGCGGCACCAATAAGATCTTCTAGCGGTCCGCCAGCGGTGTCAGAACCCGAGGCTCTGGGCCTATGTAATCCGCGCTGGGACGAATGATGCGGTTGTTTGCGCGCTGCTCCATGACGTGAGCACTCCAGCCCGAAACCCGCGAGCACACAAAGATCGGTGTAAACAATTTCGTGGGAATGCCCATGAAGTTATAGGCCGAGGCGTGAAAGAAGTCCGCGTTAGCAAACAGTGCTTTTTCATCCCACATGACTTTTTCGATCGCGCATGAAACCGGATACAGCACCGTGTCTCCCGCCTCGTTCGCCAGTTTCTCTGCCCACTGCTTAATGATCACATTGCGCGGATCCGAGGTGCTATAGATGGCATGACCGAAGCCCATGATCTTTTCTTTCCGCTCCAGCATGCCCAACAAACCAGTGCTTGCTTCGTCCGCTGTTGCGAACTTTTCGATCAGTTCCATCGCCGCTTCGTTGGCTCCGCCATGCAGAGGGCCGCGTAGCGATCCAATCGCCCCGGTGACACAGGAATGCATGTCAGACAACGTTGAAGCACACACTCTGGCGGTGAACGTCGAGGCGTTGAACTCGTGCTCTGCATACAGAATGAGGGAAACGTCCATCACTCGCTGATGCAATGCGCTAGGCTTTTTACCTGTCAATGTCTCTAGAAAATGGCCCGCCAGAGAGTCGGCATCGGTATCCGTATCAATGCGTACGCCGTCATGACTGAAGCGGTACCAGTAGTTGATGATGCCCGGCAACGCGCCAAGCAGCCTATTGGCCACGGCCTGCTCATTGGAGAAGTCTCCTTCCGGCTCCAAATTGCCCAGCATTGAGCAACCTGTTCGCATCACATCCATCGGGTGCGCGTCAGCGGGTATACGTTCCAGCACTTCCAGTAAGGTAGCGGGAAGTTTGCGATTTGCCTTTAGCACTTGGTGGTAGTCGTCGAGTTGACCGGCAGTCGGCAGCTCGCCGTAGAAGATCAAATACGCCACCTCTTCGAAGGTCGCATTGTCTGCCAAATCGGTGATGTCGTATCCCCGATAGGTCAATCCGGTTCCGCTCTTGCCCACGGTGCAAAGCTCGGTGCTGCCTGCGCTTTGGCCGCGCAGCCCCGCTCCACTCAATTTCTTTTCAGCCATTTGTTTCTCCTTTGCCGCAGTTTTTACGATTTGCGAACGTTACTTAGCCGTTGCCTTGACTGGCGAACAACTCGTCCAATTTTTCTTCATAGGCGTGATAGCCCAAGAAGTCATACAGTTCCATGCGCGTTTGCATGGTGTCTACCACACTGGCTTGACTGCCTTCATCCTTCAACGCTTGATAGACCGCCAATGCGGCTTTGTTCATTGCTCGGAACGCGGACAAAGGGTACAGCGCCATGGCTATGCCAACTTCTGCCAATTCGTCCACGTGGTACAGGGGCGTTTGCCCAAATTCGGTCAGGTTGGCCAAAACCGGCACACCCGCGGCCTCAATAATTGGCCGATACATGTCGATCTCAGTCATCGCCTCGGCGAAAATCGAGTCCGCGCCAGCTTCAGCGAAAGCGCCGGCGCGATCGATTACTGCGTTTATCCCGTCTACCGAAAGGGCGTCCGTTCGCGCCATCACGACAAAATCGTTATCGGTTTTCGCATCCACAGCGGCCTTGATGCGATCCACCATTTCCTGCACAGATACGATGGCCTTATTTGGGCGATGGCCACATCGCTTCTGTGACACCTGATCTTCAATGTGCACTGCCGCTGCGCCTGCGGCGATCATGTCCCGCACGGTCTTGGCGATGTTGAAAGCGCCGCCCCAGCCCGTATCGATGTCGACCAAAAGCGGCAAATCCGTTGCGCCAGTGATGCGTCTAACGTCTTCCAGCACGTCGTTTAATGACGTCATACCCAAGTCGGGCAGACCATAAGACGCGTTTGCCACACCGCCGCCCGACAGATAGATGGCCTGATGCCCTACCCGTTCTGCCATTAAAGCGGTGTAGGCGTTAATGGTGCCGGGTATCTGTAGCGGCCTTGGGGCCGCCGCGCTGATCGCTGCGCGAAATTTCTGACCTTGGCTCATGAAGTGGTCTCCAACTGTAAAATTTGGCCGTTACGCCCATGCTACCGAACTTGCTTGCGCCGTGCGCCCCCAGAAGCGGTTAGAAACGGCTTTGAGCCGCAAGGATAAGCGATTGCAGCTCCTGATAATCGTGCGCTAAGGGATATTGAGGGAACTGCTCGCGCACATTCTCCGGCGCTTGGAAAAATATGCCCGCATCCGCCTCTTCCAGCATTGAAACATCATTGAAGGAATCTCCCGCCGCAATGACGCTCAGCTCTAGGGACTTGAACGCTTTGACCGAACAGCGTTTTGGGTCGGCCTGACGTAGTCGATACCCGGTGATACGGTCGTTCGTGATCTGCAGCCTGTGACACAGCAAAAACGGTTCATCAAGTTGAGCCATCAACGGGGCGGCAAATTCATAAAACGTGTCTGAAATGATCGCCACCTGAAAGCGCTGACGGGCCCAGCGCAGAAACTCTGCGGCACCTTGCAGAGGCGCCAGCTTTGCAATCTCTGCCTGAATTTGGCTCAGCGTTATGTCGTGTCGATCGATGATTCCAAGTCGGTAGCTCATCAAATCGTCATAGTTGGGAATGTCCCGAGTTGTTTTAAGTAACTCCGGTATCTGTGTCTCCTTGGCCACTGCTTGCCAAACCTCTGGAACCAGCACGCCTTCCAAATCAAGACACAAAATATCCACCGCAACCCCCTAAAAAAATTTGGCGTAAGCATATAGCAACAGATTCTTTTTTTAACGATTTTCCGCCTGTTAATGTGCGCGGCATTGGCTGTATGGCCACCGATTGCCGATCACTTGCCCGGAGGCTTGGCTCGATTATGAATGCGAATTCTGCTCAAACAAATCCGACAGAACAGGAAGACTCTGCGTCTGCTCGCCTACGCGCTACGCAAAACCTGCTGCGCGAGGCGCTCAACGAATTTAGACCGGGGAGCATCGCTCTGTCTTTCAGCGGCGCTGAAGACGTGGTACTCATCGACCTCATCCGCAAACTTGGCCGGACCATTGATGTATTTTCACTCGACACCGGCAGACTGCACAGCGAAACCTACGAATTCTTCGAGACCATCAGAAAGCAGTACGATCAACCCATCGAACTGCTAAACCCAGACCCAGAGGGGGTGCAAAATCTGGTCAAGGCGAAGGGGTTGTTCAGCTTCTACGAAGACGGACATCAAGAATGCTGCGGCGTCAGAAAGGTCCAGCCCCTGCGCAAGAAGCTGGCAACTTTAGATGCTTGGATAACCGGGCAACGCCAAGATCAAAGCGTCACTCGAAGTAATGTTCCACTGCGTCAATACGATGAAGCCTTTTCGACAGACGAAAACGATCTGACCAAGTTCAATCCCCTCGCACAGTGGACCTCAGCAGACATCTGGCACTACATCCGAGAAAACCGAGTGCCCTACAATCCATTACACGACCGAGGCTTTATTTCCGTCGGCTGCCAACCCTGCACCCGCGCAGTCAGCCCATTCGAACACGAGCGGGCTGGGCGCTGGTGGTGGGAAGAAGCAACGCAGAAGGAATGCGGCCTGCATGGACAGAACATCATTCCCATCACGCAGGTCTGATTCGCTCAGCGTATGTGTTGAGCTAACGAACAGGCAGTTCTATATCCGCGAAAAACGTTTCGCGTTCTGCGCCCGTTGCGCATTCCTGCGCCTGCCCTACGGTTCGTGAATCCAAATGGGGGGCGAAGGATTGAATCAAATCCAGCATGTAGCGGCGCAAAAACGTACCTCGACGAAAGCCGATATGCGTCACACTCGATGCAAACAGGTGACTGGCGTCGATACGCACTAAATCGTGATCCTGACTCTCGTCGTAGGCCATGGAGGCAATAATTCCCACCCCAAAGCCAAGCCTGACATAGGTTTTGATGACGTCGGTATCCGTTGCAGTAAATACCACATTTGGCGTAAGCGAGACCGCCTGAAACGCATCGTCAAGCCGGGAGCGCCCCGTGAAACCAAACACGTAGGTAACGATCGGATAGTCGGCAATATCTTGGAGCGTAAGGGCACGCGGCGTTTCGGCTTTCGTCGCCAGCGGATGATCGCTAGGAACCACTACAGAACGATTCCATTCATAGCAGGGCATCATCACCAGATCCTTGAACAGTTCCATCCCTTCCGTCGCGATAGCAAAGTCAGCAGCCCCAGATGCTGCTAATTCGGCAATTTGCTCTGGCGTGCCCTGTTTCATATGCAAAGCCACTTCTGGGTATTTGCTGCGAAACTGCTGAATAATGGATGGTAGAGCGTACCGGGCTTGCGTGTGTGTTGTGGCGATGGTCAGTTCACCTGACGCCTCGTTGGAACACTCATCGGCAATCTGTTTAATGATACTGGTTTGCCTGAGCACTTGAGTCGCCATGTCAATGATCTGCTGGCCCACCTGCGTCACTTGAGTGAGGTGCTTGCCACTGCGCACGAAGATTTCGACGCCCAACTCATCCTCTAGCAACCGAATCTGCTTGCTGACCCCTGGCTGGGAAGTAAAAAGCGCCTGAGCCGTGGCGGATACGTTGAGATCGTGATTGGCCACCTCGACGATGTACCGCAGCTGTTGAAGTTTCATGAGCGCTGTCCCACCGTTAACAATATGGCAAGAAGCTTACAGCAACGGTTATAAAAAAAAATTTTTTATTCTAATTCTGTGGAATTGACCACGCCATGAGGCACATGGCCCGAGGGGATATGGGGCGCAGCACGATCACAATGCGTCGCTTGATCGTCAAAAAAAATGTCTGCTTCAAAAGCTCGCAAAAACTCGGTCTTGTCCATTCCGCCGAGAAACAAGGACTCGTCCAGCCGAATATCCCATTCGCGCAATGTCCGAATCACCCGCTCATGGGCTGGTGCGCCCCGCGCTGTGACCAAGGCCGTACGAATGGGGCTTTCACCGTCAGGAAACTCTTGCTGCAGCCCGTGCATGGCGGCCAAGAAACCCTTGAAGGGCCCTCCGGCCAGAGATTGATTGGCCTGATCCAGTTCGGATTCGCTGAAGGCTTCCAGGCCTTGTTGTTGATATACACGCTCGGCTTCGTCGGAAAACAGCACGGAGTCGCCATCAAAAGCCAGTTTCAGCAACCCGTCATCCGACTCTTTCGGCGGCCGAGTTCTGCCCAGCAGCGTCGCGGCAGCAATATTCTGCGCCAGAGCCTGTCTTACATCGTCGGCATAAGTGGAAAGAAACAAGTCACAATGAAAGGCTTGGATATAGCGATATGGCGATTCCCCGCCGCAGAATGCTGCGCGGGTAATGTCCAGTTCGTGAGCCTTAATGGAGTTAAAAACCCGCAGGCCGGTATCGGCGGAGTTGCGCGAAAGGAGCAAGATTTCCACTCGAGGTTCATTAAATATCTTATTGATATTTAACAGCTTTTCAACAAGATAGAAGCCGTCGCCGGGCTCCAAGACCGTGTCTTCTTTCGAGATCTGGTAGCGCCGATAGGCCTCCAACCCTTCTTGCTGGTAGATCTCATTTGAAACGCTGAGATCGAACAGGGCCGTTGATGAAATCCCCACAGTTAAGGGCCTGTTGCCACCATCCCCTCGCCTGCCCGACTGTGACTGCTGCACCATTTTACGCATCCAGATCAGGAATCAACTCGCTCTCCAGCTTGTGGATAGCATCCTTGAGTTTGAGTTTCCGACGCTTCAGGCGCTGTATCCGCATATTGTCGTGATGACGACTGGACATCAGGTGGTTGATCGCAACATCCAAATCTCGATGCTCCGTCCTCAGAGTTTCAAGCCAACGCAACTGCTGCTCTTGATCGTTTTCTAAGTCCAAAATGATTCCTCAGCGTCGCCATTTTGAAATGATTTGGTTCATCGGTCCTGCGAATTTAATTCAACTCGGCTCAAGCCAAATCCAACAGTGCCGCTCCTTCAGCTTCAAGGTCCAGCAGACGTTTTGTCCAGTGCTGGAGCATATTGAAGTGCACCTCACTAACGTCGAATGCCTTACGTATTTCGTTGATCAAACACTCTTCTTCAATCTCGAAGGCACCGTCAGCATAGCTCAGCTTGCACAGGTTAATCAGAACAATGAGCCGACCGCGGCGATCCGGGAATACTTGTTCCACACCCTCTAAGTCCAAATACTCAATTTCGAAATCGGCAGAAACACCCATTTCCCGCCGAAACGCCTCAAGCATCCCCTCTTCGTTGGGATCCAGCAGGCCATCGGATACGATGACGTTGTGCGCCAAGCGCAGCATAGCCTCTCGCTGATCAGACGTAAGCGTTGCAAGCCACATTACCTGAGGACCTCGATTCGGCTGTTATTGCGAGATGTTCCGGTACAACTGACCATAATCGTCAGGCCATCACCTGCTGAACCAAGCTGCAGAACATGATCAAAATGGATAACCAGCCCAAGCCCAGAAAGGCTTTCATCACAAGGTTCTGGTCGAAAAAATCTTCTATGAGGTGCCACATAACTGTCTGTGTCCGTTTAACTAAAAAAATGCCGTAGCCGGCTCTGAACAGTACGATGTTAACCGGAGTTCGAGGTGGTGGATACCATCACCGACAAAAGATTGTCGCCTCACTGGGTACTTGGGTAGACTCATTCAATGCACGCCGCTTTCGCGCACATTTCACCCGAACACTTGGACGATATTGCTCGCTCCCTTGTCATTACTCCCAATGAGCGTCTTGCTCGAGAATACGCTACAGCATTCGACCAAGCACAGATTGCACGCGGGGTCCAAGCTTGGCCAAGTTTGCAGTGCACAAGCCTGACAGGCTTTTGGCTTTCGTTACATGAATCGCTCAAACAGCGGGGTGTGATCAAAACCCAACTGCTCTCCCAGCAAGCACTTAACCTGCGCTTTCAGCAAACGGCACCCCAAGGGCTCAGGCATCAATGTCAGGCCGTAATTCAGGACTGGCTGGTAACCCGACGCTACGGCATTGCGTTAGATCACCCGTTAATGCAATCCGCGCGCAGCACTTACTTCGGTGACTGGTGTCGCCGTGCCGCGCCTCCACTCGGCAGCGATGAAATCGTCGCAGCTGATTTACCGCTGCAGCTTGCGGAACACGTGGAGGAAATATCTCAGTCGCTGGGCCAGCCAATTGTGCTGGTAGACGTGGAGCACTTGTCGCCGGCAGAAAGTGATTTTTTTTCGTTATTACATCTTACCCACAATGGCTGTGTGAGATTGCTCCAGCAAGGTATCTGGCTGCATGCCTTTCAATCCGACCTCGGCCTTGACGCTGCCGCGTCACGCCATACCGTCGCGGCGACCCCGCTGAAACCACAAGGATTCGCGACGTTTGGCGAAGAATTAATGGCTGCGGCGCAATGGTGCGCAGAGCGCCACCGAGCCGAACCGGAAGCAAAGATTGGTGTCGTTGTTCCCGATCTCAGCACGCATTACGACCGGGTGCTACGTCAATTCGCAGCCACGTTGAGCCCCGAACGAGACAGCCGGGATCCGATCTTTGATCTGTCCGGTGGCAAGAGCTTGGTCGGACAGCCGGTCTGGCGGCATGCAAAAGTCCTGTTGAACTGGATCAGACAGCCCGCCGATCAGGCGACACTATCGCCATTGCTCAACTCTCCCTTTGTTTCGCTGCCATGGTGTGAGGGCCTACGCAAGGAATGGCCTCGTTGGGCCCGACGGACAGTATCGCCGGCGGCTTTTGCTCGGTTTGAAGAAGCACAACCATTGATCGATTTGATCCAAAGCATCCCGTCCAGAGCCCGCCTTGACGTCTGGATTGAGTTCGTAGGCAAATTGCTCACAAGCGTCCGCTGGCCTGCCACAAGCGATCTGGGCTCGATCCAGTTTCAAGCCACTGTGAAAATTCAGGAAATCCTCACCACCCTTGCTACTGATGCGGACGACACGCTACTGAACTATGCGGACGCGCTAGAACTGATCGATTGGGCGTTAGATCAAACCTTTGCCCCCCAGCGCCAAACCGCCAACATTCAAGTACTGGGCATGCTTGAGACCACTGGTCTGAATTTTAACCATCTGTGGGTGTGCGGGATGAGCGCCGAACAGTTCCCCGGAAAATCGAAACTCTCGGCCTTTATTCCCCGACAGGTTGCGCTAAGTCATGGCGTTCCGCGCTGTTCGCAATCGCAGGAACTGGAGTTTGCAGAACGCACCATGGCTTCGTGGATCAGACGCTCCCGAACGCTGCATTTGAGTTTCACCAACTCCCAAAACGGCGCTCCAGTGCAGCCAACGGCGTTGGCCGCCCTAGACGGCGAAAAAAAACAGGGCCATAGACAGGCACAGTCAACTGCCGCGGACGACTTAACACCGTTTACGTTCAACCTCAGTCTGCGACATCCCTTCATGCAGCCTGGCGACATCAAACTGGCGTCGAGTCAAGACACCCAGGGTTCAGCCATTCCGGCTGGGCCGGTCAGCGGTGGCAGCGGTCGTTTGGAGAGCCATGCCAAATGCGCCTTCATGGGATTTGCCACGCATCGCTTGGGGTTGCGAAGCCCAATACCTGCGAGGGATTTTCTGAACGCCATGGAACGAGGCAACGCCCTGCATTGGGTAATGGAACATTACTTTCAACGCTACCCTGAATCTTCGCTGGCCCTGTCGCAGCCGGCAACGGTCATCGAGGAACTTTGTGAGCAGGCCATCGCCCGCTACAAACATTTACCCGAGCCTTTCATCGTTGCCGAACAAAGTCGTCTCACACAGCTGGTGATGGACTGGCTTGCCATGGAGTCAAAACGCACTCCCTTCCGGGTCGTAGAAACCGAGCAGCGATACACACTGGAACTTGGCGATTTGTTTTTCGATCTGCGAATTGACCGTTTGGATGAGGTGGACGGCGCCATGGTGCTCATCGACTACAAAACAGGACGCGTCACAACTGCTCCTGCCTTGGGCGAATCCCCGAGCGCGCCGCAGCTGCCGAGTTACGCTTTGATACGTGAGGACATTGCCGGTGTTTACTACGCTCAGGTTCGCAACCAAGAGCAGAAACTCGTTGGTATAGCGGGTGAATCAGAACAGCTAGCGGAAGGCAAAAACTCTCCAGTCAAAACCACTGCAGCAGAATCAGGCTGGACACAACAGCGACAGATGTGGCGTCGACACTTGATTGGCCTGTCTGCAGAGATTGCCGCTGGAGACGCCCGCGTTAACCCCCTGCCGAACGCCTGCCGCCACTGCGAACTGCAACCGCTTTGCCGCGTAGATGAAAAAAAGCGTGAGCCGGAGCAGTGCGTATGACTCGCCGGCAGGCGCCACCAGACCAACACGAGCGCGAACGCGCCCTGAACTGGGAACAATCGTTCATAGTCCAAGCCCCCGCCGGCTCCGGAAAAACGTCCTTGCTCGTCGAGCGCTATCTGCATCTCCTGGCACATGTACAGCGGCCAGAAGAAATTTTAGCGATTACTTTTACGCGCGCGGCCGCCATGGAGATGAAGCAACGCGTGCTGGACGCGTTGCACAAAGACAACGCCCTTACCCGAGCGATTCGAATCCAGGATCAAGCCAACAACTGGCAGCTGCGCAGCAACCCGCATCTTTTGAAGATCCAGACCATTGACAGTTTCGCGACCGAACTGGCGACCCAAATTCCCGGAGAACAAAGTGCCGATGGGATGCGAATTGAGGACAAACCCGAAGCCCTTTACCAACAAGCGGCGCGCGACGTGCTTGGGCAGTTGTTCGCCCGCGAATCCAGTTTCATTTACATCAGCGAATTCTTAGCGGCGCTGGACAACAATGCCGACTCAGCAGAACGCTTGCTAACGATCATGCTTGGCAAGCGCGACCAATGGCTCGACGTGGCTCGGCTGATTACCTCTCTGGCCCTGCAGGATTCCAGTGCTCTCACAGACACTCTGGATCGAGCGATACACGACCTGCGGTCTGCTATTTTAACCCCGCTAGAACAAAGCCTGTCTCCTAGGGATCACGCGATGGTCCAACGCATTGCTCAGGCGACTGAGCAAGAGGCGAACATTAAGAGTCTGCTGCCGATAATCCTGACCCAGAGTGGGACGATTCGTAAAACAGTGGATCGTCGTCAACATATCGCCTTCACCGACAAACTCCTCAAAGAGGAGACCGTCGCATGGCTCAAAGATCTCGATGAGCGAAAACTCACAGGGGTTCTGCAGGCCGGCTCCCGGCTGCCCGACGTTTTGGATAACCCGGGCACTCTGATCGCCACTGGCGTCACGCTTGCCCTCGCGGCAGCAGAACTGGAAGCCTTGCTGCAAAATCGCCGCAGTCTCGATTTCACTGGCATGCTGATCCGAGCAAGCAAAGGATTAAGGGATGAGCATGGACCGACAGATCTCGCCCTATACTGGGACTATCGCATCAAACATTTACTTATCGACGAATTTCAAGACACATCACGCAGCCAATACGAGTTCTTTTCTCTGCTGACAGAAGGTTGGGAAGCCAACGATGGCAACACGTTTTTTGCCGTAGGCGACCCCATGCAATCGATTTACCGCTTTCGCGATGCCGACGTCTCAATATTCAGCAGGTGCTGGGAACACGGCCTCCCAAACATTGTTTTAGAACCCATCCAACTGAGCGCCAACTTTCGCTCGGCGAAGGCCCTCGTAAACTGGAACAATGAATTGTTCTCCACTCTCTTCCCAAAGAACTCTCTGCCGGAGTTAGGCGCAATCCGTTTTTCGCCTGCCACCGCACAGCGCGACGAGTCAGCCGCCAGCAAGGCCGGTGGGTACTGCCGCGCTCCCGGCGTTATTCTCAAAAACTTTGGCGACGAGCGGCAAGAGGCTGAGGCCATTGCCCAGCATATCGTCGAGCTGACCCAAGGGCTGACCGCGAACGATAGCGGCACGATTGGCATTTTATGCCGGGCTCGCGGTGACTTACCGGTGCTGCTGCAGGCGCTGAAGAGGTCAGGTATTCCCTTCACCAGTACCGACATCGATTCCCTTGCCGAGGAGCCCATTGTGAGAGATCTCCTCAGCTTGCATCGATTGCTGCTCCGCCCCGTTGAACCACTGGCGTGGTTTAGCATTCTGCGCAGCCCCATGGTGGGTTTAACGCTGGAGCAGCTGGAAGCATTCGCTGACAGCGCAGATATTTTTGGGCTCGCCGAGCACTACGCCAAATCTGAACCAGCCTTAGCTCGCTTTACGCAGGCCTATGCTTGGGCCCAAAGCCGCCTGTACGAGCTGCCGATTTGCGAGGTCATCGAAGGCTGCTGGATGCGTTTGGGCGGAACAGACGCCTACCCGGTAAGCAAGTTACCCCACGCCCAACGCTGGTTTGACCTGCTGGAATCCATGGACGAGAAAGGCTCCGATCCTGACGCTTTGCTGACCAAAACTGGCGACCTTTATGCGCAAGACGCTAGCCAATCACGGGTCCAAGTGATGACCATTCACAAATCAAAAGGACTGGAGTTTACGCATGTGATTCTGCCCAATCTGGGCCGGAGACCGCGCACCCAAGAGACCGACTTGCTGCTATGGCGACCAACCCAAAACGGGCTGCTGATCGGCATTAAGCAAGACCCGGTACATCAGTGGCTGACATTTGAAGAAAAAAGCCGCAACGAGAACGAAATCAAGCGCCTGCTGTATGTGGCCTGCACCCGCGCAGAACACAGTCTCTGGCTGAGCACCGCATTGGCGGATGAGCGGCCGGCTGGTTTGGCAAAGTACCTGCCGGCTATGGACACAGTAGAACCCCATAAACCCACCGGCACAGCATTACCGACCGAAAGCCTCACCAAAAGCAAAGATACGGTGGCGGTGGATCGACAAGGTTACTTCGCGCGCCTTCCCCGAGAGTATCGCTGGGAGAATCCGGCGATGAGAGCGGCAGCGGATGCCGCAGACTCAACGCCAGATGAGGCCTCCATAGCCAATGAGGCTGCGCCGGAAGCAGACGAGCGTTCCAATCGATTCAATTTGTCCTTAGGAAATCTGGTGCATCTGGCTCTGGCGCACGTTGGCAATGGCTTACTTATGCAAAAGCCTTTCGAGCAGCACCTCCTAGAAGCCGCAATGTATGATTGGCTGCCGAGACTTGATGCAACACCAGATCAATGGCCAGACGTCATGGCGCATGCGCTGGCGCAGATCGCAAGAACCCTTGAAGATCCAGCCGGCCTATGGCTGCTGCAACCCCACCCTCACGGTCGCTTCGAATGGCCTGTCACGACTGTGATCAACGCAAATCCCAAACGCTTTGTGATCGACCGCCTTTTTGTCAGCGATGGCCATTGGTGGATCGTTGACTTCAAAACCAGTGCGCCCGCCAATGGCATCACAACAGATCACTTCGTCGCAGAAGAGGTGCTTCGCTACCGGGCTCAGTTGGCTCAGTACCAGCACATCCTGGAAATCTTAGTTAGGGAACAGCGCGAACATGACGAGGGAGCCGCATTGCCTGATGTGCCAATCAAAACGGCTCTGTATTTCACTGCGCTGAGCAGACTGGAACGAATCAATTAGCGCCGTAACGATTGCTTTTCCGAGACGGGGGTTTACCATGCCCGGCCTATTCAAACACCGTTGGCGGTAAATTGTGGCCCGGGGTAAAGGAGAGACCTGTGCAACTCGAAAATCTGAATGTCGAGCAACAAGAAGTTTTAATCACGCCGGAGCAATTAAAAGCGAGGCTCCCCGTCAGCGAAGATGTGCGCGAAGCCGTCAACCAATATCGGGAGACCGTTCGCAATATTGTCGACCGTAACGATCCACGCTTGTTGGTGGTTGTAGGCCCCTGCTCCATTCACGATGTCGATGCAGCCAAAGAATACGCCCAGCGGTTGAAAGTTCTATCGGATGACATCGCGGATCAAATCTTTGTCGTGATGCGCGCGTATTTCGAAAAGCCCAGAAGCACAGTTGGTTGGAAAGGATTGATCAACGACCCGCACTTAGACGACAGCTTCAAGGTCGCTGAGGGTCTGCACATTGGTCGTCAGCTGCTGCTTGAGCTATCGCAAATGGGCTTGCCTCTCGCGACTGAAGCATTGGACCCGATCACCCCTCAGTACATGCAGGATTTGATTTCTTGGTCTGCCATTGGCGCGCGCACAACCGAGTCTCAAACTCACCGCGAGATGGCGTCAGGCTTGAGTTGTCCCGTGGGTTTCAAAAATGGTACCGATGGATCGCTCGGGGTAGCTATTAATGCACTGGAGTCCGTGGCCAGTCCTCATCGTTTTTTAGGCATCAGTCCCACTGGACAGGTCAGCGTTATCCAAACAAAGGGCAATGCTCACGGTCACGTGGTTCTGCGAGGCGGCAGCAGCGGCCCAAATTATGCCCCAGAACACATTCGCGCCTGTGAGGCCGCGCTGGAAAAACTCGGCCTCACCCAATCAATAATGGTGGATTGCTCCCACGCAAATTCCAACAAGGATCACAAACAGCAACGCAACGTCGTGGAGTCTGTGGCACAGCAGATCGCTGCCGGAAACCGTTCAATAACGGGCTTGATGATTGAAAGTCACCTGCACGAGGGCAACCAGAACATCAATAACCCGGATGGTCTGAGCTATGGCGTATCCATTACCGACGCATGCATCAGCTGGGGGGAAACAGATTCGTTGCTTCGCCAGCTGGCGGAGCAGCTGGCAACAAGACCGAGTTGACACCGTGTTGCCACGCGTTTCCCGTTAAGACGCTGCCCGGCAACAAATCCTCGCTAATCGCATTAGGCCTCGCCTTGGCCCTTCCCATCAGCGCGACTCAATTTAGGCTCGACAGGCTTAGGAATAATAGGCGTTCTCGGTGACGCTGTGATCGGTCATATCTTTTACCGAACGTAACTCGGGCACGCGTTCCAGCAGCGTGGTTTCCACGCTGCCCTTTAACGTCAGATCCACCGCCGAACACCCTTGGCATCCGCCGCCAAATTGCAGAACGGCCTCTGCTTCCGGTGTCACTTCCACCAGCGATACCACGCCTCCGTGGGCAGCAAGCCCGGGGTTAATCTCGTTGTACAAAACGTAGTTGATGCGATCTTCGATCGGCGCGTCCGGACCCACCTTCGGCACGCGGGCGTTGGGTGCTTTGATCGTTAGCTGGCCGCCCATTTGATCTTCCTGATAGTCCACTTCCGCATCTTCCAGATACGGTTCGCTGCGCCCTTCAAACCACGCTCGAAATCCTTCGTACTCAACGGCGATATCGCCTTCTTGCTCCTCTCCCGGCCGGCAATAGGCGATACAGGTTTCTGCCTGAGGCGTGCCCGGTTGTGCCACAAAAATGCGAATACTGACGCCTTCGTCTTCCTGCTTGGCAAGCAGCCCATGCAGATACGTTTGCGCACTGGCGGAAATCTCGATCATCTTCAACCCTTAGAACAACATTCGGAAAGACTCGCCGCATTGTACATCGCAGACGCCATCATGACAGAACAACCTCAGCTGCGGGCCAACAGCGCATCATGAGTAAATCTCAAGGGCTTTCATCAACGGATGATTTGTTCTGGCGATCAGCCAGCCCTAAAATACGGCGAACTCGAACTCGACGGGCAGCATATATATTGTCCAGAACAGTAAGTAAGGTATTCATGCCATCTGACGCAGCCGCCAGGTATTCAGAGCATCATAGCCGGCCGACACGTGAGGCTATCGTGGATCTGATGCGCCTCCGTATTCTCGTGCTTGATGGGGCCTACGGCAGTGCATTCCAAGGATATGCGTTATCCGAAGACGCGTTTCGCGGCGAGCAGTACGCAAAGCACACACACCCGCTGCAGGGCAATCATGACATTCTGAACATCACACAGCCCCATATCGTTGCGCAGGTGCATGACGGCTATCTGGCCGCCGGATGCGACATCATCAGCACCAATACGTTCAACGCCACCGCCATTGCCCAAGAAGATTTTGGCACACAGGATGTTTGCTTCGAAATTAATCGCCAGGCCGCCGCTATTGCCCGACAACGCGCAGACGCCTACGCCACCGAAGACAAACCCAAATTCGTTGCCGGCAGCATTGGCCCGACAAACCGCACGGCTAGCATATCACCGGATGTGAATCGTCCTGAGTTCCGTAACGTCGATTTTGATCAGTTGCGAGACGCTTATGTGGAAGCTGCACAAGGTCTCATTGCCGGCGGTGTCGATTTATTCCTGATCGAAACAGTTTTCGACACCCTCAATGCCAAGGCTGCGATAGCGGCCATACACAGCATCAACGATTCCCTTGATGAGCCATACCCGTTAATCATCTCCGGCACCATTACCGACGCCAGTGGCCGCACACTATCCGGTCAAACCTGCGAGGCTTTTCTTTACTCCGTGGCGCACGCAGAACCGATAGCCGTGGGCCTGAATTGCGCCCTTGGGGCGGCTCAACTCAGACCCTATATTGAGGAGCTCTCACGGCTGAATCACGGCGGCATCAGTGCCCACCCGAACGCGGGCCTGCCGGATGCATTTGGCGAATACACCCAATCTGCCAGCGAGATGGCGTCGCTCATTGCAGAATTTGCCCAGGCGGGCTGGCTCAATATCGTCGGCGGCTGCTGTGGCACGACTCCTGAACACATTCAGGCTATTGCAGACGCGGTCCGTGACGTGCCGCCACGGATTTGGCCAGATGCTGCGGATGCCAGCGAACCCGCCACAGCAGACGGCATCTACAAAGCGTCACTTACGCTGGCCGGGCTGGAACCTTTGAAGCTGGCTACGGATTCATTGTTCGTTAACGTAGGGGAGCGGACTAATGTAACCGGGTCAGCAAGATTTGCTCGTCTCATCCGCGAGAGCAAGTTCGCTGAAGCCTTAGACATTGCGCGTCAGCAGGTGGAAAACGGCGCGCAGATCATCGATATCAACATGGATGAGGGCATGCTGGACGGCGTTGACGCCATGCAGCACTTCCTTAATCTCATCGCCACCGAACCCGACATCTCCCGTGTACCAATCATGATCGATTCGAGTAAATGGGAGATCATCGAAGCGGGTTTAAAGTGTGTTCAGGGCAAGGCCATCGTCAACTCTATCAGTCTGAAAGAAGGCGAGGCGGCGTTCATTGAGATAGCGAGACGCTGTAAATCCTACGGTGCAGCCGTGGTGGTCATGGCATTCGATGAGGACGGTCAGGCTGATACCTATCAGCGCAAAATTGACATCTGCAAGCGCAGTTACGACGTATTGACGGCGAAGGTGGGCATCAGCCCGAGCGACATCATATTTGACCCGAACATATTTGCCATTGGCACCGGAATCGACGAGCACCGAAACTATGCGGTAGATTTCATCGAAGCGGTTGCTTGGATCCACACGCATCTGCCCGGCGTGAGCACGTCTGGCGGTTTGAGCAATGTCTCCTTTGCCTTTCGCGGCAATAATCTCGTTCGAGAGGCAATCCATACCGTATTCCTCTATCACGCTATCAAAGCCGGGCTAACGATGGCGATCGTCAACGCTGGGCAGTTGGGCATATACGACGATTTACCAGACGAACTGCGCATCGCGGCAGAAGACCTTGTTTTAAATCGGCACGATACAGCCACCGAACGACTGCTTGGCTTGGCTCAAACCTACAGTAGCGACCCGCAAACCAAGGTGGTGCAAACCGAAGCATGGCGCGAGCTACCGGTTGAGCAGCGACTCACCCATGCCTTGGTTCAGGGCATCAACAGCTATGTCGTCGAAGACACGGAAGAAGCTCGACAAACGACAAACCACCCTTTAGACGTTATTGAAGGCCCGCTGATGAACGGCATGGGCGTGGTCGGCGATCTTTTCGCTACGGGTAAGATGTTCCTACCTCAGGTTGTCAAAAGTGCCCGGGTTATGAAGCAGGCGGTGGCCCACCTTGTACCCTTTATCGAAGCTGAAAAGGCAAATCAGCCCGATACCCAGCAGCGCAATAAGGGCAAAATCGTTCTCGCGACGGTAAAGGGTGACGTTCACGACATTGGTAAGAACATCGTTGGCGTCGTGCTGCAGTGCAACAACTACGAGATCATCGATCTGGGCGTGATGGTGCCAGCTGAAAAAATTCTGGAAACCGCCATTGCCGAGAAAGCCGATGCCATTGGTCTCTCCGGTTTGATCACGCCGTCGCTGGACGAAATGGTCAACGTTGCTCGCGAGATGCAGCGCCTCGGTCTGAAGATTCCCTTACTGATCGGTGGTGCAACGACGAGCAAGGCGCACACGGCGGCAAAAATTGCACCGGTTTTCAGCAATCGAGCCACAGTATACGTCAGCGATGCATCGAGAGCGGTAGGCGTTGCTGCCAAACTGTTAGCACCAGAGGAAACCTATCAAGACTACGCGTCAGAAATTTCCGCCGAATATGCACTGATCAAAAATCGAGTGGACGCGCGCCGAGAAAAGCGAGCCTTTTTGACACTGGACGCAGCACGAGCCAATCCGCTGCACTTTGCATGGGAGACGTACAGCCCACCAAAACCCAAAAGGCCCGGCGTTCAAGTGATTGAACCAAGTCTCGACGAGCTTGTGCCGTACATCGACTGGTCGCCTTACTTTATGACATGGGAGTTAGCAGGAAAGTTCCCGCAAATTCTGGAAGATGAGGTGGTAGGCGAAGCGGCAACCGCGTTGTGGCAGGACACTCAGGAGCGCCTTGCCTGGCTGATCGAAGACCGCCGACTGCAGGCCAAGGGCGTTGTTGGCATTTGGCCGGCGAACCGACTCGGAACCGACGACATTCGTCTCTACACCTCGCCGAACAGAGAGATCGCGCTGGCCGACTTGCACCATTTGCGTCAGCAAGCGCCCAAACCCGACGATTTAAGCCCTAACCTTTGCCTAGCCGATTACGTAGCACCGGCAGGCTTCGAGGACTATGTGGGCGGATTTGCGATCACCAGCGGCCTCAATCTCGAGTCGATTCTTGAAGATTTCCCCAACGATGATTTCAACCAAATCATGATCAAGGCCCTAGCTGACCGTTTTGCCGAGGCCTTCGCCGAATATTTGCATCAGAGGGTTCGCCGAGATTTTTGGGGGTACGCTGCCGACGAATCGATGGACAAAGAAGCTTTGATTAAAGAGCGCTATCAGGGCATACGTCCGGCACCAGGCTATCCGGCTTGCCCGGAGCACAGCGAAAAAGAGACGTTATTCCGCCTGTTGAACGTCACCGGCAATACCGGCATCTCGCTCACAGAGAGCTATGCCATGAGCCCAGCGGCTGCCGTAAGCGGCTGGTATTTTTCCCATCCAGAGGCCCGATACTTTGGGGTTGGAAAGATCGATGAGGACCAAGTTCGCGATTATGCGACGAGGAAAAACCTAACGCTGAAAGAAGCTAAAACTCGATTGCAGCCCCTGCTCTCTGACTGACAGGCAAGGGATTGGGACTGGGCTCTGGACGACAGTAACGCTTGAGAGCCTGGGGTGCGGCTTCTCAGGCTCTACAGGTCGAAAGACCAGCCCGAAATGTAGAACACGCAGAAGGCTACTGCGGCGGTAAAGATCACCAAAATCGCTTTCATATCCGCCGCTGAATCGCTGTCGGACGACGCTACCGGCGCGGCCTCATTTTCTACTTCTGCTGGCTGATGTTCATCGCTCATAAATCCCTTCTCCCAACGCTTTCCTTCAATGCAGTTTCGGGGCATGGCTCATGCCCCAACGTCGCCGCAATTATAGGCAGACGAGCAATCAGTACAAGCGTGTTCATCGCCGTCAACGCACCGGATCCTTGAATCGCGTGACTTCAAGGGCGCAAGAACGCCCTCACAACCAAAAATTATTTCCTTAGATCGAAAATGACTGACGAGGCCGTCACTCCCTTACGCTACAATGCCGGGCGCAGCGATCGCAGGCACCCTGCCGTCACTTATGTTCTTTCTTGAGGAGTCATTCGCCGATGTATCAATACAGCGAATTTGATCGTAGCTTTGTTAACCAACGAGTCGCCCACTATCGCGATCAAACCCAGCGTTATCTCGATGGCAAACTATCCGATGATGAGTTTTTGCAGTTACGTCTGCGCAATGGTCTCTATATCCAGCGGCTGGCTCCTATGTTGCGAGTGGCTGTGCCCTACGGAACCCTCTCGAGCAAACAGCTGCGGGCTCTGGCGGCGATCTCACGGGATTACGACCGCGGCTATGGCCACCTCAGCACTCGCCAAAATATGCAGTTCAATTGGCCGGCTTTAGAAGACGTGCCCGATATTCTCCAAGCGTTAGCTGATGTGGATATGCATGCCATCCAAACCAGTGGCAGCTGCATTCGCAATGTGACCACCGACCAATTTGCCGGCGCGGCAGCAGACGAGACCATTGACCCTCGCCCCTTCTGCGAATTGCTGCGCCAGTGGTCAACCTCTCACCCGGAATTCGAATGGTTACCGCGAAAATTCAAAATTGCCGTCACCGGAGCAGCCCAAGATCGAGCAGCTATTGGCGTGCATGATATTGGCATGCGTATCTATGGCGATGACGAACATCCTGAAGATGCTCTGATCGATATTTACGCAGGCGGCGGTTTAGGCCGCACTCCGGTGTTAGGCGCATTAATCCGGGAGAAGCTGCCAGCCAAGGACCTGCTGACCTATACCGAAGCGCTGATGCGCGTCTATAACCGCTACGGCCGCCGAGACAACAAATACAAAGCGCGCATAAAGATTCTGGTTCGGGCCATGACCCCAGAAGGCTTCAAAGCCCAAGTCGATGCGGAATGGGAGCACATTAAGGACAGCCCAAGCACAGTGCCCGCTGCGGAACTACACCGACTCAGGGACTTTTTCCGTCCACCTGCCTTTGCTCAGCAAACCGATGTCAGCACACTGCTTGCCGATCTGCGACTAACCCATCGCGATTTCGACCGATGGATTCAGCACAATGTCACCCCTCATCGGGCCGACGGCTATGCCGTCGTAACGCTCTCGACCAAGAGTATTGGCGTGCCACCCGGCGACGTGAGCTCCGAGCAGATCGATGCGGTGGCAAATTGGGCTGATCAATACAGCTACAGTGAAATACGTATCAGTCATGAGCAGAATTTCGTCCTGCCTCATGTTGCCAAGGCAAACCTGTTCGAACTGTGGCAGCAGGCCACAGCCGTCGGTCTTGGCAGCTTTAACATGGGCTTACTCAGCGACATGATTTGCTGCCCGGGAGGCGACTACTGCTCGCTGGCTAACGCTAAGTCCTTGCCCGTGGCGGAAGCCATTCAGCGCCGGTTCGCCGATTACGACTTTCAGTTTGATCTTGGCGATATCGACTTGAACATTTCTGGCTGCATGAATGCCTGCGGCCACCATCACGTAGGACACATCGGTATCTTGGGCGTAGATAAGAAAGGCCAAGAGTTCTACCAGATTTCCTTGGGCGGTCATGCTGGACATTCCGGCGAAGCGCCCAAACTAGGGCAAATCGTCGGTCCATCGGTCGCCCGGGCAGAAGTGTGCGACGTGATTGAGAAAATTTTGCATGTGTATATTGCACAACGGTTTGATGGTGAATCCTTCCTTGGCTGCTTCAACCGCATTGGTATCGACCCATTCAAGGAGAGCATTTATGCCTCAGCTGCTTAGAAACGTTGAGCAAAACTGGCAGATTATCGACGAGGCGGACACGCACTGGCTCGCTGAAGATGACTGGCGCGCCGGAGAGCCACTTCAGGTCGGCGTTGACAGCGAACCTGATCGCAAATGGCTCGATGCCTCGGCAATCGCCGTGGACTTTCCGGCTCTCACGGATGGTCGCGGACTGTCGCTAGCCGCACTGCTGCGGACGCGGTTGTATTACACCGGGGATCTGGTGGCGCGCGGCAACGTGCACGAGGACATCGTTCACTTTCTTGCCAGAAGCGGATTCAACGTCATTGAATTGCCTGAGGGCAAGGACCTAAACACAGCGCTCAAATGGGTCAGCCCGCACACAGAGTACTATCAAGCATCTGTTGCTAATCCCAAGCCGTTGTTTGCAGCAAAGAACTGAGGGACCCCCGTTTCGGAGCAATCACTGCCTTTGTTAAGCTTCTTTGATGACTGGGCAAGACATCCTCTACTCATTTTTCCTCATTTTCAGCGGCGCGGCAGTGATCGCCACTGCCGCCTTGTCCACGCGTCAGCCCATGCTGGTCGCCTATATTGTCTTGGGCGCATTGGCAGGCCCCTATGGCATGGCCTTTGTAAACGATACCGCGCTGCTGGCTGGCATCGCGGAAATTGGCATCATCTTCCTGCTGTTTTTGGTGGGTTTGGACCTGCCCACCCAGAAACTCAAAAACATGCTTGGCGAATCGTTGCTGACCGCATTGGGGACCACAGCGGTGTTTTTTACCGCCGGCAGCCTCGTAATGCTGGGTTTTGGCTTCTCAGTAACCGCAGCCGTCATCGGTGGTTTCGGAATTACTTT
>JAAXKB010000088.1 GCA_012269545.1 Gammaproteobacteria bacterium | reverse complement strand
TAACCAATGTGATACAGGTTGCTCGTCACGAAAGTGATCTGGGCATCGCCATGGCGGATGTGGTGGGGAGTGCATACGCCGGAACTGGACGCTTTCCTGAACCCTTGCCCTTGCGTGTTTTGTTTGCAGCCTACCCCAATATCGTGCATTTACTGAGTCTTCAAGGCAGTGGCATTCGTTCCATTTCAGATTTGGCAGGTAAGCGGGTGGCGTTGGGAGCCCAAGGCTCGGGTACCTCCGTAGCTGCACTCAATGTAATGAACGGTTTGGGTTTGAGCCTTGATGATATTGCCCCGCGCTTTTTGAGCTTTGGTGAAACAACCTCAGGACTCAAAGACGGTACGCTAGATGCGGGTTTTGTGGTGGGCGGACTGGGTATCGCTGCAGTTACCGAACTGGCCGTCACGCGCGATATCGAAATTATCGCTCTGAGCGACGCGGAAATCGCCAGCCTCACCAAACAGTTCCCGGCCTATTCAGCCTATGAAATTCCCGGTGACACCTATGCCGGAGTAAGCGAGTCTCGGCAGGCTCTGGGTATTTGGAGCGCTGTCGTGGTGCATGAATCCATGCCTGAAGCCTTGGCTTTTGCCTTAACGTGTACGGTGTATCGCGATCGCGCACGCTTGCTCAGCGTTTCGCCGGTGGTGAAAGACATGACGATAGCCAATGTCCGTCAGCTCGCCAGCGTGCCCCTGCATCCGGGAACGGAGCGCTATCTTCGCAATCCAGATGCAGACTGCGCAGCGATGGCGAGCGCGCCCGCTCAGTCACTGCCAGTATCGGTGAACTGAGCGATGTCCTCTCAATCGTTTCTCTCGAATCAAACGCCAAAGTATGTCGCAATGTTTGCCAGCGTACTGGCGATAAGCCTGTCCTTGTTTCAGCTCTGGCAGCCGCTGGTCGGTTTCTTCCCTGTTGGAAGCATGCCCTTCGAGAGTGTTTTGGGACAGCAGCCGGCAACGTACTTTCGCCCCATCCATTTGGCTTGGATTTTGGTGCTTGGCTTTGTGGTCTATCCCGTTGCAAAAGAGCGAGGACTGCTGCGTTGGCTCGACGCCTTAGCCATCGTGCTGGTGGTTTGGTCTAGCGGGCGAATCTTGAGCTTTGATTATCAGTCTATCGAACATCTGCTCAATGGCCTGCAGCGTCTGGACTTCGCTGCCGGCATGATTCTGGTGATTGCAACGTTGGAAATGGCTCGCCGCGCCGTGGGCCCGGTCATGATGTGGGTGGGTTTGCTGTTCCTGCTCTACGGTGCCTTCGGTAACGTATTGCCCGACGTGCTGGCCACCAAGGGTTTTTCCTTTGAGCGCATCGTGCGCTTTCAGGTATTCACCGGAGCGGGACTCTTCGGTGCTCCGTTAGGCATCGCGGCGGGCGCGGTATTCAGCTTCGTTTTGTTCGGCGCGTTTTTGCAGGTAACCGGTGCTGGCAAGTTTTTGATCGACCTGTCGTTCGCCGCCGCAGGGCGGTACCGAGGCGGTCCGGCCAAGGCGTCGGTCATTGCCTCTGCGGCCATGGGCTCCATCTCGGGCAGTGCAATCGCGAACACGGTCACCACGGGCTCGCTCACCATTCCCATGATGAAAAAGCTAGGGTATAAGCCCGAAGAGGCCGCAGGTATTGAGGCCGCCGCATCCACGGGCGGGCAAATTATGCCGCCGATCATGGGTGCTGGTGCGTTTGTCATGGCGGAGTTCACCAAAACCTCGTACGGCGATATTGTCTGGATGGCCTTGGTACCAGCACTGCTCTACTTTTTGTCTGTGCTCCTGTACGTGCACGTGCTCGCCGTAAAAAGCGGGTTTGAAGGCATGCAGGGACAAACAGGCGCGTGGCGGGTGCTCCTTGACGGCCTCCATTTTTTACTGCCTTTGGCGCTGATTACCGCTTTGCTGCTCTGGAACTATTCTCCGGTGTTGGTGGGCGTAGCGGGCAGCGGGGCGGTACTTCTTGCCAGCTTGCTGCGTAGCCACACACGCATCGGCCTGCAGCAGTTGCTCGCCGGCTTACGCCAAGGCGCGATGCTGGCGGTGTCCATTTCTGTAGCCTGCGCCGTTGCGGGCTTAGTGGTTGGTACTATCGGCCAAACAGGTATCGGCCTGCAGTTTACTGAATCGGTGGTTGCGCTCAGTGGCGGCCAGCTGTGGCTGGCGCTGATCTTAGTGGCCGTTGCGGCCCTGGTGTTGGGCATGGGCTTGCCCGCCACCGCTGCCTACATTGTTCTTGCGGTGATGACTGGGCCTGCATTGCAGGAACTGGGCTTGGCGTTGATTACCGCCCATATGATTATTTTTTGGCTGGCGCAAAGCTCCAACGTGACCCCGCCCATTGCGCTGGCGGCTTTCGCGGGGGCGGGGGTTGCCGGTGCATCGCCCATGCAATCCGCTGTGGAGGCTGTGAAGTTGGCCAGTGGACTCTTCATCATTCCATTGATGATGGCCTATTCACCCTTATTGCTCAGTGCAGAATTTGGCTGGGGCGGCGTTCTGCTGGCGGCCATGGTCACAGGCTTGTTGATGTTGATGCTGGTCATGTTGCTGCAGCAATACTTGTTCGGACCGGTAACACAGGTGGGGCGCGCGATCGCATTTATCGCAGTTGCGCTGCTGATTTATCCGTCCATCGCGTCACGAGCATTGGGCATCTGCTTGGCGACGGGTCTTATGTTGGCCAATCGTCTGGGACGAATCTAAGTTCGCCGTTTACTGGTGATAGCCGCTTGCTTTTCTCTTTCGGCCAACCACTCTTCGTGCGGCGTGAACTCACCGTTGTGCCAGAATCCCCAGTCGCTGGATTTGCTGCCGGTGACAATCAGCGTCCACACAGGCTGCTCTTCAATAAGCTGCACGATGTGCTGATGCGACGCTGGGCGAAAGTGCGGGCGCAGCGCGCGCACCATGGTCAGCGGCCCGTCGGGTGTCTTTTCCAGATAGGGATCCAGCGGAAGAGTGACAAACCACCAGGGGTGATCATGAAAGGCGCGGTCGTCGTCGCCTTTATGGAATTTGTGCAGGCGCAGAGTAAAGCCAAACCACAGGATCCATCGTTCCAGATAGGGCTGTCCGTTGTCATAAACCAGATCGTGGGTCCAACCGAAGGTGAGAGAGCCGAAAGAAAGTAATCGTTCTGAGTAGGTCACTGGGTCATGGTTCTAGCGGTGGGGAACGTAGTATAAAGACCCTAGGATTTTGGGTTAAGTTGTTAAGCGTCAAAAGGGTAGAAAGTATGGATGTGTTCACTCAATCACCGGCACTCGATAACGCGCTGGTTAACCCGTCGAACTGGGCAAGCGAGCAGTGGGTGCACGATCAATTTGCCTGGCTGCGGCAAAACGAACCCCTGAAGTATCTTTCGCCAGAGGGTTACAAACCGTTTTGGAATGTCACCCGCTATGACGATATCAAGCAGATTGAGGGCCAGAAACAGCTCTTTATTAATGACCCCAGGCCTACTCTGGGCCTGGAGGTGATGGAGCAGCTGGTTCAGCAAATGACCGGCCGCAAGCACTTGGTCCGCAGTTTGGTGCAGATGGATGACCCAGATCACATGAAGTATCGCATGCTGACACAGGGCTGGTTCATGGGCAGCAACCTACGCAAGCTGCAAACTCGAGTGGATGAATTAGCAGACAGGTATATTGATCGCATGGCGGAAATGGGTGGCGAGTGCGACTTCGTCAAAGACGTCGCGATCTGGTATCCATTGCGCGTGATCATGAGCATCTTTGGGGTTCCTGAGGAAGACGAGCCCTTGATGCTGAAGCTCACGCAGGAATTGTTCGGCAGTACGGATCCCGACGTGAATCGTTCCTTTGAGCCTGCTGAGTTTTTGAATGTGGTGAAAGATTTCGAAGATTACTTCGCCAAGCTAAGTGAAGCCCGTCGAGCTGAACCGCGAGATGATCTGGCAACCATCATCGCCAACGCAGAGATTGACGGCGGACAGATTCCGGATCATGAAGCGAACGGCTACTACATGATTATCGCTACGGCCGGTCACGATACGACGAGCGCATCTACCGCAGGAGGGTTGCTGGAGTTGATCAGAAACCCTGACCAAATGGCTGCTTTGCGTAACGACGTGGAGGGCTTGATGCCAACGGCCATCGACGAAATGATCCGCTGGGTGTCGCCGGTCCGGCACTTCATGCGTACGGCAACTGCGGATACAGAAATTGCAGGGCAAAAAATTAAGGCCGGAGAGTCGATGATATTGTGGTATCCGTCAGCGAATCGAGACGAGGCGGTATACACCGACCCCAATGCTTTTCGCATTAATCGAAAAGAAGGCAAACAGATCGCCTTCGGTTTCGGTGCCCACGTCTGCCTCGGTCAGCATTTGGCGCGCATGGAGATGAGTTCGCTGTTCCGTAAGTTGCTGGAGCGTGTCGAGCACATCGAACTGGCTGGGGAGCCGCAATACACTCAGGCAGTTTTCGTCGGAGGTCTGAAGAGCTTACCCATACGCTACAAGATGAAGTAGCGCCAGTGGTCCCAAGCCACTGCCTGCACTGGGAGGATATGCATGTTGACGTGTCCTTGCAGGGCGGGGCGATTCAGCGCTTCGAGCGGAGCGGACAACCTCTCATGTGTCTCGCCTCCACGGCTCCCTATTTGGCGAGCTTCGCCATGCTGCCGTTTTGCAGCAGAATCCATAATGGGCGCTTTCGCTATGGTGATCATGATGTTTCGTTAGCGCCGAATTTCCCGCCTGAACCTCACGCCATCCATGGTTTTGGATGGCAAGGCCTCTGGCGCTTGGAGCCACAAAGCGATTACGCCTGTGCTCTGGTTTATGAGCACGACGGTCCTGCCAGTGCCGCCACAGGCTGGCCGTGGCTGTTTCGTGCCACCCAGCACATTGCCCTGTCGGATCTGGGATTGTCCCTCACCCTGACGCTGGAAAATTTATCCAAGGACGCCATGCCTGCTGGGATGGGTTTACACCCGCATTTTCCCTTAGCGGAAGACACACGGGTGTCCATGAGCTGCGCAGCACGGGTCGTGATGAACGATGATTTTTTACCCGAAACCGTGCAGCTGGGCGACACGGGTAAGGCAAACCCCTTAGCGAACCGCCCCTGGCTGAGCCGAGGTATGGATGACGTGTTCGCGCATCGAAACGGTAGCGCTCAGATTATTTGGCCAGGCCAGCCTTGGTCGCTGTCCATTGAGCCAGATGCTGAGTTAGCCCACTGGATTGTTTTTGCTCCGCGTGCCAAAGGATTCATCTGCATCGAACCCATCAGCCACTTGCCAAACGCGGTCAATATGAAGCCAGCAAATGCACCCCTTACCGGTGCCGTAAAAGTGCTGGCACCCGGGCAGGGCTGGACGACGAAGACATCCTTTGTGACTTATGCGACGGCGCAGTCAGTGCTCCATGCTCCGTCAACTTCGTGTTAGATTACGTGAAGAGTTACCCAGTGGAGAGAGGCTTAACATGGCTGAAGCAGTAGATTATAAACAGATTGGCACCACTCCCGTGCGGCCGGACGGTTTTGATAAAGTCACCGGGCGAGCCCAATTTGGTGCCGATGTGAATCTGCCTAACATGATTCATGGCAAGGTGTTACGCAGTCCCCATGCCCATGCCCGTATTAAGAGTGTTGACGTTAGTGGCGCCCTTGCCATGCCCGGCGTTTACGCGGCAATTTCCGGGGCAGACTTCCCCGGTGGCCGGCTGGAAGGCGAAGCAGGTGGCGAGGGTGGCGGCTCCATGGATGACGTCGCCAAGAACGTCATGGCGCGGAATAAAGTGCTCTATCATGGCCATGCGGTAGCTGCCGTTGCTGCGTCGACAGTGCGCCTAGCTGAGGAAGCATTAAAGGCGATCAAAGTGGAGTACGAGGTGCTCGAGCCGGTACTCGACGTGGTCGCTGCGATGGACCCGCAAGCCACCCTAGTAAACGAAGATAACTACACGGCTCTGCCTGAGAAACCCGAAAAACCGTCGAACATTGCCAATGTCGGTCGGCTGGAACGCGGTAACTTAGAAGAAGGCTTTATGGCGGCTGACGTTGTTGTGGAACGTGAGTTTACCTGCCCCATGGCTCACCAAGGGTATATTGAGCCGCATGCCTGCGTTGCGAGTATTGATGAGCGCGGCCGTGGAACGGTTTGGTGTTCGACCCAAGGCCACTTCGAGCATCGCGCGGCAACATCGAAAATGCTCGGTAAGAATATGGCCGATTTGAAGTTCGTCGCAACGGAAATCGGTGGCGGCTTTGGTGGCAAAACCGTTGTTTATCTTGAGCCGCTGGCGACAATGATGTCAGAAAAATCTGGCCGGCCGGTGAAGATGACCATGTCTCGGGAAGAAGTGTTTCGTGCCACGGGTCCGAGCTCTGCAACGGTTGCCCGCGTTAAGGTTGGCGTTCGAAAAGACGGTACGATTACCGCCGCCCAGTCTTGGATCGCGTTCGAAGCTGGTGCGTTTGCAGGTGCACCGTACATGCCCGGCGCTATGTCGATTTATGCACCCTACGCAATCGAAAATTTTCTCGTTGAAACCTTCGACGTGCTGGTGAATAAGCCCAAGGTCGCCGCCTACCGCGCACCGGGAGCGCCTCAAGCCATGCACGCGTTTGAGTGTGCCCTAGACGAAGCTGCCCAGCTGCTGAGCATGGATCCTATCGACCTGAGATTGGTGAACGCGGCGGAAGAAGGCACGCAGGCACCCTACGGGCCCAAGTATCCGCCCATCGGTTTCAAGGCCTGCCTGCAGGCCGCAAAAAAGCACCCGAACTACCTCAAGCCTGTGCCCGAGGGTGCTGGCCGTGGTGTTGCCGTTGGGTTTTGGTTCAATGTGGGCATGCAGTCCAGTGCTGAAGTGAACATTAATGAAAATGGCTCGGTCATGATCATTGAGGGTAGCCCGGATATTGGCGGCTCGAGGGCGTCGATGTGTCTGATGGCCGCAGAAACGCTAGGGGTCGATTACGACGACGTACGAGCCCAGGTGGGTGATACCGAAAGCACCGGATTTTGTAATGTCACCGGAGGCAGCCGCACAACGTTTGCAACGGGTATGGCCGTTACGCAAGCCTGCGAAGCCGTTATTGCAGACTGCAAACGCCGTGCGGCCATGACGTGGGGTTTGGACGAGGATCAGGTCGAATGGGAAGACGGACAGGCCGTTCCCGGCCCGGGTGTGAATGCCGACGTCAAACCGTTGAGCCTGGCAGAACTGGCGCGTAAAGCCGGCAAAACGGGCGGTCCCATAACGGCTCGCGCGTCTTTGAATGCTCAGGGGGCGGGTGCTGCGTTCTCGGTGAATTTTGCTGACCTAAAGGTCGATAGAGAGACGGGCAAGGTGGATGTGCTCAGCTTCACCGCGATCCAAGACGCGGGCAAAGCCATTCACCCGGCCTATGTGGAAGGCCAGATGCAGGGCGGAGCCGTGCAGGGGATCGGTTGGGCACTAAACGAAGAATACATCTTCGATGATAACGGCGTGTTGGAGAACGCTGGATTCTTGGACTACCGGATTCCAGTGGCCTCGGATTTGCCCATGATCGACACAGAAATTGTCGAGGTGCCTAACCCAAGCCATCCGTTTGGCGTTCGTGGCGTGGGCGAGACGCCGATTGTTGCTCCGCTGGCGGTCTGTGCCAACGCGGTGTCGCGGTCTCTAGATAAGCGGATCACCGATCTGCCGATGTCGCCGCCGCGCCTGTTGGAAGCGATTGAAGGCTAGGGTCGGACGACGTGCGCACCCGTCAAAAACCCTGCCCTGTGGCGGGGTTTTTTGTGGAAAAAAGGTAGATCCATGGTCAAGGTAGTGTTTTCTAATGCCATGATTGGCGTCACGGAGGGTATTCGAGAGGCGGAGTTTGCAGCAGAAAACTTCCGCGAGCTGACGCTGAGACTCAAACAGCGGTGGCCCGATTTGGCTGAATTGATCGAACAATCTGCCGTCGCCATTGACGGTCAGATTTATCAGGGCGCCTTCGCTGAGCCGCTGGCGCCGCAAACAGAAGTATTTTTCATGCCGAGAATTGAAGGCGGTTAGGGACAGATTTATGAATATCAGCTTTGCTGCGGAATATGAGGCCTTTCGGGATGAAGTACGACGTTTCTTGGCGGAAAACCTGACCGATGAACTGCGCGACGCGCAACGTTTTTGCCCGGGTATTTTTCTCGATTACGAGCACAATATTGCTTGGCATAAAATTCTGCACAAGCAAGGCTGGGTTGCGCCGAGTTGGCCCAAGGAATTTGGTGGCACCGGCTGGGATCTGATGCGCCGTTACATTTGGTCAATAGAAAAGGCGGAAGCGGGTGCGCCGGATACGGCACCCATGGGTTTGAACATGTGCGGCCCGATGCTGATTGGCTGTGGCAGTGAGGCACAGCAGCGCGAATATTTGCCGCGCATACTGTCCGGTGAGGACTATTGGTGCCAAGGCTACTCGGAGCCAGGTTCCGGCTCTGATTTGGCAAGCCTGAAACTGAAAGCCACGTCTGACGGCGACTTTTATCGGCTGAGCGGTAGTAAGATCTGGACATCCCACGCGCATTTCGCCAACAAAATGTTCATTCTCGTGAGAACCAGCGACCAAGGTAAACCCCAAGAAGGCATCACGTTCCTACTTTTGGATATGAACACCCCGGGTATTCGGGTAGAACCCATTTTGTTCGCTTCGGGCGCTCATGAAGTCAATCAGGTGTTTTTTGACGATGCCCGTGTGCCCAAGGCCAATGTCGTTGGCCAAGAGAACAAAGGCTGGCAGGTTGCTAAGTATCTGCTGGAATTCGAGCGCGGCGGATCAGCTGGTGGAAACGCTGCGCGGATGGTGAGTTTGCAAAGACTGCGCAGGCTGGCGCAGATCATCCCGTATGAAGGCGGCATGCTGTCTGACGATGCTGACTTTGCCCGTAAACTGGACGAAACCTCGGTGCAGTTGGAGGCGATTCAGTTCACTGAGTTTCGTATGATGGCAGCCCTGTCGAAGGGTGACAGCCCGGGCCCCGAGTCGTCGGTGATCAAGGCATTGTCCGCCGAGATAACTCAGCGCATCACCGAACTGACGGTGGAAGCAATGGGCGAATACGCATCGGTACATCAGCCGGAAGCGCGTGCTGTGGGATCCAACGTGCCGACCGTTGGTCCGTCAGAGGGCGTTGTCGCCTTTTCGCGTTATTTCAACCTGCGGGCCAGTTCTATCGCCGGAGGGAGCAACGAAGTGCAGCGCAACATCATGGCCAAGTTGGTGCTGGGTTTGTAATGGTCGGTTCGGCGTCGCCGGCGATGGGTTTTCGATCTTTCGCGGCGCAATCGAGTCATTATTTCGCGCGTGAGCATGTTCGTGTGCCATCCAAACCCCTACTCAGCGCAGCGGCTTGGCGCGGCAGTGAGCTTCGGCAGGAGTGGCGTGCCGGGACCGCTTCGTGGTGCTATGAATTGTCGGACGACGATCGGGGCGAACTTTACGCAGCGGTGGCTCAGGCGCCAGCAGAACTCGCCCTCATCAACCGAGATAATTTCGTTCTGCCGGGATTGGCTGGGGCGATTTCCCAGTGGCGGGATCAGCTGTCCACGGGTTTTGGCGTGCAGATTGTTAAAGGCCTGCCTACCGAGGAGCCCATGGAGTGGTTGCGCAGAGCGTATTGGGGATTGGGGCATCATCTGGGCGAGCCCGGTGCGCAAAATCCTCAGCAAGAGCTGCTGGGTGAGGTAAGGGACTATCGGGAAGACGATCCGAGCGTCAGGCTGTATCGAACGCCTCATAACATCAATTTGCACTGTGATGCCGCTGACGTGGTGGGTCTGTTCTGCTTGCAGACGGCTGTACGAGGGGGGCACAGTCGCATCGTTAGTACGGTAACCCTGTTCAACGAATTGTTAGAGGAGCACGCGGAATTGGTCCCATCGCTTTTTGAACCGTTCAAGCTCGACAGGCGAGGTGAGGGTTCCAAGGGCGGTTTGCCGTACAGTGAAATCGTGCCGTGTTGTTTCGACGGTGACAGCTTGAGAACGTTTTATCACAGCGACTACATGCGTTCGATTTCGCGACATGCGGGGGTTGTCTTAACGGCGCAGCAGCAACACATTCTCGATTTCTATGACAGTCGAGGCGCAGATTCAGACCTTTACTTTGATATGTGGCTCGAGCCCGGCGACATTCAGTTGCTGTCAAATCACTCTGTCGCTCACGCTCGCACTGCCTACGTCGACAGTGCGCAACAGCGCCGCCACTTGCTTAGGCTTTGGCTCTCTCTCAACTGACCGTTTCGTCAGTCCAAACTGCCTCAGCAATTGATCTTGCACGGTATGCAAAATCCTTTGGCCACGCCGATGTGTGCATTTCGAAGCCATCTCGGTCGTTAGCGTAGAGAGCTCGTAACGCCTCTTCGTAGCCAGGTAAATCCCCGCACAGTGTCTTGCAAAAGCGATAGGTAAGTTGCCGATGGTGGTCACGGGCAGTGTTGGCTTGCCGTCTCGGGTCTCGGCGCGCGTCATCGATAAGCCGGCGCAGAGTAGCCGAAGGGTTATCCCCCTGCTGGGCCAGCCACTGCCAATGCCGCGGCAGTAATGAGACTTTCTCACGTATAGGATCTGTGTTGGTTGCGGCGCTTGTCTGCATACCCATGGGGTAGTGATCGGCCTTACGTTCAAGCAGCGCCTCGTCGCCGCTCAGGTCCAAGTCGATAATCTGACACGTGCTGTCCTGCAAAATCAGCGCAGATTGATTCGGATTGGCTCGCAAAAATCGGTGCGCGGCTAATGCCGCATCGACGAGACGACCCTGACCGATGCAGCTGTCTGGGCTGTAGGCCGAGAAAGTGTCCTCATTCCCCACGTCAGCGTCCAGCAGTGTTTTCTAAAACAGCCTCCAGATCGGCTTTGCGCTGCGCCATCTTGGCTTGCTGTTCCGGGTCCGCCCAGACTCGATGGTTGCCTGCGGCATAGGCCTCGCCGTTATCGAAGTAAGCAAGCGCGTTGAGTCGGTTAGCGACAAAGTTGTTGCGCGTGGCTTTAACCTTGCCCGGCGCGCCGGCAACAATTGAGTTGGGTGGGATCACAGTGTCCTCGGTGACGATGGTATGACCGGCGATAATGCAGTTATCGCCAATTACCGCGCGGTCCATGATTGTGGCATTAATGCCAATCAGACAATTGTCGCCAATGGTGGCGCCGTGGATGGTGCAGTGGTGGGTGATGGAACAGTACGCCCCGATAATGGTCGGGCAATCCGCGATATGGATCATCGTGAAGTCTTGAATATTGGTGAACGCGCCAATTTCGATGTAGTTGGACTCGGCTCGCATGACCACCTTGGGCCACACGGAGACGCCCTCGTGCAGGCGAATATCCCCATACAGTTCGGCACTAGATGCCTGCCAAACGGGACCCTTGGTGGTTGGCGTGTTGGCTCTTGGCATTTTCCGTCTCTCCTCGGGTTTGCAGTCCTAGCTTAAAGGTTTATTGGCAAAGATTGAGGCTAAAACGCGAACACAATGTTTGCTGCCTGACCGTGTTCGGTAGTCGCCCTGCCTTGTCGCGATCTTTACTGCGAATCAGTGGGTGAGCCGGCACGCTGTTTTTCACCTCGTCGTTGGCTCATGACAAAGGCCAGCAGGGGTAGGTACACGGCAAAAGTGAACCAGTAGGGCAGATCCGGTGAAATCTGATAGAAAAAACCGCCCAGCAGCGGTCCCAGGGTAAACCCTAGGGGACCGCAGGAACCTGCGATGCCGGCCACCGCGCCTTGCTCATGCGGCTCAACCGCCAAGGATGCGCCAGCCATAAATGCGGGGCCGGCAAGTCCCATAGCCGCGCCTTGCAGAACCATTGCCGTCATCATGAGGAACTGAGTGTCCGCCAGAGCGAGGCCTGCAAAGGCCAAGGCAAGTACCGGTAGGGCGATGCGTAGCCATTGAAATGGTGTCAGATTGATGCGCTGCATTAAGCCGATTTGACTGAGCAGTGACGCCGCAGCAGAGCATCCCATGGCCATGCCGAAGGTCTGGGCAGTTTCCACCGCCGTGAGCCCGAGCACGTCCTGAAAGCGGAAAGCTAAGGTTTGCTGCACAAGCGCCATGCCCATAAACATTAGTGCCCCAACAATGATATAGGGCAGGATGCGGGGGTCGAAGTAACTTAGCTTCCTTGGTGGTGGGGTATTTTCTTGCTGGGTTTTAGGGCGTACCTTGGGTATGTCGGGTAACAACACGATAACAAATAACGCCGTGGTCACGGCGATGCCGGAAGCCACCCACAGTGGGGTGAGCAACGTAATGCCTGCAAGCAAACCGCCCAGTGCGGGGCCCAAAATACTGCCGAAGTTATTGGCCGCTCCAACGGCGCCCATTCCCTTGGTGCGGGTCGCAATTGATGTGATATCCGCCATGTAGGCGCTGCTGGACGGCATGATGGCCGACATCACGCTGGCGTGCATAACTCGCGTCAGCATCAGCAGCAGATAGCCGCTGATTGGTAGCAATGCTCCCACTAATGTGAGATGGAATACCGAAGCAAAGAGCAGATTGCCGCAGGCATAGCCGAACAAACCGATGACCATCACGCGCTTGCGGCCCCAGCGATCACTCAATCTGCCCCAATGCGGGCTGGCCAAAAAGACAACCAAGGATGACGCAGCGATGATGGAACTGATTTGCAGTTCGCTCATACCTACTTCTCGCCCCAGTGGGCCAAGAATCGCGAAAAGCACCGTAAAGCCAAAACCAACGGCGACCAGTGCCAGCAGCAAGATCGTTCTGGCGTAGCGGAATTCTTGGGGACTCAGCAAGGTTGCTGGACTCTCGACGCTTTGGGTAGAGGTTTCAGGCACGTAAACTCGATGCTTTCGTAAGCGGGGCGCCATAGTAGCGCAAGCGGTCTGCCTTTGCTTTAACCGTGGTTTGACCACTGTAGCGATAGCAAGGCACGACAGGGCCACAGGATTGAGTAACAATTGGACCTTTGTTTCAGAGACATACATCAGCAATGCCCCAGCAAGATTCTAACGAGCAGCGGTCGAGATCCAACGGAGCAGCGTCATCAACTCGTGCCAGTGACCGAGTTAGTGCTCAGCGTAAGAAAACCAACCGCATGCTGCGCACCATTTTTCTGGGCACGGTGGCGATGGTCGGTGGCGTGTTTTGGCTGGGCGATCAATACGGTGTTGATCGAGCCGAGACGATCAATCTGCTGGTAAGCAGTGCCGGGTTTGTCGTGGTATTGGCCTTGGCAGGACTCGCCGGAGCCGGCTGTATTTGGTTGCTTCGGCGTTTGTTCAGTCGGCGCAGGTAAGCGTTATCGCAGCGGCATGCCGGCTCGGGCGCCCCGGGGCAAGTGGTAATGTTTGGGATCTAGCGAGAAAAGAACGTGAGTTGCTTGGCCGACAAGATTTCCTCTGGGTACAAAACCGAATTTGCGGAAATCGCCGCTGTTGTCCCGATTGTCTCCAAGCACCAAGTAGTGCTCGTCAGGCACGACAACCTCGCTAAAAGTTCCGCTGCCACGCCTCGGTGTTATTCGGTACTGCAGAATTTCTCGCTGCACTCCGAGCAACTGCTCTTGGCGCCTTCGCGTGTGACTGTACTCAAGGTACGCGAACCTGGGTTCTTCCTCAGGCTGAAGTATCCGATAGTTAGCGGTCTCCGCGTTGACTCGCAAATGATCACCATCCCAACTTACTCTGTCTCCCGGTAAGCCAATGACACGCTTAACGGTTAGGACGTCGGTTTTTGGTGCCCGGAACACAATGACGTCCGAACGTTTCGGAGCACCCCACTGAATGGGTACGCTTTTACTAAAGGGAATTCGCAGCCCGTAGGCCAGTTTGTCGACGACAATACGATCACCCGGAATGATCGTGGGCACCATGGATCGAGAGGGCACGTGATTCCAATCAACGACGATCATTCTCACGGCAACAACCACCGCGAGAAAAACAATCAGACCACGCCATTCGCGCCACACAAAAGCCATACGCTTCGTTTTCAGCCGTTGGCTTTTTGCATCGCCGCAAGTTGCTCTGGTGTTGCCTCTGCCTGGTAGTTGTTTTTCCATTCATCGTAGGTCATGCCGTAAACGGTCTGACGCGCATCGTCCAAGTCCAGAGTAATACCCTGCTCATCGGCGCTGGCCTTGTACCACTTGGACAAGCAGTTACGGCAAAATCCAGCCAAGATCATCAGGTCGATATTTTGTACGTCCTTGCGCTCATCAAGGTGGGCAATC
Source organism: Gammaproteobacteria bacterium (assembly GCA_012269545.1). Taxonomy (GTDB): domain Bacteria; phylum Pseudomonadota; class Gammaproteobacteria; order Pseudomonadales; family Azotimanducaceae; genus UBA4421. The sequence goes on along the minus strand of JAAXKB010000088.1, from coordinate 8,097 downwards.
AATCGTCGAAACGTGGCGGCTTCCAGTTCGGTTTGTTGGTTCGGCGTTAGATTATTTTCGCTCACAGATAGTGTCCGTTTTGTTTTGGTGACAGGTGTTTTAAGCCGGGTGCCGAGTAAATGTCCACTCGTCGTCCGTCGATAAGTCGGGATCGAAAGCATAGCCTTCAACATCAAAGTCTTTCAGCCCGTCTGCTTTTTCGATCCGATGGTCAATCATGTAGCGGGCCATCAATCCTCTGGCCTTCTTCGCCGAAAACGAAACAAAGCGATAGGCATCGCGACGCCACTCTTTGAAGTTAATGGTGATGATGCGGCCCTTGATGTTCTCAGGCTGCACGACTTTGTAGTACTCGTTAGATGCCAGATTGATCAGCACCTTACTGCGCTGTTCAGCTAAGGCAGCGTTCAGGGCGTCTGTTACCTTGCCGCCCCAGAATTGGTACAAATCGTCGCCTCGGGAGTTTGCCAGTTTGGTACCCATTTCCAGTCGATAGGGGTGGATACGATCCAGTGGGCGCAGCAGGCCGTGCAAGCCAGACAGTACCCGCACACGTTTTTGTGCCCAGCTAAAGTCTCGTTTGTTCATGGACTGGGCGTCCAGACCTAGGTAGACGTCGCCCTTAAAGGCAAGAATCGATGCTCTGGAATCTTGCGCGTTGTCAAACTTGGCTGACCACTGAGCGTATCGATCATGATTGAGCGAGGCTAATTTGTCGCTGATCTTCATGAGGCTGCCAATTTCAGCCGGCTCCAGTTCTCGCAGAGTTTTGATCAGCGCGGTGGAGTCCTTGGTGAACTCTGGCACCGTGTGTTGGTCCGTCACCAACGGGCTGTCGAAATCCAAAGTCTTGGCGGGTGATAAAATAGCCAGCATGAGCACTACCTGTTTTTCGTCTTACTTACTGCGTAGTTTACCCTAGGAAAAGTTGTGTAACAGTCAGCACCGCGCAGATGTCAAAGGAACGATTGCCTTTGCGTGTCTCGCCGCCATCGCTAGACTGGTGGCTGTTTTGATGTGCCGCGCTTGGAATTTTGGAGAATAAAACCATGAAAATGGTGGGACGCACGCATTCCGGGCTGCAGCGTATGCGCAACGAAGATGCGTTGGGTTTTGACAGCACTCGTGCCATAGCCGTTGTCGCAGATGGCATGGGCGGTTTGATGGCCGGGGCCGAGGCCAGTCGTATCGCAGTCGATGGCGTGCTAGAGCATTTAAACGCGGCGGACACACTTGACGCTCAGCATCTGGGTGACGCCATTAGCAAAAGCCATCAAGCCATTGTCGAAGTCAGCACGGCTAAAGAGATGCAATCGCAGATGGGCAGTACCGTCGTGATCTGGGTCGGTCGTGAGGATCGTTGGATGGCTGCCTGGGTGGGGGATTCTCGCCTGTATCGCTGGCAGCAGGGAACGCTGACTCAACTGAGCAACGACCACAGTTTGGCCCAGCGCATGCTCGACAGCGGCGAGGTGGAATCTGGAGTGGATGTGGAAGCCCACTATGGGCACGTGCTGACCCAAGGTCTTGGTTTACGTCAGCCCTTGGACCCCGGCTTTTGTCGCGGCGAAATGTCTGCCGGCGATGGGGAGCACGCGAACCAGCGGTTTTTGCTCTGCAGCGACGGTCTCAGCGATCTGGTGAGCGAAGACTATATGGCCGAGGTCCTGGCGCGAGAAGACTTGGAGGCGGCGGCGGACACTCTGTTGGGACAGGCGCTCGACATGGGCGGGCACGACAATATCAGCCTGATTTTGATTGAGCCCTGACGCCTCTCTATACTGGCGCTCTGCTGCAAGGCGGCCCAGTGACTGACGAAGGATCTGCAAAACGTGATCCGATCGGCACCAAAGGAAAGTGTTTTGAACAGACGAGACCGAATAGAAGAGAGCCTGGTGCAAAGCTTCGGCTTACAGCACTTGGAAGTGACTGACGAAAGTCATGGGCATAACGTGCCTGATGGAGCGGAAAGCCACTTCAAAATCGTCGCGGTCAGCGAGGAGTTCGCGGGCAAACGCCTCATCCAGCGACACCGGATGATCAACGAACTGCTGGCAAGTGAATTCGCCGGTGGCATGCATGCCCTTGCGATTCATGTCTATACCGCAGACGAATGGCAAACCCGGTTCAATCAGGCGCCGATGTCGCCTCCCTGTGCCGGAGGCAGTGCCGGCGATGGAGAAGCCGTCTGATGCGTCGTGTGCTGGCTTTCTATCAATTTCTCTCCTTGGATGACCCGCAAGCCGAATGCGACAGCCTGCAAACTCTGGGCGATGAGTTGGCGCTGCGCGGTACTATTTTGGTTGCCCACGAGGGGGTCAACGGCACCGTTGTGGGAGATACCCAAGCTTTGCAACAACTGTCTCAACACTTGCTGCAACAATACGGTGTGAAATCACAGAAATGGTCTGATCTGCAGCCGGGCAATAGCGGTTTTCACCGCTTCAAGGTCCGCGTGAAACCAGAGATTGTCAGTTTTGGCGTTGATGATTTGGATATGAGTCAGTCCGGCGAGCATGTGGACGCCCAGACCTGGAACCGGCTTCTTGATGACCCTGACGTGATCGTGATTGACACACGTAATGATTATGAAATCGACATTGGGTCTTTCGACGGCGCTTTGTCCCCGCATACTGAGAGCTTTCGGCAGTTCCCGGCATGGGTTGCCGACAACTTGGATCCGGAGCAGCACACCAAGGTGGCCATGTTCTGTACCGGTGGTATCCGCTGCGAGAAAGCATCGGCCTACATGCTCAATAAAGGTTTTGAAAACGTGTATCAGCTTGACGGCGGGATATTGCAGTATCTCGAGGACACTCAGGCGAGCGAGTCACGCTGGAACGGTGAGTGCTTTGTTTTCGATCAGCGTGTTTCGGTGAACGCGGATCTTGAGCAAGGTCAATACAAACAGTGTTATGCCTGTCGGCATCCGTTGTCGGCTCAAGAGTTGGCCAGTGCTGAATTCGAACACGGGGTGAGTTGCCCTTACTGCGTTGGCCGCACGAGCGCGGAGCGCCGGGCGCAGTTTCGCGAACGTCAGCATCAGGTGCGTTTGGCGGCTGAGCGAGGCGAGCAACACATCGGTCAGGATCAACGCAAGGCCAGAGAGTCGAGAGAGCGTCAAAGCAACGGCGATTGACTGATACTATCTACATCAGGGGTTCCAGATACGGCAGAAATCCTTCAACCAAAAGAGGCTGGGCTTTAGCCGTTGGGTGAATGCCATCGTCTTGCATCAAATCTTCGCTCACGGCCAACGATTCAAACAGAAATGGCACCAAGGCTGCACCGGACTGATTTGCGGCCTCCGCAAAGACTGCTTCGAAGTCCCGGGTGTAGCGCGGCCCGTAATTGGGTGGAATCCGCATGGTGATGATTACCGGTTTGGCGCCAGCGCGGTTGACCAAAGTCGCCATAGCCAGCAGGTTGTCGAGAATTTTTGCGGTGGGATAGCCGCGCAAGCCGTCGTTCCCACCGAGCTCCAACACGACAATCTCCGGGCTGTATTCCTGCAGTAATTCCGGCAGTCGTTTAAGGCCGCCCGTCGTGGTTTCGCCCGAAATGCTGGCGTTGATGAGACGCCAGTCGGTTTCACGTTGAATGAGGGTTTGGTTCATTAAATTGACCCATCCGTCCTCAATGTTCATGCCGTAGCCCGCACTGATGCTGTCGCCAAGGACTAATATGTTAGCTGCCTCTCTTTTTGACGTTTCATGGAGGTTACTTGGTGCAGACTGCTGCTCAGCGTTACCGTAAGCGTGTAGGCTCAGCGCTGCGAAAGTGACAAGCCATATGGCCCGAAAGATGGACGGGCATTGCCACCGAGCTAAGCCGGACAGATCAAGGTTAAGTAAACGATAAGAGAAGGATCGCATGAGTCGAACCGTAGTCAGTGCTGAGAGATTAGAAAAAATTGTGCAGACCTCTGCCGGAGAGTTGGTCATCTTGGATGGCATTGATTTGGAAATCAATAAAGGTGAAACCGTTGCCGTCGTGGGTGCTTCGGGCTCGGGCAAGACAACCTTGCTGGGTATTCTTGCGGGTTTGGATACTGCAACCGCAGGTTCAGTGAAGCTGTTGGACGCGAACCTGACAGATCTTGATGAAGAGGCGCGGGCGCTGGCGCGCGGACAACATGTCGGTTTTGTTTTTCAGTCTTTCCAGCTGCTGGCTTCGTTAACCGCGCTGGAAAATGTCATGCTTCCTGTTGAACTTCGCGGCGATACGATGGCGCAGTCACAGGCTCGGGAGTTACTGGAGAAAGTCGGTCTGGCTGACCGCTTGGACCATTACCCGCGCCAACTCAGCGGCGGCGAGCAGCAACGCGTTGCTATTGCTCGTGCCTTTGCCTCAAACCCAACGGTGTTATTTGCCGACGAGCCGACAGGGAATCTGGATACCCAAACTGGCGAGTTGATCTGTCAGCTGCTGTTTGATTTGAATACAGAATTCGGCACAACGTTGGTCATGGTGACCCACGACTTGAGTCTTGCGGCCCGCTGCGGACGCACAATTGCTATCTCTGGCGGGCGCATCGTGCCCAGCCAGTTAAAAGAGGTGGCGCAATGAACTTTAAGTTGGTCGCTCGAATGGCCTGGCGGGATGTTCGCTCTGGCGAAATGGGGCTGCTACTCGTTGCCCTACTGGTCGCGGTTGGTACGGTCACATCCATCAGTTTGTTCGTCGATCGCCTACAAAGCGCGTTGTTGGAAGAGTCATCGAACTTTTTGGCGGCTGACCGGCAAATCTCAAGTGGCCAAGCTATTCCCGAAGACTTTGTGCTTCAGGCGCAGCAGCGAGGCCTCGGCACTGCGCAAACCCTAGTATTTCCCTCCATGGTTTTTGCCGACGATTTGAACCAGTTGGTGAGCGTTAAAGCTGTGGATGCAACCTATCCTCTGCGGGGCGAATTGATTGTCGGCAGTGAGCCGTTCAAACGTGGTGCGCCCACGGATGACGTGCCGGAACCCGGAACGGTTTGGCTTGATTCGAGACTGTTCCCAGCAATGAATCTAGATCTTGGCGATAGCATTGAAGTGGGTATGGCCAAACTGACCGTGGCAAGGGTATTGATTGCCGAACCGGATCGCGGTGGTTCCATTTTTGATTTGGGCCCGCGTCTGCTCATGAACATGCAAGATGTCGGAGCCACCGAGGTTGTTCAGCCGGGTAGCCGTCTGTCCTATCGTTTGCTGTTGTCTGGCGACGAAGTTGAACTGGAGGATCTGCGAGGGGCCCTGCCGCTGGAGCCGGATTATAAGTGGGTGAGTGTGCGCGAAAGCAGTCCGCGGATTGGGCGCGCCTTGGATCGCGCTGAGAGTTTTCTGCTCTTGGGCGGTCTGCTCGGGGTGCTGCTTGCCGGCATTGCGGTAGGCCTTTCTGCGCACCGCTACGCGCAACGCCATTTTGATCATGTCGGGGTGCTGAAAACCCTTGGGGCCACACCGGCTCAAATATTGCGCGGGTTTATGTCGTTGCTGTTGTTGGTTGGCCTTGCTGCGATCGGACTGGGCCTCTTTTTGGGTTCCTTGTTGCACGTTGCCATCGTTGAAATTCTTGCCACGCTGATCGCGGTCGACCTGCCGTTGCCGACTGCACGGCCATTTTTGCTGGGCGCCGCTACGGGCCTGATCTGTGCGCTGGCATTCGCGATGCCGGCCTTTATTCATCTGAAAAATGTGGCACCTATGCGAGTCATTCGACGTGATTTGGGCGTTGCCCCGTTGAGTCGCTGGCTCTCCTACGGTGCCGCCGCGGGCGGCAGTTTGGTGCTTTTGGTTTGGTATACCAAGGACCTGTGGCTCACCTTGTGGACCCTCGTCAGCATTGTGAGCATCTGTCTGATATTCGGCACTCTGGCATGGGGGTTGCTCAAAGGCGGCCGGGTGGCGGGTATGCAGGCCAAGAGCGGCTGGCGCTTGGCGCTAGCGGGTCTGCAGCGCAGACGCGCTGAAAACACGGCGCAGATTCTGATTTTCGGGGTCGCGATTATGTTACTGCTCGTGATGGTGCTGATTCGAACGGCATTGATCGACGAATGGCGCTCTCAAGTGCCGGAAGATGCGGCCAATCACTTTGTGATGAACATTGCCGAAGATGAAGTGGACGGCGTGCGGGAACTGGTGCGTGAGCGGGCAACGGAAGGCGAGTTTCTCTTCCCGATGATTAACGGCCGTGTGGTTCAGGTGAACGACCTGTCAGCAAAGGCGTGGCAAGAAACCGCCGGGCGGAATTCTGACGGCCCCCGGCTCACATCTGAGCGATCTCTCACTTGGTCGGTACGGGTACCGGAGGACAATGAGATTGCCGCAGGCAGATGGTGGTCGGCGGACAGCTCCGAAGCGGAAGTGTCTCTGGAGCAAGGCTATGCAGAGGACTTTGACCTAGGGCTTGGTGACCGCATGGAGTTCGACGTTGGCGGTAGAAAAGTCTGGGCAACGGTGACCAGCATTCGATCCTTGGAATGGGAGAGCATGACGCCGAACTTTTTTATCATTCTGTCGCCCGGCGCTCTGCAAGGATTTCCCGCTACCTACATGACCAGTTTCTTTTTGGAGCCTGAAGAAAAAGTGTTTTTAAACACCTTGTTAAGCCGCTACCCGACCATCACGGTGATTGAGATCGACGCACTGATTGCCCAGGTGCAAAAAATCGTGGGCCAAGTCAGTCAAGCCGTGGAGTTGGTGCTGGCCTTAGTATTGCTCAGTGGGGCCTTAGTGCTGGTTGCCAGTATTCAGGCCAGTCGCGACACTCGAATGGCCGAGCACGGCTTGATTCGAGCCTTGGGCGGTACGCGCGCCTTGATTGGCGGTTCATTGACTGCTGAATTTTTGGTGCTCGGGACGTTCGCCGGCATTGTCGCGGTATTCGGCGCGGAACTGGTGGTGGCGATGCTGCAGATGCAAGTGTTCCGGATGGAAGCCGAGGCGCACCCCTGGATTTGGTTGCTTGGGCCGTCGGCGGGGGCGCTGATCATTACAATCGTGGGGTTGCTTGGCAGCCGAAGTTTAATCGACACTCCGCCTATGAGCGTGCTTCGTGGTTTATACTAAGGTTTTGCGATAACCAAAGATTGACATATGACCTCATCCGTCGAGATTCATGCGCCAACAGAGAATCTGCGCTCGCGCACCTCGGATCCTCGTAAAAACCAGTACGAGAAAAATAAGTGCCATAAAAAACTGCGCAAGCTTGTCGGCGAAGCTCTGACCGACTTCGGCATGCTGGAAAACGGCGACAAGGTCATGGTTTGTTTGTCGGGCGGTAAAGACTCCTACACCTTGTTGGACCTGATGCTGAGCTTTCAGCAGCATGCGCCGATTCACTTCGACGTGGTGGCGGTGAATCTGGATCAGAAGCAGCCGGGTTTCCCTGAACATGTGCTGCCCGCTTATTTGACCGAACTTGGCGTGAATTTCGATGTGATCGAACAAGACACGTACAGCGTGGTACAGGCGCTGACCCCTGAGGGTAAAACAACCTGCCCGGTTTGTTCCCGCCTGAGACGGGGTATTCTCTACAGTCACGCAAAGAAAATTGGCGCGACAAAAATCGCCCTGGGCCATCACCTGGACGATGTGGTCGAAACGCTGATGCTGAATATGTTTTACGGTGCCAAGCTGAAGGCCATGCCTGCCAAGCTGCGTAGTGATGACGGGCAGAATATTCTGATCAGGCCCCTTTATTATTGCCGCGAATCCTTGATTCAGCGGTGGTCTGATTTCCGGCAGTTTCCCATCATTCCCTGTAACCTTTGCGGCTCGCAGGACAACCTTCAGCGTCAAGTGATCAAAGAAATGTTGGCTGACTGGGATCGCAGTCACCCAGGGCGAGTGGACAATATCGGTCGCAGCATCAACAACGTCACACTGTCTCATTTGGGCGACCGAGCACTCTTCGATTTTGCTGGTTTGAAAGCGGATTGCTCGCGTATCGACGCACTGCAGATTGATTAGTGATCAAGATTCCTGCCAGTGAGCTTACGGCTGAAGCCTTATTAGGAGTGATCGACGCATTCATTTTGCGCGAAGGTACAGACTACGGGCACAAAGATTACACCCTTGACGAAAAACGTGATCGAGTGAGAGCGATGCTGCA
>JAAXKB010000047.1 GCA_012269545.1 Gammaproteobacteria bacterium | reverse complement strand
GTCGGGCAACCGCTTCCTGCGTTTTCGGCTCTAAACGAAGATGGCTCGACGTTTCACACGAGTGAAATGGATGGGTCTCCCTATTTGCTTAAATTTTTTCGCGGTCATTGGTGACCTTACTGTGTAGCCGAGCTTAAACGCTGGCAAGAGCTTCGGTCGGAGCTCCAGATTTCACTCGACATGATCGCTGTTTCACCTGATTCCCTAGAGGCCACCGCCAAGGGCAAGGCGAAACACGGGCTGGAGGCTAGATTGCTGTCCGATCAGGACTTAGCTGCAACCAATGCGCTTGGCCTGAAAAATGTGGGGACGAACTTGCCCCCGCGTCCGCTGCCGGTGCCTACATCCGTTCTTGTCAGTCATCAGGGAACAGTGCTTTGGATTGATCAATCTGAGCATTACACGGATCGTTCAAACACTGACGTCGTGAAAGCTGCGCTGGATGCCCATTCGGATTCCGCCTGAGGCGCGAAATTCGACTGACTCGGTTTGCTAGCGATATGAAACTGGATAAATCTTCCCAGCAAGGCGTCCGGTCGGACCTTGCCCGTATTGTTGAGACACACTTCAGATCTGAGTGGCAGCGCCCAATCGGGGCGCATTCGGCTGCTGCCTTTGATGCCGTTCGCGATCAGGTGCAGGCCTCGTCAGCCCCTTTGATCATCGATTCCTGCTGCGGTACCGGACAAAGCACACGATATTTGGCTGGCAAGTTTTCCGATGCCTTGGTGCTCGGTGTGGATAAATCGGCTCACCGTCTGGCGCGTCATCAAGACGGCGAAGCGCAAAATTACATCATGCTGCGAGCAGACGTGAACGACTTTTGGCGGCTGGCCGTGGATGCGGGCTGGCGGCCGGTCCGACACTATCTGCTGTATCCCAATCCTTATCCTAAAGCAGCTCAGGTCCGCAAACGTTGGTATGCCTCGCCTGCATTTCCGACCTTGATCAAACTCGGTGGTTTGCTGACGGTTCGTACCAATTGGGCGCTGTACGCAGAAGAATTTGCACTTGCGCTTGCCGTTGCCGGCCGCGGTGCCAGCCGACGAGTACTCGCAGATGAACCGCCGGTCTCAGCGTTCGAAACCAAGTATCAGGAACGAGGCCACAGCCTTTTCGAGCTGCTCAGCGATTTGGATGATCTTCGCGCTGGCGCAGAACGAAAGGGTAGCGAGGGCTAGAGCGATTGTTCTTGGATGGAACAATACCTTGTGTCATCTTTTAGTTGGCGTTCAAGCGCAGCCTCTTTGAACGCCATCGGGAGGCAAGACAGCCGGTCCTTTTTCGTTGGAGCCATACTGTGAGCAATTCATCTGCGTTGATCGACGCGCCCTTGGGTCCCACGATGCTTAAGCTCGCTGTACCGGGAGTCATTGGCGCATTGCTGACATCCCTGCCGGGTCTGTTCGAGGCGGCATTTTTGAAAGAAGCAGGCGCCGAGGCCCTTGCCGCAGCTGCGCTGGTGTATCCATTGGTGATTCTATCCGGCATGTTTTCCGCTGGCGCCTTTGGCGGAGCGGTCAGTGGTTTTATTGCCCGCGCCCTTGGCTCAGGCGACGCTGAGGAGGCGAGTGGCGTGCTTGTTTGCGCCGTTCTGATCTCGCTTGGTGGTGGTGTGCTGATGTGGTTGCTGGTGGTGCTGTTCGGTCCACTTCTCTATCAGTCTGCAACGGATAATGCCTCGGTCATCGAGTCGGCTCGCTACTACGCGGCTCTGCTGTTTCCGGTCATTCCAGCGTACTGGCTGATCAATATGCTGTCCTCTGTGCTGCGAGGCAGCGGCGATATGAAACGACCGGCAGTGGTGGCGGCGAGTTTGCTCGCCTCCTATATTCTCTTGGCTTGGCTGCTAATTCCCTTAGCCGGGTCACCCGCGATTGTTGCCATAGAGGGTGCCGCATCTGCGATGGCAGGTTCCTACGTGTTTGCGGCGGCCTTGGTGATTTACTTTGTTGTGCATCCCAGTCAGCCAATTCGTTTTCGCCTCAGCGCGTTTCGTTCCGATTTGTTGGTACGCATTCTCAAGCAAGGGCTGTTGGCGGCCACGCAATCCGTGATGACCATCGTCTATGCCATGGTAACGACGGTTATTTTCAGCGCTTTTGGCACGGATTGGTTGGCCGGTTTCGGTCTCGCCGTTCGGCTCGAACTGATTATGGTGCCGGTCATTTTTGGTATTGGCGCATCCATGATTGCCATTGTCGGAGCCTATGTCGGTGCCGGCAGGCGCGCTGAAGCCATTGCTATCGCTTGGCGCGGGGTATCGGTGAACGTAACCCTGATTGGCACGCTGGGTGTGATCTTGGCAGTATTCCCCGATACATGGTGCGCCATGGTGGGCAGTGATCCTGCGGTCATTGGCAGTTGCGGCCAAGCCTTAACCGTTGTTGCGCCGACCTACGCTTTTTTTGCGCTGGGCCTGAGTTGCTACTTGGCAAGCCAGGCGCTCAACACATTATCTTTTCCGGTTTTGGGGGCCTTTGTCCGGCTGCTCATCGTGTCTACCGGCCTGTACTGGATTGGCGCGGAGACGTCGATTGATGCCGGTCTCTACCTCGTAGCACTGGCGGCAGTGGTCTACGGTATTGTGGTGGCGCTGGGCCTGCGCTTAGGGCCGTGGAGGGTCTAGGGCCGACAAACCGTAGGCCAGTGATCCGCAGTCCAGTCCAAGGCGCGAATCTGCAAATGCGCCAGATGATCTTTAGCGGGTAATTTTGCGTGATGGACAAGCCAATGCTGGTCGTCTGTTTGCAAAATATCGCCGTGTCCCGCCGCCATAAAGGGCGGATCGTTCGCAATCAGCAGCGAACCACCGCCCAGATACAAAGGCCAGCCTTGTTGGTCAATGTAGGGCCCGGTGACTTCCTTTGAGCGGCCAACCCGCATTTGATAGCTCGTGTCGTCATAGATGCAGCAGTGGTTAAAGGACATGAACAAATAGTAGTAACCGTCGCGAAAGGTGATAAACGGCGCTTCGATGATCGGGTCTTCCTGTAATAGCCAGCGCTGCGCCAGCGTGATGTAAGCCGCGTCCTCCGCAGGCTTAAGCGTTTCGGGGTCAAGGCGAATCAACTTGATGCCGCCGATGGTGGAACCGAAGACCAGCCAAGGGGTGTCCTGTTCATCAACAAAAAACTGGGCGTCGATGGCATTGAATGTGGCGTCATCGTTACCGCAGTAGATCGGCACGCCGTCATAAAATGGTTTGGATCGCAAGATCAGACCGTGATCGACCCACGCGTAGTCCGGGTGCTGGGGGTCTAACACCGTATTAGTTGCCAAGCCTGTTGCCGCATTGCAGGTATCGGAAATATGCGACTGATAGAACAACAGGTATCGGCCTTGGTAATAAGAGATATCTGGTGCGCCAATGTGGTCGGCTTCGGGTATTTCGTTGAGCAGCCAGTCTGGCATCTGTTCAAATACCGCACCGGAGGCCTGCCAGCTGATGAGATCTGTAGACCGGTAAAAGCTGCCTAGGGCACTCGATGAATAGACGTAATAGGCATCCTCAAAGCGTTCGATGGTTGGGTCGTGAATCGGGCTGGTGGCAGTCGCAAGATCGACCACGTTCGGATTGATCTGACAGTTCAGTGACGGCTCGCTGCACCCGGCAAGAGTGAGCAGCGCAATCCCCAGCCAGTAGTAACCTCTGCAGCGGCGTTTGGGTCTGCCGTTCGAGCTAAAAATCCCGGACATGAGGAATGATATCCTTGCTGATGCGGTCGAGCACTTGGGTTCGAGTGTCGAAATTCGGTAGCACCATCACTTGATTCAGCCCCGCTGACGCTAAGCCATGCAGCCGTTCGATCAGATGATCCTGAGTACCAATCATATTGGCCGCTTGCAGTACGCCGGGCGTGAGGAATTGTTCTTCTTCCGGCAGCACCCAGCAGTTGTGGCCGGCATGGATGCGCTGGTGGATTCGCTCCGCAGGTTCGCGACTGAGCAAGGCGCAATAGTCGTCCCAAATCTCGGCCAGCCAATTCGGCGGCTGGTGGCCAAAATTTCGAAACTGATCAAAGGCATAGTGCACGCTGGCCATGGCCATTGCGCCACATTCACTTTTGACTCGAGGTGAGTCTACGGGTTCCTGCGGGTCTAACACCGTTATGCAGGTGAGCGCTGTGTTGTAAAAGGTCGTTTCGCTGTCTTCTGGTGCCACAGTGCGGTTCGATGCTCGTGCACCCTCGTGCACTGCTGCTAGCGATTGTCTTACGGCACTTTGGGTAGATACGCCGAGCACAGCGCCATTGCCGTAGGTGCCCGCAAGAGCGAGAGACCTTGGGCCAAAGCCTGAGACAAAGAGCGGGATCGGATCCTTGAAGTTAACGAACCCATCCTCGGGCATGATGTGCTTGATGGGTATGTCGCTGTCCCCGTGTTTGAACCATGCCTCTTCACCGCGTAGCAGCGGTACCAATGTTTGCAGATAGTCATCGAATTCAGCGATTTTTTGTGGAGGCATTCCCATGATGCGTCTCGCCGTGTTGCCGGACCCGACACCAAAAAAGGTTCGCCCCGGGGCAAGCGCGTTGATGGTAGCGATGCCTGCAGCATTGACCGCTGCAGGGCGGGTGCCTGAGACCGCAACTCCGGTGCCGAGATTGATGGTCTCGGTTCGGTCAGCCGCAAGCGCGAGGCTCGCGTAGACATCTGACCAGAGCATTTGGGAGTCGGCCATCCAAGCGTGGCTGAACCCGAGCCGCTCGGCGTGCACCACGTAATCAATATCCGTCACCCGTGAGGCAACGCAAACGCCAATATCCATACTCTCTCTCCCGACTCGTGCTCTTGGTCTTTGGGTGTTCGAGACGATAGCGCATATCAAGAAGGATAAAAAAGGCAGGTACGCTGCATAAACAGCAAACGAAATTCGGTCGCGCGGGGCCGAAGAAAGGCCAGCAAGCCGCAGGAGGCAAAAGCCTAGGTCAGTGCGAGCGTCGGCTGTTTAACTTTTTTGCAACGCCGCTTTGCCGAACAGATACATAACGAAAAAGGTGAAGAACATCGCGCCGCCGCCGCTTAGGAAGGCCATTGCACCCCAGATATCGGCGCTACCGTACACCGTGTCAGCTACCGAGAGCCCCCTGTTGGGCGCCAAGTTACCAGCCCAATAAAAGACGGTATTACCCCAGCCGGTAATAATCAGCGACCATGCGCTGAGGCGAAAGTCTCGTTCTGATAAGTCGAGTTTTACCGCCAAATTGATCAGCACGATCAGCATGATACCGTTAAGAATGCCCCCGACGTGAGCGGCAGCCCAGCCTCGGTCTGAACCCGGTATGGTCACCTCCCATACCGGCAAGGGCCACAGGTTAACGGCGTCCAATAAGGAAAAGGCCAGCATAAGTCCGGCGATCAAACCAATGCTGAGTACGATGATGGCGTGCAGAACAACGCGGTGAAAGTAGGTGCTGCTTTGGCTGCTGAGATCTGTCATCTGCATGACTCCGTTTTGCGTTACGTTTTGAGCAGTGCGCTCATGATGCTGTCGTTCAGAGACAGCACATCGCCGCCGCTTTGGTGATGCTCGCGCCACGCGAGCGCAATGGGATTTTGCGCGTTCGTGCAGATCGGGTGGTTGCGCGGATGGTAGCCCCGTTTCAGCACGGGTAATGCCGACCACGCCAGATCAAAGCCAAAGCGGCAGAAGAAGCCCCAGGCTTTCAGGGCTTTCCCTGGTGTTTTGTACAGGCCTTCACCGCGCACCATGGGGGCATAGGCCTTGAAGGTTTCGGCGAGGATATGGCTAAAGGCGCGAACCACCATGAACTTTCGGAACCACTCGTGCCTGCCGTAAAAAGCGTTGTAGAAATCAAAGGCGACGGCGCCGTGTTCCACTTCCTCAACCTGATGCCATACCCAAATGGCTCGCATCACCGGGTCGGCTTCGCCCATCAGTTCTTGGTAGCGCTGCAAGATGATCAGACCGCCTAAGAAGGTAAATGTTTCATAACCCGCAACAAAACCAATCTGAAACTTTTTGCTGCGTTGGCTCATGCGCGTAAAGGTCTGAGTGCAGGCATCATCCACGCGCGCAATTTCGGGGTATTTGTCCGCCAGCCGCTGTGTCCACTTCGAAAAGTTGAACGCGTGGTGAGACTCCTGACCAATGATGGCCTGTACGTCTTGCCGCAGCCTTGGGTCGCTCAGTTCGCCACGATACTCGCGCATAACGCGAACCAAAAACCGCTCAAAGTGCGGCACGTCCACACCTAGGGCGTTAATGAACATGGCGAACTCGGGTGAGCTTTGGCTCCAAACCGGTTCAGAGTCCGACGCATCAAATTTCAGCGAGCGTACCGGAATATTATCCATGGGGTGCTGCGTCATGTACTTAGCTCCGTTGCACGGTCTGTTGCGGGCCTGATGTTTCGCCAACCAT
>JAAXKB010000056.1 GCA_012269545.1 Gammaproteobacteria bacterium | reverse complement strand
TTGGCCATGAAGCATGGGGTGGTAGTCGTCACCATCAATTACCGGCTGGGACTTTTTGGCTGGTTCAGTCACCCCAGCTTGAGCACAGGCAATCCTGCGGATGATTCTGGCAACTATGGCACCTTGGATGTTATTCGCGGACTCAAATGGGTGAAGAACAACATTGAGGGCTTTGGCGGTAATCCGGGCAATGTCACCCTATTCGGTGAGTCTGCCGGTGCCTTCGACACACTTGCCATGATGGCTTCGCCGCTGGCTGAAGGATTGTTCCATCGAGCAATTGTGCAAAGCGGTGGTTTTGAGAGTACGCCGATGTCCGTAGCCCGCAACACAGAAAACGATGGCGGACACGCCTTCAGCTCAGCAGAAATTCTGAAGAAATTGTTGGTTGCCGACGGTACTGTGGCAAACGAATCTCTCGCTGCCGAGTACGCTCAAGACATGTCCAGAGCCAACCTGCGACAGTATCTCTACCGCAAAAAACCTGACGATTTTTATGCCTTGTTCGATGGTTTTGCGTTCGGCATGGTTGATCTGCCGGCCAACTTAGCCGATGGCTACGTATTGCCAGACCTCTCTACCGAAGCGATATTTTCCAACGCTGAGAACTACAATCAAGTGCCGGTCATCTTAGGCACTAACCGCGACGAGCCTTCATTATTTATGTTTCGCGACCCTCGATACGTGGAGATGTTTTTGGGATTCTTGCCACGGCTCGTTGACGAGGCTGACTATTTAGGAATGGTCAAGTACGGGGCCCTCAGCTGGAAAGAACGCGGCGTGGACAGCCTCGCTCGGGCCATGACCGCATCAGGAAACAGCGATGTGTTTACGTACCGATTCGACTGGGATGAGGAGCCAAGTCAATTCGGATTTGATTTGAGCAAGGCCTTGGGCGCCGCCCATGGTCTGGAAATTGCCTTCGCCTTCAATGACTTCAGCGACGGACTCGGCGCCGGCGCGCTCTATCCGGGCGACGATGCACAATTCTCGTTGGCCGATAGCATGAGCGCCTACTGGACTGAATTCGCAGCAACCGGCAATCCCGGACGAGGTCAAGACGGCCTGCAGGTACCGTGGCTTGCCTGGGGCACTGATGGAAAACGCAGCATTATTCTCGATAGCCCGGCCGATCAGGGCATTTTCATGGACGATCAAGAAGTAACCATGGAGAGCATCAAAGCCGAATTAATGAGCGACGAAGGATTCTCAGACGAAACACTTCGCTGCCAAATCTACGCGCGTACTTTTCGTAATGAGTTTTTCGTGCAGGCCGAATATGACGCGCTGGCAGGCGGCGTTTGTCGAGACATTGACCCCGATCGCGCTTCCTTCTTTTAACCCGAGCCTGTGCAGCTGTCTATGGAGCGGCGGCCACGGCCCGGTCGCGGCCTGCGGGCAAGACGGTTTCTTGCCCAGGACCCGGATCGAAAGGAATCAACTGAGATGCCAGCAGTGAGAGCAAAGCGAAACCGGCGCCGATAAAGAACACGAGGGACGTAGACCACATCCACACCAAGCCCAATGCGGCTGGAATGACGATGGCTGCAATATGACTGATGGTGAACGAGACCCCTGCCGTACTCGCCATATCTTTTGGATCAGCAATTTTCTGAAAGTAGGTGCTGATAGCAATCGCCATGGCGAAAAACATGTGATCTATCACGTAAAGCACAGCCGCCATCGTCGCGTCATCCACCAAGCCATAGGCGACAAAGACAAAAATAAGCCCTATGTACTCGATGGTAAGCGCACGCCGTTCGCCGATGCGATGAATCAGTGCTCCGATCCGCTCCGCAAAAAACCAGTTGAACGCATAATTAATCAGAAACAGCAGGGTAACCTCTGAGGCGGAGTAACCGAATTTTTCCACCATCAGAAATGCTGCGAAAACCACGAAAATCTGACGCCGGGCACCGGACAAAAACGTGAGCAGGTAATAAAGCCAGTAACGCCGTCGCAGCACCAAGGTCTTATGTTGTGCAGTTTTTGCAGGGAAGTGGGGAAACCCCAGCCACATCACAGCAGCAAGCGCACAACACAGTCCACCCGCCAATGCGAAATTCCAGAGGAAACTGAAAGCAAATACTTCCAGCAATGCCCAGAGAACACCATAAACAATGAGCGAGGTCATAGCTCCGACTGCAATGAGCCGACCTAACACCTGTGGTGCCTCTTCCTTGCTCAACCACTGAAGGCTCAGAGATTGCTTGATAGCCTCAAAGTAGTGAAAACCAATACTCATCAGCACCGTCGTAAAGTACAGGCCGTATTCGGTAGGAAAGAAGCCCGTCAAAGCCACGCCAAGGCCCAGTAACGCCAGCGAAAGGACCGCAAAGGTTTGCTCTTTAAGCACCAACAAAACAAAAATCACAGTAAAAGAGAGAAAGCCCGGCACTTCTCGCAAGCTTTGTAAAATGCCGATCTCGACGCCGGAAAAAGCAGCTCGCTCGACAGCAAAATTATTCAGCAATGCGGACCACGTATTGAAGGCCAAAGGCATTGCGATAGACATCAGTATCAACAGCGTAGTGGGAGTCAACCACTTCGTATTTTTTTGCATCAGGTTTCTTTGCCGAACAACGTTACCTCTAGAGTAACTCGGATAAGCATAAAGTGAATCAGGCTTGTCGTAGCGAAGCCAGAATCCGCAGACAAAAAAAAGGGTGACCATAGACTGACCACCCGAAAACTCAAAGAGACATAAGACCAGCTCACCTAGGAAGAAAGGCGCCGGTCGAATCTCGAAGAGGTCCGTAAGATAATGCGACGCGGGCAAAAACTTCAAAAAATCCGACGAACGGTATGATTAACTCGATGAACGGATGGGTGTCTGAATTAAAGAAGCGGCGTCTCACTCGAGATTTCAACGGGATCGAGCAACTGTGTCGGCGCAAGACGTCGCCCACATGAATTGCCAAGGAGAATTGAGGAGTACTGGAGACCCGTCGGAGGCCTGCCGATCACCGACGGGTTCCGTTCGAACCTATTCAGGCAGGCCTAATACTCGCTTGGCGATAATGTTCAATTGCACTTCCGAGGTTCCGCCTTCAATGCTATTTGCCTTGGATCGCAACCAAGCCCGAGTCGTATCCAACTCCTCCTGTGCAAAACCATCGCCGGACCAGCCAACTGACTGGGTTCCCATCACGGCCAACAACAGATCGTACTTGCCGATATTTTGTTCAGTACCGTAGTACTTGAACATAGAAGAGGTTGCTCCGGGTGCATTGCCTGTTGCTGACTCTTCGACACTACGACGCGTTGTTAAGCCAAAGGCGCGGTCATTCATACGATGAGCAAGGATTTGGCCTCTCAGCGACGCGTCGGCGATCTTTCCAGACTCGTCGACACCGATATATTGCTGCGCATACTCCTCCAGTGTCGTCGTTTTCTGACCGCCTCCGATACCTCCAATCATGGAGCGTTCGTGCTGCAGCAATCGTTTGCCGACCGTCCAACCCTTGTTTAGCTCGTAGACCAAATTGGCTTTGGGTACACGCACGTTATCGAGGAACGTTTCGCAAAACGGCGATAACCCACTGATTAATTTAATTGGTTTTACCGTCACGCCCGGAGTCGTCATATCGAACAGAACGAAGGATATCCCTTCATGCTTTGGCGCATCAAAATCTGTTCTCACGAGACAAAACATCCAATCCGCATGGTTTGCACCAGAGGTCCAGATTTTTTGCCCGTTGACGATGAAGTCATCTCCATCCTCTACCGCAGCAGTGCGCAGGCTGGCTAAATCCGAACCGGAACCGGGTTCGCTGTACCCTTGGCACCACCAGATCTCGCCTCGCGCGATCTTTGGCAAGTGTTCTTCTTTCTGCGCATCGGTGCCGTATTCAAGCAAGGCAGGACCGATCATACTAAGACCCATGCCAAGTAATGGGGGTCGAGCGTTGATGCGGCCCATCTCGTTCCGCAGCACTTGGTGTTCGTCTTTAGTCAGGCCGGCCCCGCCATACTCCTTGGGCCAAGTCGGTACGGTAAAACCGCGCTCGGCGCAGCGCTCCAGCCAAGTTTGTGTATCTGGATTGACGTAGTTGGCTTTGCGCCCGCCTCCCGGGTATTCGTCTGCCTGCATGGGCGTGCGCATGGAAGCCGGACAATTTTCATCCAACCAACCCCGAACCTCTTCACGAAACGCATTAATGTCTTGCATTTATCCCCACTCTCTCCGGTTTTCTATCGTGTCTTGTTCTGACGCTGGTTCGCACTCGACTCCTTTGCATTCTTCGGGAGCCTGCGTTTTTCAACCTGCCGTCCAGCGTGGAATGGTACAACAGAACGAAAAATTTGCCGATGCCGTATATCTTCGGTCCACATTGTCCTTCTCGCATGATTGCGCCAAATGAGGTGGTAAAAAAACCGGGCTCCACGTATCTTTCGCATTGTGTGAGACCTCTCGCCGCCCCGTCTTTAAACCTACTGATTTACTTGGAATTCAAACGTGCCTGGATCTGATCTAAAAAAAGCTGGACTCAAAGTCACATTGCCTCGTCTCAAGGTTTTAGAGGTACTGGAGCAAGCAAATCCTCACCACATGAGTGCTGAAGACGTCTACAAAAAGCTAATGAACTCGGACGATACGGTGGGTCTGGCTACCGTTTACCGCGTCCTAACCCAATTCGAGTCGGCAGGCATGGTGGACCGGCACAATTTCGACGACGGACACTCGGTCTACGAACTCGCTGGAGACCGACATCATGATCACATGGTTGACGTCGACAGCGGTCAGGTCATCGAGTTTGTGAATGAGCGCATTGAAGCTCTGCAGCATGACATCGCAGAAGAACATGGCTTCGAGCTTGTGCATCACGAGCTGGTTTTGTACGTCAGGAAAAAGTGATCAGTTAAGCAGCTGAATCAAAACGGCTCCTGATCAATTAACCGATGGTACAGGCGCAGATGCCGACGAGCGTTCACCTCGTCACCCTCTAACTCGTGGATTCGCGCCAAATTGTAGTGTGCATCAGGCACCGCGCTCGCCTTTCCATAATAGATAGCCGCCCGCTCGCAATCTTCCTGCTCGTCAAAGATAGTTCCTAAATTGTAATTCGCCAGCTGATGATCCGGTCGAGATGCCAGCGCCAGCTGATAATGGCGAGTTGCACCGCGTAAGTCCCCGCTAAGCTGATACAGCCTTCCCAAATTCACGTGGGCATCGGCATTCAGCGGGTCCTGTTTTATCGCCTCTCGATAGGCGTCAGGCGCTTGCAAAGGATCAACTTCTTCCAGATCCAATCCCAAGTTGTACCATTCATCGGAGTCTAAATCCGCGAGAGCTTTCTCTTCGCCACCGGCCGTCGTTTTGGCAAGTTCAGCAACGTTTGCTGCGAGCTGCTGAATAGAAAAGTTCATGGTGAGCTGCCCGCTTTCAACCTCCCAAGCTTTTTCGTCATCCTGCACCTCAACAACGCTGCCGTTGGCATAGATCCGAACAGCACTGAGGGAGTCTAGCTGTATTAAGTCCGCTTTGAGCTTGGTCAGTGCTCGATTGCTTTGGCGCACGCTGATGGCCGCGTCCGTCAGCCCCTTCACTGCGCGAAGAAACACCACATCCTGAAAAGAGAAACGAAAATGACCGTGCCTGGTTCGCTGAGGGGTGAGCAAGTTGCGGCGCACATAGTCGCGGATACGCGTTTCAGACAGACCCAACAAATCCGCCACATGCTGCGTGCTGTATCCATTGGCGCCCTCGGAGCGCTTGGTCGATGGAGATTGGAGAACTGTCATTTTGCAATCGGCCTCAGGCTGCTAACCCCCAACAGTGCGACGAACAAGAACACTATAGCTCAGCAACCATTCCATGCCTATGAGTGCCGGCAATTTCGCCAACGTATTCGTTTTTTCAACAGAAAATCCTGCCGCAGACAACAGGACCACACTGCTGCAAACTCTTGCATTGCCTTCAACTTCGTAGTCGTATTAGGCGAATAGGTGCCGAACTTCGGATGCTGAAGGCAGGTGGATTCGGGAGCTTGCGAAGAGACAACGATAACAATGCCTGGAGAAATTTATGACGGACATGAAACTCGGACTCTCACTGGGTTACTGGGGCTCTACGCCACCGACTCATCACATCGGTATGGCGCAAAAGGCCGAGGCCTTGGGATACGACTCTGTCTGGACCGCCGAAGCCTACGGCAGTGATGCCATTACGCCATTGGCTTGGATCGGCGCCCAAACCAGCACTATCCGCTTGGGAACTGGTATCTGCCAAATTTCCGCGCGGACCCCTACGGCCATGGCCATGGCCGCTCTGACAATGGACCACCTGTCTAATGGACGTATGATTTTGGGCTTAGGTGTCTCAGGGCCACAAGTCGTTGAGGGCTGGTACGGCGGCCCCTTCGCTAAGCCACTGGCGCGTACGCGAGAGTACATCTCTATCATTAAACAGGTTCTGGCAAGAGAAGAGCCCGTTGCGAATGACGGGCCCCATTATCCATTACCGTACAGCGGCGAAGGCAGCTGGGGATTGGGAAAACCACTCAGATCAATCGTACACCCGCTGCGCGCTGACCTGCCGATTATGATGGGGGCGGAAGGGCCAAAGAACGTTGCTTTGGCTGCAGAGATCGCTGACGGCTGGCTGCCGCTTTACTACTCGCCGTTTCGCCAAGAGGTCTACTCTGCATCGCTGTCTAATGCCAAGGCCGACTTTGAGGTCACTCAGGGCATTGTCGTCAACATTACCGACGATGAGGAAAAGGGCTTAATCCCGGTAAAGCATATGCTGGCCCTTTACATCGGTGGCATGGGGGCAAAGGACAGAAACTTTCACAAAGAACTGATCAGCCGGTTCGGTTTTGAGGCCGAAGCAGCGATCATTCAAGATCTGTATTTGGCTGGTAAAAAAGACGAGGCCGCCATGGCGGTGCCAGACCAATTGGCTGATGAAATATCCTTGGTTGGATCCGTTGATAAGATTCGTGACCGTCTGCAGGCATGGGATGAGACACCGGTCACTTCGCTTAACGTTTCTGCTCGCAGCCAGACCGAACTGGAAACTCTGGCGGAACTGGTCTTGGACCGGTGAGCCAACTCTCTGGGAGCCCTCGCGGGCTCCCGTCACTCTCCGGTTAGTGTCGCTACCTAGGCATTATCGCCGTTGCCTACTAGGCGGCATTTTTCGCGTTGCGCTTTGCTTCCTTTGCCGCCCTTTTAGCGGCCTTGCGAGCTGCTTTAACGGCTTTATGCTGAGCGACTTTTGCAGCTTTATCGGCGGCTATCCGATCCTCTACAACCGACCGTTCCACATCACTGATTGCGATGAAGGAAGGAATCGCACAACGCGGACCGGGCGTCAGCCGATTGTGCCCCCAATGCTGCAGAGCTCGGATGCCGTCGAGCCTGCACAACCTATTTCCAGTGATTTCGTAACTGATCGGCGTATTGCGCCGCAGTCCGAAACACTGTCGATCTAAACGCACCAGATAGTTTCGATCTCGCCCCAGATCAAAAACCAAGGTTCGACTGTCCAGCACATCCACACCTCGGATACGTCGGGCGGGCAAGCAGTCTTTCCCTTGATTCTCAGCTGTGCTGGCGTCATCAGATAAAATCGAATCCATTCGTTGTTGGGCGACGGCTAACGCCTCTTCGCTGGTTGGCTCTGCCTGAGGAACCGCTTCCGCGCGGCTTCCCGCAGACCACGCCAACAGGGCCACTAGAGCCAACACTGTATAACCGCATAGCCAACCGGCGTCCTTGGTTTTCATCATCGAGAGTGTGTTCACCTTATCTCTGTCCTGTTGCAGCTTTTGACCTAAATCGTACCCCTCCGAAACAGCATGCGCTACCGTGCAACCAAGCCGTCCAAGGCCATGCAGGGTTCGTTCACTTTCAAAGTAATCAGCTCATCTGCTCGGGTGACGCCCTGGTTTAGCGCAGCGACGGGAACTCCCCTGGCATGGGCCTGACGGACAAACCTAAAGCTGGAAAACACCATTAAGGAGGTGCCAACCACCAGTATTCCGTCCGCCTGATCTACTTGGCCCATAATGCGATCTACTACGTGGCGGTCAACGCTATCACCGAAAAAAACCACATGGGGCTTCAAGATCCCGCCGCAATAGTCGCAGCTGGGCACCTCAACCGCGGAGAAGTCCGTCAGCACATCGGCGTCGCCGTCAGGTGCCGGACTGAAGGATTGGGACCCAAGCCAGGGATTTTTTGCATCTAGCCAAACTTGAATATCATCCCGATCCACCAGGGCGCGGCAATCGATACAGATCACTTGATCCAGTCTGCCATGCAAATCCACAACGTTTTGATGCCCTGCCCGTTGATGCAACCGGTCTACGTTTTGCGTCACTAGGCCGCAAAGCTGACCCGCCTGCTCCATCCGCACAAGGGCTTGATGGGCGCTGTTGGGCTGCGCTGCCATAAAGGATGGATAACCCAGTTGGCTGCGCGCCCAGTAACGCTGCCGCCAAGCATAGCTCGCCAGAAAGTCTTGGTGGCTTACCGGCTGAGCCCGCTTCCAATTTCCTGCCTGATCTCGATAGTCTCCGATACCCGATGCCGTGCTGATACCAGCACCTGTGATCACGAGTAAGTTTTCACGCTGCCGGATAAAGGTTTTCAGCGCCGCCAGTTTCGATTGCGCATTGGGAGTATTCATATCAGCTTTTCTTTTGGCTGGAAGCTCATCTTTGATAGCGTATTCCGCTGAGGTGTCCGTTACACTCTCTTCCTTGAAACGGTCAATTTTAGTCACACAAAAATAGAGAGGGGACATGATCAAACTATACGGGTTAAGAATGAGCAATTATTACAGTCTGGTTAAGGCTGTGATGATCGAGAAAGGGTTGGAGTTTGAAGAGGTGAAAGCGCCACCAACTCAAAAAGAGGACAACTTGGCACGCAGCCCAATGGGAAAGATGCCTTCCATTGAGGTAAACGGCGAATACATTTCTGAGTCACTTGCCATCGTCAGCTATCTCGAGCGTATTCAGCCAGAGCCCGCTCTGCTGCCCGCCGATCCAGTCGCCGCTGCAAAAGCATTGGAACTCGCTCTGCACATCAAGCTCGACGTTGAATTAACCGCTCGCCGTCTATTGCCCGCGGCGATGTTTGGCGGCACCGCAAGCGATGAGTTGATCGAAACGACTCGACAGGAAGTAACTCGCGGCATGCAAGCGGTTTCCCAGCTGATGGTTTGTAAGCCCTATGCTGCCGGCGAAACCTTCGGCATCGCGGACCTGTACACCTACTACAGCATGGGGTTGGCAACGGCCATTTCGCAGAAAATGTTCAACGCTGATCTACTTGCCGACTACCCACAAATCAGCGAGCTGATGGCGATGCTGGCTACCCGTCCGAGCATTGCTCGGGTCACTGAGGAAGCAGCAGCTAAGTAGGCTTCCTGCCGCTGGCGCAGTGATTTCCACACTGCGCTTGTGCTCGCGCTCCAGACGACCTCGGCTCAACTGTTGCTCAGCATTTGATCGAGGTCCGCTCGCTGAGCAGAGGCCAGCGCGCATACGATATAGACCATGATCGACGCGACCAGAGCCGGGAAGACTTCGTGCAGCACTGCGTTAAAACCCAAGCCCAGCCAAATCAACAGTATGGTGACGCCAGCCGCCATCGACGCCAGCACGGCGGTCGAACTTCCCCTCGTCCAATACAGCCCGAGAACCGCTGCAGGTAAAAAACACACCGCGTAAAGACTGCCGGAAAATATCGTTATCTGGAGAATGTCCCCCGGTGGCTCCAATGCAAGCCCTGCAGCTACCGCCGCCAAAACAACCACCATCAACCGCGTCCACTGCACTTGCCTCCGCGGGTCCGACCGGCCACCGGGGAGCGCCGGTAGCACCAGGTTTTTATACCCAGTCGAGGCCGCTACCAACAGCACACTGTCCATGGAAGACATGGCGGCCGCGACGATCGCGACGAACAAAAAGTCGCCAGCCCAAAGCGGGAAGATCGCGGCATTGCTGACTAGGGAAGGCACAATCAAGTCAGTATCTGTGACCCCATTGATCAACAGATGAGCGTAGACGCCAATCGGATACAAGCAAAGCTGCACGACGGTGAGGCCCGCAATGGCCACCCACATGCCCGAGCGAAGTGCTGCCTCGTCCTTGAGCGCGAAAAAACGCGACGTCTGACGAGGATCGACGATGAGTTTTAAGGATCCCGACAAGCTGATTCCAAGCAGCACGACGAAGGGGATGCCTCCATTAATCTCAAAGAGAAACTGCTTATCTGGCATAACTGACAGATCGGCAATGGCGCCAATTCCCCCTGCTGCGCTGGTAACGAAATAGAAGATCAGCACCGCACCAACCATCATGAGTACGCCCTGCAGAGCATCCGTACGCACGACAGACACAAATCCCCCGATTGATGTATAGATCATTACGACGACAAGGGCCAAACCAATCGCGACGTCGTAAGGTACGTTGAAGAACCGTTCAAACAGATGTCCCGCGCCCTTAAAAATCGCCACCAAATACAGCAAGCTGCAGAGCATGACGACCAAGGCCGAGACAACTCGTAACGGGTGCCGTCCATTATGGTCCATCGCAATAAAGCGCGCGGCCAAAAAATCTGGCAGCGTCATGGCATCAAAATTTCGAGCCAATACACGGGTTCTGGGTCCTATCCAGCGCCAAGAAATATAGGTGAATACAACCAACATGCACGGCATCACCATCCACGCTAAACCGTACTCGTAGCCTTTTCCGGCATGACCGATGTAGCTATTGGTGGAGGCGAAAGTGGCGAAAAATGAAAGCCCGATCAGCGGGCCGGAGAGGTTCCGACTACCAACATAAAAGCCTTCTAACGATGCGCTAGCCCGCATCCCAGCCAAGGCGTTGACCATCAGAGCGATGGTGTACATGCCAAAAAGTGTGACGGCCAGCCAGTGATCTAATAACCAATCCGTCACCGAGTAGACGCTTTGCTCAAAGTCAGTCGGGAAACGCGTGTGTCGCGGTTAAGCGTACACCTCTGCGTGTTGTCGCAGTCGCTCGACCGCCTCATAGAAGGCTTCTTTTTGCTTCGCCACCGCTAGTTTAGCCAATTCCAAATCACGGATTAGCTCCTCACGGCCGGCTCGCGCGCGCTGCAGCAACTGGGACTGTTTCTTCAGTTTTTCCAAATGCGCCAAGGCCTCTACCCACTCGTTCTTCAGGTTAAGAGCTGTTTTTTCCAACTGTTCGCGTAGTACCTCAGCCTCACGCGTAATCGGTTTCAACACGCTCAACTCCGCCAACTTTCGCTGCGCTATGATTTCTGCTTCTTCGTGCTTGGATGCAGAGTTCAGTCCACGCACAAGCCCGAGCAGGTTAAGGGCTAAAATGCCATAGCGCGTTGGGTCCAACAGCCAACCAGATAGTCCGAAGCCGTTGCGGTAGTCTCGTGGGAAATCATGATGGTCGCCATGATGGTTACCTTCACCAAGCGGTCCCATCCAGACGTAGTTGTTGGTCGCTGAACTTTTAACACCCGGCGTGAAACCCCATAAATGCGTGACGCTGTTGACGGTCCACGTGTTGTGCTGCACGGCCACGGTGCCAAGCATCGATCCTGCGGTGAGTGCAAACAACCCCACGAAGCCACCCAAGGCATAGCCTAACCCCATTGGAAAGAAGAACACCCAAAACGTCGTCAACAACCCGTACCATCGGTCTTGCCACATAATGACCGCGTGCCGCTTGGCGTTATGCGAACGCAGATACTCCTCAGACTCCGGATGGTCGTAGAGATGGGTTAGCGTGTGCGACCACAAAAAATTACGCAGCGGATCAGGGAACCAAGTCGCGCTGTAAGGGTCCAATTCTTTCTTGCCGTGACGATCCACGCCGTGATGCAGAGCATGATTTGCCGACCAGCGACGAACACTGCCTTGAACACTAAAGATCTGACCGAAGACATTGAAGAACAAATGCACGGGCAGACTGACGTGCTTGACAGCATTGTGCGTGATTAAACGGTGACTGTAGAGAGTTGTTGATACAGAACCCAAGAAAAAATGCGTTATCAGCCATAGCGTCCCCGCCCACATCCATTCGGCAGGAGCAGTACTGTAGAGCCAGATGCCCAAGACCAATGCAGCTATGTGCACACCTGCGATAAACACACAAATTCCTGGCGCGAGGCGAAAACCGTGATCCTTGAGCTCGCTAAAATTTTTATAAATAGGAGCGTCTCGCTCCGAAGCTGATAGCTGCTGCGTTGCCGTCGATTTGGTCACTATGCCTCCGTATCGGAATCCGTTAGCTTACTAACTTTGCCAAATTATGTGTGCCCCTCAGCCTTAAAACATGCAGGTTTCTTGGGCTTGGTCACATTTGAGTTGCCGCATTGTGCGACAAGTGATGTCGTTATGCACTAGCCTTTGAGGACGGAAAATTTCACTAGGTTTCGACTTTTTCAGGACCACCCGGTGATGGCAGGCGCCAAAAACTAAAATACCATGCTAAAAACACTTCTTCCGATCGTTTTCGTAGCGGCCAGCATCGTCGCACTCGCGCTTTGCATCAACCGATGGCGTCAACAGGAGCCGTCCACAATGGTAAAGGCACTGCAAACCCTGGGTATAGGTTGTGTCATCGCTGGGGCGCTTGCCCTTTTGCTGTTTTGATTTTAGCTTCTCTTATCGTCTCGTCGATAAGGCTCCCATGTCGGACATTCAAGTTTCGCCCCATGCCAACGATTTTGCCGCCTGCATCAGGGGCGTCAATTTAAGGGCAGCCCTTTGCCAGACCGACGCTGAGCGAATCCGAGCTCTGTGGCTGCGCTATCAGGTTCTTTATTTTCCTGATCAAGCTCTCACCCACCACCAACTGGAACGCTTCACTGAAACCTTCGGGGCGTACGGCCACGATCCGTTCGTAACCGCTATGAGTGGGCACCGACACATTCTTGAAGTCCGAAGGGAACCCGAAGAAGACGTTGTACCCTTTGGCAGCAGCTGGCATTCGGACTGGTCGTTTCAAGCCGCCCCACCAAGCGCCACGATCCTTCACTCCAAGGTCATCCCGCCTATTGGCGGTGGCACCCATTTCGCAGACGGCATACGCGCGTTGGCCACCTTGCCTGTCGAACTGAGGCGTGCAATTCATGGCCGATGTGCAATTCACAGTGCGCGAAGACCCTACAGCCACGCCGGGTATCGTGCCGGCGGCAGGCGCACCAGTATGAAAATTGTCCCCAGCGATGATGCCTGGCAGACTCAAAGTCACCCCATCATCCGCGCCCATCCAGAGTCTGGACGAGACGCACTATGGATTAACCCTGTCTATACCATCGCCATAGATGACATGGACCCGTCAGAAAGCGCCGACTTGCTAGCCCGTTTATTCCAGCACATGCTACAGGCCGAATTCATCTACAAACATTGCTGGGAAGAAAATATGCTGGTGATGTGGGACAACCGCTCGGTCATGCATTGCGCTCAAGGTGGTTATGCGGGTCACCGCCGCGTAATGCACCGAACAACCGTGGCGGGCACTGTGCCTATTCGACCGGAAGAGTTCTCATGAAAACGTTCGTCCTGCACCCCCAATTGGCCAAGGACACTGCTTTGATCGGTAAAATTGGCGACTGCCTGCTGTTGCTGATGAAGGATGCGCGCTATCCCTGGCTGATCTTGGTGCCTGAACAGGAGGGTTTGCGTGAGCTGCACGATTTGTCCGATGACCAATTTACCGCCGTTACCCAGATCATCAAGCAAACCAGTCGTCGCCTTCAATCTCTGAGCGGGGCCCCAAAAATGAACGTCGCTGCGCTGGGCAATATGGTGCCCCAGCTACACATTCATATCATTGCGCGCAGAGAAAACGATGCGTCTTGGCCGGCCCCGGTGTGGGGTGTTGATGCCCCAGAAGCCTATACGGAAGAAGAGCTAAAGGTCCTGATAGCGACACTGCGAGAGGAGCTACTTAATTGAACCCTTGATGAAAACCCGGGGAATGTCATTTACGTGCATGGGCTGATCGTATCCCCGTTGCACCGCGGGTCGCACGGCAATCGCCTCGTACCAACGCTGGACATTGGCAAAGTCTGTTAAATTGATGCCTTGCCATTCAAACCGGGAAACCCAGGGCCAAACCGCCATATCAGCGATCGAGTAGGAGCCCGACAAATATTCGGTCGCGGCCAATCTTTGATCCAAAACCGTGTACAGGCGTAATGCCTCACTGAAAAAGCGCTCTTCGGCATACACCGACTTACCAGCGTTGTACTTCTTGAAATAGTGCACTTGACCAAGCATGGGACCCAGCCCGCCCATCTGCCACATTAACCACTGCAGCGTTGCGTAGCGCTCATCTCCCCAAAACTGCCCGCATTTATCCGCGAGATACAGCAAAATTGCGCCAGATTCCATCAGCGACTGACGGCTCTCTTTATCAACGATTGCCGGAATTTTGTTGTTCGGGGAAATAGCGAGAAAGTCAGGATTGAACTGTTCTTGCTCTTGCAGATTGACCGCGTGACAACGATAAGCCAGACCCATTTCCTCCAGCGCGATGGAGACTTTTCGTCCGTTGGGCGTAGGCCAAGTGTACAAGTCAATCATTGGGCTTACCTCTGCTTGTTATCTTCTCAGTGTTGTCTTTGTTTACGTCGTTTCGGCAAAGAGTCTCAGAGGCCTAGTACGACGGGGTTAAATTAAAGCACACTTACGTACGGCAATTTATGCGACAACTCCATGCATCAAAAAACACAGACAAACGTAAGCGGGCCCGCGGGCGAGATTGAATTGGACATGGTCCTGCCAGATCAGCCGAACAACATCGCAGTGCTTTGTCACCCCCACCCGCTGTACGGCGGCACCATGCACGACAGCGTGCTGCAGGTCGCAGCTGAAGCATTGCTGCAACGCAATGTTGGCGTCGTGCGCTTTAATTTTCGCGGGGTGGGAGCAAGCCAAGGCATTAGCGGAAAACCCACTGCCGATGAAAAAACGGCGCGGCCTTATGCGCCGCCGGAAGTTGGAGACTTGTTGGCGGTCTCTCGCTGGCTGATGAACGAACATGGCGCACAAGCATCGCTTTGCGCGGGCTATTCCTTCGGAGCGCATGTGTTGTGGCATGCCCTGCCGTTGCTCTCAGCGAAGCGGGTATTGTTAATCGCGCCGCCCACAGCCGCGATGACCTTCCAAACCGTTGACAACTTATCGCCGGGGCGCATTCACTCGGTCTGGTGCGATGACGATGACTTCGTCGATGCCAACTACTTTGCCAACCACTCTGACATACAGTGTTCGACGCTTGCAGGCGGCGGTCACTTCTTCGCCGGGCAAGGAGACAACCTCGCGTCGGCCGTTGTCTTCGCGCTGACTGGAGAGATTATCCGCGAATAAAAGCCGACAGGGCATCGAGCACCTGATTAGGTTGCTCACTTAGCATCGAATGCCCGCACCCGCGCAAATGCGTCACCTGGCTGCTTTTCAGCATACCGGCGACCGCCATACCTGCCCTTGGTGGCGTCATCTTATCTTCGTCGCCGGTCATCACCAGCGTTGGCGCAAGGATCGGTGCATAGTCTTTCGTAGTAAAACCATTGCATGCGGAAAAGTCTTTGAAGTAAACATCGTCAGCCACTCGCTCCAATAAACGCTCACCCATGTGTAAATTTGATGTCCCCGGATTATCGCTGGCACCCAGTTGGCTTCGTTGTCCATGACTCCAGGTGTTGGCCATATCAATGGCAGCGTGATCATTATCTTGTGCTGCATTGAGCAAAACGTCTGCTACCGGCATGGGCGCCGACGTGCCAAGCAGAACCAATCGATCAATCCGTTCCGGGTGCCGTGCCGCGAGGCTCATGCCGACCAAACTCCCCATGCTGTGACCGACCACCGTGACTTCCTTGGCATGAGCCGCCGATATTTCGATCACACGCGCCAACCAATCGGCCATAGCATCCACTGAGTCCAGTGCCGGTCCTTCCGACCTGCCATGCCCGGGCAAATCCAGTGCCATGACACGGTATCCATGACGAGCGAAGTATCGAGCGGGCATAACCCATACCGAGTGATCCATGCCCGCGCCATGGACAAAAAAGATCGCCGGTGCACTCTCTGCCGGATGGCCGCTGCCATTACTGAATCCAACATTTTTACCGTCCAGCTGAATAATCAAGACACCTTCTCCGCCTGCTGAGCTGCAGCCTGTTCGTGCATTTTTTCCACGACCCGAAGCCCTGCCTTGAGGTCATTAATCAGATCTTTGGCATCTTCTAGGCCGACGCTCAGGCGCACCAACCCCGGGCCAATTCCTGAGGCCAGCAAACTTTCTTCGTCAACGCGATGGTGCGTGGTGCTTGCCGGATGTATCACCAAGGATTTGGCATCGCCCACGTTGGCCAGATGAGAGAAGACATTTAGGCTTTCGATAAAGGCACGCCCGGCCTCTCGTCCCCCCTTAATCTCGAAACTGAACACTGCGCCGCAGCCCTTCGGCAACATCTTTTGCGCCAGTTCATAGTCTGGATGACTGGGTAAGCCCGGATAAGATACCGACTCGACCATGGCGTGCTGTTCGAGATACGCCGCAACTTCCATCGCGTTCGCCACATGTTTTTGCATACGCAGCGGAAGCGTTTCCAAACCCTGAAGAATCTGGAAGGCTGTCATGGGCGCCATACAGGCACCAAAGTCGCGAATACCCTCTTTGCGCGCCCGCGTGATAAAAGCTGCAGGACCAAATTCATCAGCAAACACCAAATTGTGGAAACCGACATAGGGCTCGCTCAGTGTTGGGAATTTATCGCTGCTTTGCCAGTCAAACGTGCCGCCGTCCACGACTACACCTCCCACAACCACACCGTGACCACTGAGAAATTTCGTTGCCGAATGCACCACCAAATCGGCCCCTAGCTCGATGGGCTGACACAGGTAGGGCGTGACAAAGGTCGCGTCAATTAACAAAGGCAGATGATGGGTGTGAGCCAGTTCTGAAAGAGCGGGAATATCCAGCACTTCCAGTCCGGGATTACCAAGCACTTCACCAAATACGAGTTTGGTATTGGGTTGAATCGCGTCGCTAAAGGCAGCCATGTCTCGAGGGTCCACAAAGGTTGTGGATATCCCGAAGCGAGACATCGTGTATTCCAAAAGGTTGTGTGTGCCTCCATAAACTGAGCGCGAGGAAACAATATGGTCGCCGGCGCTCAAAATCGTCGTTATGGCGAGATGTAACGCCGCCTGACCACTGGCAGTCACCACCGAGCCCACGCCATGATCCAGTGCCGCCATGCGCTCTTCCAACACCGCGTTAGTCGGATTGGACAGCCGCGAGTAAACGTGTCCTGCTCGCTCAATATTAAACAGGCCTGCAGCGACATCGGAATCTGGAAAAACGAACGCTGCGCTTTGATAAATCGGCGTCGCCCTTGCTCCAGTGGTGGGATCCGGCACTTGGCCTGCGTGAAGCGATAGCGTGTCAAACCCCATACCCTGGGGGCCGCGGTGCTTTGAGTCTGTCATGTTATGTCCTTCTAAATAGCCGCTATTTGCCGAGCAGATAATAATTATTCATCGGGTTTTCAATCTCGAGCAATTCAAATTCGCGAAACCCTGCTCGGCCTGTCATTTCTCGAGCCACGGACTCGGTAAATCCTAGCGTACCCAGGCCCGCACCGTCAGCAGCGGACAGTCCGCTATTCATGCACACGGTCACGGAAAACCCGTAGAGCAGTGCCGCTATTGGATGATGCTTTAGATTGTCTTCAAAGCTGTCGAACCCTTTGATGTCCTCACATAGCCACCGCCCATCGTCTTGCAAGGCAGCGTAAATCTGGTCAATTAAGTCTTGCGGGTAGGGCGTATCGTGAATGACGTCGAAAGTGGTGATGAGATCAAAAGCACGCGTTTGCGGCAAAGGCTCTTGGAAAGGGTTACAGAACCGAACGTTCGTCAGGCCTGTCTCCTGTAAATTTGCCCGCGCACGCGCCAACGCCTCATCGGATGTGTCGTAGCCCACAAAGCTGCTCTGTGGATAGGCCTGCGCCAGTGCAATAGTCGCCAACCCGCC
Organism: Gammaproteobacteria bacterium; assembly: GCA_012269545.1. Taxonomy (GTDB): domain Bacteria; phylum Pseudomonadota; class Gammaproteobacteria; order Pseudomonadales; family Azotimanducaceae; genus UBA4421. Next base: position 56,056 of record JAAXKB010000056.1, on the reverse strand, counting down.
CCCACAGCCAACATCGGCAACATGCCCCCCTGCCCACAAGCGATCGTGCATACCGGGGATAAGAGGAATCATTTCTGCGACTAAACGGTTTTTCTTAGTAAATGCGCCCATGCGTTCGATCCCGCAGGCGCAGTTCGGGCCATGCTCGTCATAGCTCATACCAATGCCGGTGCGAAAGGCTTCTTCCAGTTTGCTGACCGCAGGAAAAACAGCGAGCGCCGAATCGAAACCGCCCATCAAATACGCAGGATGATCGGCATCTGCCAGCACCGCAAATGCCTCCGGGGAAATGGAGAATTGACCAGAATCCTCGACGTAATCCAGTTGACCGATACAGGCTTGCTGGTAGAGCCACTCTCTCACCCAGCGTTCATGCAGCATCAGATGCGCGGCCAATGCCTCACTAGAGCATGGCCCTAACTCTGCCAGTGCACGATACAGACCTAGCCGGTCGCCAAGCACGGTAATGGCACAATTGAAGCTCGCGGCCACCATGCCACCGGTTTGCTTTAAAAAGAGGCCCAGCTTGTCCTCGTCAATTGCTCTCATATCTTCCCCTTAAGTTCCATTTCAAAACACGACAGGTGTCAGCATGCGGACATCACGCTAATCTATCGCTCCAAGCATTTATAGAGGTTTCCAACATGATGGATTTCCCAAAACCACAAATGATTGCCGTCAACGGCGTGGAACTTGAGGTATTTACCGCAGGCACCGGGAGACCCATTGTGCTCAGCCACGGCTGGCCTGAACATGCATTCTCTTGGCGTCATCAGATTCAGCCGTTGGTCCAAGCCGGCTATCATGTCATCGTGCCGAACCAACGGGGCTACGGCCATTCCACCAAACCCGACAACGTCACTGACTACGCTATCGAGCACCTGACCGGAGACCTGATCGGCCTGCTCGATCACTTCGGTTACGACGACGCCTGTTTTATTGGACACGATTGGGGTGCCATCATCGTTTGGAATTTGGCCATGATGTACCGCGAGCGGGTATCTCGGGTCATCAATCTCAGCGTGCCTTTCATGGAGAGGGGTGACACAGAGTGGATTGGATTCTGGGAAAAAATGCTCGGCCCAGACTTTTACATGGTGCACTTTAACCGCCAGCCCGGCGTGGCTGACGAGGTGTTTGCAAACAACGCCAAGCAATTCCTGGGCAACATGTACCGCACCAACCAATGGCAGCACCCGAAACTGGACCTCGGCCCGGGCATGAACATGATAAATATGGCTCAAGACCCTGCACTTGCCGATGGCGTGCCGGGGGACCCCATTATGAGCGACGAGGAATTACAGGTATTTTTGGATGCGTTCGCGCTGTCGGGTTTTACCGGTGGGATCAATTGGTACCGCAATCTAAGCCGCAACTGGAAAACGATGGGAGCCTACGAGCAACACATTTACCAGCCCACTCTGGCGATTTTCGGCGACTACGACATGGTGCCTAAATCCAAAACGCTGGCAGAGCGGGTGAGCACGTTGGAGGTCGTCGAGTTGCCGTGCGGCCACTGGATACAGCAGGAGATGCCGAAAGAAACCAATCAGGCCATCTTGCAATGGCTGGGACGTTATTACGCTGGCTGATACGCCTCGGCCAAGGTCAGTGCACGAGCACGCGAGTTGACGCCATTGCCAGCCTGCTGTGCTCGGGCAAGTACGAACTAACCAACCGCTGCGATACCTATCTGATACAGGCTCGCTAAAATCAGTATCGTGTTTGCGATAAGACCCAAGCCAAAGCCGAGGCTGCGACTTTTCTCAGGATCGGTATAGCCACGGAAATACATCATGCGACCGACCACGAAGATCAGACCCATGGCGGCTGCAAGGGTTTCGCTCACAAAGTAAGCGCAGGCAAAAATTGCCGGCAGAAATACCACCAGCTGCTCAGTGGTGTTTTGGTGGGCGCGAAAAAAACGCTCAAAATTCTCGTTACCCGTAGTCGCGGGCGCTGGCACCTCGAAACGTCCACGGGCGCGTCCCACTTCGATGCCGAACCACGTGTACTGCAGCAAGGCAAGCATCACGACGGCTATTACATATTCCATTTTTTCTCCCCGATTTTTGCTGTTAAAGGCTCAAGCTAACTTAACTTGGATCGACAGGAATCATAAACGCACCGGACGCTTCCGCCACGATAAAATCGTCAGCTTTGCGAATCAATTTCCCTTCCATTTGCGCCAAACGACCCTTGCGTTTGACGCAACGACCCTCAAGACGAATTGGTGTTCCCACGGGAAGCTCTGCGCGATAGCGGATATCGGCTTTCGCAGTAAAGCAGCGTTCACCCTGCAACCAAACCCAATTGGCCATCACATCATCGAGTAAACTGAACACGATGCCACCATGAGTGACTTGGTCGTATCCCATATGTTCCGGTCCCGGCGTAAATTCACCGCGACAAACATCTTCGTCTAGGACGAAGACGACGCCTAATCCGATAGGGTTAGCCGGACCACAGACAAAACAGTGATTGCTTGCACTGGCCAACTGTTCGGCGCGTTTTTCAGCTTGGTCTTTGTTCATTAGATCTCCCTGATGAATTAATTCGGCAACAGCTCTGCACATCGCGATCCCGAAAGACGCATTTGACCGCCCACCAGACGGCCATAGTCCGCTATCATGACGGTTTTTTGTGAGGTCCAATATCCGGCGACCCACTGCAATTCCAAACCGTTGAGGCCGTCTGACGCAGCAAATGTACACCACCACGCAAATTCGCGACGCCTTAGAAGCGCATAAGCCATCCTTAGTCACTCCCGGTGCGAACACGCGGCAGGCCGCGGTGGCCATCATCTTACGCGAGCACGATGAGCAAACCGGACAAAGCGATATGTTGTTCATTCAGCGTGCTAATCGAGACGGCGATCCGTGGTCCGGGCAAATGGCGTTTCCGGGAGGGCATCGAGAACCCGACGACCCAAGCCTGATGGCAGCCGCTATGCGCGAAACGCACGAAGAAATCGGTTTGAGCTTGGCCACTGCCGAGTACTTGGGAGCCTTGAGTCACCAAGAAGCGAGGCCTCGGGGAAAAACGTTAAACATGCTGGTGGCTCCCCACGTATTTATCACCCGGGACACGCCCGACTTCATCCCCAATCGGGAGGTTGCCGATGTGGTTTGGGCCCCGCTGTCTACCTTGGCCGGTAATTCGCTACACGACACGCAAACCCTGCCGATGGCCGGTAACCCGACAGTCTTCAATGGCTATCGGCTGAGCGGAGGGCACTTTGTCTGGGGACTGACCTATCGGATGCTAAAGACTTTTTTCACCGCCGTGGACCAACGCTGGCAGCCGCCGAAGGAAATCGACTGAGCGTCAAGACTGAAAGGTCAATCCCCGGAAATTGGCAATGGCCAGACCCGCGGCCACACTGGTAAACGGGTCGTGTTCGACCACCCGATGCGGAAAGCGCTCTTCCAACAGTTGCTTCACTGCCGGTATCAGGCTGGAACCGCCGGTACCCAGAACAATATCGATATCGCCATGCGCCATGCCCGCCTTGGCGACAGTTTCGTCTAGCGCCCGCGCCACTCGTGCAAGCGGTTCCGCTATGAGACCTTCGAAATCCTTCCGACTCAGCGGCACTCGTAGATCGATTTCCGGGACGTCCAAGTAGGCAGACTGCTGACTGGAAAGATCGGCCTTTAAGGTCTTGATCCGGGCAAATATCAGGTAGCTTAGGTTGTGTTTGATCACATCTCGCAGGCGTTCGAACTTGTGCGCCGCCGGTCCGCCCGATGCAATACGTTCCATTACCGGCGTGGTGAACCGATTTTGATTCAAGGTATAGGTTACCGCCCAATTAACCAGCAATTCTTCGAAATCTTCAAAGGGAAAACGTGTTTCAATTTCGCGGTCGAATCCGCGACGACGCCACATCTCGCCCTTGCCCAACTCCGGGAAAAGCAACTCACGAAACAGGATCTGATCCAGATGATCACCGCCCAACCCGATACCGTGCGTGGCGACGACAGAGAAATTCTGACCCTCACGTCGAAGCACACAAAAGTCCAGTGTGCCGCCGCCAAAGTCCAGGCAAAGCAGGGATTCGCCCTGCGCCCCTGCATTGCTGTGCAAGAAACTGACGGCCGCCGCAATCGGTTCGGGATAAAAGTGCTGTTGCTTGATACCAGCGTAACCAAATGCCTCGCCCAAACGACTTAACGCTAACTGGTTTGAAAACTCGTCACGCCCTTCAAAATTTACTGGGTAGCCTAAATTGGCGCTGGTGACCGTTCCCGCCTCGGCCTCAATACTTTGCCGAATCCTCAGCAACAGCGGGGTGATCAGCGCCACCAGTCGAAACGGATGATCAAAGACCATCAAGCGGCGGACATGTTCGTCACCGAGCAGGCGCTTCGTGCCGCGGAAAAGTCTTCCCTGCAAACTACTGTCTGTTACCGCCGCGCCGTAAACCTTCTCCGTCGCTGTCTCCACCTCCCCGGGACCGCCATCTTCACCGCCACCCTCGACAAACTGACTGGTCTCGCCAATGACCTCAGGCACCAGTTCCACAGTGCGGCCGGTGTTGTCAGCAATGTATTGTTCTACTGCCAGTTGGCCGGTTTTAGAGGTTAGAGCACGATCGATGTAGGTTGCCGAGGGAATAATAGGGTCGGCGCTTTCCAGCTGAACCAATTTCAATTCATCGCCGTCGAATATTGCAGCGGCAGAATTACTCGTACCAAAATCGATCCCTATGCCTTTGGTCATAAAAATACCCGGTCTGTGATGCGGCCGCATCTTACCTGCGACGCTATCCAGCGCCAACCGAGTTCCAACTGATCCCCAGAAGCGTACAATTGGCAGCTGAGAGAAAGATGTGCCCAGTATTCATTCGGCAATGTTGAGATGGAAAAGCCCACTGACCTGAACAAGTTTCGCAAGCGTCGCCGCAAAGAGCGAGGTTCCGGCAGCACCTTGTGCCGCTCTGGTTTTCATCAGTGGAAAGACGACGAGGCCAAACAATTTGACGTGAAACAAGGACGCTTAGTGAGTGTGCAACGCTGCACGCGCTGCAATACCACCCGGACCCGAGTCAGTTAGGCTCTACTGCCAGCTCAGCCAAAGCAGCAATATCACACCCCACACCGGTCCCATTAAGGCCGCAATAACCATTAGGCACCTTGGCCAAATATTGCTGATGATAGTGTTCTGCGTAGTAAAACGGTCCTGACATCCGCACTTCAGACGTGATCTGACCGTAGCCTGCAGCCGTAAGCCCTTGCTGAAAAAGCGCTGCGCTCGCCTGCGCCAATGCTGCCTGCTCTTCATCGAAGGTATAAATGGCCGACCGATACTGAGTACCCAAATCATTCCCCTGACGCATGCCTTGAGTGGGATCGTGGCTTTCCCAAAACATTTTGAGCAAGGTCATCAAACTCACCACCGTCTCGTCGTAAACCACCAATACGGTTTCCGTATGGCCCGTGCCGCCAGAGCAGACTTCTTCATAGGTGGGATTTTCCGTCACCCCGCCCGAATACCCTGCGGCGGTGGTATATACCCCTTCCATTTGCCAGAAGCGTCGCTCCGCCCCCCAAAAACAACCCATACCGAACTGCACCATTTTCATGTGACTGGGAAAGGGCCCGACTAGCGGATGGCCCAAAACAAAGTGGCTGGGCGGCACGGGCATGGTTTCGGGGCGCCCTGGCAACGCCGATTCGACACTGGGCACCTGCATCTTAGATCCAAAATTCATAGCTTTGCTCAATACGTTCCGTCACGACAGTGTAACCTGTAGAGCGAATCCCACAACAAGGGACAAACCATCATTCTGGCTGACACGTCAGACGTTGGACCCTAAATTTCAACGCGAAGGCCAGACGTATTTCATCAGCTAAGCCACAATGCTATAACCCTTCTATGCGTACGACCTTGAAATCGACCCTCCTGCTGCTCAGTAGCTCGCTGATGCTCGCCGCCTGCGCCACCACGAAAAGCGTGGGCATCAGCAACCTGCCGCACGGTGAGCTGACTAAGAGCTATGCAACGTATCTCACGCAAACTGATTTTTCGGAGCAGCTGAGACAGGTCACTGCTCTGGAAACACGCGTTATCGCTCTGGGCAGCGAAGAACCCTTGGGACTGGGTGCTCCGAGTTCTGCCTTAGTCGAAATCAATCCAGCCAGCCTTACCGGACATCACGCATTAGCCCGCTTTTATCAGCGTGTTGATGCCCAAGATGCAGCCAGACGGCACGAAGAATCGTTTCAGCTTTTGAAGAGGCACATTCTGGCATCCGGCGACGGTAGCTCAGAACGCCCTTACCGCCTGCTCAGCAAAGCCGACGCCGAGTTATTGGTGCGCAGTAAGGGTCGGTCGATTGTTGGCGGTATTTATCAGAGCAACGAATCGGCCGCATTGCAGCTGTTGCTACTTTCCAGAGCGAACACTACAAGCCCGGTCAACAGCGACTACTTCGATCTGTCGCAGTTGCTTCCTGCTATGAGCGGGGAGGATGTCGATCCAGCCTCAACAGGCAACCCATGGGATACTTTACGGATTCTTGCCGACAGTGAAGATTCAGCCGCCCGCGCTGCCATTGGAGCCTATCTTGCTAAACAACGACGCTATGAGTCTGCTATTGGGTGGTTACAGTTGGCCAGCAGAGGCGACAATCTGCTGGCGCATACCCTATTGGCCCGAATTTTTTGGTATCAATCCGGCTTGACCAACTCAGAATCTGCCAGCGTGCAAGCTGATACGACACTCAAAACCACCGAGGAACTCACGCAGCTGGCCGTCGACCACCACATCAAAGCCATTGGTCTGGGCTCTACAGAGTCCATGTACACGCTGGGGCGTCTTTTGCTTGAAGACTCCAACATGCCGGCTATCGACCAAGGCAATTCGCCCGTCTTTGGCGCTCAGACCAAAAGAGATCACGCTGTAGGTTTGCTCGAACAAGCAGGCAGCCTTGGCCATGCGGAATCCCTGCTCTATCTGGCCAGTCAGTACCGGCGCGGCGCATTGTTACCCGCCAGCGATGACCAGGCTAATCGCCTATTTGCTCAGGCCGCTAATTTGAGAAACCCCAAGGCGATCATCAGCTATGCAAGATACATCGCGGCGTCGCCTGAACGTCAGCCCAAGACTCCGCTGATTCCGCTGCTCGAGGAGCTGGCTGATGAGGGCAATGCCGAGGCCATGGTGGTTTTGGGCAATCTCTACGCTAAGGGTATTAGCATAAATCGGTCCCCGCGCAGGGCAGTGAGATGGTACAAAAAAGCCGTTACTCGCGTCCAAGCCAGTCATCACGGCAACGCAGCCATCGTCAATGAAGTGGCATGGACCTTAACCGTTTCGAATCAAAAGGGTCTGCTGAAACCCGGCTACGCGCAAGCAATCATGGACACCATGATGCGGACCAATAAACAGGTTCAAAACCACCCTGAGTATTTGGATACTTGGGCCGCTACTTATGCCGCGAACGGCAACTTCGTTAAGGCCATCGAACTGCAAAAACGCGCTTTGCACTACGCCCGAATACAAGACCGAACGGACGTTATCGATATTTTGCAAACTCATCTGGAATCCTTCGAGGCCGGTGCAAACATCACCGAATGAGCGCCCTGATGAATGGGCATTAGCGCTGCTCAAACAACAGCAGCCCCTGCTGGATGTGCGCGCGCCTAGCGAGTTTCAACTTGGCCAACTGCCCAACAGCTTCAATGCCCCAATTTTGAACGATGAAGAACGAGCGCAAGTGGGCACCGCCTATAAGCAGCATGGCCACGATGCGGCCGTTGCCCTCGGCCACCGACTCGTCAGCGGCGAAACCAAGGCCATGCGAATAGCGGCGTGGCAGGACTTCTGCCACGCCAATCCCGAGGCTTTCATCATGTGCTGGCGAGGCGGTCAACGCTCTGAGCTTGCCCAGCAGTGGCTTGCGGAGGCGGGCCTGACACACAAGAGAGTGCCCGGCGGATTTAAGACTCTTCGCAAGACCTGCTTACAAATTTTGGATGATCCTCGTAAAAATTGGTGGCTCGTCAGTGGTCGCACAGGTTCGGCAAAAACGGTGCTGATTCAAACGCTTCGCCAAAGCGTAGACCTAGAGGGTCTGGCTAATCACCGAGGCTCTGCATTCGGTCGACGCCTTACGCCCCAGCCAACGCCAGTTACCTTCGAGAACGCGCTGGCTGTAAGGTATTTGCAGCACGGCTTTGAATCTTTGATCGTCGAAGACGAAAGCCGCACGATCGGTCGAATCGGCCTGCCACTGGCCTGGCACGCGCAAATGCAGCAAGCACCCATTGCCTTGGTTGAAGCAACGCTGGAGGAGCGCGTTGAGCACATTCACAAAGAATATGTGCAGGACGCCCTAGTTGAGTATGCTGCCGCCAAACTGCCAGAGACTGATCTGCAGGCCCACTACGAAGGTGCCGTGCACCGCATCAAACGCAGGCTTGGCGGTGTGCGGGTCGCTGAATTGACTCAGAAAATTCAGCAAGCATTTTCTCATCAAGGTGACCACCGCGACTGGATCAGTTATCTGCTGCGGGAATACTACGACCCCATGTATGACTTTCAGCTACAGCGAAAAGCGGATCGTGTGCAATTTCGAGGATCTCGGCAGGAAGTCCAGGCGTTCTTAATGGAGCAACCCTGAACCCACCAGCGGCTCTAAGCGCAGAGCGAAGACCGAGTTGACCTGACCCATGAGCTAGGATTCGCCGCCAAGAAATTCCGCGATCAGTGCCGTAACTTCCTCTGGCTGATCGTGATGTATCCAATGTCCCGCAGCCGTCACGTTGTGCAGCTGCGCTCGCCGAAAGTACTGCAGCGTGTCGTCTTGACCGGTGCGATTTTGCAAACCCTGGTCGGCATTGATCAGAAGCGTAGGCACACTGATATTTTGCCAGAGCGCAATAATTTCGTCTTCAGACAAACCAACGCCGTGAAAATTATAGGTGTACTGGTCGTACTTCCAAGTGAATTGCCCATCCTCAAGTTGTACCGCGCCGTGCTGGGTAAGATGAAAGGCTTGCGCCTCGCTCAACCGCGGATTGGCTGCCTGCATGCGCTGATAGGCTGTCTGTAAATCTGGATAGCGGCGGGGCTCACGCCCTGCAAGAGTGCGCGTGATCTCAGCCCAATCGCGTATCTGCTGCGCGATTCCAGCTTCCGCATTCTCACGAGACCACAAACCAATGCCTTCAAGTACCACTAATTTGCTTACCAGTTCGGGAAAGACGGCGGTAAAGAATGACGCAATTGCGCCACCCAAACTGTGGCCCGCTAGCGTGACCGGACCTAGATCATTCTGTTCGATGAGTTGCTGGAGGTCATAAAGATAATCGAAATAACGATAGCCCGACCCCTGCACCCAATCGGAGTCACCATGACCGCGCAAATCCGGCGCCACAAAATGGTAATCGTCATGCCGAGACAGCCTACCAACCAGGTCATCCCAGGTCCGGCAATGATCCCGCACACCGTGAACTAGAACAATCGTTGGTGCCTGTCGCGAGCCCCATTCCACAAAGTGCATGCGAAGGCGCTGGGAAAAATATCGGTGTGACGTCGGGGAAAGTCCGTTGGGTGACAACGCAGACATCTAAACTCCTAAATCAAAAACAGAATACGGCGGCACAGCGCGCGCAGCGTATGAAAAGCCGCATATGTTACTACACCGTTCATCGGCGATGACTCGACTTGGGAATGAAAAAGGGTGGTAAGAAAGAGGTGGAGACGCTAAACACAGCGAATTTTTCATTCCGAAACCGCTTTTCGCCGGCAAAATCACGCTGATTAAGACGATATTTGTCGATCAAAGCACATAAATGGCGCATTTTTCCAAAAATAAGCTACTTAAGTACACAAAATGCTTGTAATTCGTGTTACTTGAGGTAACAATGACTTCATTCGGCGGCCAAGTGGCAACACCCCGCTGGAATACGGGAATTTCCGAAACTCCTCTCCCCTCCCCTCCTCGGGAGTTCCCATCCTTCGAAGGCGGGGGATCGCAAGATCCTCCGCCTTTTTATTTACCGTAAACCTCCAGCATTTCCAACAAGCCGGGTCGTTACACTGGCGGTCAGGCATCGTAGTATGTACAGATGATTGCCCCGGACTCTCACAACTACAAACACTTGGCCGTTTCCCGAAATGATGCCGTAGCTACCATTACGCTATCTCGACCAGACCGCGCCAACGCATTGAACCACGACCATCTGGCCGAGCTCGAGACTGCTGCCCTGTCTTTTCGTGACGAACCCGAGGTTCGCGCCATAATCATCACCGGAGCAGGCAAACATTTCTCATCCGGAGCGGACCTCCAAGACGCTGCTGCTCCCGCCGACATGCCCTTAGTACAACGTCGCCGCAGGGCCCGCATGGGTCAACGGGCAATAGAGGCCATTCTGGGCATCGATCAAATCACGATTGCAGCGTGGCGCGGCGCGGCCATGGGCGGCGGAGCCTGCGTTGCGACCGCCTGCGATTTTCGTGTCGGCAGCAACAGCGCATTCATGGAATATCCGGAAGTGAATCTGGGTATCAATCTCATGTGGAAGAGCTTGCCACTGATATTAGCCTTGGTCGGCCCAGCCAAAACCAAGCGCTTGGTCGCTGGGGGCGAACGCGTAAAGGCAGAGACACTTTACGACTGGGGAATTTTGGACCACCTTACAACAGATCAGCATCTGAGCAGCAAAGCACAGGAAATGGCCGATCTCTATGCAAGCAAACCGCCGATAGCCGTTCAAATGATCAAGCAATCTACGAACGAACTGGCCCATGCCCTGGGCAGCGCTATCATGCACATGGACATCGATCAGAACTTGCTAGCCGCCAGCACCCGCGACAGGCGCACTGCCATTGACGCTCAGCAACGCAAGCAGACTGGAGAGTTTAGAGGCGATTGATTACAGCCAGCGGAGCTCGACACGCCCCTCAGACTCCAGCACACGCGGCACGCGGCCCAATCGACAGTGACTGCCGCTCACACACTCACCAGTTCGAACATCGAACACATAACCGTGCCAAGGGCAACGCACCGTGCCCCGATCCATCGACATTTCGTCCAAGGGGCCTAACTGATGCGGACATTGCGCCGGGTATACGACCCAGGCGCCGTCATCTGACTCGGCTGTCCCCAGCTTATCGACGACGAAACTGCGTCCTGACATGGCGACCTTTGCCGGTAATGACGCCAGCGTTTGTGACGACAGACCTAGCACTTCGGATTCGTCGACCCCATCAAGGCGTAAATCCAATTGCTTTTGTCGTTCAGTCATCATGTCAACGTCTTCGTCATACAAGACCTCGTAGGCCCGGGCGTATGCCCGACCAACTTTTTCTCGAGCCTCTACGGGCACGTTGGGGACAAAAAAGTCCACGACGATGTCCAGAACACGATCAGCAACAACGAAGACGTGGGTCCATATCTCTACACCGGCATTTGGCCCTGACAGGTTTCGGGTAATCCAGCGCCGGGCGTCGCGATCCAAACACAACTCCAGTTCGCTTACGATTAAGGCCTCACCCTTCCCCGACGTCACCGTGGCCCGCCAACCCCATCCGCCAGCACTTTCGCAGTTGATGGACTCAAAGCTGCTGCTGTGCAAATGCGGTAAGTGCTGCCAGTCCAGTGCATTTTCGTACATGCGATCCAAGCTCACCGGCAAGCGGCGACGGTAGCTGCCTACGTGATTCAAATGGGAATCCGAGGAGGCTGGCGCGAATTCATGTTTCATAACGAATGCCTCAACTGGCGCATGGGCGGTGCTGTTAACCCGCCAACCCAAGCTGGAAACTAAAGCGGTTACCGTCCACGTCGGCGGTTACCTCCAGTGAGGCCGTCGATTCTTCCATATGCAAACACAAGGTTTCGCCCATGATGTACTCCCTGTGCTCCGCAATTGCCTGAGCCAATACGTCGTCCGCATAGAACGCCACACTAATGCGGTCACTCACAGAATAGCCCCTCTCTTTACGTTCCCGCTGGATTCGATTGACCACCTCGCGGCCGTAACCGCGTCGAACCAATTCCGGCGTCAGTTCACAATCGAGATCCACGCTTATCTGGCTATTGGAAATCGTATTAGTACCAGCCTTCGCCTGCTGCTTTACTTCAATTTCCTCGACGGTAAACGTTTCTGTTTCTCCGCCGGCTTCGAGGGTCAACGCGCCCCGATCTTGTAACTGGGCGATTTGCTCATCGCCCAGTTGGCCAATCTGCTGGGCGAAGGCTTTCATGCGCTTACCCAAACGTTTGCCGAGCAGGGGAAAATTTGGTTTCGCCTGAAGATCAATGTAATCCGCTTCGTCCGTACTGTAGTCGATCGCCATGACGTTCAGCTCATCGCGCAAATAGCCTTCTAATGAACGCATATCCTGCAGCAGGTTTTGGTCGCGGTGAATGATGGTGAGCCTCGCAAGCGGCGTTCGCAGGCCGATTTTCACCTCCTCCCGCTTCTGTCGTCCGAGCAAAATCACCTGCTGCATACGATCAACTGCCACTTCCAAATTCGGTCGAATCTGATCGGCATGTGGCAGAGGATAGTCGCACAGATGAACCGAACTCGGCGATGGGGGACGATCCGCTAGGGCTTCCAATTGCTGGTAAAGATATTCTGACAAAAACGGCGCAAAGGGTGCCATCAGCTTAGCCAACTCGAGCAGGACTTGATAAAGCGTACTGTAGGCGGCAACTTTATCCGGCGTCATCGCCTCACCCCAGAACCGCCCGCGGTTTAGACGGATATACCAATTGGTCAGATCTTCGATGAAGCCGAACAATTGCGGCACCACGTTGTACAGTCGATAGGCTTCCATCTCTCTTGCGACCGTGCTCTTGAGTGTTTGCAGCCGTGACAGCAGCCACTGGTCCAGCACATTGTCTCCACCGTGCAATCCAGTGTCCGGCGACCAACCGTCGATAGCCGCATAGGTACGCAAAAACGAGAAAGCGTTGTACCAAGGCAGCAGCGCACGGCGCACCATGTCGCGCACGCCGGCATCGGCAAAGCGCTGTTCCTCGCCTTTGACCAAACCCGAATTGATGGCATAGAGCCGCAATGCATCGGCGCCGTAAGCCTCCATCAGGTCATCGGGAGGCGTGTAGTTACGCAGACTCTTTGACATTTTTTTGCCGTCTTCGGCCATGACCATGCCGTTGACAATGACGTTTCTGAAGGCCGGCTTATCAAACAAAGCCGCGCCCAACACGGTGAGGGTATAGAACCATCCCCGCGTCTGGTCTAAGCCTTCAGCGATAAACTCCGCGGGAAAGCCTGCAGCAAAAACATCCTTGTTCTCAAAAGGATAATGCAGCTGTGCATAAGGCATGGAACCCGATTCGAACCAGCAGTCGAGCACCTCTTCGATTCGGCGATAGACCCCTACTTCACCCTGCAAGGCGAACTCAAGACCGTCGACGTGTTCGCGGTGCAGATCAGTGACCCGCACCCCACTGTACTGCTCCAACTCGTCAACAGAGCCCATACAAAGCGCCTTACCCGTTACGTCGTTAATCCAGACCGGCAGCGGCGTGCCCCAAACGCGATTACGCGATACAGCCCAATCAATTGCACCGTCCAGCCACTTACCAAAGCGCCCATCTTTGATGTGCTCCGGAACCCAGTTGATCTGAGCATTGGCCTCTAACAATTTGTCTTTGATTGCGGTGACGCGAACGTACCAAGAGGGAATTGCGCGATAAATCAGCGGCGTGTTTGAGCGGTAGCAATAAGGATAGCTGTGCTGAATGACTTCCTGCCGATAGAGGCTGCCCGCGTTTTTCAACAAAGCGATGATGCCCTTGTCTGCATCTTTGACGTGCTGACCAGCAAAATCCGGGACTTCATCCGTAAACTCACCGGTCAACGTCACCGGACACACCAAGGCATTAATGCCATGGGACTTAAGCACGCGATTATCATCCTCACCAAATGCCGGCGCCTGATGCACCAGACCGGTGCCGCTGTCGGTACTCACGTAATCATCGCTGACCACCACGAAAGCACCTGAGTCCCGTTGATCTGCAAAGTAAGCAAAAATCGGCTCGTAGGCGAGCCCAACCAACTCAGCGCCCTTTACTTCTTTGACCACTTGAGCCTCGTCACCCAAGTAATAGCCAACCCGCTCTTTTGCAAAATAAATGCGGCGGTCACCGTCCTGCACGAGCTGATAATCGATGTCCGAACCAACGCAGACCGCCAAATTTGATGGTAGCGTCCAGGGGGTCGTAGTCCAGATCGCCAGATAGGCGTCTTCTTCACGCAGCTTCACCAGCACGGTAACCGCCGGGTCCTGAACGTCCTGATAATTCGACGTGGCTTCAAAATTCGCCAGCGGCGTCCCCAGAGCCGTGGACAAAGGCACCACTTTGACTCCCTGATAAATCAGGCCCTTATCCCAGAGCTGTTTAAACACCCACCAGACGGATTCCATGTACCAGGTATCCATGGTTTTGTAGTCATCGTCGAAATCTATCCAGCGGCCGATGCGGGTCACAGTGTGCCGCCACTCCTTGACATAACGCTGCACGATCGCTCGACACTCGTCGTTGTAGCCGGCAACGCCCAGCTTTGCCACGGCGTCCTGCGCGGACATACCCAATTGCTTGTCGATCTCATGCTCAATGGGTAGGCCATGACAATCCCAGCCAAAACGACGCATGACGTAACGGCCTTTCATGGTCCAGTAACGAGGCACGATGTCCTTGATCGTACTGGCCACCAGATGTCCGTGATGCGGTAAACCCGTCGCAAAAGGCGGCCCGTCGTAAAAGATAAACGGTGGTTTGTCCTTGGTCTTTTTCAACGACTGTTTGAATGCATCGGTTTCCTCCCATAACTCGAGGATCTGGTGCTCCATATCAACAAAGGAAAACGCACCGTTTTCTGCGGGATCGGACATTTGGGAAGCTCTAACTAAAACAGGGCGCTATAGTAACCGCTTTACGAATGAGTTGCCGACCACTGCTCGGCAAATATGACTTCGTTGAGAGTAACTTGCTAAAGGAGAGGACTATGGATTTGAACGGCATGCAACTGGGCGCGGTGTTTCCGCACAACGAAATAGGAACCGATCCAGCGGACATCAAGGCGTTCGCCCTAGGCGTGGAAGCACTGGGTATTTCCCATCTGCTGATCTACGACCACGTGCTTGGCGCCGACCCAGATCGTGAAGGCGGCTTTCGCGGCCCCTACGATAAAGACGTGGCCTTCCATGAACCACTGACTACTTTTGCCTTTATTGCCGCTGTGACCGAGCGGCTGGAGATGATCACCACGATAATGATTCTGCCCCAGCGTCAGACTGTGCTTGCGGCCAAGCAAGCCGCCCAGGTTGCCCTGCTCTCCAACAATCGCTTCAAAATGGGTATTGGCGTTGGCTGGAATGAAGTGGAGTACGTGGGTTTGAACGAAGAGTTCCGCAACCGAGGCAAACGTCAAAGCGAGCAAGTCGAATTAATGCGCCGACTGTGGTCGGAGGACTCGCTGGACTACCACGGCGAATTCCATCGGATCGACAAAGCCGGCATCAAGCCCAGACCCAGCAAGGACATTCCTATCTGGTTTGGCGGTTCAGCTCCGGCACTACTCGATCGTTGCGCAAGATTGGGCGACGGCTGGATCCCCTTAATGGGGGCAAATGAGAAAGCCCAAGCCTGCATTGATCGCATCAAAAACGGCCGTGAAGCCATCGGCAAAAGCATGGACGGTTTCGGTATTCAAGCTCAAGCGCAGTATGCCGGTGGTAACCCAGAGCGCTGGGTCAAGCATGCCAAGGCGTGGCAAGCGATGGGATGTACCCATTTAGCGATCGCCACCCACAATGCGGGAGACACCAATGTGGATGGCCATCTGGCAAGAATTGCCGAATATCAGCAGGCTCTCGCTAACTGAGAAATGGGCTAAGCGGCTGGTTGCATCCTCATTAAGGCATCCAATCGCTGCTCAAGCTTCGACACGCTTCTGGCGAAAAGAGGCACCACGATCTCATCCGCGCCTTCGGCCGCGTAATCGGCCAAGGTTTGCGGCGTCACCGGATGTCGATTGGGCCCCACGATCACCTGTACATCTGCGCGGCGGCGACCGCTACCCGCCAAGGCTGCGTCCAAACTGTTGAGTCGATCGTGCAAGCCTTCCGGCGTCAGATCATAGCCATACCAGCCGTCACCCAGACGAGCTACCCGACGCATCGCCGCGTCCGATTCGCCGCCAAAGATGACGGGCGGATGAGGACGCTGAACGGGCTTAGGGTTAAAATGGCAGGGCTTGAGCGTCACCGTCTCGCCCGAGAACTCAGCCACCCCGTCTGACCACAGCGCTTTCATGGCAAGCAAGTATTCTTCGGTTCGCGCTGCCCGAGTACTGAAATCCATACCTAGATTCTCGAATTCTTCTTTCAACCAGCCGATGCCGACGCCAAAATCGACCCGGCCACCAGACAGATAATCCAGATCTGACACCATCTTCGCCGTGTAGACCGGCTGTCGCTGAGGTACGAGACAAATGCCCGTCCCCAGCCGGACCCGTTCCGTATGGGCCGCAATAAACGTCAGAGCACTGAAGGGATCCAGCAGACCTTCCGGGTCTCCGGGCAAGCGGCCGTCCTCTGAATAAGGATAGGTCGACGCGTATTCGGAAAAAAACAACACATGTTCCGGCACCCAGATCCCATGCACCCCTTTTGCTTCAGCCATTTGCACCGCTGCCTTGATCAACTCAGGCGTTGTGAATTCGTTAAAAGCCATCGCTACGCTAATTTTCATGAGTTTCCCCTCATCATCGTGGATATATCGTTTTAGCCAACGGCGCTAACTTCTTGAGAATCACCACCTGCTCGAATGAAGTCGGCGACCAACTCAGGATCCTGCATGACGATAAAGTGCGTCAAATCGGGTAAGTGCACATCCTGACCGTAGGTAAATTGATCCGCTAACGCCGGCCAGGTTGGCGACGCCGAAAAGTCCATTTCCTGAGTGTCTGGGTCCCTGGGATTCGCTCGCAGGACAATCACCGGCACCTTGATGTTGGGCAGAAGCCGATACAAATTGGCGTCAAAATTTCCCATATAAATTGAGGCTTCTACGTAGCCGGGACAGGCAAGCTCGAAGCCCTCGCCTGAGGACGCCGGCAACAAACCGTATTCACAGTAGTCGTCAAATACCGCGCGCTGCCAAATTTTGTAGGGCATGCGATCGGCGTAGCGCTGGCGCATTTCATCTACCGAAGCAAAATGACCGCGTCGACGCGCAACGGGATGATCTTCCACCGATGCAAACCCTTCCATGCCGCGGTCTTGGTAAACGTCCGGTGAAAAAATGACCGGATCTACTAAGATCAGATGCTTGAAAAACTCCGCATGGTGTCCAGCTGCATGAGTGACGCAGTGTCCGCCCATGGAATGGCCTACCCCGATGGCATCTTTCAGCGCCAGCGCCTGGCTAACCCGAATCAAATCATCTCCAAACTGCCCCCAGGTAAAGGGCTCTGCATTCGAAGAGCGGCCATGACCGCGCATGTCGACGGCGTAGATATGCCAGTCCTCAGGCAGCTTGGCAACGACCTGATCCCAGCAGCGGGCATGAAACCCTGTAGCATGGACCAACAGCACCTGCTGCCCGCCCGGCTTTCCCCATTCAAATACACAGAGATCGACATCGGGAAAACGAATCAGATGTTCTTTGGGCGACTTAGACATTGACTTTACTCAGTTAAACGCGATTTTGCCGGGCATTCCGGTGCAGTAGAGTCTAAGACGCGGATTGTAGTCCGTAGGTGAAAGTACAGAAATGGAGTTAGACTTCTGCCATCAAAGCGCTTCCGACAATCCTGGCAAATAACGATGACTAATCCACCGACGAGGCGAGCCGAAATCGTTTCCTTCGACTCAGAACCGCTGATTTTGGTGAATTCCCACGATGAAGCGGTCGGGGAAATGCTAAAAGCCGACTGTCACCAACGCGGCGGGCGGCTCCACCGCGCATTTTCGCTGTTCATATTCAATTCATCGAATGAGCTGCTGGTTCATCAGCGCGCCGACAGTAAACCCCTATGGGGGGGATTCTGGACCAATTCCTGCTGTTCGCACCCGCGCGTCGGTGAATCCATTGAAGAAGCCATCGCTCGCCGCAGCGAGGAGGAGCTGGGCTTCACAACCAACATGCGTTTCGTTTACAAATTCGAATACACGGCGCACTTCAGGGACATCGGCACGGAACACGAGCTTTGCTCTGTGTTTGTCGGTCAGTACGACGGCGAACCACGCATCAACTCGGAAGAAATCAGCGATTACCGCTGGTTGAGCGCCGCTGAGGTCGATCAGATATTGGCCGATGATCAGCAACCCACCACCCCATGGTTTGCCATGGAATGGCAGCAGCTGAAGTCTCTGGGCTACGTCTAGTTCACCCTTTGCTCGCCGGAGCGCAAGCCGCTGTTAGCGGCTCTTCATGGTGCTGGGCTTCACCGAAGGTCCGGCCACTCGGGTATGCCGATCAAACCATTGATCTGCTGTCTCACCCAATCGAGCCCGCATACCGCGTTTGATTTTCGACGTCGTGCCCGACGGAAAACTCGCCAGTCGTTTTGCCAAATCTATCGCGCATGCTGCCACCTGAGCATCGTCCACACACTGAGTGGCTAAGCCCAAGCGCATCAATTCCGTGCCGGGAATGCGGTCACCAATTAAGGTCACTTGCGCAATCACGCTTTCGCTATGACGCAGATTCAACCACGCCATGTTGTAGGGCGCCGCCATGCCGATTTGCACCTCCCCTACTTGCAGAAACGATTTCTCGCCAACCACTAAATAGTCACAGGCAATGGCCAGCGCAGCGCCTCCATTGATCGCATAGCGTTCCATAGCGCCAATCAGCGGCGTGCTGCATTCAAATAGCGCACGATGAGCCCCGCGCCATATGTGTTGGAAATCAGGCAACCATTCAGGCTCAGGCTTATCGTTAAATGCTGCCAGATCCAAACCTGAGCAAAAGCCGCCACCGGCACCTCGCAGGACGATAGCCTGAACGTCTGGATCCGCATCCAACGCCGCGATACCCTCAGCTAAACCAAGACCAAGCGGTCCGACAATGGCGTTTTTCCGCTCGGGTCGATTGAGCATAACTTCTCCCCAGCACGAACCCTCTTCCGCTTGGTGTTTGGCCACCCACACCGTATCGTTCCCCTGCAATAGATTCGTCATCATCCCCCCGTTAAAACAACATCAATATACCGAGCACCAGCAGGACCATACCAAGCACTTCACGCCGGCTCACTCGTTCGTTTAGCAGCCAAATCGACGTGATGAGCGTAAAGAGCAGTTCAATCTGACCCAAGGCCCTGACCATTGCCGCATTGTAGAGCGCCATCGCTGTAAACCAACATGCCGAGGCCACCATGGCAATACACCCAACTAACAGCGCCGGGCGCCAGTGTAGAAGTACCTGACTGAGCTGACCCGGCTCAGATAATGCAAGGTAACAACCCATCAACAAGGTCTGCAATGTTACGGAAACAGCCAAGGTAAAAGAGGCAACCAACAGGGCCTGATTAAAGCTGGCTTCGACTAACTCTGGGCTGGTCATCATTGGGGCTAAGAGCGCCAAGCTCGCACCCCGATAGCAAATGGCGCACAGCGCCAAAAACGTTGCGGCCAGCACCCCGAACCAGACCCGCCGGTCGGCTCGAACCAAGTCTTTGGGGCGAATATTGCCGGAGAGCAAAAAAACGCCCGCCAAGCTGATACCGATGCCGCCAAGCGCTTGGGGGCTAACACCTTCGCCAAGCAGAATCAGGCCCAGCAGTGCCGCCTGAACCGCTTCGGTTTTGCTCAGAGCGGTACCCAGCGCAAAGTGAGAACCGCTCACAGCAGCTACCAAGGCAGAGGTCGCGACCATTTGTGCTATTGCCCCAACGCTGACGAAGAGAAAAAACCGCTGATTTGGCACAAGCTCGCTGGAGGTACCGGAGAGGTCTGCTATGACACCAAAAAAGAACCACGCAAAGGGCAGCGCAAACAGGAAGCGGACATAGGCTGCCCCGTTTACCGACAAATTTCCTGTCAAACGCCGCTGCAGCAGAGAACGCAGGTTTTGTAGAAACGCCCCGGCAATGGTCAGCAGGATCCAAGCACTCATCAACGACTCTGCGCCCGTTCGGAAATTTTATTGAAACGCAGAGCAAGCGCAGCCGATGCAGCGACGAGCCCGGCTGCAAGACCAGACCAGTATCCCAACACACCGTAGTCCAGACCCGCAAAGAAACCAAAGCCCAGGATCCAGGCGATGGGAAAGCCGAACAGCCAGTAACAGCTGAAGGCTATGACGAATGGCACAGCGGTGTCTTTGAAGCCACGCAGAGCACCCATTGCATTGACTTGGATGCCATCGAAAATCAGGAAACAGGCGACGATGCCTAACAGGCTCGTCGCAATATCAATGACTTCGGCCTGCTGAGTGTAGAGGCCAACCAATGTAGGGCCGGCCAACAACAGGACAACGATAGAAACCGTCGCAAAACCCGCGCTGGTCGCCATGGCTAACCAGCCAACGCGGCGGGCCGACGCCACATCGCCGGCTCCAACATTAAAGCCCACGCGAATCGAGGTGGCCATACCAAGACCCAAGGGCACCATGAAGATTAGGCCGCTCAAATTGTTGATGATTTGGTGAGCCGCAACGGTTTCCGGCCCCAATCGCCCGATCAACAGCGTCACCACCGCGAAAAACCCGAATTCAACAAACGTTGCGAGCCCGATCGGCAAACCTACTCGAAACAGCGTCGCAATTTGATGAGTACTCGGCAGGCTAAATTGAGTAAAGGGCCCCAAGCGCGAGACACGCGAGAACACCACAACACCAATCATGGCTATAAGTTCCAAGAACATGACCCAAGCGGTGGCCCAACCACAACCCTCGGCACCCATGGGCTCGACGCCCAGTCCACCAAATACTAACCAGTAGTTCAGCGGTATTTTTACCAGCAAACCAATCCCTGCAATCAACATGGCGGGCTTGGTCCACGACAGGCCTTCGCAGAAATAGCGCAGCGCAAAGTATCCAAGCACAGGAACCATGCCCCAACTCGCTGCACCCAAATACCCCATTGTCACATCGACGATCGATGCTTCAATGCCCAACGCCAGATAAACCGGGCCAGCATTTTTTAGCGCAGCCGTCAGCAAAATGCCCAATCCCAGCGCAACCCAAAGACCCTGACGCGCAATTTCTCCCACCTGAGAGTCTTTTCCGGCGCCATTAAGCTGGGCAATCATTGGGATCATGGACATCACTACACCGCTGAACAACATCAGCGTGGGCCAAAGAACCGCGCCACCCAACGCGACGCCGGCAAGCTCTAAAGCACCGACCTGACCCGCCATAATCGTATCGACAACGCCCATGCCCATCTGCGCCAATTGCGCAGCAACCAAGGGCAAAGCCAAACGAATCAATTGGATCAATTCGTAACGTGAGCCGCCGGGTGTGCTGTTTTCCTGTCGCATAGCGTTCATGGTAAGCGAGGGTGAGGCGCGATTGTACGCATCTTTCCTGCTTGCGCGCGCACGGCCTCAGCTTGCGGCAGCTAAATGGGAATCATTATCATTTTCAAAAACAATCGTAAGCGAATTTTCGATAGATAATATCTATAGTAATGATCTAAACATTCAAATAGAAAGATTGCTCTAAGCACCTATACTGCAGCGCATCGGTAGACCGTTCGCCGATGACTCAAAGAGTCTTTGACTACCGGTTCAACCAAACGAACCACTTAACGATTATGGAGTTCATGCAAATGGATCTTAAAGACAGCGAAACATTACAAAACCTGAAGGACGCCTTTGCAGGCGAGTCTCAGGCCAACCGTCGCTACCTGTACTTCGCAGCGAAAGCTGACGTTGAAGGCGAGAATGACGTCGCGGCGGTTTTCCGCTCAACCGCTGAGGGCGAAACTGGCCACGCCCACGGTCACCTAGAATACATGGAAGCCGTTGGCGACCCAGCAACCGGCTTGCCCATGGGCAACACCGCGGACAATCTGCGGGCATCCGTGGCTGGCGAAACCCACGAGTACACTGACATGTACCCGGGCATGGCTAAAACAGCGCGAGATGAAGGCTTTGAGGAAATCGCAGATTGGTTCGAAACCTTGGCGAAAGCCGAGCGGTCTCACGCTAACCGATTCCAAAAAGCTCTCGACGCAATGGGCTAAACCCCATTGTGACGCGACTGATGAGAGGGGCTGCAATCAGCCCCTTTTTTATTGGAAAGACAAAGATAGCCACCATTAATCAAATTGATAGAGGTCTTTAATGAGTACAAAAGAGGGTAATCTACAAGCGCCAAAGCGCGCGCCCCTAGACTGGAAAAACCCAGAGTTCTACGACGAGACATCCTTGCATGCCGAAATGGAACGAGTCTTCGATGTCTGCCATGGCTGCCGCCGCTGCGTTAGCCTCTGCGATTCCTTCCCCACGCTCTTCGATCTCATCGACGAATCCGACACCTTCGAGGTTGATGGCGTAGACAAAGCCGATTACGGCAAAGTCGTCGACCAATGCTTCCTGTGCGATTTGTGCGCAGAGACCAAGTGTCCTTATCTTCCACCTCACGAGTGGGCACTGGACTTTCCCCATTTGATGCTGCGCGCCAAGGCGCAAAAGTTTGAAAAAAACGATACCAAATGGCGAGACAGAATCATCACGTCCACTGATCCGATTTTCGATGCGATATCAACCCCGGGGGTCGCACAACTGGCCAACGCTGCAGCGGGATCTAAAACACTGCGAAAAGCAGGTGAAGCCTTATTTGGCCTGCATCAGGATGCACCTCTGCCGCACTTCAGCGCCAAGGCGCTGACCAAGCAATTGCCACCGCTCATTGGCGATGAGTTGCCCGCAACAAGCACAGACCGCACCCAAGGCAAAGTCGCAATTTACGTCACCTGCTATGGCGATCACAACGAGCCTCAAATGGTCGAAGACCTGATCGCGGTGCTCAAACACAACAACGTTCCCGTAAAAGTCCTGCAGGATGCAAAGTGTTGCGGCATGCCAAAACTGGAGCTGGGCGACCTGAAAAAAGTTGAAAAAATGAAGGACGCTAACATTCCTGTATTTACGCAGGCGATTGCCGAAGGCTATGACATCATCGCGCCGATCCCTTCCTGCGTGCTGATGTATAAGCAAGAGCTGCCACTGATGTTTCCCGACGATGACGATATCGCCGAGGTTAAGGCTCACTTTTTTGACCCGTTTGAATACCTGATGCTCAGGCATAAGGACTCGCTGATCGATACCGCATTCAAACAGCCACTCGGCAAAGTGGCCTACCACGTCGCGTGCCACCAGCGGGTACAAAACTTTGGCATGAAGACCCGGGAATTTTTGGAACTCATTCCAGATACTGAGGTAACCGCTATCGAACGTTGTTCCGGGCACGATGGCACCTATGCAGTGAAGGCAGAAACCTATGCAAAAGCCAAGAAAATTGCGCGACCGGTGGTGAAACGTGTCAAGGACAGCCAGGCCGATACGTTTGGCTCAGACTGCCCAATGGCAGGCCGCCTGATTGCCGACGGCGTGGAAGAAGGTGATGCCCAACACCCGATCAGCATGGTTCGCAAAGCATACGGCATTTAGCCCGCCGTCGGGTTATGCCAGATTAATTGGAGACAGACACATGACACTTACACGATCCGATCTTTGGTCACTCGAAGAATACGCTGGACGCCGCCAAGAGTTCCGCACTCAGGTAATAGCGCACAAAAAACGTCGAAACATCGCCCTCGGGCCGCATGCAACCCTCTACTTTGAAGACGAACTCACCATGCGCTATCAAATTCAGGAAATGCTGCGAGTTGAGAGAATTTTTGAGGCCGCAGAAATCGAAGAAGAGCTGGCATCTTACAATCCGCTGATTCCAAACGGCAGCAACTGGAAAGCCACCTTTATGATCGAATATGGTGATATCGAAGAGCGCAAAACCGCGCTGGCGACCATGGGCGGAATTGAACAAACGGTGTGGGTTCAGGTGGGCGATTCCGGCGAAAAAATCTTTGCCATCACTAATGAAGATATGGACCGCACCCGCGATGAAAAAGCCGCGGCAGTACACTTCATGCGTTTTGAGCTCAGTGCTGCCGACATAGCCAATCTCAAAGCCGGCGAGCGTTTATTTATGGGCATTGACCATGCCTCGCTGCCGGGCAGTTACGAAGTGCCGTCAGATCAACGAGCCGCATTACTCGCCGACCTTGCCTGACCTCCCTAAAGATCCGCCATGCACTCGCGCAGGGTATTGGCGGCTTGCTCAAGCAAATCGCGACGAGTTGAGGTCGTGCGCCAGCACAGACCGAGGGTGCGTCTTGGACTGTTCGAACCCTTGGCAGTGAAGGGTATATAGCGCACGGGCCCCTCCTTTGCGGCATCCGCAGGCACTGCCAGTTGAGGAATCAGCGTCACGCCAACTCCGGCGGCCACCAGCTGACGCAGTGTCTCTAGGCTGGTCGCGCTAAAGTTTTTGCTCTCGATACCGTGATGCGCCTGACAGACTTCCAACGCCTGATCCCGAAAGCAATGGCCGTCTTCCAGCAGAAGGACCTCTTCTCCTTCAAGGTCTTCGGTAAAAACTTCTTCCCAGTCCGCCTTGGGGTGGTCTGCAGGTACGGCGAGCACGAAGGGCTCATCGCACAAGGCCACCTCTTGGATATTTTCTTCGCCCAGCGGCAGAGCAAGAAGCGTCGCATCCAAGTCTCCTTGCTTGAGCATGCGCGTAATATTCGACGTCTGGGCTTCAGTCAGCTGGACCCTTAAATTCGGGAATGCCTCGCGCAACCGTGGCAGCACCTTGGGCAGTAGATAGGGGGCCATGGTTGGAATAATACCCACCCTCAGGTCTCCACCCATGGGGTCTCGCAACTGCTCAGACAGCGTTGTGAGCGAGTTGACCTCAATCAATATTCGTTGGGTCTGCTTGACGATTTGCTCTCCCTCAGGCGTCAGCATAACGCGCCGGTTACTGCGCTCGAGAAGTACAACGCCCAACGTTTCTTCAAGTTTCTTCAGCTGCGTCGAAAGCGTCGGCTGACTGACAAAACATGATTCTGCTGCCCGGCCAAAGTGACGATGTTCCGCAACTGCAACCAGATAACGTAAGTCGCGCAGGTTCATGGCGTTGCGGTCACCTCAGCCTGTTCCAGCATGAAATCTACTGCATAGCCGAGTTGCTCGTCGCTGCACTGCCAGCACATACCCTTGGCTGGCATACCGTTCAGGCCATTAATCGTGGATGTCACCAAAGCCTGACGGCCTTTCGCCGCTCGTGGTTGCCATGCGTCCAAATCCCCTAACCGAGGAGCCCCGCCAATGCCGGGGTTGTGACAAGAGATGCACGCCTCGTTGTAAGTCGACTGGCCAGGATGCACATCCGCCAAGGACTCAGCCGGATCAGACGAGCAAGCTGCCAAATAGGCGACAACACCTACAACCGTCACTTTGTTTAAAAACGAAATCACCACCTTCACATCAGTCTCCTTTGCCTAAGCGTCATCATACCCCGGTCGAGGCTTCCGCAGCGGACGCGCGCCCGCAAGTGCGAAACTATCGGCATCTAAGGCGACAGGAAAGGCCTGTCGCAAGGCCGTCAAAACAGCGGAGTCCAATGTGGCCTCAACCTGACAAGCGTTATCGCCTGCCTCAACCAAGGTCTCGCCATCCGGTGCGTAAACGGCACTGCCCCCCGCATAGTCCAAACCTCTGCCGTCACGCCCGACAATATTCAAACCAATGCAATAGGCCTGATTTTCAATCGCACGGGCCCGCAGTAGGGTCTGCCAAGCAGCCGCCCTAACCGCTGGCCAATTCGCTACGCAGACAAGAGCATCGTAATCGCTGCGATTACGCAGCCAAACCGGAAAACGCAGGTCGTAGCAAACGCTCAAGCACAGGCGCCACCCTTGATAGGAAACGATGACACGCTCGTCTCCCGCAGTGAAATACTGGTCTTCGCCCGCCATGCGAAACAAATGCCGCTTGTCGTAAGACTGTAGCGCCCCATCCGGCGTAGCCCAAATCAAACGATTAAAATACCCACCGTCATCAATGATCAGGCTACCAGCAATCACCGAGCCAAGAGCCACCGAACGCTCTCGCATCCACAGGACCGTGGGGCCATCCATCGGTTCCGCCAATGCCTTGGATTCCATGGTAAACCCCGTATTGAACATTTCCGGCAGCATGATGACGTCAGCGGATGTACCGGATGCCAGTAGAGGTTCAAAATCATCACGATTGCCCGCCGGGTCATGCCAACGAGTCGCAGCTTGGATCAAGTTAATGGTCAAAGACGACATAAAATCTCCGCAGCCTGAGCGAGCGTGCTGTCGTCTTTGGCAAAACAGAAGCGCAGTGCCCGATGTTCGCAATCACTCGGATTTTGATAGAAAACACTGATCGGAATTGAGGCAATACCTGCCTCACAGGTCCATCGGCGAGCAAGCTCAACATCGCCCTCCTTGGATACGTCTGCATACCCAAGCAGCTGAAAATAGGTGCCCTGACTGGGCACAATATGAAATCGGGAACCCTCCAGCAGCCCGCAGAAAACATCGCGTTTCGCCTGATAGAACGCAGGCAGTTGCTTGTGATGCTCTGGATGCCGATGCAAAAAATCGGCAATGCCCAACTGCACAGGCGTATTCACAGTAAACGTCACGTACTGATGCACCCGTCTGAACTCCCGCGTCAGTTGGGGAGGAGCAACACAGTAGCCTACTTTCCAGCCCGTCACGTGATAGGTCTTACCAAAAGAGGAAACAACAAAGCTTCGGGCATACAGATCAGCATACGCACAAAGGCTGAGATGCTCGCACTGATCAAATACCATGTGTTCGTAGACCTCGTCGCCGATCAGGTAAATATCGTGTCGAGCGCACAGCGCCGACAACGCGACGATATCCGCCTCCTGCATAACCATGCCAGTCGGGTTATGCGGACTGTTCAAAATCAACAATCGCGTACGCGCCGTAACGGCAGCCTCAATACGCTCCCAGTCGATCCGATAGGAGGGAGCGGTCAGCGGCACATGTACCGCCACACCACCCTGTAAACGTATTACCGGATCATAACTGTCATAAGCGGGGTCCAGCACAATGACCTCATCGCCGGCATGCACCACCGCGGCAATGGCGCAAAACAATGCCTCCGTCGCTCCGGCGGTAACCGTCACCTCCGTTTCCGGGTCGCAATTCAGGCCGTAAAGGTCATCAACCTTTTTGGCGATGGCCTGACGCAATACCGCCACTCCTGCCATCGGCGGATATTGATTCTGGCCACTGCGCATGTGGGCGTTGACCCGCTCAAGAAGGGCTTCAGGCCCGTCAAAATCCGGAAACCCCTGTGACAGATTGAGAGCATTCCGCTCGGCCGCAAGGGCGCTCATCACGGTAAAAATTGTCGTGCCCACATCGGGAAGCTTGCTGATCGGGTTGCCGGGTGAATTCATAACATCCTTAAAGTCTCAGGGTGACGGTCTCTGCGCTGCCATGGCCATGCAGTCAAGTGATACGGCCCGATCGAACAAAACCATACGCACAGCGGGATGTGCACGCAAACCTTGGCCAAGGGTCGGCCATCACAACGAATGACTTTGTTCCTTGCGGTGGCCGCTGGTAGTATGCGCGATCTTTTTCGACGCGGGAAACCACCCCCGCGCCTCGCCCTGTTGGGACAAATCAACACATCACACGGAGACATGCATGAGCGACTATAAGGTAGCCGATATCAAATTAGCAGACTTTGGACGCAAGGAAATCACCCTAGCCGAAGCTGAAATGCCTGCACTCATGGCACTGCGACGACGCTACGCGAAAGAGCAGCCGCTGGCAGGCGCCAGGATTATTGGCTGCATTCACATGACCATTCAGACCGCCGTACTGATCGAGACACTAACCGAGTTAGGCGCGGAAGTTCGCTGGTCTTCATGCAACATTTTCTCTACTCAAGACCACGCCGCTGCCGCCATGGCTGCCAACGGCATACCCGTGTTCGCGTGGAAAGGTGAGACAGAAGAAGAGTACGAGTGGTGTATCGAACAGACCATTTTGCAGGGGGGCGAACCTTGGGATGCCAACATGCTGTTGGATGACGGCGGCGACCTGACGTTGATCATCCACGAAAAATATCCCCAAATGTTGGACCATATTCATGGCATCAGCGAGGAAACCACAACGGGAGTTCACAGACTGTACGAAATGATGCGTGATGGTCAGCTGCGTATACCCGCTATCAACGTGAACGACTCTGTGACTAAGTCAAAGAATGACAACAAATACGGTTGCCGGCACAGCCTAAACGACGCCATCAAGCGCGCAACGGATATGTTGATGGCTGGCAAGCGGGCGTTAGTCATAGGCTACGGCGATGTTGGCAAGGGCTCAGCCCAAAGTTTGCGTCAAGAAGGGATGATCGTACGCGTAACGGAAGTAGATCCCATCTGCGCGATGCAGGCTTGCATGGATGGCTACGAAGTTGTGTCGCCATATCAAGGCGGCGTCAACACCGGGAAAGTCGAAGACATTGATGTTCGTCTGATGCAAGACACTGACATTTTGGTGACCTGCACTGGCAATGCTAACGTCTGCGACTCGGCCATTCTCAGCACCCTGAAAAAGGGAGCGGTGGTATGCAACATCGGCCATTTTGACAATGAGATTGACACTGCTTTTATGCGCGAACACTGGCGCTGGGACCAAGTGAAAGAGCAAGTGCACATGGTCTATCGTTCAGAGCAAGGCGGGGACTACCTCATCCTGCTGTCCGAGGGCCGTTTGGTGAATTTGGGCAACGCCATGGGCCACCCTTCTCGGATTATGGATGGATCCTTTGCGAATCAGGTGCTGGCGCAAATGTACCTGTTTGAGCAAGGCTGGGCCAAGCAAGATGAAAATCAACGCCAGCCCGTCAGCGTCGAAGTGCTGCCAAAAAAACTGGACGAAGAGGTGGCGGAACTGATGGTCGAGGGCTTTGGTGGTGTGATGACTCGTCTGACCAAGGCACAGGCAGATTACATCGGTGTTGCAGAGCAGGGCCCCTTCAAGCTGGAATCTTACAAATACTAAACTTTGAGTCGAGCTCTACAGACAGCCTATGCAACCGCTCAATAAAATCATCGAAACACTCGATCTAGAAGAGATCGAGTTGAACCACTATCTGGCTACCAGTCCCAACGAGGGTTGGCAGCGCGTTTATGGCGGTCAGGTCATTGGTCAGGCACTGGTTGCCGCGTCCCGCACGGTATCTACCGATCGCAGCGCGCACAGCCTGCACGGCTACTTTTTGCGTGCGGGCGACACTGACATCCCCATTTTATATAAGGTGGATCGTATTCGAGACGGTAAGAGCTTCACCACACGACGCGTTGTTGCGGTGCAGCGAGGCCAAGCTATTTTCACCATGTCCATATCGTTTCAGATTGATGAGGAAGGCTTGGATCATCAGTTCGATATGCCCGATGTGCCGCTGCCTGATGCGCTGCAGACAGACGAAGAAATTCGTCAGCAGCAGTCCAAAAACTGGCCAGCGGAATTTCAGGACAGCTTTGTAGGCTCAACGGCCATACAAGTAAGACCCATCGACCCTGTCGATATGCTGCACCCAGAACCAGCCCCGCCGGTTCAACGCTGCTGGATGCGCTGCGGTGAAAAGCTGCCTGACGATCCGCGCATTCATCAGTGCGTACTGGCCTATCTGTCAGACTGGTCGCTATTGGACACCGCCACACGACCACATGCCGTGAGCTTTATGCAGGACAATGTGCAGGTGGCCAGCCTAGATCACGCCATGTGGTTCCATCGCCCATTTCGAGCAGACGAATGGCTGCTCTACGACCAAGACAGCCCCAGCGCCAATGGTGCCCGCGGCTTTAATCGTGGTCTGATTTACAACCTGGCAGGTGAACTCGTTGCCTCAACAACCCAAGAGGGGCTGGTGAGAATTCACCCAGAGTAATTCAGCTACACCGTTTAGTGGCTGGATGGAAAGGCGATTTGCTGCCAAAAGCTGCGGTAGTCGTAGTCCGTGTCCAGAGCCAGATTCAAGCGATTGTAGGCAGCAAAATCGCTCACAATGTGCGTTATCTGCACAATACCCAAATCCGTTAGCCCAACGTCGCGCAGGGCATCCACGTCCGCATCGGTGATGGAAGCAGCATCCAAATTAACCTTCAAAGCATAGTCTAGCAGCGCCCGCAAACGAGGTTGCCGGACCGCATCAACCCCCTCGGTCAGCAATTCCCCCACAGTATTTTCAGGACTATTCAAGCCGTAGTTCAATATCGTGCAGAAGGCAGCCGTGCAATAAGCACAGCCATTGGCTTGGGATACTAAAATGCCAATATGCTGAATCTCTTCCATGGACAACTCACCCTCTTCCCAAAGCACTTTCGTTGCGCCCAGCTTGGCGGTAAAAAAGGCAGGAAAGTTAAGTTCGACATAGAAGTGGTTTGGCACACTGCCTTCCATTTGCGTGACCCATTCAAAAATACCTGCAACTGCCGGATCTTCGACAGAGTCAGGCTTCGCTATCTTCACTCTGGCCACAAGGACTCCCCTGATTTATTCCGATGAGTGCATGAGCGAGCCACCGACACGCCCATGCACAGGTCTCAGTGCGTGGTTCAAAAGTCCCGACGCACTTCCAGACGCAGCTCGCGCCCGCGATCAAACAAACCTTCAAAGGACTGGAACGCGGTACCGTAGACACCCGACACCAAATACTCTTCGTCAGTCAGGTTGATGCCGCTAAGCGTCACGGTCCACGCTTCATCAGCACTCAACCAACGCACACTTGCATCAATCAAATCCGTCGAATCGGTTTCAAGCAAGGCAGTGTTGTAGGCGTCATTGAATGTCTTGGACCGATAGCTCCAATCGCCGCGCAGAATCAGCGTGCCGTTGTCTCCCAACAGCAGCTCGCGCGAAAGTCCAAGGCTGGCTGCAGTTTCAGGCACGCGCTCGAAGTCGTTGTCGCGGGCGATCAACGTGTTGCCGGTATCGATCTCATCATAGTTAGCATCCAGCAAGGATAAGCTCGCTTCAGCGAACCAACCGTTTCCGGGAGAGGCCACCACTTCCAGCTCAAGTCCCTCGATCGACGCCTCACCTATATTCTGGGTCACCGGTGCAACGCTATTGAACACCTGCACTTGCAGATCTTCGTAGTCGGTGGTGAACAAAGCGCCATTTACGCGAACCCGGCCGTCCATAAACGTGCCCTTAAAGCCCAACTCAAGAACTTCTACGAATTCAGGATCGTAGGTGGGAATCAGGTCGATATCCGGAGTGCCCGCTGGCGCCGTAAACGGCGCAACGATCGGCGGAAATACGCGTTGGGTGAAGCCACCGGACTTGAAGCCCTCTGAGTAACTCAGGTAAACCATGATGTCGTCCGACAGATCAAAAGCGAGGTTCGCCATGGGCGTAAACTCTGAGATATCGATGTCTTTTTCCAACAGCGGCAAAATCCGCTCGCCAGCCTGCAAGAACGGAGCGTCCAGGGCCGCCAATGGATTATCCGCCGGCACTAGGTTACTGAAGCCCGCGTAGTAGTTCTGGTAGATGATTTGATCAGGCGTAAACGACTTCTGCTCGTCGGTGAAACGCCCTCCCAAGGTCAGGTGCAAGGCATCCGTTAGGTCGTATGTCGCTTGCGCGAATGCCGCCCACGCTTCGTTATCGAAGGAGCCGCCAGAGCGGAAATTGGAGACTGTGAAATCCAAGGTGTTCTCGTTGAAACCGTCCTCATTGAAGTAGTAGGCACCCAGAATCCACTCCAGCTTTTCCGCTGAACCCAGCAGCTGCAGTTCCTGTGAGAACTGATCCTGCTCCAGATCATCGTGAAACTGGGAGATGCGGTGAGGAGAATGATCGCCGTCACGCGCGAACTGTGACTCTAGGCTGCGCGAGGCCGTAATCGACTTCAGCGTCAGCGAGTCGGATAGCTCGTAAGTAAACGTTGCAGCAAAACCCAGCAAGTCCGTTTCAGAAAATGCGGGTGCGGTACCCTCATTCTGGCCATCTGCGCCGATGTAACGAGAGTCATAGCAGTTTGCCGATACAGGATTCGAGGTGACGCCCTGACCTGCCGTATTGGTCGCTGCGCATGGCTGGCCCGGCCCCAAAGCGGCTGTCGTTACGTTATGAATAAAGGCCATGGGCGGAGGTGGAGCCGCGACGACGCCAGCCAGCTGACTCAAATCGGTAAAATCGATGCCGATCAACTGCATGGCCGGACCATTCTCACGATCTCTTGTCATGTCCACACTGATCTGCCCTGATAGCGCATCTGTGGGCTGCCAGTTTACTGCCAGACGGGCGGTAAGCGTGTCGTCATCGCCCAGATCAATACCGTCGGCGCGCTGCACGTATCCGTCTTGGTTAAACGAGGCAACGCTTAAACGGGCTGCCGCAGTATCGCTTAATGTCCCTTCGATGCTGGCATTTAAATTCAGTAGGCTGTCGTTACCAACACTGGCGCCAATTGAGCCTTGCACATCACCGCCGATTTCAGGCTGACGCGTCACAACGGAGATCGCGCCGCCAATCGTGTTGCGGCCAAACAATGTGCCCTGAGGACCACGCAACACTTCGATTCGTTCCACGTCGACAATGTCCAAAATCGCGCCAACCGAGCGGGCGACGTAAACGCCATCCACATACAGTCCCACACCCGGCTCTGTCGTCGGCAAAAATTCTTTTTGACCAATACCCCGCAGGTAAATCGCAGCGGAGTTCGATGCGCCACCAAAACTCGGGTTGTTTTCCAGAGTCAGCCCGGGGGCAAACTTGGCGATCTGATCCAACCGTGTGACACCGCGATAATCCAGCGAATCACCGGTGTAAGCAGATATCGCGATAGGGGCACTTTGCAGCCCCTCTTCACGGCGTCGTGCCGTTACAACAACTTCTTCAATCATGGCATCCGCGCCCGTGCGCTCTGCCTTTTCTTCAGCATTCACCGCCGCGGCTAGGCCGATACTCATTGCTCCCGTGGCAAATGCCAGGGTGTACCATCGCTTTAACATTACGTCTCTCCTCGTACTAAAGCCGTTTCACTCGATCCTTCAACACTGCATCCGATGCGGCCGGTTTAGCCGTTGACTACCGGCACCGCTTGCATCGCTTGCGCAATCACGTCATCTGACAAGTCTGCGTCTACCATTTCACCGTTGATGTACTTGTCATAAGATGCGAGGTCCAAGTGACCGTGGCCGCACAACGCAGTCAAGATCACTTTTTCTTCTCCAGATTCTTTGCAGGCCAGAGCTTCGCGCACGGCTGCCGCTATCGCGTGAGTCGGCTCAGGCGCTGGCACGATGCCTTCCATACGGGCAAAGTCCAAGGCTCCGGCAAAGCACTCGCTCTGTGGAATCGCTATCGCTTCAACCATGCCCAGTTCATAGACATGGGAAACCAGCGGCGCCATGCCGTGGTAACGCAAGCCCCCTGCGTGGATGGGCTCAGGAATAAAGCCGTGGCCGAGGGTGTGCATTTTCATCATTGGCGTCATACCTGCGGTATCGCCAAAGTCATAACGGTATTCGCCCTTGGTCAATGTTGGACAGGCGGCGGGTTCCACGCAGCGAATGATAGGGTTCATCCGACCCGCCAGTTTTTCGCGCAAAAATGGAAATGCCAAACCGCCAAAGTTAGAGCCGCCACCGGTACAGCCCACAAGCACATCCGGCACCGCGTCCACCTTGGCCAATTGCAGCAATGCTTCTTCACCAATAATTGTTTGATGCAGCAGAACATGATTTAAGACGCTGCCTAAGGCATAACGCACATGCGGATCTTCAACGGCCTCACTGACGGCTTCAGAAATGGCGATACCCAATGAGCCCGGATGATCGGCGTTTTCGGCTAACAAGCTGCGACCAAATTCCGTCACCGGCGACGGGCTTGAGTGCACTTTGCCGCCCCAAACTTCCATCATCGTGCGGCGGTAGGGTTTGGCCAGATAGGACGCCGCAACCTGCCAAACTTCGCACTCCAAACCAAATTGCGCGCAAGCGAATGCCAACGAGCTGCCCCATTGTCCGGCACCGGTCTCGGTGGTCAGCTTGCGGATACCTTCTTGGGCGTTGTACCAAACTTGCGGCACCGCGGTATTCGGTTTATGCGAGCCTGCGGGGCTAACGCCTTCGTACTTGTAGTAAATCTTTGCCGGCGTATCGAGTAATTTTTCCAAACGGCGCGCACGAAACAATGGGCTGGGGCGCCACAACCGATAAACATCCAGCACATCACCGGGAATATCAATATAGCGCTCTGTCGACATCTCCTGCTCAATCAGAGCCTTGGGAAACAACGGGCCAAAATCTTCTGCTGTTGCCGGTTCATGCGTACCCGGATGCAATGCAGGCGGTGGCGGCTCGGGCAGGTCGGCGACGATGTTATACCACTGTGTAGGCATTTCGCTTTCGTCTAAGAGTATTTTGTAATTGTCTTTCATAACTGAGCTTCCACTGGTAAGGCATGAATTCGAAAAAATCGAGGAGGGTTACCGACAAGGCTGGGCATAAGAATTTCTTCACGCTCCCCTGAAATTTTGTGCCCAAGCGAGGCGCCCGATTTTGCCATACCTCACCAATTGAAATCCATTAGCTATCTGATACCGCGCGGTAACGGAACATTGACCGTCGTGCCTTACGAAAGCTGATTGCTTTGCAGCGCATTGAGGATTTTCAAATCTAAAATCAAACCAGCAACAAAGTTCGGTCTATGGTCCAAAAGGTAGCGAGGCAGCCCATACTCCACGCTGCGGATTGATAAAACTGTGCCTGCTTACCGATACGTGCCAACAACCATGCGAAGGCATAGAGCACGGCAATGACAAACACCTGCCCTGCTTCGATCCCTACGTTGAAGAGTAGAAGAGACAACCAAAGTTCCTCCTTCGGCAATCCGATATCAGCTAACGCACCAGCAAAACCCAATCCGTGCAGCAGTCCAAAAACGAACGCCATTACCCACGGCCGCCCCTGGGTCAAACGAGAGCGAGCACTTTTTTCCTGAACCAACTCGCGGGCTAGGAAGAAAATCGATAATGCGATCACAGCCTCCGTTGCCTGCTGATCTAGCTTTACCAATTCCAAAACCGAGAGTGCTAACGTAATGCTGTGGGATACCGTAAAAGCCGTAATCGTCTTGATCAGCGCGATTGGACTTGGAATGAACAAGAACAGTCCGATCACGAACAACACATGATCAATGCCGAAAACCAAATGCTCTATGCCGATCAAAAAATAATCGAATACTGGCAACGCTTGCTCTTGAAGATTTAACGAGGGCGAATCTGGTCGAAGTACGTATCTGGACCTCTCGCCATCCAGACGAAGCAACGAAACCAAAACGTCGGTATGGCTGAAAGGCAACCCTTTTATTGCTATCGACCCTTTCGCAAGATCACAGGTTGTACGCCAATGATAGATAATGGCCGCATTGCCGAACTTAGGCGGCGCAACATCTGAAAACCGACACTCATCGGGAAAGACAGGGGCCAGTTCTATATTGGTGTTGAGCAGTACGGGCTTCTTCCAAATCACATGGTAACTTGCTGACGTTTCTGAGCTCTCGACCAGCTGCAAGTGCCCGGGCCGGAACTCGTGAGCCAGCGCGGGCGACAGCGCCCAACTTGCAATGAGCATCGTGAGATGGGCCAAGGCTTTGCTAACGTGCAGCATTACTTCAAGCGCCGGATCGACGCTGGATAAATTACCTCGTACCTCTGCTTGAGATCTTCGTAATACGCATTTTTGGCGGAGGCGCTCGCGGACGATGCTGCGTCAGACGCAACTTGTGGCGCTACATCGGCATAACTTGGGATATAGGATTGCTCGATGTTATCGAGCTTTATCGCATGCCATCCGTAGGCCGATTTGATTGGACCCTGCCACTGAGGATCCCTCTCTAACCTTGCTATGGAATCAGCGAATTCTTGCCCGAAAAAGCCAGCTATTTGCCCGAGTGTCAGACCCTGGTAGTCGTTCTGCAGCATAAATTTGTCGCCCACGGGACTGGATTTGCCTAAGGATGCTGCGGCATCAGCTTTGGCGTCAGTGCGAAGATCGTCAGAAAAGAAACGATGCGAAAATGAGAAGCGGGCGGGAACCCTGTAAGTCTCTTGGTTTTGGGTGAAAAATTCTTTTCTCGCCGCGTCATCGCTGGGCTGCATGCGGACGACATCTTCCGTGAGGAACGTTAGTTTTTGGACCAAACGGCGTCTTACGATCGAATCATTGATATGCAGCCCAAGTTGCTTGGATTCTCGAAAGTAAATTTCATCCTTTACAAAACTTTCAACGATGTCTCTCAATTCGGCAGGGGAAGGATCACCATTTTTCTGAACCTTCCAGTTGTACGTTAGTCTCGCAATGTCTGCTTCCGTAATCTCTATAACCGCAGAGCTGTTCGAGCCTGAAAAAGTCGCAGACAGTAAAAAAATGAATGCTCCTGCCGTTACAAACGAGACGACAGGATCCCTCAGCCAAGTAATTATTCGCTTCATCTTGCCAACCCAAAACACGTCCCAACGGACAGTCTACCGATCAAAGCTTGAGCCTTTCGCCAGCGAACCAGCACTCGCCGTCAGCCCGGACCCGAGTCACTTGAAAGTTACCACATGGGGTACTATCGTTTCCTCAACTTGATCGTTAATCGCACGCGCTTAGCCGAGAGAGCTGCTTCCGCCTTTTCGGGGAGTTGACTGGCCAGTGGGTTATTGAAGCAGTCTTCGTGGAGTGGACAGCCTCCTTAACATCGCAAAAGATTCGGCAGGAGGGGAAAATGGCAACAGCAAAAAATTTGAGTTCTAAAACGTTTGTCGCGCTAGCTACTAGCGCACTCATCGCATTTGGCTGCGGTGAGGTCAAAACCGCCGACGATCGCGCAGCCGGGGCTGCTTCGGATGCAACCGAATCTGCGGGAGGTGAAACAGTTACGCCTCGATTCGCACCCATCGAGCTTAAAATGCCCACCGAAACGCTCAATGCTAGCCCGGAGAGCAACGCGGCTCGAAATGCCTATTTTGGCGATTTACATGTGCATACGAATTATTCTTTTGATGCATTCGCCTTCGGCACAGTTGCATCACCTTTTGATGCCTATCGTTTCGCTCAGGGGGAGGCGATTAAACATCCTGCCGGTTTTGATATTCAACTGCGGGCCCCTCTGGACTTCTACGCCGTCACCGACCACGCGATGTTCTTGGGGGCTGTCAAAGAAGCCGCCAATACAGCGACCGATTTTTCCCGTTACGACCACGTGCAACCGCTTCACAACTTGAACGCGCCAGAGAATCAGAATTTTGAGAGTTTGCCCCAGCGGGTTGCAGCGTTTACCACTTTCTTGCCCGAAACTCTGGCGAAGATAGGCGACGGCAGCCTCGATTCCCAGACGGTGGATAACATTGCCAAGAACGCTTGGTCGGACACGATTGTTGCGGCTGAAACGTTCAATCGCCCCGGAACTTTTACGACTTTTGTCGCCTATGAGTACACGTCGTCAACGGATGACAGAGGAAACTTGCATCGAAACGTGATTTTTCAAAGTGCCGACCGGCTACCCGCCATGCCATTTTCGCGCTTTCACAGTCAAAATCCCGAGGGCCTGTGGGACTGGATGGACGGTCTGAGAAAAAACGGCATTGAAGCTTTGGCGATACCGCACAACTCTAACGGCTCCAACGGACAAATGTTTAGGCTCGTCGACTGGGCCGGCAAGCCTGTCGATGACGAATGGGCTCAAAAGCGAATCCGCAACGAACCCTTAGTGGAGATTACCCAAGTCAAGGGCACCTCAGAAACACATCCCATGCTTTCTGACTCTGATGAGTTTGCCGACTTTGAAATAATGCCTTATCGAGTCGCAACTACCTGGCCCAGCGAGCCTAAGGGGTCTTATGCGCGTGAAGCACTCCTAGATGGCTTAGCGCTTGCAGATGCCGGCATAACGAACGCCTATCAATTCGGATTTGTGGGAGCGACTGACACCCACGTCGGGGCCTCGTCTCTTGACGAATCGAACTTCTTCTCGAAGGTAGGGCTGTTAGACGCTGACGGCGCCCGTCGCGGTTCCGTGCCAATGAGCAAGGGTGAAGTTGAAATTGTTCGCTCAGCTGGTCGCGCAAACATTCAAGAAATCGACGGTCGTGAATACGTCACCGGGGCCTACGAGACTTGGAGTGCATCTGGCCTTACGGGCATTTGGGCCGAGGAGAATACGCGGAGCGCCCTGTATGCCGCACTTCGAAGAAAGGAAGTTTTCGCCACGTCAGGCCCAAGGATCAAGGTTCGTCTGTTTGCTGGCTATGATTATGCGGAGGATGACAGCATTGCCGACAGATACGCCAAGGGTGTGCCGATGGGTGCCGAGCTTCATGGCGCAGATGGTCGTTCGCCAACCTTTGTCGCAAGCGCGCTAAAGGACCCAAACTCTGCTTCTTTGCAGCGCCTGCAGATAGTCAAGGGCTGGATTGAGAAGGGAGAAACCTACGAGCAAGTTTACGATGTTGCGTGTTCCGATGGCGGGATGGTCAACCCGGAAACTCATCGGTGCCCAGATAACGGCGCGAAAGTTAACGTCAGCGACTGCTCAATAACCAAGAATGTGGGAGCGTCCGTCCTCGAAGCGGAATGGCAGGACCCTAACCACAATCCGCAGCACCGAGCCTTTTACTACGTTCGCGCGCTGGAGAATCCTACCTGCCGGTGGTCCACTTGGGACGCTATCAAAGCGGGCGTACCGCCACGCCCAGATCTGCATAAGACGCTGCAGGAAAGAGCTTGGACGTCGCCGATTTGGGTCATGCCGGCAAGCTAAGGACTACCGTAACGTTGCCAGATTCTGCACTCTCGCTTCTTGCCCTCTCGAGCGAACTGTTGGCGCGAGAGGGTGATGCTTCGCGTGGCCAGTGACATCAGCAGCGATGTACCTCAAAGCCAATTGGGGTGATTCCGACTTCAGTGAAGCCCAGCTCGCCTTTTACCGTTTGGACGGTGAAATCAACCTCGACGACGCGCCCGCGGGTCCTCATAGGTATCACTTTGTGCTTGCGGGGCTTGTGCGCCCGCTCTTGCGCGTTCACTGATTTGCACATCCACTCCGCCCTCAGCCCTTGTTTCTCGACCGGGGCGTGCCTGTTCTCGAGTAAGAGACTCATTGCGCGCACCTTCACTGCGCTCACTTGAGTTCGTTCGCTGGGTCGATGGGTTCGCGCTGCCGCCCGCCACCGGGCTGCTGTAACCAATACCTTCAGGCATAAGTTGCTCCTTGTAAATCGCGTCTTCAACTGATGCACAAGATACTAGCACGTCTACTTTTCGATAACGCAAAGCCAAATCAGTGCCGGACGCAGTTTCTGATAGCATTCCGCCATGCAATCGATCATCGGCAACTTCCCATGGCAGCGCACTCCTTGGCACGGAGGCACAGCTAAATACCGACTGGGTATGAGACCTATTTCCCTAGAGCACTGGTTTCAAGATCGGCCGTCACCGGATCTTCGGGTCCACAAGTACAGCTTGCTGAAAAGAAACTATGAGCAGGTCGTGCAGACCATGCCCGAAGCCCGTGACGCTCAGGCGCTACTGGGCCGGCAAATGCATTCCCATGGCTGGTATGACGAGGCCAGTGGCGACGCTAGCGACTACCCAGACCTCATCGCAGCACTTTCACTGCAGGTTTCAGACGATTTATGCCTAATGCAGACTGGCGGTGAACAACGGCTGATTGCTGCCAGCGTCTGCTCACCCAGCTATTGGAACATTAAAGACAAAATCGGTTTGTCCCTGTCGGACATACACCGGCCCGTAACGTCGTTGCAGCAAAAAATCGGCAGCCAAATTCAACGCTTCATCGCTAAGGCACCGCTAATGACACCCTTTGAACGCAGTAATTGGTTTGTGCACGGTAACCGACAGCGCATGCACTTAGCCGCTGAGGGCGAGATCGAGGGACCGCCAGAGGCATGGTTTCTCAGATCCGAACGAGAAACGCTATGCCGTTTTCACGACGATTACTTATTGTTTACGATCAATGTTCGCTTCGCACCCTTGCGAGACATCGCCCAGTACCCACACGCGCTTGCGGATCTGACCACATCACTGTCGAGCTTTGATGCTGATGAAATCGAATACTTTGGTGGCAGTGCCAAACACCAGCGTCTTGGCGACTATCTCAAGGGTTTGCGTTAGACGGCACCGCAAGCTGATACGGGTGTCCGCAAAGTTCCTGCCCAAAATCCAGACAAAAAAAAGCGGGCATAAAGCCCGCTTTTCTTGAGCAAATGCTTCTTAGAAGCTGTAGCTCAGACGTCCATACATGAACGCGCCATTAAACCCGAAAGGGGTAAATTGGCTGTAGGGCAGACCCAGAACCGTTGGGCCCGTCGTTCCGCAGGAATTGGTGCTGCAGCCTTTTTCATTGGTCGCGTTACGTACGCCGAAGGAACCACGAAGGTTGTCGTAGACGTCGTATCCCATTTCGAAATCGACCAGCATCGCGTCGTCAAATATGCCACCCGCTTCGTTGTCGAAGTACTTTCCGTAGTAGCTAACGCGCAGCAGATAATCCAGTTGACCCATATCGTGCTGTGCCGTCATCACCCAGCGGGAATTAGGCACGCCGTCTTCAATCAGAAGAACTCGACTATCGCCCAGCAGTGCAGCATTGCGGTCGGTTACCGTCGTAGACGTGCGGTTGTAGGCCAAGCTCCAGTTGGTTACGCCGGAAAGCCACTCTGTTTCCGTGCTAACAACAACATCCAGGCCAGACGTGTTAGTGTCGAATTGGTTGGTGAAGAAACGAAACTCCGAGATATCGGACGCGTCGATCCCTTGACCGGTCAACGTAGCCTGATCAGCTGCGGTGAGTGCGAAATCGCTGGACAGGCTCAATCGGTCATCCAGATCAATGTCGAAGTAGTCAACGGTGATGTCAAAGTCACCAATAGAACCATAGACACCCACGGTGAAGTTCAAAGACTCTTCAGGATCCAACTCGCTGCCGCCCTTCAGTGCTGCTGGAGCGCTGGTGGATGGAATCACACCCTGATTAGTCAGCACGCCGCCAACGATCTGCGTCGAGATATTGGACGCATTCGATTGCCCGGGGGTTGGCGCCTTGAAGCCCGTGCTTACCGTAGCGCGGAACCCCAGATTGTCGCTGAAGGCATAGTTTGCGCCCAAGCGAACATTGGTCGTGGTGCCAAAGGTATCAAAATCTTCGAAACGCAGAGCGCCCGCAACCAGCAGTTCTTCCGATGGCGTCCATTCTAGGTCACCATAGACCGCGTAGTTTTTACGCTCCCATGAACCCGAGATCGCAGGAGAAAATCCTGGGAAGCCGTTGGTTGACGTGCTGAAGCCTTGGCTACCCAGACCGCCGTCGATGTAGGATTCTGCCTGACCCGCGCCAATCGAGAATTCTTCGATTCGATACTCTGCGCCGAACGCCAGAGACATGGTATCGGACAAAGTCATGGAGAAATCGGCATTAAAGCCCATGTCCTCTTGCTCATAAGAACCCGCATCAAAGTTGCGTGGAGTCAATGGCCCCAAGCTTGCGTTCACGGTGTTGTTGATGAAGAAGTCTGCTTCATTGCTACCGTTGTAGGCGCTCACGCTCCAAAACATACCGCTGTCGGTTTCACCACGCAGACCAACCAAAATTGCATAGTCGGTTATTTCACCGCCGAAGTTTGGCGTGAAGCCGCCAGTGATCATCTCTTGAAAGCTGAAGCAGTTTGGATCTGCTTGCACCTGAGCCATCGCCGCTGCGTCAGGTATGAGACCGTTCAACGCAACCGTCGGGCACGCAACACCATCGCCAGCTGACAGGGCGGGAAATGCACTGTTGTCTGTACCTACAGCACCTGGAGTCAGGTCACCAATCAGCAAAGTCGCTCCGCCGTCAGCGCTGTAAACACCTCCACGATTCGTTGGATTTCGGTAGTAGAAACCACCGGTGACTTCCTTATTGTTGTAGTTCGCGTTACCAAAGAACTCAACATTATCGGACAGATCGCCACCAAAATTGGCCCACAACTTATAGTCGTCTGCCACTTCAGGTGTGCCCCAAACTTGTGCTGGGTTGCTCACGTTTTGATAGCCGGCCGCAATCAGATTCGCAGCGTCTTGACGCTGTACTGATCGATCCGTTGCATCTGCTTCAGCCCATTCAGCTGTCAGGTTTATGAACCCGTCACTGCCAAGAGCAAAACCTTTGTTGACGGCAATAACGGTTTGCGCGCCGTCTCCCGCAGAGTATTCCCCGAACTTGATCTCAACCGCACCGTCAGAATCAGAATCCTTCAGGTTAAAGTTGATTACTCCAGCGATAGCGTCGGAGCCGTACTGGGCGGCCGCGCCATCACGCAACACTTCGACGTTGCGTAGGGCCAGGCTAGGAATGGCAGAAATGTCTGCGCCTTGAGAACCGTCAGCCATACCGTTACCCAGCCAGGTAATGACGGCTGCACGGTGACGACGACGGCCATTAACCATCACTAACGTATGGTCAGGGGCCAAGCCTCGCAGATTAGCCGGTCTCACCAGAGTTGCCGCGTCGCTAATGGGCTGGTCATTCACGTTCAGCGAAGGAACTAGGTTACGCAGCAGATTGCTCGTATCACCGTCACCTTGCTGCAAGAAATCATCACCAGCCACAACATCAACTGGCGCAGTGGAATCGGTAGTGGATCGAGGCTTACCCCGTGTACCGATAGTGATTACCTCTTCCATTACTTCGGGGTCTGCTTGCGCCATATCGGCTGCCAAGGCTTGAGTTGAAGTCAGGAAAAAAGAAACCACGATAGAAAGTGCTGTCAGCAAAACGCTGGAAGAGCTCTTATTCAATAGTCCATCTCCAAAAAATTGATAAACGGCGTCACTTAGACGACGGACGAAATTTTAGCCTTCAAACGCTCTCTGTAAAGCTTTTTGTTACGGTTTAGTAACAAATTGATATCTTTGTGAAATATTTGTGTATTTTTGGGCGGCTTATGTGAAATTTTCATAAAAAACAGTCGGTTACCTTAAACACCAAGGTGCAGCTGCCGGCGCTGGAGCTATCACTGTTGAGCTAAAGAAATATCGAAAAAAATGCCGGCCCACGGACGGCAATTTCAGGATTTTTGGCGCTCAATCGAGTCACTTTCGGCGGTAGCGGATCTGTCCACCTACGATGGTCATATCAATCTGAATATCCGGAATATCGGCTTCCGGCACCGCAAAAAAGTCCCGGGACAAAACCACCAAATCCGCCCACTTACCCGGCGTAATCGAACCTTTTACACTCTCTTCAAAGGCGGCGGTGGCATTATTGATGGTATAGCTCGCCAATGCTTCCTCCCGGGTCAAGGCCTGCTCCGGGAAAAACATCGCGCCCTGCGACGTACGCCGAGACACAGTTGCATACAGCGACGCGATGGCGTCAATGGGTTCAACTGGCACATCGGTGCCGTTCGCCAATAACGCCCCGCTGTCAATTAAATCCCGCCACGGATACGACGTGCGAGCCGCTCGCTCATCGCCCAAACGAGATGGAATCCACGGTCCATCAGACGCACTGTGAATGCCTTGAAAGGCAGCGATAACACCCAATTCCCCAAACCTCGGCACGTCCACCGGGTCGATATGTTGCGCATGCTCAATACGCCAACGCAGGGTTTTGCCATCTACCTCGGCGTTGTCAAAGGCTCTTTCGTACAGATCGAGAATCTCTCGATTGGCGCGAT
This sequence comes from Gammaproteobacteria bacterium, assembly GCA_012269545.1. Taxonomy (GTDB): domain Bacteria; phylum Pseudomonadota; class Gammaproteobacteria; order Pseudomonadales; family Azotimanducaceae; genus UBA4421. Next base: position 12,289 of record JAAXKB010000056.1, on the reverse strand, counting down.
CCCCGATAGCGTGGGTATTGAGCTGATATCCGTGCATGATCGCAAGCCTTGCTGTCTCCTCAATTTCCTCGACGGACTCCAAAACCAACCCGTCTGTTTCCGGCAGGTCGGTATAGGGCGCCAACAGCCATGCCCCATGAGCACCTAAGGCTCCATCCACCTGACGCTTGATGGAGCGCACCGTTAAGAAATCGTTTTCTTCTGCCTCCATGCGATAAACCGGCAGCTTTGCCGCCAGTTCTTCGTTGCTTTCGCCGCGCACCATGACGTTGAGACGAATGGGCAACTCTCCAGCGGCCTCCATTTCTTTGAGGAAATCGATGGTTGCGAAGCTGGCACCCGCATCATGAAACGAGGTGATACCGTGAGCCAGCGCCTGCTCGCCTGCAAGCAACACCTGTTCTCTCAGCTCAGCTCGCTGTTCAGTCAGGGGACGCCGGGACCGATCATCCTCCGCTGCTTTGGCGACCAACTGCTGAGCCGTTTCTCGCAACAAGCCGGTGGCACGGCCCGCGCTGTCACGGACGATGGTGCCGCCCTGCGGATTTGGGGTCGAATCGGTAATACCTGCTGCAGCCATAGCCGCATCATTCGCAAACGCTGCATGACCGCTGGCGTGCCCTAGCAACACCGGATTGTTTGGCGAGATACGAGACAGTGTCCGGTTTAGCGGCACGCCCTCAACCGCGTCGCTCGGCAACCGATCCCACTTCTCTTGGTGCCAGCCGCGACCAAAAATCCACTCACCGGCCTCCGCCGTATCGACCGCGACAGCGACACGGCCTACTGCTTGCTGCCAATTCTGGATATCGTTTAAATCAATGATCTGTTGGGCGCGACCAAAACTCATAAAGTGCCCATGGCCTTCGATCAATCCCGGCACAAGCAGACGCCCGCCTAATTCGATGACCTGTGTCTCGTCGCCGGCCCACAATCGAATCTCATCGTCAGAGCCAACGGCAGCAATACGGTAGTCAAGCAAGGCGACTGCCGTGGCGCCAACAACCTCAGAGTCCATACTGGCTACAACACCACCGAGCAGAATCGTATCCGCCTTGACACGCCCAAGATCAGTGCGTTCGTCAAGCGGGTTTTGCGCCGGCGTGCAGCTAACGGAAGTAAGCATCAGCAATAGCCAGAAAAAAACGCCGTTTCGGCGACCGATAGCAACGTTGATCATGAGACTGTTCCATCTTTTGCTGAATGCAGAATCATCAATGCTGAATCGCCAACAAGCAAGTTACGCCAGATATCTTTCAGACTAGATTTCGTCAGTAACCAAAAAAAAACTTTCTTAAATGGAATATATTTATTTTGAATTATTCCTTTTACCCCCAACACCACCTCCGCTTTACTGCGCCCCATCGCATCGCCGCAAACACTGAATCGTTAGGAAAAATCATGCAAAAGCCAGCAATAGAAAAGGTCCTTCCGCAAGACTTTAAAATTGAGATTCCCGAGGTCAAGAAGAGTCTTCCGCTCCGACGTATCGACGAGGAGCTGTCGGAGTTCGAAAGAGCACGTCAAGCCAGCAAGACGTGGTCCATGGGACAAGACTAGACCGCTGTGGCCTGTCACTTCGCCCCGGGCTCAGGCCGGGGCATAGGTCTACGGATCTCTAGCAACTCCCGCTCCCTTCTTATGTCTCCTTTGCGCTAGCGGTTTCTGCAAAACTTAGGCATCTTTCTTGTCCATAACCCGCGCTCGCTGAAGCTGACAGTCCCGGCTGGGTCTAGCCAAAGCCGCGCGGGCAACGATCCCAATGGAGCAGCGAGAAATGACCGAAGCAGCAACCGCCAACACCCTCACCTCAACGCTGACGCTCCCGTGCGGCGTGACCGTTCCAAATCGTATCTGCAAAGCGGCCATGACCGAAGGGCTGGCGACGCCTCAGGGATTACCTTCGCCGGAACTCAATCGGCTGTATGGCCTGTGGAGTGATGGCGGCGCAGGCATTCTACTGTCTGGCAACATTCAGGTCGATAAGGATCACCTCGAACGCCCCGGCAACGTCATCGTCGACAGCAGGCCAAGCAACGAAATGCAGGCCGCTTTGACACGTTGGGCCGAAGCAGGCACGCGCAACGGCAATCACTTTTGGGCACAAATCAGCCATGCAGGCCGCCAGACCCAAACCAACGTGAACAAAACACCTAAAGCGCCCTCGGCGGTGACCGTAGGTCTGCCCGGCGGCCAGTTCGGCAAGCCCGTCGCGCTCACCGAATCGGAGATTGTCGACTTGATCGAGCGATTCGGTATTTGTGCTAAGGCGTGCCAAGAAGCCGGATTCACGGGCGTCCAAATCCACTCGGCCCACGGCTACTTGCTGTCTCAGTTCCTCAGTCCTCGAACAAACCTGCGCAATGATCGATACGGTGGGTCTCTGGAAAACCGTGCGCGCATGCTGCTTGAGGTCGTCGCTGCAATCCGCAGCGCAGTGGGTCCGGGTTTTCCAATCGCGGTGAAACTCAACAGCGCGGATTTTCAAAAAGGCGGCTTCGAATTTGCCGATAGCATTCAAGTTGCCAAGTGGCTGGAAGCGGCCAGCGTCGATTTGATTGAGATTTCCGGTGGCACCTACGAGCAGCCTCAATTGCTCGGCGTAGAAGGTATGGAGGAAGTGGCCGCGCAAGATGTGCAAGAGAGCACCGTCGCCAGGGAGGCCTACTTCGTCGATTTTGCCTTGGCCATGCAGAAGGAAGTCTCAGTCCCGTTGATGGTTACCGGCGGTTTCCGCCTGAAATCAGCCATGGAGGAAGCACTGCAAAACGGTGCCGACGTGATCGGTATTGGCCGGCCCATGTGTGTTATGACCGACGCGCCGAACCGTTTGATGTCTGACTTAGACGAACTGCCACGCTATGAATCTGAACTTAAATTCTTTCCATCCTGGCTGGAATTTTTGAATCGATTTAAAGCCCTGCGAGCGCTTTCCACGTTTGGCGTGCAATTTTGGTATTACGCACAGCTGGAACTACTGGGACAAACCGGTTCCACACAACCAAACATGAGTACCATGGCCGCCAGCAAACGCATCATGACGCAACAAAAAGACTGGTTGAACCAACGCTAACAAACACAGGTTCGGCATTTTGCCCAGACCGCTAAAACCGCCAACTGAGAGACTGCAATGATATCCTTTTACCTAACCATCCTGGTGCTGTGTGTTACATCAGCACTGCACGCATCTGAGCGAGCCGGCACTGAAACCGCTGTTAGCCCCGATCTGACCGGCGACGCAGGCATTTTGTTCTGGACGCCAGAACAGCAGATCACCGGTTACTCAAGCATTGCAGACCTTTACCCGACGCGTCGAATTCAGGGACGCTCTACCCCCTCTGTTCTACCTGAAAAAATGATCGATCTTGACCGTTTCACATACAAACTCGACGGGCAAGAACTTACCGTTGCCGACTATATGCAAAACCAACGCACCGCGGGCCTACTGGTGATTCACAACAAAGATCTGAAGGTAGAACGCTACGGCTTGGGACATCTACCGCAAAAACCATGGGTTTCTTTTTCGGTCACAAAATCTGTTGTCAGCATGCTCTATGGGGCAGCGATACAGGATGGATTCATCGAATCTCTAGATACGCCAATCAGTACATATCTCCCGGTTTTTACCACTGGCAGTTACGCCGGCGTAACCATCAAAAATATCCTGCAAATGGCTTCCGGTGTCGCATGGAATGAAGACTACGCGGACCCAACCTCAGACATCGTGATGCTGCCCACGGAGCAAGCCGCAGGTTTTCAGTACATGAACCAATTGCCACGAGTCGCAGACCCCGGCACCCGCTTTAACTACAACACCGGAGAAACCAACATCGCTGGCGTGATTCTCTCTGAGGCTACGGGCAAAACCTTGAGCGAATACGCATCGGAGAAGATCTTCCTACCGGGAGGCTTGTCCAATGGCGCCAACTGGTTGCTTGATGGCCCTGACGGAAAAGAATTTGCCGGATGCTGCATCAGTGCCAGCCTGCGAGACTTTGGCCGCCTTGGACTCTTCGCGCTGGCGAATACATTGATGCCATCCTCTGGCAGTCTCACCGACAATTGGATGCAGCAATCCATAACGCCATCACAGGGTTATACAGGCTACGGCTTCTTTTGGTGGCTGCTCGATGACGGCATTTATGCAGCTGAAGGCGTATTCGGGCAGTTCATTGTGATCGATGCCAATCGCGATCTGATTGTGGTGCTGCAAAGCGCCTGGCCCGAGGCTTGGAGTGAAGAGATGGAAGCCCACGCCTTAACATTCATTCAGGCTCTTTCCGACTACGTTGTCGAGGGCAATTAGCTAGGAAGACCAGACCAGTGCCCAAAGCACGGTAGCCAGCGTGATGACGATCAGGCTGCGATTCAGCGCCAGACTGCTGCCAAGAGAAGCGCTGAGGGCCGACCCCGCCACGCACCATGCGCTATGCAAAATGCTTTGGGCCACGGCAAAGCTTAGCGGAATCAAAATATAGCGCTGCCACGGCTGCTCAAATCCCGCGCCGAACTGAGAAAACGCCAAGGTGGTCATCATCCAAGCCTTCGGATTGAGCGGGTGCACGAGCAGTCCCTCATAGAAGCTCGGTTTAATCTGTGAGTTGGCTCGCTCAGGCCTCGCGTTCCAGCCTCGTAAGGCGAGCCAACTCATGTAAAGAGCACTGAAATAGGCCAGAACGCTTCCCAGCAACGGGTAAAGAGTCAGCAAGGTTCCAAGGCCAATCACCATGGCCAGATTCAGCAGGAATTTTCCAGAGATCAATCCCAAGCCGAAGGGCACGCAGTCTCGGAACCCGTGCTGCGCGCCCGCGCTCATCATCAGCAGATTCGCCGGTCCCGGGGTGCCCACCATCAGGACGATAAACGCCCACAAAGGCAAATACTGTTCCAAACCGGTAACGTCCGGTTACTGCATCTCAATCGCTGTTTTAAACGCTGGCCGATTCGCTATGCGTTCAACATAGGCCTTCAAATGAGGCATGTCGTCGCCAACACAGCCCAGACGGTTGCTCATGAAGCAGGCGTGCCCCAGCATAATATCCGCCGCGGAAAAATCGCCAACGACATAGTCTCGCCCTTCAAGCGCCGCGTTTACAGGCTCGAGCGCCTTGGCAAGCAGACGTTGCGCTTGAGCTAGCGCCGTTTCGTCCCGACGATCCGGCGGTAACAGAACCGTCTGCACGACAATGGTGTTCACCGGCGGCATCACCATGCCTTCGCAGTAATGGAACCATTGCAAATACTCTGGGAATTCAGCGGCGGTCTCCGCCGGTTTCAACCCGCCGTTTTTGTGTCGAGCCAACACATATTCCACAATGGCACCGGATTCGAAAATACGTACATCACCATCATCCAGCACGGGCACTCGACCCAGCGGATGACGAGCACGATGAGCCTCTGACTTCAGATCTTGGGGGTGAAAGGCCATTTTGTTGATGTCATAGGGCAAGGCCAATTCCTCCAGCAACCAGACGATTCGGCCAGCGCGGGAGTTGGGGGCAAAGTGCAGTGTCAACATGGTTAATCCTCGCAGTGTTTGACGTGATTAATCTACGCGTAGGCACGCGGACCCACATGAGTGGATTCGCGCTAAGGAAATGTATGCGGAAAACCTAGGGTGAAGCAAGTTCCCCCGTCGCCGCAAGCTGGTCCGCCAGCAGCGATAACCTCGCCGCGTCTTCGGTTAGTGCGCCCTCGAGGTTGAGGTCGGGCCACAGAACCTTTGCGGATTGGAATTGCTCAAGCAATGAGTCGCGCCGCCGGGATTCTTCGCACTGCGCCACAAACGTTTCGGCAATCTGTAGAAAGCCCCGAGCGTCTTGGTACTCTTGCAAATCTGTGATCTCACCGTCAACGACTCCGGCGCGGTACTCGACAGCGGCTTGTGCAATCAGCGCCTGAGCCACCGTTAACTTGGCGGAATCATTGAGATCTTGGCCGGCAATAATGTCGTCGATCACTGCCATGACACGTAGATAGGACGCGCGAAAGTCGCCCTTGCTTGGATTGTGGAGTTGCTGGGCCATGTCATCGAGTTCATCAGCAAACCCTGAAGACCCGATCTGCAGAAAGAAAGGCAAAAGTTCCTGATAGACCTCCTGCTGGGGGTGCTTGGCGTGTTTTGCCCCAAGATCCATTTCCTCTGCCTCGACCAGTTGGGCCGCCACCCATAGATGCCCTTGAATCAGGGCCATCTTGGTCACGTAGGAGATTCCTGCGACGCCTTCACCGGTAGTTTGTTGTCGATCAGGCTCGTTCGCCCATCCGTTCGCCCAGATACCCAGGGTCAGCAATACGCCAAAGACATACTTCATGCGATCAATCCACCGCCATTCCATTGATGTGCTGCTCAAACTTTAGCAAAGACACACCATCACAAACTCGTGAGAATCGACACTTTCGGCGCACGTCTTTACTTAATCCGCACCCTCGGCCCCATCAGCAGTATCCGCCGCCGGCTGCCACTCGCTTTCCAGCAGGCGTGCGCCGCGCAGGATATTACCCATCGCATAATTGCCCTCGTGGCAGGCGTATTCGTAGACCTTACTCTCGGGCTTCGACTGCCATTCGTACTTCCCGCTCCAACTCGTCTCCCAAGCCGTTGGGTCGTTGACGGTAAAGTCGTAGTGCAAGTTTCCGTTCTCTTTGCGGCTAAAACGCTCGACCACATGAAGATTTTCGTCAGCGCCGACCAATCCGTTGACGCGCTTGAAATTTTTGCTTTCCACCACCAGCACATCACCATCCCAATAGCCGATGGAGTCACCCATCCATTTACGGTTGCTCTCGGGACCGTGCTCGGAATCGATGCGGATAATGCGCGCGTCGTGCACCATTTCCTGCAGAATCATGACGTGGGTGTCCGTTTGCACCACGCGCTTGTAGTTGTTGTACAGACTGGGAATATTGGGCACCGTTGCGCCAAAGCTGATCAAGCATCGCTCACTTGGCGCGAGGCTTTCCGGGCCGTCAAAAGGACCCTCGCCCTCGTGGGCCAGCCAAGTCGCCCTGCCCGTGTTTTCGTGAATAAAACTTTGGTAGCGCGATCCCATTCGAGCCTCAAACCCGGGCAGCGTCTGAGGCTGCCGCCCGTTGGGTGGATCGTAAATAATCGACGTGCGAATTTTTCCGTCTACTGCGGTTACCGCACTGCCGGGATCAATCCAAAAGGCGTTGTAACCTCCAACCCCGCCAGCACCAGCGGTGTTGTTGCCATCACCACCCTTCGGCGGCGCCTCTCGATCTGGATCGCTTTCGTCTTCCCAGGTCCATTCGATTGCGATGCCCGCAGCCCAATTCAGCAAATCAGCCACCCAAACGTAGAGGTATTCGATCTCACCCAAAAACTCGGGACGCTGAAGAGGAGTTAATGTTCCGGTGTCATACGTGCCTGACAGATCAGGCTTACCAGAGGGCGTGCGCGGCACATCTGCCTGCACGGTAGTGACCGAAGCCAACCAGACCAGCATCAATATCGCGCTTTGTTTTATTTTCATTATCGACCCCAAAAGGTTATTTCTATACCTTGACCGGCCGGCACCGCAAATTCCCTGCAAGTTAGCCAATCCACTGCCCGACCCTGATGGTAGCGATTTCATGCGCTGGAGCAAACCTAGGTTTCCTTGCTGTTTGCGGCCATGGCCGCGGCTCATCCCTGAGGCTGACCTCGTCTCGCTTTGGATTCCACCGCCGCACCTTTGGCGTTAGACTGCGTTTTGTATAAAAAAGTTATCGCCATTCCGCCGCGTAAAAGAGGGAGTCAGCCTCATTGAAACAACTCGCCGTCAGCTTTTTCCATTCGATTCGTTCAGCTCTTGGCCTTGTTGCGCTGTGCATCGTATGCGGCGTGAGCAACGCTGAAACAGTTTTTCAAGTCTCCGTTGGCAGTTACACCCAGCTGGAGAACGCGCGCCAAGCCTTAGAAAAGGCTAACTCAGAGTTGGGCGCCGGCCATCAAGTTTTTCGCGCAGAAACCCAGCAAGGCGACGTTTATCGCGTGCTATCCCGTCCCTATGCGAGCAAACAGGACGCGCAACGTGCCGTGGCAGCGGCCAGACGCAACAATATAAGCGGTGCTTGGATTGTCAGTTCGCAGCGCGTCCAGACTGCACCTCAAGATGTCCGGACAACCTCTCCTCAGGTCACAGATAACACACCCGTTCAACAACCGACCTCCCGAACCGCCCCATCCAATAGGGTGGCACTCAATGGCAGTCAGGGTGTGCCGGTTACGTTGTCAGAAAACACCGCATCCACCACCACGTCTTCCAACGCCATCAGCATTCAAAAAACCACAGAGGCCGACGCAGCAATCACGGTAGATGGCAAACTCAGTGAGTCTATCTGGAGCTCGCTGCCAAACACCGGGAAATTTGTGGTGTTAGAGCCGGATACCTTGGCCGATGTCCCCCACGCTTCGCATATCAAATTCGCTTATACCGACGAGGGGTTATACATTGGCGCGGACTTGGAACAGCCCAAGGACACCTTAATCAAGCGGCTTTCCGGTAGGGACGTTTATGCCGGATTGAATCGCGACAGCATCAATCTCACCCTAGACACCTCCGGGGAGGGACTCTACGGATTTTGGTTTGGGATCAACCTTGGCGATTCGCTGATGGACGGCACCGTGCTGCCAGAGTACCGATTCTCCAACGAGTGGGATGGCCCCTGGCGCGGTGCATCGGTTGAGACTGACACAGGCTGGTCTGCCGAATTTTTCATTCCTTGGAGCGCTATCTCCATGCCCAGTAGCGGAGACGTCCGCAACATGGGCGTGTACATGTCCCGTAAGGTAGCGTACCTCGACGAACGCTGGGGCTGGCCGGCCCTTCCAAGTACCCAGCCAAAATTTCTATCCGTTCTGCAGCCGATCGAGTTGACGGGTATCGCGCCGCGACAGCAGTACAACGTTTACCCCTTCGCCTCGGTTGCTCAAGACAGCATTGACGATGAAACACGCTATCAGGTTGGCGCCGACGTGTTCTGGAGACCTTCCAGCAACTTCCAGCTGAACGCAACGCTGAACCCAGACTTTGGCAACGTGGAATCCGATGACGCTGTCGTGAATCTGTCTGCTACAGAAACGTTTTTTCAAGAAAAGCGCCTGTTCTTCGTTGAGGGCCAGGAAATTTTTGTTGCATCCCCACGCGCAGACACGCGCAGCAGCGGAGTGGGCAACACGGGTTTACCAACGACCTTGGTGAACACACGGCGCATTGGGGGGCGCCCCCAAGCACCGGTGCTACGAGCCGGCCAAAGCGTTTCTGACAGAGAAAGCGGCTTGCCCGCGGAATTACTGGGGGCAGCCAAGGCAACCGGGCAGATCGGCAGTTTCCGCTATGGCGTGCTCACCGCTTTTGAAGACGAAGTGCGACTTAACGCCATTGAAAACGGGCAGGAGGTACAGCTAACCCAAGATGGCTCGGATTACGGTATCGCGCGCCTGCTCTATGAAAACAACAGCAATGGGTATCGCGCAATCGGCCTGCTCACTACGGCAGTACAGCACTATGATCGGGACGCCTATGTCACGGGCCTTGACTGGCACCTGCTGACGAAAGACGGCAAGTTGAAGATGGACGGACAGGTGTTTCGCTCGGACGTTGATGACCTTGACGTTGGCTACGGCGGCTTTTTGGATTTCGAATACACCTTTCGTCAGGGCGTGAGGCAACGACTGGGCATCGAGTACTTCGACGAGCACGTCGAAATCAACGACTTAGGCTTTCAGGCGCGTAACAACTATCGCCAAATTCGCAGCGCACACACCCGGACCACTTCTGATCTCAGCTGGGCGCGAAACAACCAATTCGACGTGCGCGGTTATCTTCAGCAAAACGGAGACGGTTACTTCTCCCGCGGCGGTATCTCGCTCGCTAATCGCACAACATTCAAAAATCTGACTACGGTTACCGCTCGCCTAGACCATACCTTCCCTCGCTACGATGACCTGAACAGCTTTGGCAACGGCGCTTTTCGAACCACCGAAAACACCGCGGTCGGGCTTAATTTCGAATCCAACACGACGAAACCCCTAAGCTTTGTGTTAGGCACAGGATATTTTGAAGAAGAGCTCGGCGGCGATAGCTTCAAATACGAAGCCGCCGTCAATTGGCGTCCGCTGGACGGTTTAAACCTGTCGGCAGGGCTTAGTTACTATGATCGTGACGGCTGGTTGCTGCACCAGCGAGGCCGCAATATGACCACATTCGAAGGCGACGGACTGCAGCCGAACATCACTGCCGAATACTTCCTGAGTGCCAAACAACAATTCAAGATTTCTGTGCAGTGGATCGGCATCGAAGCCAACGAAGACGCGTTCTACCTCATCCCAGAGACGCCCGGGAAGCTCATTCCAATCGCTAAACCCAATGACGCTTCAGACTCTTTCGCAATTTCCGACATCGTCTTTCAGGCGCGTTACCGATGGGAAATTGCGCCGTTGTCTGACTTGTATATCGTCTACGTGAAAGCATCCGACATCGCTAGGCCCCTGGGCCAAGACAATTTCAGCGACTTACTCGACCGAGCATGGGCAGATCCCATCGCAGACCAGCTCGTGGTTAAGATCCGCTACCGATTCGGTTCTTAATGTCGGATACTCAACCTCTAACTACTCTTATGAGGTTTCGTTCATGCGTTTCACGTCTCTTTTGCTGGCCTTAGCGTTATCGAATGCAAGTCTATTGGCTCAAGCCAGCTATACACTGGAAACCGTAGCAGAGGATTTAAACTTCCCATGGTCTATTGCATTCACCCCAGACGGTGACTATCTGGTCGCCATGCGCAGCGGCGAGGTGCGTCGCATTTCGGCAGACGGCGATGTATCACCTGCTCTTGAAGGTTTACCTGCTAGCTATGTACTGAGCCAGGGCGGTTACTTCGACATTACCCTCGATCCAGATTTTGCCGACAATCAGCGCATTTACTTGTCCTTCGCCTACGGCACACCAGAACAGAACGGCACCCGCATCGTCTCAGGCACTCTTGAGGGCAATCAGGTGAAAAATGTAACGCCAATTTTCACGGTTTCGCCCCTCAAAGACACCGCCGTGCACTACGGTGGCAAAATGCTGTTTCTTCCTGACGACACGCTGGTCATGACCACAGGCGATGGATTCGAGTACCGGGAGGCCGCGCAGGACACCTACAACCTGATGGGCAAGATCATCCGCATCAACAGCGACGGCAGCATTCCAGACGATAACCCCTATGTGAGCAACGGTTTGGGCAATGCAGCGGTTTGGTCTTATGGTCACCGTAATCCTCAAGGTCTGGTGCTGGATGAAACGACCGGACGCCTTTACTCCCATGAGCATGGTGCTAAGGGAGGCGACGAACTCAACCTGATCAAGCCAGCCGCGAACTACGGCTGGCCGGCGGTCACCAAGGGCATCAATTATTCCGGCGCCTATGTCTCACCCCTGCGCAGCGCACCCGGCATCGAAGAACCATTGACCTATTGGGACCCAAGTATCGGAGCATCCGGACTGGCGATTTATGAGGGCGATGCGTTTCCCGAGTGGCAAGGCAAACTGTTTATCGGGGCGCTGGTTGACGAAGAGGTTCGCATGCTCACGATCAGCGACGGCGAGGTCAAAGACGAGCAGGCCATATTCAGCGAAATCGGCGCGCGTATCCGCGATGTGCGAACCGGCCCAGATGGCATGCTGTATCTGCTCACCGACAGCGAGCAAGGCAAGGTTATTCGGGTGGTCCCGGCCAGCGATGCCCCAAATCAGGCGAGTCTAGGCATCTCAATGACAACCGGACAAGGACAGTAGCCGTGATCAAAACAATCTATTCCTTCGCCGGCGCGGTACTTGCTACGTACGTTCTCGGCGCTATTTTTGTCAGTCAGGGCAACATCGCTTCAGTGGTGGCCCTCGGTTTTGAGGTCAGCGGCGGACAGCGGCTCGATGCGGCCCTGCACGATATCGTGAACATGACCGATATTTATCTCCCGCTGGTAAGCGTCAGCCTGCTGCTTGGCCTGCCGGTTGCTTTTGCAGTCATCCGCAAAAAGCCTCACCTGCGAATGCTAGGCTACGTGCTTGCCGGCTTTGTCGCCATGATCGCCATGCCCGTTATTATGAAGATGGTACTGGGACTGTCTGGCATAGCCCCCACTCGGACCCATGTCGGATTGCTCGCCCAAGGCCTTGCTGGCGGCGTGGGCGGCTACCTATTTTGCCGCCTGAGCACGCCTTCGGCGGCAGGGTAAGACGATAAATCCTGCGATCGCGTACCGCCCATGGACAAAATTCTTCATCGCTCGCCTAAAATA
>JAAXKB010000057.1:22255-23590 GCA_012269545.1 Gammaproteobacteria bacterium | reverse complement strand
AATCGGGGGGCGCACGCGTGCGAGTCGCGAAGGCACTTCCCGCACCGCAGGTACCTCCTTCATCAACGACAATCGCATTCTCAGGAAAATGATGGGCCAGCGAAACGCCAATTGTTTCCGGTGTTAACTCTCCAACTGGGCGGTCTGGCCGCACATGGGGCACTGCATTGATGGACGTCGCCTGTGCTCCGACAGCATCCACCAGCGCCTCAAGAGAACCATCAATATCACCATCCCGCTCAACCAAGGTATGCAACTCACAACCTTCTGGCGTTAGCCAGTTTGGTTTGTCTGGATAGGCGAAAAACGTGACGGGTGGCTGAGTGCTGATCAAAATTACATGCTTGGTACCGGTCAAAACGTCTGCTGCCTGCTCGCCAAAATACGGCAGACGCAAGGCTTCAGCGCGCCCCGCACCACGATGCATTCGTGAAACAAAGGTATCCGTGATAACACGGGCTCCAGTCGCTTGAGCGACTCGGTCAGCCATCGCCAACCGCTCTTCGGTCAAAATACCGTTCATCAACATCACGCAAGGCTCGCCCGACTCAAGCACCTTGGCCACTTCATCCACTTGATCAATGCTTACGGGGTTCGGCTGCAATCGCGGCAACGGTGCAGCACTGGCAGTGGTGCGATTCCACGCGGTATCCGCAGGCAAAATCAGACTGGCCACTTGGCCTGGAGGTGCCAGCGCAGCCTGCACGGCCTCTGCGCCGTCATTGGCCACATCGTCGGCGGTTGCGGAAACTTTAAGCCAGTGACTCATAGGACGTGCGACGCCCTCTACATCAGACGTCAACGGAGCATCGTATTTGCGATGAAAGGTTGCATGATCGCCAATGACATTGACCATCGGCGTGCGCGCTTTTTTCGCGTTGTGCACATTGGCCAAGCCATTCCCCAGACCGGGACCTAGGTGCGTTAGCGTGGCCGCCGGCATACCGGTCATTCTGCCGTAGCCGTCGGCTGCACCCGTGACAACACCCTCGAACAGACCCAACACGCAGCGCATTTCCGGGTTGCTGTCTAAAGCCGCAACAAAGTGCATCTCAGATGTTCCGGGATTGGCAAAGCAGACGTCGACACCGGCGTCCACAAACGTTTGCACCAAACTTTCAGCACCGCTGCGGTCTTTGCCTTGGCTATCCGACTGTTCTGCGTCACTCATATCTACTCCCCGAAGTTCAACGAAACCTAATTCTTTCAGCGCGCGAGATTAAGACCTTTGCCAGCACAACACCAGATGCAGTTGATTCCGAGTCGTTGAGTCCGCCGTTTACTCGCGTACCATGGCCAGATGGCCACATACCTGCAACACAGTCTCGTCGCTTT
>JAAXKB010000057.1:0-22155 GCA_012269545.1 Gammaproteobacteria bacterium | reverse complement strand
TCGCCTGTGACAACGATGACGATGCTTTAATGATGACCCGAGCCAACGCCAAGTTGAACTCAGTGGACCTCACCTACGCCAATGACGTTGCTCTTCTGGACGGCGGTTTCGATCTGATATTGATGGCCGACGTGCTTTACGACAAAAGCAACTATCCACTGTTGCAGACCGTCAAAGGGCTAGCGACTAACATCATCGTAGCGGATTCGCGCATCCAATCCATTGATGACTCTGCCTTTACCCTGTTTTACCAGTCAGAAGCACTGACTTACCCCAACCTCGGTGAGTTTGACGAATTCAAAGATGTGCGCTTTTTTCAGGCTGGCTCTGACTTGGCACGGCATTAGTGTCGGCGGTACTCTCGGAGATTCGATTGAAAGGAGAATTACGATGTCGAACACTGACTACAAAGAAATTACCTATGAGATAACCGAGCCAGTAGCCACGATTACCATGAATCGGCCCGAAGCATTGAATGCGCTTACCGTGCGGATGCTGGCAGAGATTCGTCATGCCATGGCGGCGGCAGAACAAGACGAACGCGTGGTTGGCATCGTCCTAACCGGCGCTGGCAGAGGTTTTTGCCCCGGCATGGACATGAACGCCTTAGACTCCATGAGCAGTGGCAGCGGACAGACCAAGGACGACCTGTCTCACCTGCACGCAGATCCCGGTGATCCCGAGTTGGGCGAGAATTTCCGGGTTGCATACACCTATATGATGTCAGTGCGTAAACCCATCATTGCCGCCATCAATGGTGCCTGTGCCGGACTCGGCTTTGCGATCGCAACGATTGCCGACCTGCGCGTGGTCGAGCGCCAAGCAAAATTCAGCACGGCCTTTTCGCAGCGTGGACTCATTGCCGAGCATGGAGTGAGCTGGACGCTGCCCCGACTGATCGGCTCCGGCAACGCACTGGACCTGCTCTGGAGTGCTCGAAAATTCAACGGCGAAGAAGCGAAAGAAATTGGTCTCGCCGAACGTTTGGTTGAAACCGGTGAAGCAGTGTCGACGGCCCAAGACTACGTGCGGGGCTTGGCTGCCAGTGCTGCCCCAGTGTCGTTGCAGGTGATGAAAGCGCAGGTTTACCGCCACCTGAACATGCCTCTGGCCGAAGCCATGCATGAGACCAATGATTGGATGGCGCAAAGCCTTACAAAAGACGATTTTCGTGAAGGCGTGCGTTCCTTCATCGAAAAACGTCCGCCGCAGTTCAGCAGAGTGAAGGCGTGACCTTGGCGCATATTTGGCTGTAACTGAGACAAGGAGGCATTGTTGACCACACCACATCACGACGGGATGGTGGCGCAAGAGGAAGTGCATCGAGTCGTCAGCAATGGCATTGGTCTCAATGTACTGGAATTGGCGCCACAACATCGCTCTCGCGCCACCGTGGTGATGCAGCATGGTTTGCGCGACAGCGCCTACGCGTTAATGCCCATTGCCCAGTAGTTAAGCCGGCACTTTCATGTGCTGCTGCCCGAATTGCGGGGTCATGGGAGCAGCGATCACAGCGAAGCCTACGGTGTTTATGACTTCGTCCTCGACCTCAGCGAGGTGGTTTCTTCTCTCGCCGGCCAGCGCATCGCCATGTTTGGCCATAGTTTGGGTGGACATATCGTTAGCAGATATGCGGCAGTTTTTCCCGAACATGTCGAGGCAGTCGCAATTATTGAGGGCCTAGGGCCGCCTCACCGCGCACACGAAAGCAATGAAGCTGCGGAGATGCAGGTCCTGCAATTCATGATCATGAATCGCCTCCGCCACCAAAAACGGCGTACTCGACCGATCAGAGACCAAGCGGACGCTCTCAAACGACTGCAGCACAACAACCCTAGGCTGAGCGCCACTCGGGCCCACGAGCTGATACCCCATTTAGTCAGGGAGACCGATGACGGCTTAACTTGGGCATTTGACTCGCGTGCCAACAGCGTCTTTGTTGGAGCCTCCCGCGCCAACGATGCTAAGTTTTGGCGCAACATTCAGGCTCCTACCTGCGTGATTAGCGGGAGCTTGTCCTTCGAATACTGGGGGGCGGAAATGGGCGATGAGAATTTTGACGGGCGCTTTGCTGAAAATGAGATGCAGCAGCGCATCGATCTATTTCAAGACTGCGAACACCACTGGTTCGATCAGTCAGGGCACATGGTGCACTACGACGAGCCGGACCGGCTGGCCGCCCTGTGCACCCAATTTTATCGTGAAAAACTCAATCTCTGATTGAGAAGCAACACCGGAGGGGACTTTTTATGAATGACATTATTGCTAGCGAGCTGGATTTTGACGGCGCAAAAGTCGTTGACGACTTGAATCGCCTGCTGAGGCTGAGAACCACACCCATCGGCATGAAGCTGTTTACGAGTCGCGATGACATGGAGCAAGTGCCACGCATCAGGCGTCCCCAAGACATTCACACGACGGATCAAATCGTTGGCCAAGCCGCCCGCAACGGCTGGACCGTCGGAATCACTGCCGAAGACTTGGTTGGCGCCCAATGCAGTACGGTCATCGGCCTACATCCTCGCGACGACGAATGGCTTTCCGGCAATCGTATGAACGGCGTTTGGTACGGGACTGCCGAAGATGCCGCAGCCCATCAGGCGGCCATGGACGTTGTGCCCTTTGGTGAGTACGAAGCGATGGCTGTGAGCCCCTTGGCAAGCGGTCGGTTAAACCCTCCTGACATCTGCCTGATCTACGCCACTCCTGCGCAAATGATTATTTTCATCAATGGGCTGCAGTGGACAGGTTACAAAAAATTAGAGTTCGGCTGCGTGGGAGAAAGTGCCTGCGCTGACAGTTGGGGCAAGGCCTTGGCAACCGGCGAGCCGAGCCTGTCTATTCCTTGTTTTGCCGAACGTCGCTATGGAGGCGTCATGGAAGATGAGCTGTTGATGGCCATACCCCCCCATTTCTTACCCAAAGTAATTCGAGGACTGGAGGCACTTTCCAGCAACGGTTTGCGCTATCCGATCCCGGGCTATGGGGTGAATAACGATGCCAGAGCGGGCATGGGTGTCTCTTACTAGGGCGAATTCGATCACCCAAACTCGCAAATTTTTCTATTAACTTATAGTAGACTTAACCGACTAATAGGATGAACCTCGAGCTGGAAGCGGGTGATGAACTCAAAACAGGGCAACAGCGCTGCAACAAGTCTTGTTGCAGCTGGAACCGTGCTGAGCGGGGATATTACCTTTCGCCAAGAGCTGGTCATTGCAGGAACCGTCAATGGTTCTGTGATTTGTGATGGCGAGGACACAAGCGTGGTAAAGATCCTTGAAGGCGGCTCGTTCACCGGTGAAATCAACGCTCCAAGGGTGGAAATCGCTGGTAAGGTCGATGCTAATGTCACCGGCACGAGCAGTGTTTCCATCGGTTCATCCGCAGAAGTCAGCGGTGTGATTCGTTTTTACAAGCTGGCAGTTAGCCCGGGAGCAGTGATTACGGGCGAATTGGTGACAATGGCAGAGGAGCTACAACTCCCTGCAGCCGGGAATAAATAGCGACAGCTTGCAACTCGGCGAGTCAAAACAAATAGCAACTTTCAGTACAAGACAGGAATTTAGACATGGCGCAGAACGACTCAGGCTACGAATTTTACGTTGGTCCGGCTACACACTTGGAGGGGGCTTCCCTCGCCATTGACGGCACGGCACGCATCGACGGCAAGATTGTCGGGAAGGTAGCGGTTAAACATTTGATCGTTGGCCCCTCTGGCTGCGTGGTCGGAGATATCTCCGGCGAAACCGCGGAAATCGAGGGTACCGTTGAGGATAGCCTCCAACTTTCGGGCAAACTTACCGTGTGCGCCTCCGGCCGAATTCGCGGCAACATCAAGTATGGCTCCATTGAGTGCATGGAAGGCGCCAAGCTGGTCGGCGAAATTGCCACGGATTGGGAAGGCAGCGCCGCTGAAGCCCCGGTCATTTCAGACCGTCTGGAAGCCTTTACGGCGGCGGTATCGAACGACAGTCTGGAAGTAGGCACCGAAGAAGACAGAGACCTCTAAACGCCTTCGTCGCCCGAGAGCTGAAATTGAATTCAGAAAACGTCAGTCAGCTTGGCCAACAGGTATCGGCCAAGCCTCGTTCTGTGGTATTTGCCAACTCCAAGGGCGGTGTTGGTAAAAGTACCCTTGCGCTTATGGCTAGCTTAGGAATCGCCACACTGCACCCAAGCTCTCGTGTCGAACTGATTGACTTGGATGTACAAAAGACCAGTAGCGACTCGCTGCGTCGCTTCGAAAACAGCCGGTTCAGCGTTCTTGAGAACGACGATTTTTTTCTCAACTCGGGCTCGCCAAACAATGGAAACCTGATCAATCACATGGGATCGGATTTTCCATACCGAAATAGCAAGAAATACATTATTTTTGACAGCCCCGCAGGAAATGAGCCGTTGAGGAGCACTTTCCTTAGCCACAGTGACATGATCTTCGTTCCAACCTCAGTAGGCGATGCCGATGTCTTTGCAACGCTAAAATATCTTGAAGACCTACAGGAATTGTTTGGACGGCAGAAGACCAATATCGACGGTCCGCCCCCGCCCGTCGTGCTGTTACCAAATATGGTGGACAGCCGGGAAGAGTTCAATGAGCTGAGAAATCACTTCACGAGACATTCCGTATACTTTGGCAAACCCCTGTACTACGCACCCGTGTTTCGCCGAGCATTCCGCAGCGATGAGAACGACACCAGCGTGGCGAAACTCTTGCAACAAGCAAAGCCCTACATCAAATGGCTGACCGACCTTATCGCACGGGCAGACGAGTTACCCCTGCCCCCAAACAAGCTCTTTCAGCTTTAGATTCGGCATTTCCGAAGCTGCCGCTTGTATATGGCGGCCTGTCGTGACGCCTTTTTCGCGTAGCCCTTGATGGCCGAGGACTTCTTCCATGTGCCTCGAGCATAGCCACCGTGGCCACTGTAATAGGCGAGATACAGGCTGTACGCGTCGCCCTTAGACAATCCAAGACGACGATGACTGGTATCGTTATACCAACCAATAAAATCAAGCGCATCACCCATATTATCTCGCTGGGCGAATCGTCTCCCCGTGCTCTTTTTATAATCAGACCAGGTTTCGTCAATTGCCTGAGCATAGCCAAACGCTGAAGAAGGCCGCGCCATGGGGACAACTCCAAGCAATTTTTTGCGCGCGGGCTTCGCCTTCGCGTCGAACGTAGATTCACGATGGATAAATGCAAAACCGATATGAGGGGGCAGTCCCCAGCGTTTATAGGCTTTGCGAGCGTCTTTTTTCCAGCCTCGCTCATCCGCAAGAACCCGGCAAATGTTGTTGGGATCTGCTGGAGGCCCAGAGGCACAGCTGCTCAATGCGGCCACCAAGAGCGAGAACGCAAACAGTTTCCACATTACTCTACTTCCTTTTTGTATTGGTTAAACAGCTCTAGCAGTGCCTCTTCTGAACGCACCTGAATCCCAAGGCTTTGGGCTTTCTCCAGTTTGCTGCCGGCGCCGGGCCCTGCAACGACTACTGTCGTTTTGGCCGATACAGAACCAGCCACTTTCGCGCCAAGATCAATCAGTTGCTGCTTAGCCGCGCTGCGGGGCATGGTTTCCAGCGTACCGGTCAATACCCAAGTTTGACCAGTTAGAGGAAGCGACTCCGGTGCAATCACGTCGATTGCGGGCCAGTTCACACCCAGCTGCTGCAGGGCTGCAACCACATCGCAGTGTTCCGGTTGGGCAAAAAACTCCTGCACAGATTTTGCGACAACGGGACCAACATCCGGCACTCGCTCCAGCGCATGCAAATCGGCAGCCATCAGCGACTCCATATCACCAAAACTGAGCGCAAGCCCTGCCGCTGTCGCCTCTCCCACCTCGCGAATCCCCAGTGCGTAGATCATGCGAGGCAGCGTCGTCTGCTTTGCAGCCTTCAAGGCACCAAGTAAGTTATCCGCTGACTTCTCGCCCATGCGTTCAAGTGCGATGAGTTGATCCCGCGACAGAGCAAACAGGTCTGCTGCATTAGACACCAACCCTTGATCCACCAATTGATCAATAAGCTTGTCGCCCAAGCCGTCGACATCAAAGGCCAAGCGTGAGACGAAGTGCTTTAACCCTTCTTTGCGCTTGGCGGGGCACGTGTCTCGCGGCGCGCTGCAGCGCGCGACCACCTCCTCGTCGGTTCGATGAATGAGGCTTCCGCAAGATGGGCAGCCGTCGGGTAAACCCACAGCTTTAGCGTCCGTCGGACGCTGCGATAAAATTACGCCAGCAATTTGTGGAATCACATCGCCAGCGCGTCGGATCATCACGCGGTCCCCCACGTGCAAATCCAGCCGAGCGATCTCGTCCATGTTGTGCAACGTCGCATTGGTCACCGTGACTCCACCGACAAAGGTCGGCTGCAGCCTTGCCACCGGCGTGATCGCGCCGGTCCGGCCTACTTGAAAGTCGACGCTTTGCACGACTGATGTTGCTTCCTGAGCTGCGAACTTGTAAGCAATTGCCCAGCGCGGTTTGCGCGTCACCGAACCCAACACCTGTTGCTGACTGAGGTCATTGACCTTGATTACGACGCCATCAATCTCATAACCCAGATCGTCTCGCCGCAACTCCAGACGCTCTATGTAGTGCAAACACTGATCGAGATCGGCGACAACTTCCAGCGCCGGATTCGTTCGCAGTCCCCACTCCGCAAAGGTACTGAGCACTTCTTCTTGAGTCTGTGGCTGCCAGTCACCTTCACTGCCGCCCAAGCTGTAACAGAACATGGTCAGAGGTCGGCCTGCGGTTACCTTGCTGTCCAGTTGTCGCAAACTCCCTGCAGCGCCATTACGCGGGTTGACCATGGGTTTTTCGCCTTCAGCAATGGCTGCAGCATTGAAGGCATGAAAACGATCCAGCGGAATATATATTTCCCCTCGCACCTCTAACTTTGGCGCCAAGTGGCTTGCCTCACCTGACAGCGTCAAGGGAATCGAACCGATCGTGCGCACATTGGCAGAAATATTCTCACCCTCGTTACCGTCGCCTCGCGTCGCGGCCAGGGTCAGCTCGCCGTTTTCGTAAACCAGCGCGACGGCAACACCGTCGATTTTAGGCTCACAGGTAAAGGTCAGTGCAACGTCACCCAGACGATTGCGACAACGCTGCATCCATTGCTCCAATTCCTCCCGCGAGGAGGCTTTGTCCAGCGAAAGCATGGGACGCGCGTGCTGAACTTTTTCGAACTGATCAAGGGCTGGCGCACCGACACGCTGAGTGGGGGAAGAAACCGAATGCAGACTGGGGTAAGCATGTTCCAACGCTAACAGCTCATCAAATAGCAGATCGTATTCAGCATCGGCTATTTCCGGTGCATCCAGAACGTGGTAACGATAAAGATGATGTGCTAGCTGCTCACGCAAATAGGTGACCCGCTCGAGCACCAATGCGCTTGGTTCTTGGTTGGATTCTTGCTCTGGTTTTCGGTTTTGGCTCATCAACCGTCGCTGGGGGCTGTCAATTGCTTGCGCACGAAGTCAGCAATACGCTGTTTTAGGTGCTCGACTGTCTGTCCGGTCAAGGCACTCATCGTGTCATCTTTCACATCACCGCCCAGTGCCGCCGCCACCGTACGGGCAGAGAGAATCATATCCTCCAGCGTTTCCAAAGCATCCCCCGGAACCGGCAGCTGCATGAAAAAAGTTAGCCCCGGGGTTTTTAGCTCGCTTAAGTCCGAAAGATCAAAGGTACCCGGCTCCACCGCATTGGCGACACTGAACAACCGCTCACCGCTGTCATCGTGGGTCCGGTGAAAAATAGCCATGTCGCCAAACTTTAAACCTTGGCCGCGCAAGGCCGCCACCAAATCGTCGCCGCCAAAGGGTTCATCTGCTTTCGCCATGACACCCAAAATCAGCAGTTCTTCCAGCTGAGGATTCCGACGTCGCGCATCACGCGCAACGGATTCTCCTTTATCGGCCCCATTTTGCCGGGATGCGCTGCTCGCAGCAGGCCGCTTGGGCTGTGCTTCGGGGATGTTCTTTTTAGCGGATCGCCGTTTGGAGGCCCTTGTCTCTGACACAAGGAGAGCATCTTCGGTATCGAATAAATCGTCAGTTCGAGGCGGCGAGGGTTCGCCCTCCGCGATGGCCTGTGCTGGTCCATCGGCTGCGGCCATTGAAGCATCCTCCGCCGGTGCAGACGCATCTTTTGATCGCTCCTCACCTCTTGTTTCAACGCCTTCATCTTGTAGTGCTTGACTGATAATCCGCGCCCCGCCATTCGGAAAATCCGCTGAGGTTTGGTCTAACGAGGATTCGTCCATCGTCTCTGAGGCTTTGATATCCATGTGGATTGCATTCTGACGGTTCCGGCGAGCAACCCATAATCCATGGGCAACGATTAGGACGAAGAAAATGCTGCCTGCGATAATGATCAGATCTTTGGTATCCAAAACATACCCCGCGAATGTAGTCCCTAAACTAATATGGTCATCAAGCAATAGCCAGTGCTGCTGCTGCGTCCACGTCTACCGAAACCAAACGCGACACGCCGGCTTCATGCATGGTGACGCCCATCAAATAATCTGCCATTTCCATGGTGATCTTGTTGTGCGTTATCACCAAAAACTGCACCGACTCGGACATTTCACGTATCAACCCAGCAAAGCGCGTAACGTTCATATCATCTAAGGGCGCATCAACCTCATCAAGTAAACACACCGGACTCGGGTTGAGGTGAAAAATAGCAAAAATCAGCGCCACAGCGGTCATCGCTTTTTCACCGCCGGAAAGCAGGTGAATTGATGAATTCTTTTTCCCGGGGGGGCGAGCCATCAACGTTACGCCGGTATCGAGCATATCATCCCCGGTCAGCTCCAGTGTCGCACTGCCCCCACCAAATACCTTCGGGAACAGCTCACCCAGTTTTGTGTTCACCGAATCGAAGGTTTCCTTGAAGCGAATCCGCGTTTCTTTGTCGATTTTCTGCATGACTTCCAGCAGCGTGTCCAATGCTTCCTCAAGATCCGCCGCTTGGGCATCCAAATAGTTCTTGCGCTCAGACTCCGAATCGAACTCCTCGATAGCAGCCAAGTTAATCGCGCCAAGACGTTGAATACGGCGCGACATACGTTCGATTTCTTCCACCCAAGCTGACTCGGTGG
The DNA here is from genome assembly GCA_012269545.1 of Gammaproteobacteria bacterium. Classification (GTDB taxonomy): domain Bacteria; phylum Pseudomonadota; class Gammaproteobacteria; order Pseudomonadales; family Azotimanducaceae; genus UBA4421. The sequence continues at coordinate 13,032 of JAAXKB010000057.1, read as the reverse complement.
CTCCTTCTGGCATACCCTGCAGAACCACTGTCAATTCGTGGCCGGTTGCACCCAACTGCTCGAGCAGATTACTTTCTTGCACCGCCATGCCTTGTCGCTGGACACGCTCATTTTCCAATCCTTCCCGAACCTTGGCGACGCTTTCAGAGACACTACCTCGCTGAGCCTCGAGTGCCCGAATACCGGATTCCAGCTCTTCCAAGTTGCCACGAGCGAGCCTGAGTTCTTCCTCAACCCCAACGCGACTGGCTAACTGCTCTTTTAACTGAGCTTCCAGATCAGGGATTGGCCGCCGGCTTTCTGCAATCCCTTGTTCAACACCTTTCATCTGCTCCGTCAGTTGGGTTTGTTGATTTCGTAAACGCTCCCGCGCGGTCAAGGCCACTGTTAGCTGGGATTGCACAGATTCCAACCGCACATTGACTGCGTGGAATTTATCTCGGCTCACGCGGGCGGATTCACGACTGCGCTGCAAACGCTCGCCCAAGTGCTCGCGTTGCTCTTGCAGGTCGGCCTTCACCAGACTCTGTTCGCTGCGTACGGTCTCTGCTACCGCCAGGGCGCTACGCGTTTGTTCCAGGCGGTTTTTTTCTTGGGCAAGTTGTTCTACGACTTCTGCCGATTCTTTGCGAAGCTGCTCTTGTCTGGCCGCTGCCTCTTCCAGCTTCACACGAGTTACTCCATGGTCGGTGCGTCGATCACTCAAGCTTGCGTTCAATTCGTTCGCCTGACGCTGAAGCTCTTCGCGCTTGGCCTCCAGCGTTTCAACCTGAATCCGTGCCGCCTGACGTTGTTCCACCAGCTTCGCCAGATGCGCGTCGGCCTCTTCGATCTCCAACGCCAACGACTCAATCGCTCGACCGCGTTCAATGATGCCTTGGGTTTGATCTGCGTCGTGTAAAGCCCGCATCCAATCCGGACCTACCCAAAAGCCTTCACGAGTAATAATGCTCTGGCCCGGCGTCAACTGATGACGCTTGCTCAGGGCTACCTCGGCGGATTCCGCGGCAAAGACTCCGTAAAGCAATGAACTGCCAGCCAGCGAACGGTCCCGCAGAAACGAGCGCACGGTGGGCAGGGCTAACGCCTCGTTGCGGGCGTCAACAGCATCCGTGGCACGCGACTCCACAAGGGCTAGGTCGCCCTCCACCAATTGACTCAGGGTATCCGCAAATCCGGCGAGATCATCCACCTGCAGAGCCTGCATAAACCGGCCCAGCACAGATTCCACTGCGCCCTCCCAACCCGGCACAACAGACAAGTTTTGACCTAACCTTTGAGCATTCAACAGATCATTGTCCGCGATCCAATTCTCGGCTTCGGGCACGTTGCTGCCCAAGGCGGCATCTTGTATGGCCTGCAGATTCGCAGCTTGCTGACGCAACTGTTGCACCTGACCTCGAGCCGACTCCAAGGATTGTTCCAACCCCTGAGTCGCCTGCCGAGCGACTGAAAGTTCCTCGCGGCACTCCGTCATTAACTCGTCCAGCGAGCGACTCTGGGATTCCAAACCATCAATCTCCAGTGCCATTTGCTCGACCAGCTGACCTTCCTGCTTGGGCTGATCCGAGGCCAATCGCGCCAATTCCTGAGCTCGGTTATCCAGTCTTGCGATGAGCTGCTGCAGATATTCTATTCTCGAGGTTTGTACCTGAGCTTCTTGTTCATTCGCAGAAAACTGCTGATTGAACGTATCCCAGCGTTCCTGCCATTCCTTATTTTGGTCTTCTAGCTCTGCCAACGCAGCCTGTACAGATTGATCCGCTGCCGATAGCGACTCTGCCTGAGGTTGTAACTCGGTCACCTCCGCCTGCATCCGCTGAATCTGTTCGTCGTCACCCGTGATTTGCTGATCAGCTTCCGCGCTGCGTGAACGCGCGCGCTCTAATTCTTCGTTAAGCTGTACCAACCGCCGTCTATTGAACTGCAGTCTTTCCTCTGTGTGGGTAATTTGCGCGCCTAACTTGTAAAAGCGCTCCTGCACGCTGTTTACTTTTTCGGTCTGCTCCGAAAATCCTTTTCGCTGCCCCTCAATCTGCGCTTCCACACGCCGCTGTTCAGCTATGGCTTTTTCCAGATCCATTTCCAGAGCGTTTATTTGTTGCTCGCGCCGACCCAATCCCTCTTTCAATGCCTGGTATCGCAGCACGAACAGTTGCGCATTTAAAAGTGATTCTTCGGTCTTCAGCGTTCGATACCGTTCCGCTGCCTGAGCCTGCCGCTGCAGACGATCCAGCTGCCGCCCGAGTTCTTCACGAATGTCGTTGATACGCTCTAGGTTCTCCCGGGTGTGCTTGATCCGGTTGTGCGTTTCGCGGCGGCGCTCTTTGTACTTCGAAATGCCCGCAGCCTCTTCCAGATAAACCCTGAGTTCCTCGGGTTTCGCCTCGACCAGCTGGGAAATCATGCCTTGCTCAATGATGGAGTAGCTGCGCGGACCAAACCCTGTGCCAAGAAAAATATCTTGAATGTCGCGCCGCCGGCAGCGAGTGCCATTGAGCAGGTAATTAGACTGACCGTCCCGACTCACCTCGCGACGAATGGCGATGTCGGCATAGGCTGCGTACTCTCCTCCAATACGCCCGTCACTGTTATCAAAGATCAATTCAATACTGGCGGCGTTGTTGGGTTTACGGGTATTTGAACCGTTAAAAATAACGTCGGTAATGTTCTCGCCGCGCAATTGCTTTGCCGAGCTTTCTCCCATAACCCAGCGCACGGCGTCAATAATATTGGATTTGCCGCAGCCGTTCGGACCCACAACCGCACAGCGGTTCCCTGGCAGGGTCACCGTGGTGGAGTCCACAAAAGACTTAAAGCCAGCAAGCTTGATTTGTTTCAGTCTCATGAAGAATGCCGCACACGCCGAAGAAGTTGTTTAGCTTAATTCATCCCAGCGCGCCACGTCACATTTTTGTGGAAGCGCCGGGTACTTTTCCGCAGGCTAACTCGGCGGCGCCAAAATTGCCTCAAGCACCGGATTGCCCACGTCGCTGCTCGACAGAGTCAGCGGCTCCGATTGCCACTGCCAGTCGCCGGCCTCTGCCTGAGCTAAACCGCTGGCACTCAGGCGCACCAAAATCTCAAAACCATCCGCTTGAGACAGCGGACGGTCCGGGCTCATACTCACCAGATCATCAAGGCTAACCGAGAACGGAAGCAACCAGCTGGGGCGGCGAACCACGGCGTAGGGCATCCCGCCGCCGATCGGTCGCGCAACGACAAAGACCACTGAGTTTGAGTCAGTCGGTTGTACTGCCCTCACATTTACCTGAATGGCTGCCGATCCGCCCTGCTGAGCATAGGCCGAGCGCAAAGCGCCAATCGCATCGACCGTGGCCCGCACCCGTTCAGGACGCTGTTCAGAACTAAGAGTCCGATTCAGCAGCGTAATTGCCGCAGCTGCATCACCATCACTGATCGCCGCAACCGCAAGCATTTCAAGAACTTGGGGGCTGTTCGGATCAATTGCCAAAATTTCCTGCGCTAACTGTCTGCTGCGATCGTCTAACACACCCTGCCGGTCAAGATATCGAGCCTGAAGCCAATAAAACTTCACCGACACATCACTGTCGGCGTATTTATGGGCCTGGGCAAAGGCGCGTTCGGCACTACTAAACGCACCCAGCTTAAGGTGCGCGTGGCCTAGCAAATACCAACTTTGAGCGTCCGCGGGCTCACCTTCCACCCACTGCGCTAGGCGCACCTGCCAATTCTGCAAAAGCTCCAAATCACTTTCCGGCGAGAGCGCCAGCACCTCTTGCGCGCCTTGAATTTTAGACGCGCCAAAGCTCCCCAACTGGCCATAAACACCGACCGCAAGCGCAACTAACAGCGCGCCCGTGATCAACAGCAGGTTTGCGGGTCTGGCGGTGCTGGCCGGGGTATTGGCTGCAGCCGCACTCAGTGTCTCAGGCGCCCCTGCACTGGGATGCTCTGCGAGTAACACCGATGCCAGCTCTTCCGACAGCTCGGTTCGCTGGGCCTCGTCCATCTCCTCGTCAGCCAATTCGCGCATCCGTTGGTCGTACCAAGCGCGACTTTGCTCTGCAGCCTCTTCCCGTGCAGTGTTTTGTGACGCGGCGGCTAAGCCGGCATCGCTCCGAAACAACCATAACGGCGCTAGCACAAAGAGCAGTGCCAAAAGTGCCAGCAGAAAAAAAACAAACATCAATTTCTGGAATCCGTCTTACCGCCCACGATCCTCTGCAGGCGTCTTTGTTGCTCAGCATCAAGGCCACGATGTTCAACACGCGCCGATCTTTGCAATCGGTAGAGAACAAAAAACGCCAGCAAACCAAGTCCGACAGGCACTAGCCAGATGTACCAAGTGCGCGCATTGAAAGGCGGGTCGTACAGCACAAAGTCCCCATAGCGGGCTTGCAGGTAGTCTCGGACTTCTTGATCGCTCATGCCTTCAACAGCTAACAACCGATGCACTGTTTTGCGCAAATCTTGGGCAATAGGCGCATCACTGCCCGCTAAATTCGTATTCAAACACTTCGGACAGCGGAACTCTTCGATCAGGGCCCGATAACGTCTTTTTTCGACATCGTCGGCAAACTGGAACGTATCAATTTGAGAGGCACCCAGCGCGACGGATGCTTGCAGTAGCCCCAGTAAGAGCCACACGCAAAGTCTGGGCAAAGGGTTTTTGATCATTGCGGGTTCCGGGTCTCAAGATTCGCGCTCAGGGTGACACCCAGCTGTCGAAATCGCGGCTCCAGTTCATCTCGCCAAATGCGCGGATTGATGTCTCCGACGCGTTTGTATACCACCTCGCCGGCGGCGTTCAGCAAAAACGTTTCTGGGGCACCATAGACGCCCATTTCGATACCCAGTAGACCGTCCCGATCGTCTAGCACCACATCATAAGGGTTGCCGTACTGTGCAAGCCACTGCAGAGCCTTGGTCGGACGGTCCTTGTAGTTCACGCCAACAATGACGATGTCCGTCGTCTGCGCGATACGCATCAACTCTTCGTGCTCGCTCAGACAGGTCGGGCACCAGGTCGCCCAAACATTGACCATGGCCGGTCGGCCCAGCAGGTCCGCTCGGGTCATCGTTTGCTCTGGATTTTCCAGCAAACGGGCGTTGAATTCGGGAAACGGTTTATTGATCAGCGCGGACGGCAGTTCGTTGCGCGCACCGAGGTCAAAGCCAATATAGCCAAGCCCCATAATCAGCACGAAGACACCCAGCGGAATGAAAAGACTGGCCCGGCTCATGCCGTCACCGGGTCTGCGTCCGCAACTGGTCGTTTGCGACGCTGCCGTGCATAGCGTTTATCGAATACCGCCAGCACTCCGCCCAAGGCCATTAGGAGGGCGCCGAGCCAGACCCAGCGAACCAGCGGTTTGTAATGCAGTCGCACAGCCCAAGCCCCTCCCTCCAGAGGTTCGCCCAACGACAGATACGTATCCGCAAAAAAACCCGCAGCGATACCAGCTTCGGTCATCACATTGCCACCAGCAAAGTACTGACGCTTTTCAGGTCTGAGTTCGTAAGCGTTAGAACCATCGGCTTCGGTCAGAATAAAAATACCTTGCTGGGCACTGTAGTTTGGCCCCAAGACGTCAATGACTCCGGTAAAGGTTACCTGTTGGCCAGCAAGCTCAACGCTGCTTTGCGGCGACATTCGAACGTCTGTTTCGGTAGATTGGGTAGCCGTGACCGCGATGCCCAAGGTACCCATCGCAAAGCCAAAGTGCGCCAAGGTCATACCCAAGTATGCTGCCGGTAACCTGCCACGCCTTAAGCGCAGGGACAGTTGCTTGGCATGAGTGAGCACCACCCATGCAGACAGCGCAACGGCGCTGGCCACGACGATAGACGCGGGATCCAGCACAAACCAAACACACACGCCGAGCACAGCTGCGATACCCATGGCTTGATAAACACCACCCAACACTTCTACTCGAGTGCGCTTCCAATTGAGCACGGGTAAAAATGCCAATGCTGCCAATAACAGAAGGCCTAGAGGCACGAAAAACGCGTTAAAGAATGGCGTACCGATGGAAATGCGCCCGCCAGTGAGTGCTTCGTACCCAATCGGCGCTAACGTTCCCCAAAGCACCACCGCAAGGGAGACTACTAGGATCACATTATTGATCAGCATGAAGAACTCGCGACTCAACAGACCATAACCGATCCTAGCACTAGCCTGTCCGGCCCGTGCCGCGTACAAAGAGAGAGAACCGCCAACCACTAAGGCGAGGAAGATCAGAATGTACATCCCTCTCTCGGGATCCACGGCGAAGGAATGTACGGACGTCAGTACGCCAGAGCGCACGATGAAGGCTCCCAGCAGCGAAAATGAAAATGCTGTTATAGCGAGCAGCAGTGTCCAGCTTTTGAATGTGCCCCGGTTCTCGGTCACGGATAATGAGTGCACTAAGGCGGTGGCCGCCAGCCACGGCATGAAGGAGGCATTTTCAACCGGATCCCAGAACCACCAGCCGCCCCAGCCCAACTCGTAGTAGGCCCACCAGCTGCCCAAGGTGATGCCGCAGGTCAGCATGGCCCACGCCATGTTGGTCCATGTACGACACCATCGTGCCCAGGTCGCATCCACACGCCCCTCCAACAGAGCGGCAACAGCCAAGGCAAAGGGAATTGCTAAACCGACGTAACCGGCGTAGAGCAATGGGGGGTGCACAATCAGGCCAAAGTCCTGCAAAAGCGGATTCAAATCCGCCCCATCTGCGGGCGTAAGCGGGATCAGACGCAAAAACGGGTTGCTGGTGAAAAGAGCGAAGCAAATAAAGCCCAGATTCAGCAAAGACAAAATGCCTAGCACACGGGTGGTAAAATGCAGAGGGTACTGGCCTGAACGCAGACTGAAGGCTGCCATCCAGCACCCCATGATCAAAATCCAAAGCAGAAATGACCCTTCGTGTCCGCCCCATGCGGCACTCACTTTGTAGTACCAAGGCAACAGTGTGTTCGACTGATTCGCCACGTAAGCGACACTGAAATCATCCGCCACAAAGGCGTAAACCAGAGCGGCAAACGCCAGCAAGCTAAACGCCCACTGACCAAAAACCATGGACATTGCTGCTCGTTGCAGCACGTCATCGCGCGGCGCGGCGAGACCCATGACCGAACCGCCAAGGGCTAGAACCGCCGCCAGCGATAGCGCAAAGTTTCCCAGTTCAGGAATCATGAGTGCGATCCGTGGCCGTATCCGCCTTGCTTTGCGCCGAGGGATACCCCGGCATGACGCTCTTTGGCGTGGCCGGTGGCTCCATGCCCTGCAGATCCATTAATTCTGGCGGCATGTAGTTTTCATCGTGCTTAGCTAGAACCTCGGTCGCACTGAACACACCGGCAGCGTTCAACTGGCCCTCCACCAGGATCCCTTGGCCCTCGCGAAAGAGGTCAGGCAGGATTCCGGTGTACTCGACCGCGAAATCAGCACCCTGATGATCGGTAAGAACAAAGGTAACGCCCAAGTCATTGGAACTGCGTACCACGCTTCCCTCCCGCACCATGCCACCCGCTCGGAGCGTTTCGCCAACAGGCGCCTCGCCTGAGACTACATCCGCAGGGGGGTAAAACATGTTCATGTTTTCGCCAGAAATCTGAATGAGCAGCGCGGTCACGCCACTAGCCACCAGTAACAAGAACAAGGTTAGGTACAACCGCTGTTTACGTTTCGGATTCATGAGCATCCTCCCCATTACGGGTCGTTACGGGAGCGGATCGCTCCGCCAGTTCGATTTGCTGTGCGATCTGCTTCTTTGCGGAGACGAACGCCTGTCGTGCGCTAATCCAAGAACCGAGCAGTACAGCGACAGTCGCGCCATAGGCTACCCACACATAGAATCCGTGTTTCCCCATCAGCATAAATTCAGTAAAAGAATCGAAATACATTACGAAAACCCACGCCGCACAATCCAGTCCCTTGCCCAGCGTGCATTCGATTCCCGCTGAAGAATTTCACTGCGCATACGCAGCAAGACAATGAATCCGGCGAAACAATAAAACCCAAGCACCATAACCAGCAGAGGCAGCCACATCTCACTTGGCATCGTGGGTTTTTGCGTCAGACTGAAAGATGCCGGTTGGTGCAATGTGTTCCACCACTCAACCGAATACTTGATGATGGGTATGTTCACCGTACCAACCATGGCGATCAGAGCGCTGGCCCGGGCCCGAAGTTCCGCCTCCGCTATCGCTTCGCGCAGGGCAAAAACCCCCACGTACAAAAAGAACAGCACTAAGGTGGATACAGTCCGCCCGTCCCACTCCCACCAGCTGCCCCAGGTTGGACGTCCCCAGACGCTGCCAGAGAAAAGCGCCAGCGCGGTAACCACCATACCCAATGGCAGACAGGCAGAAATCGCTACATCGGTGAGTTTCATGCGCCACACCAGCCCGATGAAACCGGCCACACCCATGCCAATATAGAGGCTTTGGGCTAGCATGGCGGCCGGCACGTGGACATACATGATACGAAAGCTATTGCCCTGCTGATAATCTGCAGGCGCGTAGGCCAAGCCCCAGATCGCCCCCCACAGCAGTAGCAACGCTGCGGACCAGCCGAAGAAGGTGACCCACGGCGTGGTCAGAGAAAAAAACCAGCGCGGCGATCCGAGCTTGTGCCAGAGCCGCTTGAGCGATGCACCTAGCATGACATTACCCACTGTCCAAAAAATCGCGCGATCACGTCTACTCCAAGTTTCCTGAGACGACCCTTACTTTATGCGTCAAGCGTGCCCAATCGTTACTGCATCTCTAAACTGATTTTGAGGCCTGCCAAGGTTGCGAAAGGGGCCAAGGCCAAGGCAACCAAACTGATCAAACTGAGGGCATAAACCTGCGGCATCACGCTGCGCCCGGCTTGAGCACTGATTACCATATCCGCGCCAAAAACCAGCGTGGGCAGGAATAATGGCAACACCAACAGCGCCAAAATAACCCCGCCACGATTGAATCCCACCGTCACGCTCGCTCCGATACTGCCCAGCAGACTTAATGCTGGAGTCCCCAGCAAGAGGGCGAGAGCGGTTGCAGGCAGAGCTTGCGACGACAAACCGAGCATCAGTCCAAGCAGCGGCACTAGGCCTACCATGATAAACCCAGTGCTCAGCCATTGCATAAATATTCGAATCAACACTGCGACAAAAGGTACCTGCGCGCCGACCAACGTCTGCTCCAATACACCACTATCGAAGTCTCTTCGATACATGCTATCCAACGCTAGGAGCTGAGTTAGCAGCACCAGAGACCACAGAACGCCGGGGGCAACGGCGGAGGACTGATCCGCCGCTGTCGTCATTGCATCCGGCGCCGCGATAACGAAAAGTGTCGTGGTTAACAGCAAAAAGGCAATGGGATTTATCACCGTGCCCCTGCCGCGCAGGAGAACCTGCCACTCTCGAACCAAGGCAGCGCGAATCACGACCGAGCACCCGACTTGTCGGCCTGCAAAATCAACTCGCTCTTGTTGCTGATATCGATGGGGTTATGAGTTGCACATATCGCTGCTCCACCGCTGGCACAGTGCTCGGCGATAATCTCCCCAAGAAGTCCTTGAGCACTGGCATCCAATGCCGTTAGCGGCTCGTCCAAGAGCCACAATTTGCGAGAGCTAAGCAGCCATCGGGCCATGGCAACTCGCCGCTGCTGACCCGCAGACATAGCACTGCAGAGGCTGTAGGCCTTTACCAGCACGCCTGCACGATCCAATGCATCCAATGTCGTCTCGCGGTCTGAGGGGCAATCTTCCAGTCCCGCAAACCAAGCGAGGTTCTCCAGCGGGGTCAGTAATCCATCTAGGCCCAGTCGGTGGCCCTGATACAGCGCGTCCTGACTGCGGTACTCGCCGGTAAACTGGGAGTGCAAACCCGCTAACGTGCGCAGCAAAGTGGATTTACCCGACCCGTTCTCGCCTATAAGTTCTATGTAATCGCCGGGCAGAACACTCAGTGATAGCGGTGAAAACAGCCGCTGCCCGCCTCGCTCGCAAGACAGGGCGGTCGCGTGAAGTAGCGGCTGCGGGGTCAACGTCGCCCCATCAATCAAGGATCATACGCGCGCCAAGATAGACCTGCCGCGGCATGGCTGGGAAATAGCGGTAGCTGCCAAACGCAAAATCAGCGCGATCGGCGTATTGCTCGTCCAGTAGGTTCATCACTCTCAGGCTGATTTCCGTGCTGGCACTGGCCTGCCACTGTAGTCGCCAATTCACAGCGTAGTGGCCCTTGTAGCGCGCGGTATTGGCTGCATTGACGAAGTGCGAACCAACCCGATTGACTTCCAGTTCGTGTTTCAGCGTATCGCTGAACGCTGTGCGCCACGCCGCATGGGCAATCCAGCGCGGCGCCGAGTCCAGCTCATTGCCATCAGTGATTTCCTCACGTCCGTCCGCATCCGCATCCCGCGCAAAATCGTACTCGTGCTTGGCGTATGTCGCAGCCAATTGGAATTCATGACGACCGAACCGGCGCTGGCCACTGAACTCCACACCCATGGATTGGGTTCGTCCGTCGCTGACGTTGAAGGCTTCGGAGTCACGGAATAGGAAGTTACGTGTTCGCTCCACAAACACCGCCACTGAAATGTTTTCGTTTTTAAAACCGGTCTCCAGCGCGGTCAGATCCTCACTGTCTAGATCAGCAATACTTTGCCCACCGCGCAGACGATAAAGTTCCGTTACCTGAGGCGGTCGAAATCCGCGACTGACGTTGGCGTACAGCAATCCCGCCGCCGTATCTTTCTCGAGTCCTAACCGGGCCCCGACATTGGTGAAGGAGTCCTCTCGACTGGCCGGGCGCGTGTAAAGGCAGCCGCCGAAACCGCAAGCGGTGCCATCATCCTTGGTATTACCGACAATATGATTGTTGTCGTAATCGTATCTCAAATGCTCCAAGCGCAGGCTGTGGAGCACTCTCAAACTATCGTTCAGACGATGCTGCAGGTCATAGAAACCGGCAATTAGCTGCGAATCCACGTCATAGTCGTAGTGCAGGCCCGATGGTCGAGTCGCGACCAAAAAAGCACTGCCCACTGTTGGGCCTTCTTGAAATTCGTTCAACGCACCGGACATCAGTTCGACTTGGCCACCCACTTTGGCGCTGGTCGCACCGGCGTCAATGCTATAGTCGATAAGCAATCCGCCACTGGTTTGCTCATTTTTCTCCAGCGGCTTACCCGGCAGGAAATGCTGCAAAAACGTCATTTGCGAGCGCCGGAAGTACGGCTTGAGCGACCACTGATCTTTCACCCACTCGCTGCTGGCGCGCATCGACCACGCATCGCGATAGGCCTCTGGGTTAGGATTCGATCTGCGCAAATCTGGATCGTCATAGGCTTCAAAACCGCGAACATAGGCGCCGGTTTCTTGATTCAATAAAGTCGCCGTTAGCTGGTTATTCACAGACCAGCCATTCGCCTGTGTCGTATGGGCTAGGTTCAACTTCTGCTGACCATAGCCCGTGTCTTCTCGGTAGCCGTTGGTCGTCGTACCGACAAAACTTGCGCCAAACACTTGTTGGCCAACCTCAAAGCTGCCGCCTGCATTAATACGGCCGTAGTCGTATGACCCGACTTCAATACCAAGACTGGTCTGCTTAGGCATGGCATTAATCACGTTTACCGCGCCATGCAGAGCATTGCCGCCGAGCACGGCACTCGCAGGACCTCGCCAGACCTCAACGGCATAGGCTTGCTCCATGTTCAGTTCAAACAGGTTATTGATGTTACAAAAGCCTTGAGGCCGCAGAGGAATGCCATTTTCCAGCAGCGCAAACTCACCGCATGCGCCTGAGCCGGTATACACGGCAGATCGTATCGCGGTCAGATGTTCCTGACCGGAGCCACGATTTACCCATACGCCGGGTACCCGATTGAGCACTTCGCTGGGGTGCGTGGCCGCCACTTCTCGAATCGTTTGCGCATCAATCACGCTGATGCTGCCGCTGTCACCCAAACGCTGTTGCAGACTGGATACGCCCTGCACCAACACCTCCTCAAGGTCTTCACCATCGTTCGCCGATGATATTGGCTCGTCCGCTATCGCCGACACTGAAGCACTGACTAACGCCGCCGTTGCGAGGCCTACCTTTTTTAGTAAACGAAACATAAAGCTACCGATATTCTTGTTATAAATTCGAGCGAGACCTTACGCATCTACTCTTGCAGTTGCAATTGAGGACTGGAGCCTTCCAACTTAGGTAAAATTTTGCCTTCTTTTTGCGCTTTTGCATTGGGCACGTCGCCCTCATGCGGCTTTTCCACCGTCACGTCATAACTGAACAACGAGCGCTGTCCAGCAGTCAGAGCCCGGGTATTTTGCAAGCGCAGCGTTCGCTGAGTTGGCGCTAATCCGGCTGCTTGCTCATCGCCGGGAGTTGGTAACTGCAAAGCCCACTCAGCTGCTCCGGTTGATACTCCGATCAATGTCGTACCGGGCGGTAAGTGTTCGATCACTTCAAGAGCAAATGGAGGCACTGCGTACGAGTTGGCGTTATGGATCGTAAGTTCAAATCGCAGCACATCGCCCTCTGCAACTTCATCCGCCGCCGGCAGTGCAAAGGCAGCGTTTGCCGATTCGCCGGCGAGCATTGACACACCGCTACCGGGCTCCCTTGCGCCGAGCTTTTGCTCCAATTCAGTGCTTAAGAGATCAAATGTCATTTCATTGTCTGCCCGGAATTCCAATGCAGAAACATTGCCCTGCTGCACCGGATTCGCGGCTTCTTTGCGTACTGACGTCTGAGTCTCGGATGGGAACTCAAGCGTTTCAAAGGAACCATCCTCAAAGACTCGGTGCACGGTGGTTTTAAGCTCCACGCCCGCGTCTGGTGTTTTCGCGCTGCAAACGCTCGACAGCAGTACAAGGAAAAAAAGCGTTGATGGGAAACGATGCATGAAAATACTCGCTAAAAGACCATTAAGACGCCGACGAGTCGGCTAGCACAATGTCGATATGTTCGTTTTCTGGATAAAAACAGATCTCGGCGGTTCCGCTTTGCAGCATCGCTCTCACTCGATCACGTTTTTCGTCAAGGGTGTAATCTTTGTGCC